>JAZREN010000001.1:0-40060 GCA_045660825.1 Bacteroidaceae bacterium
TATCACAGCGAGCCACGTGTTGGAACGACCAAGCGCAGTGGCTACTACGTTCTTAACGAAACACTCAAGAACAGTGCTACCGTCAAGGCTATCGCCATTAGAGTTGACGGAGAAACAGTTTACCAGAGCGATGTTGTAGAGGCCAAATACATTGTATCACCTACCAAACCCTATGTACCTGCAGCATCAATCACAAGCGGAGAGAGATATGCATTCGTGGCAAATGACAGCGTTGCCGATTTCCTTTTCGGTGCTACAAAAGGTAATTTGCAGAGTCGAGCAATCTCAAGCAAATATGACAAGTACATCGAGACCATCGAGTACAATGCATTTACATTCACAAGCACCGATGGCGGTTACACAATCCAGGATGCAGAGGAGAGATATATGTATCTGGCAAGCAATGACGGCAAGGTTTCATTTGCAGCAGAAAAGCCAGCAACCGGCGCTGTTTGGAGCGTGACAATTGAGAACGGACAGGCTACTATAAAGAACGGCAACAGTACCCTCTACTATTCAACAGCCGACGACATCTTCGGTTGCTATGCCGAGAAGACCGATGACATGGTACTCCCATCGGTATACATGGTACGCGAATACCCCAAGGCAACAATCACTCCCGAGAATGGAAGCTATGTACAGGGATTGAAAGAATTCACCATCACATGCGACGAGGGTATTGCCGTTTCTAGCGATTTCAGCCTCAAAGCACAGAGTGGCCAGAGAGAGGACCGCACATACGAGATTGACAAGACATACAACTGCACACAGGTTGACGAGAACACATTGAAGTTCACAATAGACGAGGAGTTGGTATCTGTTGACAACATCAAAATAGACCTCATCATCACCGGCGACATTATCCTGAACCCCGAGGGTATGGGCTACAAACACCCTATCAAGGGAAGATGGATCCGCAGCATATACTCGTACACTCACATTGGTTCAGCGGCAGCCGCAACAATAATCAGCGTGGAGCCAGCCAATGGCAGCAAGGTTGAGTCTTTGAGCTACATCCTTTTTACCTTCAACAACATTGCCACAACTGTAGATACGTCAAAGGAGGCAAAACTGTACAAGGAGGGAAGCGATGAGACAATTCCTTTCACATTCACCAACCTCAAAGAGGACGGCACACACGTGGCACAGGAGCAGGGCGGCCTTTTGCTTGACACTCCTGTAACCGAGAACGGCACATACATCCTTGAGATTGCCGACGGTTATTTTGTAGACCGCAACTCAAAGGAGATGAAAGGTATTACCATCAAATATATTGTAGAGAACGAAACCGGCATTGAGGAGATTATTGCTAACGGAGAGAACGGTTGGGTTGTATACAAGACAAACGGTATCAAGGTTCTTGAAACCATGGATGCAAGCAAGGTCAACGCTTTGCCCGCCGGCATCTACATCGTAAACGGCATAAAGACTGTTATTAAGTAAACATAATGACAACCGGTCAATGAAGGGTGCAGCGGCACCCTTCATTGCGTATAATAGATACTAATGAAAATAGCATTCAGTAACATAAGGACTGCAACAGCTATCGGACTCATTGCACTTGCACAGTGCCTTGCCGGTTGCTCGGGCACACATACCAACGACACCGCCCAAGCTGAAGACGACGTTGCGACAGAGCAAGAAGAAAAGGTTGTTGTAATGAAATATGACCTTCCGATAGAGAATTTTGCCGTCACCTATGACACCATAAAACCCAAGCAGACTATAGCCGACCTGCTCTATGGCCTTGGATTCAATGCAAACCAGATACACAAGCTCACACAATGCCCGGACAGCATCTTCAACGTACGCAAGATACGCCCTGGACAGGCATGCGCCCTGCTGTGCGACAAGGACAGCGCCGCCACTCCACGATATTTTATCTATGAGGAGAGCGCAAAATCATATATCACTTTCGACATAGCCAACGACTATAAGGCCGAGCGCAAACACAAGCCTGTAGAGTGGCGAGAGAGCGAAGTTGCCGGTACTGTAAAGTCATCGCTGTGGTTTGCAATGGAGGATAACAACGCATCACCGTTGCTTGCTGTAGAGATGTCGCATATCTTCGGTTGGTCAATAGACTTTTTCGGCATTCAGCAAGGCGATGAATTCCGCGCGATATATGCACAGGAATATGTCGAGGATACACCACTGAACAACTACCGCATATTGGCAGCATCGTTCAAGGCATCGAACAACCTTGTATATGCCATACCTTTCACACAGGCCGGCGAGGAGCTTTTCTACAACAGTGACGGCAACAGCCTTGAGGGTGCGTTCCTGAAAGCGCCACTCGACTATTACCGCATATCGTCAAAGTTCTCGAACAGCCGTTACCACCCTGTGCTGAAGCGCCACCGTGCACACCACGGCGTGGACTATGCAGCCCCCAAGGGAACACCGGTATATGCCATTGGTAGCGGAAAGGTCATAAAGAAAGCCTACCAGGCGAATGGTGCTGGTTACTATTTGAAGATTCGCCACAACGCCACCTATACAACAAGCTACATGCACCTCTCTGGCTATGCCAAAGGATTGAAGGAGGGCGATTATGTGAAGCAGAAACAGGTCATCGGCTACGTTGGTTCTACAGGCCTTTCAACAGGTCCTCACCTCGATTTCCGCGTATATGAGAACGGCAAGCCCATCAACCCGCTGACAATAAAGTCGCAGCCCAAAATGCCAATCAGCGAAGAGAACAAGGCGGCTTTTGCCATTGTATGCGATTCGCTTGTACAGCGCCTTGCTGCTATTCCGATGGCAACAACAGTTACAGCGAACGATTCTATAAGGTAATACGTCATACCTTTTATTAGCAAAACCCGGATGGCCCAATTTCTTTTGGCCACCCGGGTTTTTAAAAATGCCGAATAGAAAGAGCTGCTTTTAGTCAGCCCCATTACTCTATTTCTTTCTTTTGGGATTTTCCGGAAACCATCCCTTTTCCACTCTTTTCTTCTGTTGGAACACCTCGCCTATGCTCCAAAAAGAGGAGAATGCCACAACACCCAAAAGTATTGAGATTATAAGCTCCGAAACCAACAACGATGCTATGGCCGACAGTATGCCAAGCAAAAGAAAGAGCCACCAGCTCTTTACACCTATGTAATATTCAGCCTTTATCACCAATGGATGGAACAGACCTATAATCAAGAATGTGGCTACGCCTATGATTATTCCCGAGACATTAAAATTCATATTACAGACTATTTGCTTTTAAACAACACAATCCGAGTCTGGTTCAACGAACCGGGCTCGGATTGCATGAGAATATTTTACCATTTGACAAACCTGTGTGTACGCACCGCACCATTCTCCTTTATGACGAGAATGTAGGCACCCACTGGTTGGCCTGCAAGTGATATCACAGCCCCGTTACCGTTGGCAACAGCCTTGCCCACAGACACGCCACCCAAATTATACACTGCTACAGTTGCACCGGCAGCTACACCATTACATTCCACAGTCTGTGCCGCCTTGTCATATTCTACTTCACAGCCATTCACGCCAACCTCACCGATACCGGTCTCGGCACCGTTGATTGTGCTGATGCGCAATGTATGTGTGAATTTCTGACCTGAAGGACAGTGATACTGGCTCTCGGTACCCGGGCCACAGCTTCCGTTACCCAAACCGCGCTGCATGTAATCGAATGTAGCATACACAACATCGTCCTTCTTCAAGTCCCAAGGGTGAAGCTGTGGGGTAAGATACTGACGCTGGTCGTAGTGTGAAAGCGAGAACGAAACCTGTCCCTGAGCTTCAATCTTGATTGTGTTGCCATTTTCGGGGTTCCACATTGTGAGGTCGCGCAATGCCAGGCGGTTGCCGTGTGACTGTGGGTGTGGATACATCTCGAACATATCATCTACTGTTGTTGTGTAACGGCCAAGGAAAGAGCCTGTCTGACGGTCGATATAGTTCTCCCAAGGTCCCTTTGCATAATACTCGACATTCTCAAAGCCTGCGGGGAACAGCATGTCGAGACCAATGCGACGCAAACCAGTTGCCTGTGGGTTATACTCGACTTTCATATCCACTACTCCGCTTGAATATATTGAATAGGTAATCACATAGGGACAACGGGCATGATTCGCTTCTACAACGACATTACAGGTCTTGCCATCGCCCGAACGGGCACTGGTAATTGTTGTAGAATTGATGGTCGCCAACTTGTCGCCAAAGTTATGCTCACCATAAGGGCTTTCGTTTTCAATCCAACGGATATTGCTGTAGATAGGATATTTCCCTGGCTCAATAACCTGCACTCCATTGGCAATCCACTCGGTAATGAAGCCTCTGCTATCGAGTTTGAAACTGATTCTGCTGTTTGACACAGATATTCCGTTGCTCTTGTCAACAGTGAGTGTCTCATCACCCTGTGCAACACTCTTCAATGTGCCACGCTCCTGCAATATGAACTGCTCGCTTGCCATTGGATAACCGGCCTCGCACCAATCCTCGGCATCCTTTGTAAGCAGTTCCACATTAAGGGCATATTCATTACCCTGCTCCATTGAGGTGCCGAATGACAAAGGCACAGCAGCTGTAGCACCGGGAGTTGCAGACGGCATGGCAACAGTCTTGGACTCAACTACACTACCATTGCACAGCAACGAATAGCGCAATGTAAAGTTATCGAGGTTTGTAAAATTATACTTGTTCTTGATTTGAAGCGTGCCGTTGCTGTATGTGAATTTCGCATACTGGTAAACCTTCTTCACCTCGGTGAGCTTTGCAGTCCATGCACGGTCGGCAGTAATGACACCATTGTTGCAGAAATTACCCTGGTGAGGACCGGGATAGTCGTAACCTGTGGTATAGTGTGGGAAATCATTCTTCTCAAGCACACCGCTCTTAACTGCCTGCGGGTCGTAGATTGACTGGTCTACCCAATCCCATATACAACCACCGATACCATAATTGCTGCCTTCGATAATATCCCAATAATCCTGCAGGTTACCTACTGCGTTACCCATTGCATGGGCATACTCGCAAAGGAAGAAAGGCTCACCACCGATGCTGCTGTTGCAATGGTTGCGTGTATAGGAAAGATTTGGATACATCTTTGAATCGAAATCGGTGTTCTTCGCCGAGTTTACGTTCGAGTAGCCCTCATAGTGTACAGGACGCGAATCCAGTGCCTTGGTTGCAGAGTATGTAGCATCGAAGTTCACGCCAGTACCCGACTCGTTACCGAGTGACCAGAACACCACTGAAGGATGGTTGCGGTCACGTATCACCATGCGCACTGTGCGGTCGACATACTGAGCCTGCCATGTGGGATCGTTAGAGATGCTGTTGTCCTTCTTGTCGCTCCAGCTCTTGTGACACTCCACATCGGCCTCGTCCATCACATAAAGACCATAATAATCGAACATCGCGTACATCTTGGCAGCACGGGGATAGTGGCTTGCACGCACAAGGTTCACATTGGCCTGCTTCATAAGCTCGATATCCCTGAACATTGTGGCAACATCCATTGTGCGGCCGTAAAGCGGATGTGTATCCTGTGTATTCACACCCTTGAAATATACACGCTGACCATTGATGAGCACCACACCGTTCTTTATCTCAATGGTGCGGAATCCATACTTTGTAGAGAATACCATCTCCTCGTTGTCGGCAGCATCCTTTTGACGCACAATGACTGTATAGAGGTTGGGAGTCTCAGATGTCCATGCCAATAGAGATGAAAGAGTGTCAAATGTAATATTCTTCTTCATGCTCTTGACACCGGCTGCCAACTCCACAGCCTCGCTCTTTGTTGCCACTACACCACCATCGGGAGCAACAAGTTCTACCTCAATAACCTTGCTTGCAGCCTCGCCGCTGCGGTTATCAATCTCAAGCGCAACATTCATGCTGCCGCCATTGTATGTAGAGTTGAGTTTGCTTGTAATATAATGGTCGCTCACAAAAGCCTTTGGTGTTGCATAGAGATATACATCACGGTGCATACCGCTCATGTGGAACATATCCTGCCCCTCGAGGTAAGATGCATCACTCCAACGGAACACCTGCACACAGATGTTGTTCTCGCCTGTATGTACATGGGCACTCAAGTCAAACTCGTGGTCATTGTTACCGCCCTGAGTATAACCTACATATTCACCGTTCACCCACACGAATGCGGCACTGTAGAGACCGTCGAAATGGAGGAATACATTCTTTGCATCCCAACCTGCAGGCAAAGTAAAGGTGCGGCGGTATGAGCCTACAGGATTGTCGCCAACGCCTGCAACCTTATTTTCGATATAAGGGGGATTATTGAGGAATGCATACTCAACATTAACATAGAGTGGGAGGTCGTAGCCCTTCATCTCCCAGCACGACGGCACCTCTATATTGTCCCAAGCAGAGACATCGGCATCGTTGCCCCAGAAATCATTCTCACCCGGACGTTCAGAGGGTTCGGGAACGAGGTTGAACTTCCATGTACCGTTGAGTGACAGGTAGTCGGCCTTTTCCGGAGTAAGCCATGCCTTGTTGTAATTCACATCGGCCTTCATGGCATCTGTAGAGGTGTAGGGGATGAATGTAGCGCGTGCAGCCTCCTTGTTCTCCTCATAGACCTGCTGGTTTTCCCAATAGTCGCCCACCGGACCTGCAGCCACAGTAAAGAAGAACTTGCTGTAATCACCATCCTTGTCAGATGAAGCAATGAGTTTATCACCACTTACCTTTATATAGAACTTAGTACCCTTATATAATCCTGTAAGATAGAAATAACCGTCACCGGCCTCTTCAAGAATCACATTCTGGTTCTCATTACCTGTTTCAGTGGTATATACAAGCGGAGTTCTGTCGCCATTGAGGAACATATCCATTGACATATTGCAACTGTTCGATGTCAATATCAAGCCTGTTTTACCATTAGAGACTCTCCAAGTCTGGGTATTATCACCCTCAACGTAAGGTTTCACGTCAATGAGATCAGCAGGCTCTGCGTCAGCAGAAATTGTCAGCACGTTCTTTGTAGCAACGTTGCTTATTACATAGCTCTTGCCGGCATAGACCTTGGCCTGTGAGAACTGCTTGCCGGTATTGTGGAAGAAGTAGAGAATATCCTGGTCGGCAAATTCTGTGAGCATCATGGGATATCCATCGGCCGAGGGTGCAAGGTACTGATAGGGGTTCGATGCATTTGCCATGCGGTTGTAGCCATCGCCTGGAGCCACAATCTTGAAACGCTGGTTGGGGTTTGCAGGCTCATAGTTCCACTGCACGGGATGACCCACGCCCGGAGCCATATCAAGCGCCTTGCCCGATGTAGGGTTCACGAATGAAAAGACTCCATCGGTCTCAGTTGGGTACATGGCCCACTCCTGTCCGGCACTGGCCTCATTGCCGTCGGCAAAGATTATTCGTGCATCATTGTTTACATTGTCACCATTGGAAAGGAATTTTCCGTTGGCGAAATTCTCGATACGATAAACCGTAACTTTTTCAACTGTCGGTTCCAGTTCCTGGGCTGCAAGTTGCTGCAATGGAATAAACAATGCCAGCAATGCCCAAAAGAGATGAGATGTTTTTTTCATATTATAGTTTTATTGAATCGTTTTTTCACAATTACAAAAATAGTACAAAATGATTAAAACAAAAGAATTATTTGTCCTTTTCACTATCATAATATATTTTTGCATAAAAGGATAAATAAAGACACACGATATGAAATCAATCAAAAGATTTATGCAGACAGCAGTTGCAGCATTGCTGATTGTAGTGCCGACAGTTACAAAGGCACAGTACACACCCACTGCCGAGAACCTGAAATCGCGTCAGGAATTTGCCGACAGCAAGTTCGGTATCTTCATACATTGGGGAATATACAGCATGTTCGCTCAGGGCGAATGGTACCTGCAGAACTACCCCATTGACAAGGCAGAGTATGCCAAGGCAGCCGATGCCTTCTACCCTCATCGTTTCAATGCAAAGGAGTGGGTTGCTGCCATAAAGGATGCCGGTGCAAAGTATATCTGCTTCACTAGCCGCCACCACGACAGTTTCTCAATGTGGGACACTGAGCAGAGCGACTACAACATCGTTGACGCGACACCTTTCGGCCGCGATGTCATCAAGGAACTTGCCGAGGAGTGCCACAAGCAGGGCATCAGGTTGCACTTCTACTATTCACATATCGACTGGGCACGTGATGAATACCCCATCGGACGCACAGGAACACAGGTAATTGGCCGTGACAAGACAAAAGCCGACTGGCCTGCATACTACGAATTCATGAACAAGCAGCTCACCGAGTTGCTCACCAACTATGGCGAGATAGGTGCAATATGGTTCGACGGCAAGTGGGACCGCGACAAAGACAGCATACCTTTCAACTGGCAGCTTGACGAGCAGTATGCACTCATACACAGCCTGCAACCACAGTGCCTCATCGGCAACAACCACCACGAGACACCATTCCCGGGCGAGGATATCCAGATATTCGAACGCGACCTGCCGGGCGAGAACAAGGCCGGACTCAGCGGACAGAGCGTGAGCCGCCTGCCGCTTGAGACATGCCAGACCATGAACGGCATGTGGGGTTACAAGCTTGTTGATCAGAACTACAAGAGCACCGAGACACTCATCAGACTGCTTGTGAGCACATCGGGCAAAGGTGCAAACCTTTTGCTTAATGTGGGACCGCAGCCCAATGGCGAAATACCTGCAGCAGCCCTTGAGCGCATGAAGGAGATGGGCGAATGGCTACGTGCCAACGGCGAGACCATATACGGCACAACAGCCGGCGACATCCCCGCACAGGATTGGGGTGTGACAACACGCAAGGGCAACCGCCTGTTTGTTCACATCTTCGACTGCAAGGAGAAGGAACTTACCCTGCCACTCGACTGCAAGGTAAAAAAGGCATTCACATATAGCGACAAGCAGCCTGTAAAGTTCAAGAAGACAAAGGAGGGTGTAAAGCTTATGTTCAACGAAGTGCCGAGTGGCATTGACTACATTGTGGAGCTGATAACAAAGTAACCATTATGGCCGTGTTAAGTTTGAAAACACCAAAATGGTAACTTTCGGGTTTGATAATCGAAATAATTACGATGAAGCAAAGGAGTTATTTGAAATGGAAATCGCTAATTGTGGTGAGGAGGTTCTTAGAGCATTCTTTGATGATGATAGACAAATCATTCAGGTGATTGAAGGAACTGAATGGATTATTAATATTGATTTATTTAATGAATAATAGTCATGTAAATCGAATTATTCAAGACCTTTTCTTTATTATATATAAATTATATGTGTTTGAAATGAATACAATTGCTGATTATATATTTGAAACAGAACATAGAAAAAACGTACATAATGTGTTTGAAATGTCATTAATATCTGATATTAAAGATAATCTTCCAAAAAACACAAAAATATATGTATATGGTGAAAATGACGAACAAGGTACAAAACCACCTCATTTTCATGTAAGAATAGATAATAGATATGAATTTGAAATTAAATTTGATGATTTTAATTCATTAGAAATTTGGAGATCTAAAAATGCCAAGTATGATTGGAAAAACTATTCAGATGTAAAAAAAGAAATTAAAAACTGGTTAGTATCTAAAAATATTGAAACACCGGAATACACAAATATGCAGGTAATATTAACCGAATGGAATAGAGAAAATCCTAATCATAAAATAGATAAAGAATTTTATATCAACAAGTCAATACTTGAAATTTGCGCAGGAAGCGTGGAAAGTGCCATTGCAGCACGCGACGGCGGCGCACAGCGCATTGAACTTTGCGCGGCATTGGAGGTTGGCGGCGTTACACCGTCGGCCGGAGTTATCGCCGAGGCGCGCAAGGTCGATGGACTAACACTCAATGTCATCATACGACCACGCGGGGGCGACTTCCTCTACAACGAGTACGAGGTAGCCTGCATGGAGCAGGACATACGCACATGCAGGCAGTTAGGTGTTGACGGTGTAGTCATTGGAGCACTCACAGCCGAGGGAGATATTGACACCGACACCTGCAAACGCCTTATTGCAGCCGCCGAAGGAATGAGCATCACTTTCCACCGCGCATTCGACATGTGCCGTGACCCACGCAAGGCATTGGAAGAGCTCATTGCGCTCGGTTGCCACAGGGTACTCACATCGGGACAGGCAGCGACAGCGCAGGCCGGAATTACACTTTTGAAAGAACTTGTAGAGCAGGCAACAGGGCGCATAATAATCATGCCCGGTTGCGGAGTGAGCAGCGCAAACGCAGCAACAATTCTGCAAGCTACTGGAGCCAAGGAGATTCATGCATCGGCACGCAAGAGCGTTGGCAGTGGCATGCTGTTCCGCCACAGCGGCGTCTCAATGGGAAACCCCAACAGCGATGAATTCGCGCGCAAGGAGACCGATGTAAACGAGGTAAAAGCAATTGTAACAAGCATATCATGAAACTGCTCAAGGAACGCATACTAAAGGACGGCAAATGTCTCGAAGGCGGCATCCTCAAAGTCGACAATTTCATCAACCATCAGATGGATGCAAAACTGATGATGGAGATGGCAAAGGAGATTGTCACCCGCTTCAAGGGAACTGCCGTCGACAAGGTAATAACTGTTGAGGCAAGCGGCATTGCGCCGGCCATAATGGTAGCCTACCTGCTGAATGTGCCAGTAGTGTTCGCAAAGAAAAAAGTGCCAAGCACAATGAAGGGTATTCTAAAGAGCGAGGTATTCTCGTTCACCAAGAACCGTTCATATGAGATATGCCTTTGCGACAGTTACCTGCAGAAGGGCGAACGCTGCCTTTTTGTCGATGATTTCCTTGCAAACGGTAATGCAGCATTGGGCATACTTGACCTTGCATCGCAGGCAGGGGCCGAAATCACAGGAATGGCATTCCTCATTGAAAAAGGTTTCCAGGCCGGTGGCAAGTTGCTCCGCGACAAAGGGATACACATTGAATCACTTGCAATCATCGAAAGCCTCGACAATTGCGAGATAAAGATCAGGAACTAAATGATGAATTGAAAACGTGTAAAAACATTAAGCCCAACTCCGACGGAGTTGGGCTTAATGTTTTATTTTATATCGAATATTATTCGGCAACAGGACGTATCGAATAGCCTAAACGACGTAGAGCCGTATTTGTATCAGGTGTATATGACCTACCGACAGAACCGACAAAAAAATCCAAACAATATGCATCAGCATAGTCATCGGTAAAAACGGAGCTTGACCAATAGCACAGCCAGCCAAGCAGGACATTACCCGTGCTTCCTTTATATGACGCTGCCGGGAGGAATATACATCTGCCGTTAGGACCCTTGACTTTAAGACCAAGAACACCATTGACTTTTACGCCTTCGAAAGTACAATATTCACAAAGTTCCTGCAGTTCCCCTTTTGTGGGCATACGCCAAGCGCCGCCCCATTTACAGTTGGCAACATCATCAGCCATTTCAAGGTTTGTCTTGCCGTCGTGCCCATTATACCTTGTCATGTAATCGTCTGTTCCGTTACATAAGCGGTAGGTTTCCCAAGTAGTATATTTAGACTTCACTTCGGTTTCACCCCATGAGTAATGCTCGCCTTTATCATGGATTTCTGTTGCACCGACATTGCACATCGCCCACTTCAGGCCGCTTGGCAAACCCAACTCGACATATTCATGCCCGCCTGAAGAACCGCTTGCCACGAATGGATACCTGAATTTGGCCACCAACACAACGCTTCTGCTGACAACAAATGTATAAGCAGCATCCGTACTCACAGGCGTAGCATCGTCACCGACATACCAACCTATAAATTCGTACCCCTCGTCAGGAATTGCCACAACCTCAAGGGTGTTTCCTTTAAGTATGGTCACAGCTGTTCCGGTATTGTTGGTAATTGCAACCGTGCCATTGCCGTCAGTCTCAACCACAATTTCGCAAATAGGAGATTCTGGGGCATCATTGTTCTCGCACGATACGAAGAACAATACCATAACAAGAAGAATACCTAAAACAGGTAAGAAATGCCTTTTCATAGTCTACTGGATTTTAATTGTTTATTTATGTTATCCTCACAAATGTATGAAGTTAAATTTAAACAAACAATCTCATCCAGTAGCATATTATTCAACACAGCCGGGAATAACATCAATATTTTTCGGTCCAACTGTGTTTGAGAACCTCCTCATCACGGCCGACCTCCTCGCTGTGGCTGATATCCCACTTGCATCCGCATTCAGGGCATGTATGTTCTGTAGTCCAATTATGTGTAGCGACTGTTGTCTTTACCAATTTCTGCGCTTTAGAGACCTCTGCTCCGTAATGACGCGGACTGATATCTTGCCGGAGAATACCGGATGGTATTTGTACATCAATACTATTTCAAACAATCCCCATGTAGGCAATATTGTCAAGAAATAGAGCAGATAGTGTATCCTTGGTCATATGTATCAAGGTTCACAATTTTCACAGTTGAACCTCCCAAGATTCTTTCAACCAAAGGATTATTCTTGCCAGGCCCCTGACGCATGTTCAAATCTGTGCCCGGCTGAATAGTCGCATACACATCCTTGTATCGGTACTGAGTGTCAGCAGAAGCATTGGACGGCACTGCAAACAGCAGAATCATCGCCACAAGTAAATTACATATTGTTTTTATAGGAATAATTATTAAGTTTCGTCAAAAATAGTGTTTTATATTAACCATCATTTACGTGCCTTGAAATGCACTGCAGCCGAAATGATGAGTGTGAGCACGCCACCAAGAATATATGCCAACGTGCGGTTCTCCATTCCGCACATCATTGGAGAGATGAAGATATATGACGAGCATACGTATGTCATTATCAATGCCGGTAACATACCTATCATCACAGGTTTCTTTTCGCGGAACAAATAAACCGTGATGCACCACAGAGTGAGCACTGCCAATGTCTGGTTGCACCATGCGAAATAGCTCCATATTGTCTGAAACGGCAAGGCGAAGATGATGAAAAGGGCAACGGCAAACAACGGCATGGAAACAAGCACCCTTTTCAAAAGGCTCTTTTGCGAAATGCCGAACATGTCTGATACAATGAGCCTTGCACAGCGGAAAGCTGTGTCGCCCGAGGTAACGGCACAGCCTACAACCCCGACAAGCACACACACTGCAACGACAGGACCAAGCGTGGTTTCTGTTATGACATCAACCATCTTTGCAGCACTGCCGCCATATTCGGCAATGGCAGCATTGAGCCCCTTGACACCACCCCAGAATGCCATACCGATGGCTGCCCAGATTAGCGCAATGATGCTCTCGGCAATCATGGCGCCATAGAATATGCTGCGTGCCTGACTCTCATTGGTCATGCAACGCGCCATCATTGGCGACTGTGTTGCGTGGAAGCCCGACAATGCACCACAGGCAATGGTTGTAAAGAGCATTGGCACAATGGGGAATTTATGCGGGTCGGCAATACAGTTGTCGAGCGAGGTCAGTTCGGGAATAGGATAGACATCACTCTTGGTCAACAAGATGAACAGGATGCTCAATGCCATCACAAGCAATGCCACGCCGAACAAAGGGTAGAAACGACCAATGATTTTGTCAATGGGCAACAGGGTTGCAAGTATATAATAGACAAGTATTACAGCAAGCACCGCAAAAAGTTCCCATGTAGTGCTGCCAAATGCAACCATCTCGAGCGACGGCAACGAAATATTGGACGCGACGAGCACTGCCGGCTGTGACATGAACACCGCTCCGACAAGCACCATGAGCAACAGCGAAAACGCTCGCATAAAGAGTTTTGTACCACCGCCAAGATATTTGCCAATTATTTCGGGCAGGCTCAAGCCGTTGTTCTTCAATGATATCACGCCTGCCACAAAATCATGCATGGCACCCATGAATATACCACCGAGTGTTATCCACAGGAACGCGACAGGGCCATAGGCCGCACCAAGCAACGCACCGAAAATGGGACCAAGGCCGGCAATGTTGAGCAACTGAATGAGGAACACCTTCCAGCGTGGCAATGGCAGATAATCGACACCATCGTACATAGTCTTTGAAGGTACGGGATTTGCGGGGTTGATATCACAAGTCTTTTCAAGAAACTTGCCGTAGGTAAAATATGAAACCACCAGCGCGGCAAGGCAAATTAGGAATGTTATCATAGTCTTATGTTTATCAGTTCAGTTTTATCTTGTCTCCGTTTATTGTTATCTTCTCCTCGTCACACAGCTCGCGCAACAGGCTTTTCAACTCATCGCGGGTGAGCCCCAAAGAGTCGAGTTCCTCAAGCGAGTGCAACCGCCCATCGGAGAGCAGTTCCATGATTCCCTGAAGCCGCGGCGGCTGTTCATTGGCAGCGCGTGCACGTTCATCGGCACAGACATCGCAACATCCGCAGGCCGCACCACCCTTCTCGCCAAAATATTCAAGCAATAGGGCGCTTCGACATTTGTCGGTAGATGTGGCATACTTTATTATGGCATTCAACCTGTCGCCGAAAATTGCCTTGCGCTCTTCATAGACCGAACGCTCGAATCGCAGGTCGCTGCCAAGGACGCGATGGCGTGTAAAGGTTATTATAGGGCATTTCTTCGATGGGGCATACTGCACAAGGCGCTTGCTGTGAAGCGATACAAGAATCTCGTACATGCGGTGGCGCGACAGCTTTGTAACACGCGACAGGTAGCGTTCATCAATGAATGCGAAGTCATTGAACAGGCCACTATAGTTGCGCAATATGGCGTTTATCAATGTCTCGTAATCGGCAGGAAGCCCCCTGAAACGGTAGAGCGAATCCTTGTCGACAATGAAACGCACGCGCGAGGCATATTCCATTTCCTCGACATACTCAATGTAGCCCATTCGGGTAAGCAGGCGCAGGGCGCTGTCGGTCTGTAGTGTGGGACGATGGTATTTCTTGCAGAAATCGCCCAACGAGAACTCAAAGGTACAGTCGAGACCGTCGCCCAATGCCATATTATAGTAGTAGCATATCTCGTCATACACTTCGCGGATGAACTCCTGCGGGGGGTAGTTGTCGGACAAACGACGTGCGACAATCTGCTTGTCGATGCGGCTGAAAAGCGTGACGGCATAGGCCTTCTCACCATCACGGCCGGCACGGCCTGCCTCCTGGAAATAGGCCTCGATGGAACTTGGCAAATCGATATGCACCACAAGGCGTACATCGGGTTTGTCAATACCCATACCAAAGGCATTGGTGGATACCATCACACGCGCCTCGCCTGTTTTCCAGGCCTCCTCCTTTGCATCCTTGCTCTCGGGCGAAAGGCCTGCATGGTAATATTCGGCAGTTATGCCGTTGGCTGTGAGGAACTCACACACCTCTTTTGTCTTCTTACGGTTGAGCGTATAAACGATTGCCGAGCCGGGAACGCGTCCCAGAATGTGCAACAGTTCGGCAGCCTTATTCTCGGTATTGCGTACCACGTAGGCAAGGTTCTTTCGCCCGAAACTCATGCGGTAGCAATTCTTCTTGCGGAAGTTGAGTTGCTGCTGTATGTCATCGACCACCTCGGGGGTAGCTGTTGCCGTGAGTGCAAGCAGAGGCACCGTGGGGAAGATGTCACGAAGTTCGGCGATGCGCCTATATGCCGGGCGGAAATCGTGTCCCCACTGCGAGATGCAATGCGCTTCGTCAATCGTTATCAACTGCACGTTAACGCGTCTTATCTTCTTAAGGAAAAGCTCCGAGCCTATGCGCTCGGGCGATATGTAGAGAAATTTGTAATCGCCGAATATACAGTTCTCGAGCGCAGTAATCACCTCGCTTGTCTTCATTCCCGTATATATAGCCAAAGCCTTTATGCCACGACTGCGCAGGTTGGCCACCTGATCCTTCATCAATGCAATGAGCGGTGTAACCACAATGCACAGTCCCTCGCCTGCGAGTGTCGGAACCTGGAAGGTAATACTCTTGCCGCCACCAGTAGGCATAAGACCGAGGGTGTCTTCCCCTCGGCCTATGCTTTCGATTATATCGCGCTGTATGCCACGAAAATCGTCATATCCCCAATATGTCTTAAGGATTTCGCGATATTTCATCGCCTTCTATCGTGTAATCTTTGTATTGATGCTCTCTATCTGCAACTGCACCTCGCCATGCTTGTAGGCATTGTCCTCAAGGGTGTAACAGATATCGAACGACTGCTTTGACTTGATGTATTTTGCCTGACGGCTCTGCCCGAAGGCAATTCCGTTGAGAATAGTATTCGACTTGTTGTCGACTAGCTCAAGTTTTATATGCTCCTGACGACGGCCAACAACCTTACTCGTTCCATAGTCGCACACATTACGTGTGCAGAAGATAGGTTTGCTGTTCTCGGGGCCATGAGGTGCAAATTTCTTCAAATCATTGAAGAAACGGCGTGTTATCTGCTGGAACTCGAGCTCGGCATCGATTTCAATTACCGGAGCAGTCTGCTCGGGCAGTATATTGACGGTGACAAAATCCTCGAAACGTTTTGCGAAAGCCTCGATGTTCTCGACCTTGAGCGAGAAACCCGCAGCATATGTGTGACCACCGAAATTGTCGAGCAAATCGCGGCAACTCTCCATGGCCTTGTAGACATCGAAGCCAGTCACCGAACGTGCCGAGCCTGTAGCCATGTCACCGGTGCAGGTGATTACGACCGCGGGGCGGTGGTACACCTCGGTTAGGCGTGATGCTACAATACCGATGACACCACGGTGCCAATCGGGGTTGAAGATTACAATGGCGCGTCGCTCATCGAAACTCTCAAGTCCCTCGACAATGCGGTTGGCCTCCTCGGTCATGCTCTTGTCAAGTTCCTTACGCGCCTCGTTCATCTCGTTTATCTGGTAGCTCATCTCGAGCGCAGCCTTCAGGTTGTTCTCAATGAGCAGGTCAACTGCAACCTTTCCCTGTTGCACACGTCCCGACGCATTTATGCGTGGACCAATCTTGAAAATGATATCGTTGATATTGATTTCCTTGTCATTGAGACTACACACGTTGATAATCGCCTTGAGTCCGGTGCTTGGACTGTGGTTGAGTTGCTTTATGCCATGATAGGCAAGTATGCGGTTCTCGCCCATGATTGGCACCAGGTCGGACGCAATGCTCACCGCAACTAGGTCGAGCAAAGGATAGAGCTGGTCGGCCGGGATACCATTGTCCATGGCAAATGCCTGCATGAACTTGAAACCGACACCACAACCCGACAAATGCGGATAGGGGTAGGTAGAACCTTCGAGTTTAGGATTCAGTATTGCAACGGCACATGGCAACTGCTCATCGGGGACATGGTGGTCGCACACAATGAAGTCAATACCCAAGGACTTGGCATAGGCAATCTCCTCAATGGCCTTGATACCACAGTCGAGCACAATGATGAGCTTTACGCCTGTAGAATGGGCGTAATCGACACCGCGCTTGGAGATACCATATCCGTCCTCGTTACGGTCGGGGATATAATAGTCGATATTAGACGAGAACTGTTGCAGAAACTTATATACCAAAGCCACAGCCGTGGTGCCGTCAACATCGTAATCGCCATAGACAAGTATGCGTTCTTTTTTACCGAGCGCCTTGTTGAGACGGGCAACAGCGACATCCATATCGTTCATAAGGAACGGGTTATGGAGAAGGCTCAGTTTGGGGCGGAAAAAGTTCCTTGCTTCGGCAACAGATGTGATACCCCGCTTTACAAGCAAAGAGCAGAGAACCGGGCTAAGATCCAGCTCGGCCGACAGCCTTGTAACCAAGCCTGACTGCTCCTGTGTAAGAGGTTCATATTTCCATTTCTGTCCCATATATATTGTTTTTATTTTTTCAATGCAAAGCGAGAACCATCTTAATCAACAAAAGCAATACTCATCACGTTCACCAATCAACCACACCCGGAACGCGCCAACGACATGGACTGATACAAAAATGTCCTATTGCGCGCAAGATAATTCTCTCAATTTGTAAAGATACGGAAAAGTGTCATAAAAAAAACATTGATTCCGTAAAAATTTTCACAGAATCAATGTTTTTCCACGACAAACTATTCAAAACGTCGCCGCCATTCCATCTTGACTATGTAACAGAATCCTTATCAACTGAGCATATCAATTATACATGAATCGTTTGATACTCTGCTTTGGAGTCTTTGCAAAAGGCTCGGTACGCTGCTCACAAATACTTATCTGGCTGTATGATGGCAACTTGACATTCAGCGCAAGCACCTGACGTTCAAGTTCAGCACGCTTCTCATCACTATCCACCACATCCTTGTCAACTACCACCAACGCCACAATGGCGAACTTGCGGCTCACAACCAGCGACTCAAGCACCATTGGCAAGCTGTTTATCATCTCTTCAATCTCCTCGGGGTAGATATTCTGTCCACTGCCTGTAAGAATCATATTCTTGCAACGTCCTTTGATGTAGATGTGTCCCTTACGGTCACATATGGCCATATCACCGGTCTTCAGCCAACCGTCGCTGGTAAAGGCTGCGGCAGTAGCCTCGGGGTTGTTATAGTAGCCCTCGGTAACGACATCGCCACGCACCTGTATCTCACCGGGTATTCTTGCCGGGTGAGCCGAATCAATGCGTGCCTCGATTCTTGGAGCGGCCACACCACCGTTGTTGCCAATCATTGGGTGCGACCAACCCTTGTAGCTGATAAGCGGACCACACTCGGTCATTCCATAACCTACGACATAAGGTATCTTGAGCAACTGCATCACATCATCGACATCCTTACCAATTGCTGCACCACCGACAAAAAGACCAGCGTATTCAATATTCTCGCCAAACACAGAGAGCACCTTTGAACGCACTTTCCTTATTATGAGTGAACGCAATCCGGGAACTGCAAGCATAAGGCGCATCGCGGGCTTCTTGAGAACAGGGATGACCTTTGAACGGAAAATCTTTTCAATGAGCAGAGGCACCGTGATAAACATGAAGGGTTTCACATCGGCCAATGCAGAAAGAAGGCGTGCCGGCGTTGGTTTTGTTGTGAGAATATTCAAATGGCAACCACCGGCAAGCGTAAAGATAAAGTCAAAAGAGAGACCCATGATATGCGCAAGAGGAAGCATTGAAAGCACCTTGCCATTCTCTTTCTGACAGATGAGGCGACGCGCAATCTCAATGTTGCCCGAGATTGACTTGGCACGCAACATAACACCCTTGGGTGCGCTGCTTGTTCCCGATGTATAGCTGATGAGTGCAAGGCTCTCGACATCATTCTTGCAGTAGTCTACATCCTTTGCCTTCACACCGCCTGGAAATTTCTTTGCGAATGCGTTCCTTGCATCGGCACACATTTTCACAAGTTTTTTGGACGAACCGGCAACAGCATCCAATGATACAATATCCACAAGACCATAAAAATCCTCGAACGACTCAAACTGCGACAGCACGCCATCGCGTGAAAGCGCGTCATATATATTCTTGTCGAGCATAAGCATCCTGCTGCCCGACAGACGTGTAAGGTCAACAACATTGCTTGGGAGGAAATCGGGCAACAGAGGAACAGCCACAGCGTCGTATGATACAATCGCAAGAAATGATATACACCACTCTGCCGAGTTCTTCGCACAAAGCGCAATCTTGTCGCCTTTCTTTATTCCACACTTTTCGAACAACAGGTGCATCTTCTCTATAGATGCAGCCATTTCGCCATAGGTGTAGGTATTTGCTCCGTAATTCGATACTGCGGGTCTATCCCAGTTTTTCTTGATTGCTTCGTCAATGTAATTTAAAAAGTGAACCATATATAAGTATTTAAAATCGCCAACTCATTTAATCGCTTGCAAAAGTATTGCTAAAAGACAAGAGAACTTTAATAATTGCACATTTTAACCCCATTTGTGCAATTATTGAGAAAAAGAGCGATTTTTACAGCATCTTGTTTAACATAAATTCACATTTCATACCCATTTATGTTAAATACGCAAATAAAAAAGGCGACTCACATTTGTGGGCCGCCTTGTATTTTCAAGAAAGGATATATTACTTGATACCAAGTTTCTTACGAATATCCTTTGGAATAGCGTTCTTGTGAACAACGATGTTCATAGTCTTGTAGCGTGTAAACGCCTTTGAAGCATACCAGATACCTTTGTATGTACCGGCCTCACCCCAAGAGTTCTTGACCATATAGTACTCTACACCATTCTTGTCCTTAGCGATACCGAAGATCTGCATACCATGGTCGTCAGTTGTCTCCCAGTTATCGTAAGCAATCTGACGCTCCTCCTGTGTACACCACTTCTCTGTTGGGTTTGGAGTATTCTTCTTCTCCTCCTCGCTGAGGTTAAGCCATCTTGCCATGTCAGAACCCTGAAGATCGGCACCATTTGCATCGGCAGGCATATAAGCCTTACCATCGCGTGTAAAGCCCTTCTCGCTCACGTCGCTACCCCATGCAATGGTATAGCCCTCCATGATGGCATTGTCAAACACTTGCATCAACTCATCGATAGGAAGGTTGTATGACTGTGCCCAACGCCAGTTGTCCTGAATCTCAAGAACGAAAGGCTTGTAGAATGGGTGGTGTGTGTAAGATGTCAAAGAGATATAGTCCTCTGCGTTCAAACCAAGTGACTGGTAGAATGATGCAGGAGTATACTCCTTGCCGTTGTAAGTAAACTTCTCGGGACGCTCGCCAAGATAAATGTCGTGAACAGCCTCGATAGCCTTCTTCCAGAGTGGCTGACCCTCTGAATCAACCTGCAAGCTGCGGTGTTTGCCCTTTGCAATAGCTGCAACAACGGCATCACTTACAGCTGAAAGCTCGTTGTGATTGCTGAGCTCCTTGCCGTACATCACACCTGGACGCATCTCAGCCTCGGGAACGAGACCGAATGTCTCCATACCGTAGATTACATCATAGAATGAACCGCCCTGTGAGAAAGAGATATCACCGTGAGTGCGGACAGCCTTGTCGGCACGGTCGAGGTAAGTGTTGTGTACAATGTACATTTCAGAGAAGTCATACTCACCCTTACCCATACGTAAAAGCTCAGACTCGATGAATGCCAATGATGAATAGCACCAGCATGTACCTGCCTGGTTCTGGTTCTTGATGCTTGTGATAGGGTTCTCCTTCACAACTGTGAATTCAGGAGCGTTCTCCTGTGCTACCGCGCCGAAGCCTACAAAAGCAAGCGCAGCCAATAAAAGATTCTTCTTCATAGTATAAAAAGGTTTGTTTTTGTTTTTACTCTGCCACTAAATCGGTGTTACCCTTTATTGCCTCAGCAATCTTTGCCTCGAGTTCCTCGGCAAGTTCAGGATTGTCGGCAATAAGAGCCTTTGTGCGGTCACGTCCCTGTGCAAGTTTGGTATCGTTGTAACTAAAGAACGAGCCGCTCTTCTTGATGATGCCATACTGTACACCCAAGTCAACAATTTCACCTGTACGTGAGATACCCTCGCCGAACATGATGTCGAACTCGGCCTTGCGGAATGGAGGAGCAACCTTGTTCTTCACAACCTTAACGCGGACTGAGTTACCTATAGCATCCTCGCCATCCTTCAACTGGCTCACGCGACGGATATCAAGGCGAACCGATGAGTAGAACTTAAGGGCGTTACCACCGGTTGTTGTCTCGGGGTTACCGAACATCACACCAATCTTCTCGCGCAACTGGTTGATGAAGATACATGTTGTCTTTGTCTTGCTGATAGCCGATGTTAGCTTACGCAAAGCCTGTGACATGAGGCGTGCCTGCAAGCCCACCTTGTTGTCGCCCATCTCGCCCTCGATCTCGGCCTTTGGAGTAAGTGCCGCAACAGAGTCGATGACGATGATGTCGATAGCCGATGAGCGGATAAGCTGCTCGGCAATCTCAAGTGCCTGCTCACCACAGTCGGGCTGCGAAATCAACAGATTGTCGATATCAACACCCAATTTCTGAGCATAGAAGCGGTCAAAGGCGTGCTCGGCATCAATGATGGCAGCAATGCCGCCCATCTTCTGTGCCTCGGCAATTGCATGGATTGCGAGCGTTGTCTTACCTGATGACTCGGGACCGTAGATCTCGATTATACGGCCACGTGGATAACCGCCCACGCCAAGTGCCGCATTCAAGCCTACCGAACCGGTTGGGATGACATCAACATCCTCAAAATTGTCATCGCCAAGTTTCATGATAGAACCCTTGCCGAAGCTCTTCTCTATCTTGTCCATCGCCGCCTGCAATGCACGCAACTTCTCGTTGCCGGCGATGTTGTCAAGTTCTTCTTTCTTTGCCATTTATTTCTTTTGGTTTAAAAAGGGCGGGCAAACCCCGCCCCTACATTTGTAAATTATAATTCCAAATCCTTATCAAACTCCTCGTGCCAAGGCAATCCATGAATGTTGAGCTGCTCCATGAATGGATCCGGGTCGAACTGCTCTACGTTCCAAACACCGGGTTTGCTCCATATACCCTTCAAGTACATCATTGCACCAATCATTGCAGGAACACCTGTTGTGTAGCTCACACCCTGCATACCGGTCTCTTTGTATGCCTCCTCGTGGCTACAGTTGTTATATACATAGTATGTATGCTCCTTGCCATCCTTGATACCACGGATGCGGCAACCGATAGATGTCTCACCCTCGTAGTTCTCGCCCAAATCCTGTGGATTGGGAAGCACTGCCTTCAGGAACTGCAAAGGAACAATCTTTACAACCTCTTCGCCGGTGCCATCGGCCTTGGGCGCCTTGTACTCCACCTCATCTATGCGGCTCATGCCAATATTCTGAATCACATCCAAATAGGTCAGATACTGCTGGCCGAAGGTCATCCAGAAACGAGCACGTTTTATGGTCGGGAAGTTTATTACAAGACTTTCAATCTCCTCGTGATGCAAAAGATAACTTTCGCGTGGACCGATATTGGGATAGTTCAATGGCTGATGAATCTCCATTGGTTCGGTCTCAATATACTTTCCATCCTCATAGTAAAGTCCCTTCTGAGTAATCTCGCGGATGTTGATTTCCGGGTTGAAGTTGGTAGCGAACGCCTTGTGGTGGTTACCCGCGTTGCAGTCAACGATATCAAGGTAGTGAATCTCGTCAAAGTGATGCTTTGCAGCATAAGCCGTATACACACTGGTTACACCCGGGTCGAATCCGCAACCCAGAATGGCGCAAAGACCGGCTTTCTCGAAACGTTCGCGATAAGCCCACTGCCAGCTGTATTCAAAGTGAGCCTCATCCTTGGGTTCATAGTTGGCGGTGTCCAAATAGTTGCAACCGGTCTGCAGACAAGCCTCCATGATAGTGAGGTCCTGATAAGGCAAGGCCAGGTTCATCACGATATCGGGTTTGTATGAACCAAGCAGTTCAACTAACTGTTCCACACTGTCCGCATCCACCTGCGCTGTCTGCACGTTTGTCCCGTACTTCTTGTTAAGCACGTCAGCCAATGCATCGCACTTCTTTTTTGTACGACTGGCAATCATTATTTCGGTAAAAACCTCTGTATTCTGGCATACCTTATGTGCCGCAACAGTTGCCACGCCTCCGGCTCCTATAATCAAAACTTTTCCCATTTTACTGAACGATTAAAAGTTGATAAATATCTTAATTATTATTGTTTCACTCTCAAGCACACCGCACAGCACAAACCGCGCAATATACATTTTTACAAAAGTAATACAAAAAAAACAGAAATGCAACGGTGTAGCCACTGCTGGACTACTTTTTTTTGAGAAACATGCGAACAAGCACTCACAGGGCGGGCACAATGACAAATCAATATACACAAAAAGCTAAAACATGACACAATGTCATACAAAACAGCATCTTTTGACAGAAAATAGTGCCACAAAAGCAGAGTGTGACAAATCAAATCATTCAAAAACCCTTTGGCATGCACTTTGTTTAATATCTAACGGAAGCGGCTGCGAAAAAGTCGCAAGAAAACACGAATGATTAATAAATAAAATAATAGAATTATGGGAAAAATTATTGGTATTGACTTGGGTACAACCAACTCATGTGTATCGGTTTTTGAGGGCAATGAGCCTGTAGTAATCACAAACAGCGAGGGCAAGCGCACCACTCCATCAATTGTCGCTTTCGACAACAACGGCGAGCGCAAGATTGGTGACCCTGCAAAGCGTCAGGCTGTGACAAACCCACAGCGCACAATCTTCTCTATCAAGCGTTTCATGGGTGAGAACTGGGCACAGGTAAGCAAAGAGATTTCACGCGTACCTTATAAGGTAGTTGAGGAGAACAACATGCCACGCGTTGACATCGACGGCCGCCTTTACACCCCACAGGAGATTTCGGCAATGATTCTCCAGAAAATGAAGAAGACAGCCGAGGAGTATCTTGGCCAGGAGGTAACAGAGGCTGTCATCACAGTTCCTGCTTACTTCAGCGACAGCCAGCGCCAGGCTACAAAGGAGGCCGGCCAGATTGCAGGCCTGGAGGTTAAGCGTATCGTGAACGAGCCTACAGCGGCAGCTCTCGCATACGGTGTTGACAAGTCAAACAAGGATATGAAGATTGCAGTGTTCGACCTTGGTGGCGGTACATTCGATATCTCAATCCTTGAGTTCGGTGGTGGCGTGTTCGAGGTTCTCTCAACAAACGGTGACACTCACCTTGGTGGTGACGATTTTGACCAGGTTATCATCGACTGGCTTGCAAGCGAGTTCAAGGCCGAGGAGGGCGCAGACCTCAAGGCAGACCCAATGGCACTCCAGCGTTTGAAGGAGGCTGCTGAGAAGGCTAAGATCGAGTTGTCATCAACAACATCAACAGAGATCAACCTCCCTTATATCACAGCTGTGAACGGCATGCCAAAGCACCTTGTAAAGACTTTGACACGTGCAAAGTTCGAATCATTGGCACACAACCTTATTCAGGCTTGTCTCGAGCCATGCAAGAAGGCTATGAGCGACGCAGGCTTGAGCAATGCCGACATCGATGAGGTAATCCTCGTAGGTGGTTCAACACGTATCCCAGCCGTTCAGAAGGTGGTTGAGGATTTCTTCGGCAAGGCTCCTTCAAAGGGGGTTAACCCAGACGAGGTTGTTGCAGTAGGTGCAGCTATCCAGGGCGCCATCCTCAACAACGAAGGTGGTGTAGGCGACATCGTATTGCTCGACGTTACTCCACTTTCAATGGGTATCGAGACACTCGGTGGTGTAATGACAAAGCTCATCGATGCCAACACAACAATCCCTTGCAAGAAGAGCGAGACATTCTCAACAGCGGCCGACAACCAGACCGAGGTTACCATCCACGTACTCCAGGGCGAGCGTCCAATGGCAAACCAAAACAAGTCTATCGGGCAGTTCAACCTCACAGGCATTGCACCTGCACGCCGTGGTGTTCCACAGATTGAGGTAACATTCGACATCGATGCCAACGGTATCCTCAAGGTATCTGCTAAGGACAAGGCTACCGGCAAGGAGCAGGCAATCCGCATCGAGGCATCATCAGGCTTGAGCAAGGAGGAGATTGAGCGCATGAAGCAGGAAGCAGAGGCAAATGCCGATGCAGACAAGAAGGAGCGCGAGAAGATTGACAAACTCAACCAGGCAGACTCAATGGTATTCCAGACAAGAAACCAGTTGAACGAGCTCGGTGACAAGATCCCAGCCGACAAGAAGGCTCCAATTGAAGCTGCTGTACAGAAGCTCGAGGATGCTCACAAGGCTCAGGACCTCGCAGGCATCGATGCAGCAATGTCCGAGTTGAACAATGCATGGCAGACAGCAAGCGCCGAGATGTACGCACAGAGCGGTGCTCAGGGTGCACAGGACCCCATGGGTGGCCAGCAGCAGAACGGCAACCAGCAGCAGAACGACGACGTTCAGGACGCTGAGTTCGAGGAGGTGAAATAATACACATCCCTTAAGCGATTACAAAAGCCGTCTGCAACCAAATTGGTAGCAGACGGCTTTATTATATTACACTTTTTTATACATGTCTTTGCGTTTCTATTACTTTTTACCTACATTTGCGGAAACAGTAAAATAGACACATACACATAGAACAACTTTAAGACTGAAAGATATGAAGAAATTACTTTTTATCATCACTTTTCTCTTCACATCGGCTGCCATATTTGCCGGACCGATAGAGAAACTGACAAAATTGGCCGACAAGGTTGAGAAAGAGCATAAAACCTACACCGACGAGGATTGGGAGAAGGTTGCCAAAGAATATTCAAAACTCAAAGCTGAGTTCGAGAAGAAGGAATGCACCAGCAGTGAAGAGCTCAAGGAATTTGGACGCCAGAAAGGCCGTATCAAGGGTTATATGACCAAAAACACCTTGAACAAGTGGGGCAAGAAGATGGGAGATTTCGCCAACGAGTTGGGAGGCGGCATTGAAGGATTCTTTGAATCTATTGAAAACATGATTGACGAATGATAAGATTAAAGCCCTGAAATATGAAAAAAGTATTTTTAACCACAGCCATCACCTTTTTTTCGGCAGCGATGCTTATCTGCTGTACGCCAAAGTCTCCAGTCGAAAAAATGAAAGAATTAGGCGACAAAATCGAACTTAACCAAGAGTCATACACCAATGACGATTGGGCAAAAGTCGAAGAGAAATTCGAAAGCCTCATAGAAGAATTTGAAAAGGAAAAACGCACCCAAGAGGATTTAGAAAATTTCAAGGAGCAGAGACGTCGCGTCAAGGGTTATATAACCCAAAAAGACATGAAAGATCTCGGTAAAAAGATCGATAATGTTATTGAAGAAGGCATTGGCATTGGAAAAGGAATCATTGACAGTGTCTTTGAGTAACAATAAATAAAACACTCTTCAATGGAACTGCCAAATGACCCAATGATGCTGTTCAGCACAGTGAACATGTACCTGCGCGACCGATACAGCTCACTCGATGAACTTTGCGCCGCCCTCGATGTCGACCGCGCAGAACTGGAAGAAAAACTCCGAGTTGCAGGGTTCGAATACAGCGCAGAACACAACAAGTTCTGGTAAATACAAACGAAGAAGGCTGTCATTGACAGTCTTCTTCGTTTGTATACAGCACATCACTCCTCTGTCAAAGCCTCTTCTACGCCAAAGACAAAATTCATAAAACCGACATCGTCGGGATTGTCCAATCTTTCAATGCGCACAGGTTTCAACGAGCCATTGTCGAGCCTGAGCACGGTAAAAGGCGCGTTCACATTGTTCTTATACGCAGCGCTCAACTGCTCGATACTCATCACCGTCTTACCGTCATATTCAACCAGAATATCGCCGACTTGTAATGTGGGATGCATGAAATTTTCGCGGAATGCATGTATGAGCACTCCTGTATATTCTATTTCACTATTTGCAATTGCATTGAAATATGCTTTCAAAGAAGCTGTATATCCATGGTTTTCGGGGTACTCTTTTTCAAACATATCAAGCAATTCGAGTGTCTCGTCACAAACCTCATCCGGCGTAACCGTCAACTTGAAATTAAACCCTTCGGCTTGCAACTCCTGCTGGGCAAGATGCACGAACTTGATACAAGAGCCCATATAATATACTTTTATCAATTTTGTCAGCATATCATCTGTTTCGGCAAAACAACAGGAGTTTTTCGTCTCTTCAAAATAATCGGTCACGCTTTTGTCCAGATTCTTCATCATGTCATTCATAGCACCAGGCGTATTGTTATCACGCAAGAAATCGTTCAATTCTGCATCAACTTTTTCAATTTCGTCAGAGTGTTTCGACATCAGTTTCTCGGCCAAAGCGAATTCTTTTTCTATGATATTGTCGTAATATTTCTCATCACGTCCAAACTCATAGTGATTCGGGAAGAATTTCCAAAAGCGGGACATCTCATTGTATGTCTTGAGAGAAGCCTCGGGAAATTCAGAGAGTGCCTTCAGAATCTCGGCATAGTAAATATTTATCAGATGTCTACACAATATAAAACTTGAACTGCCATAGCTGTTTGCATACGTTGAGTGATTGTCAAGTGCAAAGCGCAAATACTCCATGTCAGTCTGGAGCTGCGTCAAGTGAGCCGACGCCGATGGTGCCGAGTGAGAGAGGTCTTCGGCATTAATACCATTAATATATAGCAAGAACGAGTGGTAAGCCCCTATTTCACAAGGAGTAGCCTCTATTCCGGCAGCAGACCAAGAGTCCTTGACATATTTTTCAGCCGCATCAATATCCTGTCGCAGGTCATTTCTCATATCCTCAAGCCGAGATTGCGATGCACCATAACTGAAAGCATTCTCATACTCCGTCCATTCTTTCTCGAGTTTACTGTTCTCCTCGGCAACAAGGTGGACCATGCTTGCCTCTGCAACCAGTTTTGTTGCATATTTGGTACACACATCACGCGACAAATATCTGAATATACCCCATGCAACAGCCGACAACAATAGCAACGAAGCTACAAATACAAACATTAATTTAGTAAACTTATGATACAGCAGGTGGCGTTTGCTACGCAAATAACTCCTTTGCAGGCGCTCCATGGAGAGGTCGAAATATTCGACTGAAGAAGCAGTCAAAGCATTGTAATAGCACAGTTCCTCAAGTCCATCAGGCATTTCGGCAGGCCATTGGAAACCATTCAGCATTACAGGAATGATATTCTTGTTGTTCTTCATCGCATGCTGGACCTCAAGACGCACCCAATCGTCCTCATTCACACAGCGGTCAAGAGCACCCGGAGGCAACACCAACAGAAAATCAGTACAGGTTTCAATGACATTGAACAGCTGCTCGTTGAACTTTCCCGAGCGCAATGTTTCCATGTCAAAGAATACAGAATAACCGGCACTCTTCAAACGCGTCGCTATCAGATTAGCCGTATCATAAGATGAACGGCGATAACTGATAAAGATATCATATTTCTTTGTTTTCATAAATATTATAGCAATAATAGGTTTGTCTACATATCCACATCATGGAAAATCCTCAACCCATCGAGTGTACTACTAAAACATATCGCACCACCCGATGCACGGAAAATCTTGTCGGTTGATATTGAGAGGTTGCGCTCGTGTGCCGGGTAACGGTCATAATCGGACTGCAACAAAGCACCCGACTGCAAGCCTGCAAGCATCTCGCAATAGCAGCATGCAACCTCGTATGTATTCGTGTCATTCTCGGCACCATAGTTATATACACCCGATGGCAGATTGAACGTCAGTGGCAGGAATTCGACCACCTCGCGCACCCATGTTATACCACGGTACTCATGCACCGGGAACACTATTGGCGTGCGCTCCTTCACCGCCTTTGCAATGTTCTGCACAAAGTTCGCATGCGACGGCATGCCCTCGCGCTCCCGGTCATACATCCATGTGGCACGCAGCACCACAGTGTTTGGGTTGAAATAGAGCACACGTTCCTCGGCCTCCAGTTTATGACGGCCATATACATTCTCGGGCGCAACAGGCACATCCTCACCGAGCAAACCACTCCCGAGGTTGCCGTTATACACCTGGTCACTTGAGAAGAATATCAACCTTGCACGGCACAGAGCCGCAGCACGTGCAATATTCGCAGCACCCTCAACATTTACAAGGTAGCTATCATCGGGGTTCTGCTCGCAATAACCAGTGTTCGACAACGCCGCAAGATGCACCACTACATCGGGAGTGTGCTGCAGGAAATAACCATCGACCGACTCACGGTCAGTAATATCAAGCTCGGCATGCGAAGGAGCAAGCACAGCATACTCATTGCGCCACCGCGCAACAACACGACTGCCCACAAAACCACTCGCACCTGTAATAAGAAGTTTTTTCATATAGTATAGTTATCAATGATTTAATCTATGACATCCCAATGACCACTGAAACCGCTGCCTACGAACCTGATGTTGTCAAGTTTAGCATTATGACGTTTTATGGTAATTGTACTTCTTTGGCTCATAGTGGCTAATTTATCCGTTGTTATTTTCGGATTTTTCCTTATTTGTATTTCAATCCACTTATCAAGTTCTGCCTTTGTAGGGATGTCGCTTATTTGAGTATCATTTTTCTGGGACTGAGTATCATTTTGAGAATATATAAATTATAAATACTCACTCTTCATCTTCATCAATAATACCACTTCTAAACTCAAAGACCAGCTCAGACAAGGGAATATTACATTCATTCAACATTCCACGAAGAATATTAATTTTAGTATATGTATTATTCTCTGTCCAAACATACATATTAGGTGCTAACTCCTTTCTCCATGTTTCAGGCGTATGTGAAAAACCATGATTTTCATTAGCGCATAACCACTCAATTGTTGAACGTTTCTCCATTAAAATATGCCCACACACCAGGACTAGCATTTCCTTCCAAGTATTGACAGCATACCGTACCCCATGAAGTATATATGCCTGAAGTTTCTTTCCAGTAAACTCGTAGTCTTCATCATCAAGAGATATTGATTCAGCTTCACGCTTTAATGGTTTGAAAGTCGTAGTAGGCATAGGCCAAAGTCGCATAAACACAGTTTGTAATTCTTTCTGACGTGCTTCCAGTTCTTTTTCCGTCCATTGCTCACACGATTTCAAAGAGTTATTCAAGCGAAAGGCACTATCCTTGAAGCCCTTATCCATATCTCTCTTTTCAATAAATGTAAGATTGCTATATTGCGAATTATAGGCAGTAAGAGTAAGATTTGCCATTGTGTGAAGATATTGTTCTTGGATCCTTTCCCAATCTTCACCTAAAGCAGTTTTCCACTTATCCGATAGGGTTTGTGGCATGATATGTTCTATGGTGATATTCTTGTCTGTCAGTTCCTTCACGACATCATGCCGTTCATTATTATCCTGATTTTCCATACGTTCCAGTATAAACATGCGGGCATTGGCAGGCATCTTATAAACCTGACGTGTTTTAAAATCCCTCTTTACCTCAACATCAGATGGGAATACAGAAGAACGTCCCTTCTTCAACAAAACATAAATAAGAATATCGATATACGGAGTTGCAGTATCATCGGTTGCTTTGTTGATATGATTCAACACATCTCTATGGAGCGTCGCGAACACTTTATTCAATGCATTAGAAGGAAGATTGCATATGATCCTTCGTGCCCAATAGGCTTCTATAACATCAAGAATACAATAAATCTCGTTTTCTGCCAATCCAACTTTTGATGCATAGTCAAAGAAAGCCATAAAATATGGGTATGCAATCGTAGAATCCAGAGTTCGTAACTGATTCAACTTTCTATTCAACTTTTCTGTGCCAATCGTCGCATTATCAACCTGGCTATATATTTTGGCATAATGATACATGTCTTCCAGGAGCGTTGCTCTGTCAACATTTATAGCTTCGGCATACTCCTTAAAAATAAAGTATATCTTATCAACACGACCTATCTTTCCCTGCTTCATGGTCAGATAATCACGCACGAAAGAAGAAGGGTCATACTTTGTGAACTCTTCTATAGGATTCCAATATCGAGTATACAAATTATCCTGTTCAACTGGCGTAAGTGACATTAATAAATAGTTACGTATCTTATCTGCCTCACTTAAGTCAAGTCCTGTAGAATTCAGACTCTCAAATATTAGTTGTGGATCATCATCTTCGTCAAGACGAATATTGATGACTTCCAATTTCTTGATAGTTTCAAAAAGTTCATCAATAGTCAATCCTGCATGAATGATTTTGTCATAGAAAAAGTCATAGTTTCTAGTAACATTAGACTCTTTGACATATTGCTCTTTTGGTCTATACAGCAAAGAATCAAAAGCCTGCATGTCCTTTTTGATTGGCTTAAGTTTTACCTTTCGTTCATCTTCCTGATACTCATCCACCAGATAACGTTTGAAGATTTTCTCTACAAGTTTAGCATCTGTGGCTTTTATTAGTCCTTCTTTATAGGCATTAACCATCGCAATCAACAACAACGAAACTGTAGTAATTCTTTGTTGACCATCAATGATATATCTATCTTCAGTTCCAGATTGAATACTAGATACAATACTCCCAAAGAAATGAGTTTTTCTATTGCTTTCATGTAATTTCAATAAATCTTGAAAGAGTTGTTGACAATTGTCCTCTTTCCAATCATAATTTCTTTGATACAGTGGTATTATAAATCTTTTATCAGAACCGTCAAAAAATTTTATTAATGGTTGCGCATCGCCTTTCATATTCAGATACTATTTTTAATTGCGTTTTCAATCTACATATATAGCAAAAGTAATAAGATACAACGACAAAAAGAAGAATCTATTAAAATACTTTAAAACCAACAGAGAAAATCCACCAATTTGCGAGCAAAGCAAAACATACGCTAACAGTTATCCGTGAATGGATATAAGAATTCATTTAGATGTCATTCCTATGGGTACTTACAGAGGTTTCTTGGGTACATGCCTTATTTTCTTGGGTACTTTTTATCGTTCCATGCTGTACCATATTTGTATTACGCATTGTCGAAACTGCGTTTTCACTTTTCCGTTTTCACTTTTCCGTTTGCCCCTCAAAACTTATAACTAAGGCTCATTGTAATATTCCGGCCGGGGGCGCTGATGCCGCAGCTGTAGGGGCGATAGCGTTTGTCGGCAATATTCTCGAGCGTTGCATTGAGCGAAAAGCCGCGGGCGAGTTGCAACGATGCACGCAGGTTGAGCGTGAACCATGCCGGTGAATAGGTATTGCCGTCGGCATCTAGGGCATAGATTTCGGCCTTCTCCCTCTCCTCTACCGGCATATCGGCTGCTGTACACTGCGCCTGGAAAGCTGCAAAGGCCTCAATATTCAACCTCTCGTTCCTGAAGCCCAGAGCCACGCGCCCAAAGAGCGGAGCGGCATGGCGCGATGGCGAAACATCGCCATTGTCCATTTCCTCGAAACCGCGTTGCCAACTGACGCGCGCTTCCCCATAGAACCATTTTGCAAAGTTGGCATCCACTGCCGCCTGAACACCCCACACATTTGCCGTTGCGGCATTCTGCAACGCCTGCACACGGCACTCGCTGCCCTGATACTCCATTGTGGGATTGCCGTTGAAAAGAAAATCGCGGCGCACAATTGCATCGGTGAGATGGGTATAATAGGCCGTCACATCGAATTTCAAGAAAGAGCCTATGTGCTTTGCAAAACCAAGCTCGACATTGTCGGCATACTCTGGTTTCAACGCAGGGTTAGGCACTGTCACGCAACCGTCGGCACTGTCAAAGAGTTTGCCCATGTCATCGACATTGGGGGCGCGGAAGCCGCGCGCATAGTTCACGCGAAAGAGCCACCCCGACGCAGGGCGCCAATTAATACCTACATTTCCGCTAACGCTTCCGGCCGATGATACTTGGCGAGGTTCAAAAGGTATTTCGTAGCCTACAGTTGAAAAATCATTATCCATGAGATAATGGTTATAACGCACACCAACCGCAAGATTAAGACGGTTGTTCACATGCCACTCGGCTTGTGCGAAGAGACCCGCGCTGTACCACTCGGCATTGGGATAACGCGCCGCCATCGGTTCCGTGGCATCGGTTACAATATCGGTTGCCACACCTTTTGAGCGCACATTGTTCTGCACATACTCCGCACCGTATGAGATTGTAAGCCCGTCGCTGACCGACTTTATGAAATCGACATTCGCGCTCCACGCATCGACCGCCTCGCTCTGCGTCTCGCGGCGCGGTTTATTGAGGTCACGGCTTATGCGGCTCTCCTCGAAGCGTTGCAAGGCAAGGTTCACCTTCATGGAGTCGTACATTATGCAGCCACCTGTGTGACTGACACGCAAATGGTTCATCATCCAGAACTGAGGGCCGTAGTTCCACTCGGCATAACGTGGCAAGCCGCCACGCATGCGCTGATGCCTGTCGTAGCGCGCATACTCCGACGTCTCACTCAAATGGAAAGCATATTCAATATTCCAACCGCCACCGGGGGCATAGCATACCTTCTGCATGAAGTTGAGTTGCGAATATCCGTTCGGTGTCTGCTTGCGCTTGTCAACATTGTCAATCACCAAATCCTCGACCGTTCCATCGGCAGCAAAACCGGGAACAACCACGTATGGCATCACATAGTCATCGGGGCCATGCGTTCCCTGTTGCATGTCACCATAGGAGGAATATGTAAGGCTTGTGAGCAATGCCCAACGTTTCCACCCCACCCCGGCATGAATATGCGCAGTGAGTTCATCCGATGCGGTTGCCGTGCGCACAGTCGCAGAACCATGCACAAACGGCGATTTACCTTTAGCCAAACGAGGCTCAAGCGTAGAGAACACCATTGCGCCACCAATAGCGTCGCTGCCATAGCCCACCGCACCGGGACCGAAGAGCACCTCGCTGTCGGCAATGGCAAAGGGGTCGAGCGAAATGACATTCTGTATGTTTCCCGAACGGAATATGGCAGTGTTCATGCGCACGCCGTCAATGCAGTAAAGAAGCCTGTTGGTGGCAAAGCCGCGAATCATGGGGCTGCCGCCTCCATACTGGCTTTTCTGTATGAACACCTCGCCCGTGAGCCCCAGGACATCGGCCGCAGTTTGCGGATTGAAAGTGTTGGCCTCATCGAACGAGAGGCGTGTAACCTTCACCGGCTGCGCCTGGCTCTGCTGGCACCAACGGCTTGCCGACACCACAATCTCATCGAGACTGTACATCAGGCTATCCTGTGCCAAGCCACAAATGGCAAATGGCAGGAACAATAACAACAGCAGAACCTTTTTCATAAAACATTACTCCTTAACAAGCAACTTGCCGGTCTTTTTGAAGCCTGCAGCATCTGTTGCCATATAGAAATATATACCGGCACTGTAGCCCGCAGTGCTCACCTCAAATCCACTCTGTGCAACAGCGCTGTAGGTGACATTACCCTTTGCGTCATAGACCACAAGCGAAACATCGCCGTCGAGGTCGCGCGCAGCAAAACGGAAACTCTCGCACACGGCAACAACATTACCGCTTGTGAGCAACAGTTCTTTGCCTTGCATCACCGCATCGGTTGATGTTGCATCGGGCACAGGTTTGCTTCCCTTTATCATACCCTTAACACATTTGGTATCAGTGCCCGCAGGGGTTGTTACAGTCAAGGAGATATCATACGTCTGATCGGGAGCAATAGTAATCACCGGGTTGCGCACGTTGTCGGCACTTATTGTAAGAGGTGCTGGATAGATTTCCCAATGCCACTCTGCACCATTCTGGTTTACTATGCTGTAGCTGTCGAGCTTTATTTCGCGTGGATAGCCGCTCTGTGTGTTGTCGCCCGAGCCTGCATTCAGAATCATGGGCTGTGCAATGGGCTTGAACTGCAGGTCAACAAGCTCACGCTCCCAAATGCCGTTGTTCGTTGCAAGGCGTATCACGCCCTCCTTGTAGAACGGTAACATACGGTTCAGGTTCACCACCTTTGGCAAGCCGTCGCTGATGTTTATCCATCCGTCGGTGGTATCGTCGCGGTAGAGCACACGACCACGTGTGGTACTGTAGGTCTCATTCAGGTAGCCCAGTGTGTAGGCTATTGCATAGGCGCCATTCTTCTCGTTGCCGGTGAGGAAGAAACGGCCGATACTGTGTTTCTCCACATTACCCTCCCAGTTGGCAAATGTTAGGCCGTCGTCAATCTTTTCCCAGCTCTCGCCGTTGTTCACTGTGCGCCAGAAACCGCCCGGGTTGCCGTCGGCCAGCCAAATCTCATCCTCGTTGATGGGGTGGATTGCCAGTTTATAGCTGATGCTATGAGTCATTTCTTCGGGGAGATTGTACTCAGTGAATGTTGCACCGGCATCGAGCGACCAGTATAAGCGTCCCCATGTTGCGGCCACAATCTTATCGGGATTCGAGCGCGACACGGCTATTGCGTTTATGGGGTCATCGAATGTATATACCGAGGAGAACGAAGCACCGTCGTCGCGTGTGCGCCAAAGGGTGTTTGCATCTATGCGGTCACTCTCCTGCACAATGTAGAAGCACTGGGCATAACGCGGGTCGAACTCAAAATAGAAGCCATGCTGCGACGATTCTTTGGGGTAGGTCCAGTAGTCGAGGAACGGCACGAATTCATCGCGCCAGTCATCGGGCATAATGACATTCTCGGAATCGCTGAAAGCAATCTTGCGCGGGTTGGAGAGGAATACATAACCTGTGGGGCGCTCCGAGCCACGCATTGAAAGCGTCACTCCGTTGTAGCGGTCAATCTGCGACATGTTACCGTTGTGGTTGCGGCCGCCAACCATCACATCCTCGTTCCAGCCCTGGTCGAAGCCCCACATTTCCGAGGCGTAGAGACCGTTGAGCTTTGGCTGTGCATCGGCAAGGAAAAAGTCATTACTATAAATTACACCGCCATCAGTCGACAACCATGTATCGCCAGCGCCGTTGGTCTGGATGGACTGCATGTCGCAATGGAGATCAAAACGGCCGTAATAACCGCCAACGTTCTCAAGTGTCTTGCCACCGTCGGTCGAGCGGTAGAGCTGTATTATACCCACAAGCAGAACCTCGGGGTCGGTAGCCGATGCCGTACATACAAGGTCGTAATATCCCTGACCACCGTTCTTGTCGACAGCCTCCATCTGCGATGTAGGGTCGGTAACGGTGAACGATGCACCGCCGTCGGTACTCTTGTAGAGCAATGCAGGGCCGCTGAAATAGAGAGGGCCGGGCTGTGACAAGTGGTTCCTGCGGCAAGCCCAAAGATAGACATAATCCTCTCCGCCGGGCGCCTCACTCAAGCCGATGCGCGCACTGATGAGCGGCTGGTCATCGAGAGTAAGCAAGTTCCAGGATACACCGCCGTCGGTACTCTTGTACATCTTTACGGTGTTATCTTGCTCAATGGCCACGTAGCAGACATTAGGGTTCTGCACCGAGTATTTGATATCGAACACCATGCCGCCGAGCATCCACTCCCACGACTTGCCACCATCGGTCGAGCGCCACAGCTGAGCGCGGTCACCGGCAAGGATTATATTGTCATCATTGGGGTGGAAACAAATATTGCTGGTACGGGCATAAGTAGCCTTTGCAGGGGTGATATTCTCCCAGTTTGCACCGCCGTCGTTGCTTATCCAGAAGACACCGCCTGCACCCACAAGCACACGGTCAGGGTTAGTGTTGCTTATATCTATTGACGTTATCTCACCGGCCATCCACTCACCGTCGTTACACGGCTGCCACGACTCTCCCTTGTCGACCGAACGGAACACAAGGCCTGTCTCCGAACCGCAATAAAGTACATTGGGGTTGGAGCGAGATGCTTTCATGCGCTGGATATTCGACTGCGCAGGAGATACTTTCTTATGCAGATAGTCGTATGTCATGATTGGCGAAATCACCTTCCACTCCACCGGTGCTGCCGCATCGCGGCCTGCGGCACGCTTGCGCGCACGCTCCTGGCGCACCTCCTCGGCAGCGTTGTCGATGTCGCTGTGATAGGCACTTGCCGAAGGCAGACGGATTATGCCGTCGGCCTGTACAAATGGCAGATAAGCCTTCTGGAAACGGCGAAAATGGTTCACCACCTGTTTCGTATCGCGCGACTTGTATCGCGCACCGGGAGTATTGTTGAGATAAACCTCGAAACTGTCGACCATTGCGTTGTAGTCGAGTCCCTGTGGATTGGCAAGCTGCGCCATCCACACCGGCGAACCTGCCGGCAGATAGTTGAGTTTATAAGGGGTAAAGAATTGGTCGTTTGCCACATGCTCCTGCGCACTTGCACAGAAGATTGTTGTTGCACAAAGCAGTGAAAGTATTATTTTTTTCATGGCTGTTATTTTTATGAGAATGTATTATTCTATTGCTTTTGTCATCCCGACAGAACGGAGTGACGAGGGATCTCTTAAGTTTTGGATAATGAGATTTCTCACACAAGGTTCGAAATGACAAAAACTGTTATCTTATTATAAATTGTCCGAAGAATTTCTGTGTCGCACTCCTTATCGAGTAGATATATACACCCGCTGCAAGGTCGTTCACCTCAACCGTCACACGCTCCGTACCGGCTGTAATCTGCGCGCTGTGCAGCAGATTACCTTTCATTCCATGCACGGTGAAACGTGCATCCTCGCAAAGCCCGGCGGCAAGCACCACAAGCGGTTCGCCGGCATCGAGCACGCTCTTTTCAATGCCCACTTCGCCCACCTTGGCCTCATCAATGAATGTTGCACCCTCAATGGTTATCATATTCTTTATTGTGCGCGACGATGTGCCGGCAGGGGTAGTGACGGTCAAAGTGACATCATAGTTACCGGGATTGCCGAACACCACTACCGGGTTACGCGCAGTGGCATCGCTCACATATTGTGGTTGTGGCGAGAAACTCCACTGCCAGCGGGTATTTTCGTCCTGACGCACAATGCTGTAACTGTCGAACTGCACGCTCTTCTGTGGGTTGGCTGTGAGGTTGCCGCTACCCAGGTTCAATGCCATTGGTTGTGGCACCGCAATGAAATCCTGATGATAGAGCGGCGCCTCCCACAAACCCTGGTCAGTTGCCATGCGAAGCACACCGCCTTTGTAGAAAGGCACGACCTTTGAGATGCGTGCGCCGGGATTCAGGCCGCTTGAATAGTCAATGAACTCGTTCATGGTATTGTCGCGGAAATAGACACTCGCACCATCGTAGCTTGTAACATAAGTACTGTTATACTCATCGCCCACAAGGATAATCTGGTGCACGCGTTTGTCGGCAATGTTCGCAAGGTCATACGCACTCCAGCTCATGCCGCCGTCGAAGCTCTCGCTCACAGCGCCATAACGGTCGTTGCATATCACAAGCAGGTGATTCTCGTCGTTGGGGTCAACCACAACCTTTGTATAATGTATGTAGTCGTCGGTAATGGCGAAAGGTTGCGTACACTCATGGAATGTCAGGCCGCCGTCATCGGAACGCCACACATTCCAACAACCCGAAATGTACACCCTGTCGGGGTTGGAGCGCGCAAACTCATAACTGTAGAAATCCTCGCCCTCGCTATCGAACACCTTCTGGAACGAAGCGCCCTCGTCATACGAGAGATAGCCGCCCCACGTATCGGTCATGTCCTGCAGGAACACCTTCAGGGCATAGCGCGGGTCGGTGGCAATCTCGCCGTTTATGCGCAGTGCCTCATATGGTTTCTTGTCACTGAACCAAGTGCGGAAATCCTCGCCTATTGCACCGTCCATTTCGCGTGGCATGATGCGTGTCGATGCATCGGTGAAATAGACCTTCCAAGGGTTGCTCTTCATCACGTAGCCTGTTGCTATCTCCACACCGCCAACGTGTACCGAGTTGCCCTCACCATAGCTTGCAGCATGCACCACGTCGCCGTTATGCCAACGGCCAGCCGCCATCACATCCTCGTTCCAGCCCACACCCAAGCCCTGATAGTCCGATGCATATATTCCGTCATATCTGTCCTCGCCCTTTGTCTCGAAGAAATCACGCGAGTATTTTATTCCGCCGTCGTTGCATATCCATGTATCGCCACAGGGGTGTATGGCAATGTCCTGAATGTCGCAATGCATCCAGTCGTTGCGTTGGTAACCGCCTATACCATTGTCGCGATAGTTTGCCACGCCCTCGTTGGTAGAGCGGTAGAGCGAGGTAAGGCCAAAAAGCACGTGTGCAGGATTCTGCGCCGATGCACCAATCATCATATCAAAGAAGCCCTGCCCGCCGGCAGAGTCCATGATTGGAGAGAATGTAATGTCATAAAATTTACCGCCCTTATCGGTCTGGTCTTCCCACGTAGTACCGGTATCCTTTGACATTAGGATATAGGGCGTTCCCTTGCCGCCTTGCGGGCCGGCATCGTAGCCCCACGAATCACAGGTCACGAGCGCATAGACATAATCCTCGCCACCCGGCGCCTCACTCACTGCCAGACGGCCGCAAATCATCATATCCACCGGGAGTTCCAACTGCCTCCAGCTCATACCGGCATTGTCCGAGAGATATATTCCTGCCCAAGGACCGGCCTCGCGGCGCACAAGATATATCCTGTCCGGGTTACCCGGCTGCAGTTCGTGGTCAAAGCATACTCCGCGCAGAGTGCATGAGAAGTTGGCTCCGCCATCGGACGAAATGAAGAAACCGGCAGCCGAAGTGCCTTCATCCTTGCTACCCACCGAAGCTGTTATGTAATCGGTATTGTCGGGATTTATCCTTATCGAATTCACACGGTTGCTTATTCCGCCGCAACGGTTCCATGTTTCACCGCCGTCGGTA
>JAZREN010000002.1:0-98418 GCA_045660825.1 Bacteroidaceae bacterium
ACTCCTTTGTGAACCTAAAGCTCGGTGCTGAAGCACACTCCTCTGGGGAGGTAAACCTCCCTTCGTCGCAACCAATGCTTTTTTCGCATTGGCGTCGCAACCAACGCTCCCCCGCGTTGGCATCGCCACTTTTATAGAAAACGAGCTTTAGTTAACACTAAGGCTCGTTTTTTGTTATAAGGGAACTAAGGGCAATTAAGGGTAATTAAAGTTTACTAAAGGAAAAAGGCCCAAAAGGGTGACAAGGACATTAAGGGCCAGAAGGAAATTGTCATCCCGACAGAGCGGAGCGACGAGGGATCTCAAAACATGGACATGCTGTCAATCCCCCTCATCAATATTGGGCCTTGTAGTGTTTGTAATGTTCGGGTTCAGTAGAAAAAAGGTGTGGGGTATCTTTAAATGCTCTATCAAAGTGTTATGTCGTTCTGCAAATATAGGATGACAAATTCGCCAAAAAAACAACATGGGTCAACTTCTATATTATTCCTTTATACTAAATACTCTTTTTCCTCGTTAAATAGTCTATAAAAGAGTTTATTGTATGAAGTGGTTCAATAATTTCAGGAATGCGAAGTATGCTCTCATTGCAGTGGCTGCGGTGATTGCTGTGGCTTCGTTGCTGGTGTCCAATCTCATTGTGGATGATTTGAAACAGGAAGAGGAGCGTCGCATGAAGGTGTGGGCTTCGGCTATGAGTTCTCTTATCAGTGCCGATATTGACGAGGACGTTAGCCTTGAGGAAGAGATTCTGAGCAGCAACAAGACTATTCCGGTGATTATGGTCAGCGAGGGGGGTGAAATTCTCTCCTATAACAATATCCCGGAACAGAAACTTGAGTCAAGGGCTGCTGCTATGCGTGAGTCGGGCACAATGATTGAGGTTCCGCTTGGCGATGGCAACAAGCACTATATTTACTATGACGACTCGGACACATTGGTTCAGCTTGCCTATTATCCATATATTCAACTGGCTGTTGTGGTGGTGTTTTTCATCATCTGCTTTGTGGCAATCCTCAATTCAAAGCGTGCCGAGCAGAACAGGGTGTGGGTGGGCTTGTCAAAGGAGACGGCTCATCAGCTTGGAACGCCCATCTCGTCGTTGATGGCGTGGGTGGAGATACTGAAGAGCAAATACCCTGATGATGAGTTGTTGCCTGAGATGGAGCACGATGTGGAGCGTTTGCAGATGGTTGCCGAGCGTTTCTCGAAGATTGGCTCAAAGAGTGAGCCAGTGATGGCCGATGTGAACAGTGTGATTGAGAGGGCTGTGGGTTATATGAAACGCCGTAGTCCTGCCAAGGTGCAGTATGAGCTTGCACTCACGGGTGCTCCTTTGCTTGCTCCGCTCAACATTCCTTTGCTTGAATGGGTGATAGAGAACCTGTGCAAGAATGCAATTGATGCAATGGGTGGCAATGGAAGCATAATAGTTGAGGTAGCCGACGCTGCCGACAAGGTGGTGGTGGATGTGACAGATACCGGCAAGGGTATTGCCAAATCGCAGTGGGACGATGTGTTCAAGCCCGGTTTTACGACAAAGCCGCGTGGGTGGGGGCTTGGTCTCTCTTTGGCCAAAAGAATTGTGGAGGAGTTTCACAAAGGGCGCATTTATATAAAGAAATCTCTAGCGGGAAAGGGTACAACCTTCCGTATTGAGCTAAAAAAGTAAAGTTTTTTATCAAATTAGGTGTTTCTAAAGAATTTTATTACTATCTTTGTGTCCTAAAATCGGATAGTGTGGATGTAAAGCACTGCTTTTGAGGAGTTATATTATTGATTGAGTTGATTTTATAGTAGCGATGGGAAGATTTGACAAGTATAATGTAGACCTCAAGGGAATGAGAGTTGCCTCCCTTGAATTGGAGTTCGACCTCGATAATGCATTTTTTGCTGATATCGATGGCGAAGAGTTTCAGAAGGGCGCTGTCAAGGCAAAAGTGGCGGTGAACAAGAACAGGGATATCTTTGATTTCTCTTTCTCGTTGGCAGGAACAGTGATTGTTCCTTGTGACCGTTGCCTCGATGACCTGGCAATTGATGTCGATACCGAGAACACCTTGCGTGTGAAACTTGGTGAGAGCTATGCCGATGAAGGCGATATTGTGATAGTTCCCGAGAGCGAAGGGGATTTGAACATTGCGTGGTACCTGTATGAGTTCATTGTCCTGGCATTGCCAATGAAGCGTGTGCATGCGCCGGGAAAGTGCAATCACGAGATGACAGGTAAACTCAAGAAACACTCTGTAGATGCCGATGAGAACAATGACGGCGAGGAGATGCAGATTGATCCACGTTGGGCCGGGTTGAAGGATTTACAAATAGAAGAAGATAATTGAAAAATATTTAAAACGTTTTAAAAATGGCACATCCTAAAAGAAGACAATCAAAGACTAGAACTGCCAAGAGAAGAACTCACGACAAGGCAGTAGCTCCTACATTGGCTATATGCCCTAACTGTGGCGAGTGGCACGTTTATCACACCGTATGCGGTGCGTGTGGTTATTACAGAGGCAAGCTTGCTGTAGAGAAAGCTGTCTAAATAATTGTTCTACCGCCGACGCATTTTGCCGACGCGGGTAGTTTTTTGTCAAAGACAAAAACGCACCTATGGCATTTTGTAGGTGCGTTTTTATCATTTTATGTAACACTATGCATAAAGCCGGTTTTGTAAATATCGTAGGTAATCCCAATGTCGGCAAGTCGACATTGATGAACCTGTTGGTGGGCGAGAGAATATCTATTGCCACTTTCAAGGCGCAGACTACAAGACACCGCATCATGGGTATATTGAACACCGATGATGCGCAGATTGTGTTCTCGGACACTCCGGGAGTGCTCAAACCCAACTACAAGTTGCAGGAGGCGATGTTGCGTTTTTCTCGCTCGGCGCTGCGCGATGCCGATGTGCTGCTCTATGTGACCGATGTTGTCGAGAGCCCCGAGAAGAACAGCGACTTCATTGAGGAGGTACGTAAACTAGATGTACCCATCCTGGTGCTTATAAACAAGATTGACCTGACCAATCAGGCCGAGCTTGTGAAGAAGGTGGAGCTTTGGCACGAGATTATTCCCGAGGCCGAGATTCTGCCCATATCGGCAATAGCAAAGTTCAATGTCGATGTGGTGATGAAGCGAGTGATGGAACTGCTTCCTGAGTCTCCACCATACTTTGAGAAGGATGCGCTCACCGACAAACCGGCGCGTTTCTTTGTTACAGAGATAATACGCGAGAAAATCCTCTTGCACTATGACAAGGAGATTCCTTATGTGTGCGAGGCCGTTGTCGAGCAATTCAAGGAGGACGACGGAAAGATATATATAAAGGCGCTTATATATGTTGAGCGCGATTCGCAGAAGGGTATCATCATCGGTCACGAGGGCTCGGCTCTCAAGCGTGTGGCTACCGATGCTCGTCACGAACTTGAGAAATTCTTTGGGAAAAGAATATTTTTGGAAATTTATGTAAGAGTCGACAAGGATTGGCGTAACAGCGACCGTCAGTTGCGCCGTTTCGGATACGACCAAAAAGATTAATGAGCTATGGGAAATTTAGTAGCAATTGTGGGTCGCCCAAACGTGGGTAAGTCAACCCTTTTCAATCGCCTGACTGAGACTAAGCAGGCTATCATTTCGGACGAGGCCGGCACAACACGCGACCGCCAGTATGGTCGTTGTTTCTGGTGTGGCAAGGAGTTCTCGCTTGTGGACACAGGTGGCTGGGTACGTAACTCGGACGATGTGTTCGAGGAGGCAATTTGCGACCAGGTGACACTTGCTCTTGAGGAGGCCGACGTAATCCTCTTTGTTGTGGATGCAATGAACGGACTCACTGACCTTGACATGGAGATGGCATCAATGTTGCGCCGTGCAAAGAAGCCGGTGCTTGTGGTTGCCAACAAGGTAGATACATATGAAATGCAATACGGTACTGCCGAGTTCTACAGCCTTGGTCTTGGCGACATGCACTGCATATCGGCAGCCAACGGTAGTGGTACAGGTGACCTGCTCGACGAGATATTGACAAAGTTTACAAAGGAGGCCGAGGAGGCTCCCGAGGAGAATATTCCACGCTTTGCTGTGGTAGGTCGTCCTAATGCCGGCAAGAGCTCTATCATCAACGTGTTCTTGGGCGAGGACCGCAACATTGTTACAAACATTGCAGGTACAACACGCGATTCAATCCTCACACGTTACACCAAGTTCGGTTTCGATTTCTATCTGGTGGATACTGCCGGTATCCGCAAGAAAGGTAAGGTGAGCGAGGATATCGAGTACTACTCGGTGTTGCGTTCTATCCGTGCCATTGAGAACAGCGACGTGTGTATTCTTATGATTGATGCCACACGTGGCATTGAGTCACAGGACTTGAACATCTTTTCAATCATCCAGCGTAACCAGAAGGGGCTTGTTGTTGTTGTGAACAAGTGGGACTTGGTTGAGGATAGGAGTGAAAAGGTGCAGAAGTTCTTCGAGAACGCAATCCGTGAGCGCCTTGCTCCATTTGTGGATTTCCCAATCATCTTTACATCGGCTGTTACAAAGCAGCGTGTGTTCAAGGTGCTTGAGACTGCAAAGGATGTGTACTTGAACTCACAGAGAAAGATTTCTACAGCCAAGTTCAACGAGGAAATGTTGCCGCTTATCGAGGCTTATCCGCCACCATCAATCAAGGGCAAGTATATCAAGATTAAGTACTGTATGCAGTTGCACGAGACACGCGTTCCTTCGTTCCTGTTCTTTGCAAACCTGCCACAGTATGTAAAGGACCCATACAAGCGCTTCCTCGAGAATAAGATCCGTGCCAAGTGGAACTTCCACGGAGTGCCAATGAATATTTTCATTAGGCAGAAGTAGGCGTAGCGTAGCGAAAGCCAACTTCTATCAGCCTGAATATTTTCATTAGGCAGAAGTAAACTGAAAGGTGAAAGGTGAAAGCGGAAATGTGAAAGGTGAGTAAAGTTAAAAAACAGACATCCTCTTTGCAAAATTAGCAAAGAGGATGTCTGTTTTTTAATGCAATGCAATTATCTTAAAATTAGTTAATTGTAAATTTTATTATATCTTTGCAAAATCAATTAGTATTCAATTCATTATTGTGGTGCTTGGATAACGTTGATCCGTTTTTGACCAAAATTGTGATATATATGTGTAAAAGAACATTATTCGCGTTGTTGCTTGGGGCTATTTCCTTCTGCACTTCGTGTGTGGACAACAACTATGACTTACTGAACAAGAAGATTGCAACGGATGTGAAAATTGAGAGCAATACCGTTGCTGTGCCTGTTGGCGACCTCAAGGCTGTGCTGCTCGATTCGCTCATTGATGTCAATGAGATTGAGTTACTTGGTAAGGATACCGATGGTGTCTACAGCATCGCTGTTGATAGTGCCATTTCCGTAGAGGAGAACTTTGACCCTATAACATTGCATATTGATCCTGTTGAATACAGTGCTTCTGTAAAGTTCGAGGAGGCTGATATTGACACAATACATATCAGTGCTACGGATATGACTGTCGCAACGTTTTCGTCACCAAAGATTTCAGTAGAGGATTTGAATAAAGAACTGCCTCATCTTGAGTCGGAAGTCAGAACTGATCTTTTTGATAAGACCGTGCTTGAAAATATGTTGGCGGAGCTTGGTGATTCGCCTCAGCCATATAAGTTTACAGAATTAAAGGTAACGACCGGTGAGCAAATTGTGCCTTGCAAGGTTGATTACACTATGCATCACGATATAGATGCAATCAGAAGTGTCAAATTGGGTACTGCCGGCGACACAATAGGAACTCTTGTGAATGTAGTTGTCACAAACCCAAAAGTTTTGCAGGATTGTGCTAAGGAGATAAACTTCAGAATCGATTTTCCAGAAATCTTCACTTTGGCTTTGAATGAAGATGCAGATCAACCCGAAAAATACAAAATTGACGGACACTCTGTTTGTCTTGATGGTTTTAAGTCCACTGGCGAGAGTTCAACGCTCAGCTTTTATATCACGGATATCAAGGGTATTGACGGATATATAGAAAATGGCTGCATAAGTATTGATAAGTCCATCAACTATACCATTGGTTATAAGGTCGATGGTGAAATTGAGTTGAGGAAGGGTATGAAGGTTGAGGATTTTTCATTTGGTGTTGACCTTGACGTCCAATTGGCGTTCCTTGAAGCTGCAGGAAAGACAAAAGATGTGAAGGTTGATTTTGAACCTGTTGAAATGCTCTTCAGTGCCGATTTCGGAAATCTGGAGCATATTGATACTATCAATTATGTTGATTTTGACGAGGAAAGGAGCAGAATCAAGTTTGAAACAAGGATGGACACTGTTTGGCTCGGTGCTTTTGATCTAATGGAGGGTTATGCCTTGAAGATAGCGTTTCCACAGTTGGAAATAAGTCAGGACTATTCCAATTACGAAGGAATCACATACAATGAGGCAGAGCATGCTTTCTATGTGAAAGATATTAAAAACCTTTCGCGTACGTGGGAAATTGCTCCCAAAAGATTGACCTTGAATCTTCCGGTGGAAGACGACTCTTGTCACATGGACGTGAAAGCCATGATTTCTTGTGTGAACTTGAACAATCCCGACGAGAGTGGTTGTTTCTATCTTGCCGGTCGTGATATGGACAATATGGTTGAGGCACTTGGTAAACTCAAAGGAGACAAAGAGGCGCGTTTCTATTTGTCGGAGTCTGATCTTGCAATAAAGGATGCCGTTGTGCACACCGATGAAATCATTTCGTCGTTGAATGCCAGTTCTAATTTTGATATAAACGAGAAAGTACCGAGCGAGGTTGGTCGTGTTGAAAAAATAGGATTCAAGGAAGATGTACCTATTCGTCTGGCTTTGAATGTGGAAGGTTTGGATATGCTTGACAACATTGAACTGGATGTTGATGTAACTTTGCCGTCATTCCTTAAGATGAAGACCTTGAAAAGGAGTGATGAGATTGTTATAGAAGACAGTGTCTTGAGCGTAAGCACAAGCTATGATCCATCAAGCAAGGAACCACTTGTGTTTGAATTGCTGTGCAGTGGAATGGACTTTACTAATGGTGAAAACGGTTCTGCCGGGCTGGTAATAAAAGACTCTGTCGACGGAAATTCGTACTTGTCGTATAATTGCGATGTCTTTGTAGACGGCCAAGCGTCAATCAGTGGCGCGGAGTTCCATTCTGCAGCTCTTGGAAATGACATCTCTTTTGATGTTTCACTCGAAATTGGTGATATCTCGGTGAAGAGATTCCATGGTATCTATCGTGCAGAGATAGAAAGTGTTGATGAGAACATTGATTTAGATCTTGGCGATGAGCTTGAATTTGTGCGGGAAGAGGGTAATTCCATAACTCTGGCCGACCCGCAGCTGGAATTTGTACTTAAAAACTCTGTCGGTATTCCGGTTGATATAACTTTGCTTCTTTACGGCAACGACGAGAATGGACAGGTTATTGAGGATTCAAGAATTGAATTGGTACAGAGAATACAACCTGCCAAGTATGATGAGATGACCGATGAATTGATTCCTGTAGAGACAAAACTCTTCTTGACGACAGATACTGCAAATATCAGCAAGGCGGGTTATGAGAATGTTGAAATTCCAAACCTTGCAAACCTGTTGAAGAAGGTGCCACACTCGTTGAGCCTGAAGATTGACCCCGAAATTATAGAAGACGGTGTGACTCATCATATCGATATCTGTGACCCGATAAAGTTGGATGCGACTTATTCTGTAGTCATTCCGCTGAAATTTGAGGATCTTCACCTGTGCTACAATGATACAATTACCGGATTGGATACCAATCTTGGCGAAACAATGAGTATGTTCAGTAATGTGTCGCTTTGTGCAAAGATGGATATTGTGAATACCATACCGCTTGGCCTCTTGCTCAAGGTTGTTCCGCTTGATGTCTATGGTAATGTGATTGACGATATTGAAATTGATGAATTGAAGATTGCCGCCGGCGCCGGTGATGCGTTGTTGGATGAGAAGGGAACTCTCTGTGCAGGTGGTGAGCCACAGAAATTTGTCTTTGGCATCAAGAGCAAGAGTGGTGACATATCGTTGTTGGACGGCTTGGCATTCTCGCTTGAGGCTGCAACGGACCACACAGTTGGCGCGGCTGCCATCAAGGGCGAACAGGGATTGAAGATATCCAATATAGTATTTGAGGTGTCGGGTGATATTGAAGTGGATTTTGACAAATAAATTATAAGTAAGGGCTATGAAAAATATCAGATATATATTGGTGGCTTTGGCTGTTCTTGTATGTTCGCAGACAAGTATGGCACAGACTGCACTTTCGTCATATTTTCTTGATGGAATGCTGTACAACAGTAAGTTGAACCCGGCTATGAAGGCCGAACGCGGTTATTTCTCGTTGGCGGTTGGTAACACATCTTTAAGGACAAAGGGAAATGTGGGTATTGCGAATTTCCTTTACCCACGTGGCGAGAATGAACTTGCTACATTCATGAGTGGCTCTGTAAACGCAGAAGAGTTCTTGAAGAAGATTCCTGAGAATGTCAAGTTGGGCTTGAATGCGGACGAAACGTTGATGGCTCTCGGTTTCCGCATGTTCGGCGGTTATTTCTCATTTGACCTCTCTCTGCATGCATCGGCCGATGTGTCCTTGCCCAAGGGGTTCTTTGAATTTGCAAAGAAGGGCTTGCAGAAGAGTTCCTATAGTTTCTCGGGGCTTAACATAAATACAATGAACTATGCCGCAGCGACAATTGGATATTCTCATGACATATTCGACGGTTTCCGCCTGGGTGTAAATGCAAAATATCTGCTTGGAGTGGGTCACGCCAATATTCTTGTAGATAAACTGAATGTTGAACTCAGTGGACAGCGCTGGATGGTCGAGAGTCATGCCCAGGCGCAGGCTGCTCTTTTGTGCGAAACAAATCTGCAACTGGATGAAAACAATGTCATCACAGGCGCCGATCTCAAAGTTGAGTTTAATGATTTGATTAATCTTCGTGCATCAAATGGTTTTGCTGTAGACTTGGGATTCGTGTATGATATGGAACGATTTGCTCCGGGACTGAAACTCTCGGCTTCGGTTGTAGACCTGGGCTTTATAAACTGGAGATATATGATGAGCGGACAAAGCACTGATGCGAAGGTTGAATTCAATGGCTTCGGTGAGATAGACTACAACGATGCCGAGAATGTGGTAAATGCCGAACTTGAGAGGCTTGCCGAGGACGCATCAAAGCTTGTCGAGTTCAATTATGATGGTACAAGCAGTGCCAAGACCGGCCTGAATACGACAATGTATCTTGGTGCGGAGTACAACATGCCTTTCTATAGGGGGCTTTCTGTGGGCGCTTTATATGCCCAGCGTTTTTCTCCTTATGAAAGCAACAAGTGGTACGAGGCGCGCGGATATCTTAACCTTTCGCCCTTGAAATGGTTTGAGTTGTCGGTCAACTATGGCTATGGAACCTATGGAACATCGCTTGGATGGATGCTCAATTTCCATCCTGCCGGTATAAATCTGTTTGTCGGCAGCGATTATATGATTACAAGGGTTACACCGCAGTATATTCCGCTTGATAATATGAACGCGCATATCACATTCGGTTTGAACCTGGCGTTGGGAAAACGCAAATGATATTTGGAAAAACAACAGCATCGGTCTCCCGCAAACGGGAGACCGATGCTGTTGTTTTATTGGGGTATTTTATTTGCCGCCGGTAGCTTGCTGCTTTACCTGGCGCAGAATTTCGCTCGAGAAGAGGAATTCGTTGAGCTGTGCGTTGTTGGTGTTGAGAATCTGTGTCTTGTCGCCTTCCCATGCAAGCTTGCCGCCCGAAAGGAACAGTATGTGGTCACCTATGTTCATCACTGAGTTCATATCGTGAGTGTTGACGACGGTGGTTATCCCAAGCTCCTTTGTGATGTCGTGGATGAGTTCGTCAATGACAAGCGATGTCTGGGGGTCGAGTCCCGAGTTCGGCTCGTCGCAGAAGAGGTATTTGGGCTCAAGGGCAATTGCGCGGGCAATTGCTGCGCGTTTTTGCATACCTCCCGAAATCTCCTCGGGCGACTTGTCCTGGGCTTCGATGAGGTTTACCCTATCGAGGCAGGCTCTGGCGCGTGCCAGACGCTCCTTGTATGTCATGTTGGAGAACATGTCGAGTGGGAACATGACGTTCTCGAGCACACTCATTGAATCGAACAGTGCCGCACTTTGGAACAGCATTCCAATCTCGCGCCTGATGGCTATTTTCTCCTTCTCTTTAAGTTCGTTTACGCAACGGCCGTCATATATGATCTTGCCCTTGTCGGGGGCGAGCAGGCCAACGATACACTTGAGTAACACGGTCTTTCCGGCACCGCTCTGGCCAATGATGAGGTTGGTGATGCCGTTGTCGAAGGTTGCGTTTATGTCGTCGAGCACCGTGCGGCCTTCGAACTGTTTATATATGGAACTGGCTTCTATCATTGCATCATAATATTAGTTAACACAATATCGGAAAAAAGTATAAGCGCGCTACAGCTGACAACGGCATTGGTGCTTGCTTTGCCCACCTCGATGGAACCGCCTTTCACGGTGTATCCGTAGAACGATGCTACCGATGTGATGATGAAGGCGAAGAAGAAACTCTTTATAATGCTGTACCAGATGAACCACACGGTGAATTCATGCTGCAGACCAAGGGTGAGCTCTTCGGCTGTCATTATTCCGGTGAGTATGCCAATGAGGAATGCTCCTCCGATACCAGCCGCTATACTGAAGATGACAAGGATAGGGATGGTGATGACAAGTCCTGTAATCTTTGGTAGTATAAGGAAATTTGCCGAGTTCACTCCCATCATGTCAAGTGCATCAATCTGCTGTGTGACCTTCATCGCTCCAATCTCTGACGTGATGTTTGAGCCTACCTTTCCGGCAAGTATAAGACACATGATTGTCGACGAGAACTCCAACAGAAGCACCTCGCGGGTTGCGTAGCCGGTAACGAACTTGGGCATCCATGGGCTCTCGACGTTTGTCTTCATCTGTATGCACAGGGCTGCACCGATGAACAGCGATATTATCATTACGATGGGGATGGAATTCACGCCCAACTGGTATATCTCGTGAAGGGTACGACGGAAGAACATGCCCCATCGTTCCGGCTTGGTCAGTACTCTCTTCATCAACAGAAGATAGCTGCCGAATGTCTTTATGGTATCTGTGAACATTGCCATGATTGTATGTTTTGCGTAAAATATGTACAAAGGTACTACTTTTTGTCTTTTATTTGTGTTAATAAGGGTTGCAATATTTGATGCCGGTTCCAAATCTGCTATAAAATGGCACTTTTTTTGCCCGAACGGCAAAAATGCATTATCTTCGCCAAAATGATTTTTTTAGAACCGGGTATGGAGAAGGATATTACAGGCAAAGTCGATGAGGCAACAGTTCTGCGCACCGAGAATCTTGTGAAGAAATATGGTTCGCGTACAGTTGTGAACAATGTGTCGTTCAATGTGAAGCAGGGCGAAATCGTTGGTTTGCTTGGTCCTAACGGTGCCGGTAAAACGACTTCGTTCTACATGACAACGGGCCTGGTAACTCCTAATGGCGGGCGCATCTTCCTTGACGAGAAGGAGATAACCAAATATCCTGTCTATAAGCGTGCACGTGCCGGTATCGGCTATCTGGCACAGGAGGCCAGCGTGTTCCGTAAGATGACTGTCGAGGACAATATTGCCGCAGTGCTTGAGATGACCGGTAAGCCGTTGGAGTATCAGAAAGATAAACTGGAAAGTCTCATAGCCGAGTTCCGTCTTCAAAAGGTGCGCAAGAATCTTGGCGACCGTCTGTCGGGCGGCGAGCGTCGTCGTACCGAGATTGCGCGTTGCTTGGCTATTGACCCCAAGTTCATCATGCTCGACGAGCCTTTCGCCGGTGTCGATCCCATTGCAGTCGAGGATATTCAGCATATCGTGTGGAAATTGAAAGACAAAAATATCGGTATTCTTATCACCGACCATAATGTGCAGGAGACATTGAGCATCACTGACCGCGCCTATCTGTTGTTTGAGGGCCGTGTGCTGTTCGAGGGTACCCCCGAGGAGTTGTCCGGAAATCCTATTGTACGCGAGAAATATCTCGGTCGCGATTTCGTACTCCGCAAACGTGAGTTCCAGTTCTGATATAATTCTGAATCTGTAAAATCCATTACTTTATGAAAAAGATAAAATCTTTGGCAGTTGCACTTTTGTTGTGCTTCTGTCCTCTTTGTCATGCGCAGCAGCGTATGGTGATAGACCGTGAATTGCAAACGGTGCTTGCCGGTGATGCCTGTGGAATGATCAGTGTGAACATTGTGCTCAAGTCCCAGCCGGCGCCGGCGCGTGTCAGGGCTGCTGTCAATGGAGCCAAAGACAAAAGAAGTGCCAGGGGGATGGTTGCAGATGAACTCAAGACGCATTTCAGTGAAAAGCAGTCGGCATTGCTTGAATATCTTTATGAAGCTGGGCAGGAGGGACTTGTCGCAGATGTGTCGTGCCATTGGATTGCCAATGTCATTACTTGCAATGCGGCAAAGGAGATTGTCGAGGCATTGGCATTGCACCCCGATGTGCTGGCTATAGGTTACAACAGGGAGGTGCAGATTGTCGAAGGCTATGATGCGGCCAGTGACGCACCAGTCTCTTTGTCGACATCGCATAGTGCAACGCCACATGTGCTACAGGTGAATGCCGATGATGTTTGGGCACAGGGCTATACCGGCAAGAATGTAGTTGTGGCCATTCTGGACTCGGGTACCAACCCCGACCACTATGACCTTAGGGATCATCTTTGGTGCGGATATGCCGACACCGACGGCGATGGCGAAAAGGATGACCCCATCAATGGTTGGAACTTTGTGGCCAATAATGCTGACATTGCAGATGACTATGGTCATGGAACCCATTGTGCAGGAATTGTGTGCGGTGACGGAACTGTCGGTAATGTGACGGGTGTGGCTCCCGATGCTACACTGATGACCGTGAAGGTCGTGAACAGGACCGGTGGCGGAACACCTGCGCAGATGATGTCGGGCGTAGAGTTCGCAATTGAGAATGGTGCCGATGTGTTAAGCATGTCGTTGGGCTTCAAGAGGTCACAGATAAGCGAGACGGATATTGTGCTTCTGCGCAGGACATTTGAGAGTGCACTGCTGCTTGGCGTGCCTGTGTGTGCTGCAGCCGGAAATGATGGAGATAGTTTTGGCGCGCCCGACAATGTCGATTATCCGGCGGCTTGTCCTCCGCCATATCTTCATCCCGACCAGATGGTAAATGCCGGTGGGTTGACAAGTGTTATTTGTGTGGGCTCGGTCAATGCAAACGATGAGTATGTGACTTCGTCGTCAAAAGGACCTGTGACTTGGGAAAGTACAAGTTTTGGCGATTATCCCTACGATGCGGAGCATTTTGGCCTTATACGTCCCGACATTGTTGCGCCCGGTGACTTGATCTATTCATTGAAACACGATGAGAACGACAAGTATAAGTATATGTCGGGAACATCGCAGGCTACTCCATGCGTAGCCGGCGTAATAGCTCTTATGCTTGAAAAGAACCCTATGCTGACACCTTCACAGATATGCGAGACTATCGAAACTACGGCAAAGAAACTGACCGATAAGAAAAGTAATATGACAGGCTCCGGCCGCATTGATGCCCTTGCTGCCGTCAACAGTGTTGAGGCGGCAAATGAACGTCCGTACATAAGGCTTGTGGATTATTCTCCAAACTCAATGTCTGCGGGTGGGAGTAAGGAGATTGCCTTTACAGTTGCAAACACAGGCAAGGGGGCAAGCAATGGCAGTGTGAGTGTGCTTCTCTCGACAACCGATCCTTATGTCAATATTGAGAATAGTGTGGCAGATCTTGGTGTTCTCTCATCCGGAGATTCTGCCGGTAGTGTATTTGCTGTAAGCACGGTAGCCGGTATTCCTAATGGCCATACAGCATATATGACTGTAACAATTACCGATGATGTGCATGAATGGAGTGATGAGGTTGTTCTGCTGTTCGACGATTATGCGCGTATTCTATGCCGTTCAGTATGGCCCGAGAAGGTAAAGCCTGGCAAGAATGTGGCAATAAATGTGAACATGGTTAATGAGGGTACTGCTCCCACTATTGGCGAGACTATGGTCAGGATGAGCTGCTCGTCACCTTATGTAACAATAGTCGATGGTGAAGCACTGCTTGGCGCTATGGGTGTTGGCGAGGAGTATACGGCGCAGTACGTGGTGGATATTGACGAGTATGCCCCAGATAAAATATCAGTAAACTTTGATGTCTATGCGACCCCTGACAATTATACTGCGGTAAAGAGTCTTATGTATGAGTTTGAGCCGGGACTTGATGCCGACGGCTATGTGAAAGACGGACTTTCCGGCTGGACGACTTTTGATGCCAGCAATGACGGGCGCAATCATCCGTGGTGGCACTCCTCTGTTTTCGGAGTACACAAGGTAGAGCGTGTAGGCGAGGCGCATTCAGGTGTGGGGCAGATGATGAGCGAGACCTATTGTCAGGCGTCCATGATGGAGTACAACATCCCTATCGACAATTATCTTGTCTCGCCCAAAGTGAGGGTGGCCAAGGGTGGAAAATTCAGCTTTTGGGCACGCGTACATTCGAGTACATGGTACGGTGAACATTTTGGCGTTGCAGTCTCGGAGAACGGCAATGCTTCGGCTGCCGATTTTGTGATGCTTGATGAGTGGTCGATAACAAAAGCCGATGGTGGCGGGTGGATTGAATATTCCGTTGACCTTTCAGCCTATGAAGGCAAGGAGGTCTATGTGGCAATACGTCATTTCTTTACTGATGAACAGTGGGCTGCATTGGGCTATGGCTATGATGTGTACATACTGCATGTCGATGATGCCATGTTCCACAATGTAGTGGATGTCTCAACCGGTTTCGTGTATGACAACTACAGTCGCTTCTCATTGGCGGTCGAGGGCAATCCATTGCCTGCCCCCGGTAATGTGGTGGCAACTGCAGCCGGTACAAGTAAGGTGAATGTCTCATGGAGTGCTGTTGCGAATGCCCAGAGCTATAATATATACCGTGATGGTGTATATATTGCGGATACAAAATCGCTTTCATATACCGACAGCGGCCTATCTTCCGACACGGAGTATAGCTACTGTGTGGCTGCAGTCTATAATGGCAAGGAGTATGAACGTTCGGCAGTGGTGACTGCTGTTACCGGCAAGGCCGATTATAGCGTGAAAATCAAGTCTGTTAATCCGGCATCGCTTGCTGTGGGCGAGAATATCCTTGAGATTACCATGGTCAACAATGGTCGCTATGAGCAGAAATCAAGAAGTACACTTGCGCTCACGACTACCAGTCCTTATGTTACTGTTGTTACGGGTAATGTGGGAATGAGCTACCTGCCTGTGGGTGCAGAATCTACAAAATCCTTCAAGGTTGTGGTGGATGAGTCTACTCCAAATGGACATGTGGCAGAGTTCAATCTGAATGTGACCGAACTTTATGAAGACAAGAATGTCTGGGATTGTCCTTTTGTGCTGACTGTGGGCGACGCCACCTCTGTTAATGTTGTGGAGGACGAAAGGAAACCGTTGGGCATATATGACCTCAGCGGCAGAAAGGTGTACAATCCTAAAGCCGGTATTTACATTGTGAACGGCAAGAAGACAGTGGTAAGATGATTTCATAGGATATTGCCGCTCCAAAAGCTTACAAAACGACAGCAAAGTACGGTGATTGCCCCGCTTGTTTTGTGTATGTTGTCAACAAAATCGTTTTTTACTTGATTTTGTGCTCAACTTGTTGTATTTTTGTGCGCCTTAAATTAAGGTGTGTAGTGTGCCCTTGTGTGGCGGCTATATTACAGTACATTTTTGATTGAAGAAATCATTAAAATTTTAAATACATGGAATTTACACTTAAAAATCAGGATGCAACAAGTGCAATCCTTTCGGTAAACATTCAGGAGGCCGATTATGCGGCTTTGGTTGAGAAGCAGTTGAAGAATTTCCGTCAGAAGGCAAATGTTCCCGGTTTCCGTCCGGGTATGGTGCCTATGGGCTTGATCAAGAAGCAGTACGGTACAGCTGTGAAGGCAGAGGAAATCAACAAGTTGTTGCAGACAAAAATCTTCGAATATATCAGAGAGAACAAGATTGACATGCTTGGCGAGCCACTCCCAATAGAGGCACAGCAGGCAAACATCAACATGGCCGAGGACAAGGAGTTTACTTTCGAGTTCGAGATTGCTCTTGCTCCAAAGTTCGATGCTGTCCTTGACAAGGGCGACGCTCTTGCATACTACAAGATACAGCCAACAGAGGAGATGATCCAGGGTCAGGTTAACGCTTTTGCACAGCGTTGCGGCGAGTACAAGCAGGTAGAGTCTTTCGAGAACGGCGACATGCTCAAGGGTACATTGACCGAGGCTGTTGAGAACGGTGTTGTTGTACGCGAGGCTGTCATGATGCCTTCATACATGAAGAACGATGACCAGAAGGCTCTCTTCTCAGGTGCAAAGGTAAACGATGTTGTAACATTCAATCCTTTCACAGCATTCGATGGCAATGAGGCTGAGTTGGCTTCACTCCTCAAGGTTGAGAAGAGCGAGGTCGCTGCTCACAACGGCGAGTTCACTTTTGCAGTTACTGAGATTACACGCTTCGTTGCAAGCGAGATTAACCAGAATGTGTTTGATGCTGCATTCGGCAAGGACGCTGTAAAGAGTGAGGAAGAGTTCCGTGCAAAGATTGCCGAGCAGTTCGAGGCTCGTTTCGAGGTTGAGAGCGACTACAAGTTGTTGATGGACGTACGTGACTACCTCATGAACAAGGTTGGCAAGCTCGAGTTCAACGAGGCAATTCTCCGTCGCATCATGGATTCTAACCAGCCCGAGGGTGCTGAGGCTGTAAGCGAGGAGGATTTCCAGAAGAGCCTTACAGAGCTCCGTTGGCACTTGGTTAAGGAGCAGCTTGCGAAGAAATTTGAGATCAAGATCGACGACAACGATGTTCTTGAGGTTGCCAAGGCTGCTACACGTGACCAGTTTGCACAGTATGGTATGGCTAACGTTCCCGAGGACTTGCTCGAGAACTACGCTAAGGAGATGCTCAAGCAGGAGAAGACACGCGAGGCTCTCATCAACCGTGCAGTTGACGTGAAGCTCATCCAGGGTATCAAGGCTGCTATCACTTTGAACGAGGAGAAGGTTTCTGTTGAGGATTTCAACAAAAAAGTATCTGAAAACGCTTAATATATAGCAAAGGGTATAGTTCCGGCCTATTGGGCATGCCCGATAGGCCGGTTTTTTATTAATGACAAATTAAAGACAGGTTGTTATGGAGAGAGATGATTTTAGAAAGTATGCTACGAAGCATCTTGGTATGAACAGTATGGTGCTCGATGATGTGATGAAGGCACAGGCGCAGTATCTGAACCCATATATTCTTGAGGAGAGGCAGCTGAACGTGACACAGATGGATGTCTTTTCACGTTTGATGATGGACCGAATCATTTTCTTGGGAACACAGATTGATGATTACACAGCCAATACCTTGCAGGCACAGCTCCTGTATCTCGATTCAGTAGACAGCGGCAAGGATATCTCTATCTATATTAACTCTCCCGGTGGTTCTGTATATGCCGGTTTGGGAATATATGATACAATGCAGTTCATCTCGAGCGATGTTGCTACAATCTGTACAGGTATGGCGGCCAGCATGGCTGCGGTGCTGCTTGTTGCAGGTGCCGAGGGTAAGCGTTCGGCCTTGACTCACAGTCGTGTGATGATACACCAGCCTCTTGGTGGGGTTCAGGGTCAGGCAAGTGATATAGAGATTACTGCACGTGAAATCCAGAAACTGAAGAAGGAACTATATACAATAATTTCGGACCATAGCAAGCAGTCTTTTGACAAGGTGTGGGCCGATAGTGACCGCGATTACTGGATGACAGCAGCCGAGGCTCAGGAGTATGGTATGATTGACCGTGTCCTCACACGTAAAAAATAATTCAACCAATGGCAGAAAAAGGAAAAAAACGTTGTAGTTTCTGTGGCAGGACCGAAGACCAGGTTGCTCTGCTCATGACCGGCATGACCGGCTATATCTGTAACGATTGTGTCGAGCAGGCTCATAATATCCTGCGCGAGGAGGCTATGTTGCCAAAGAGTGATTTCGAGATGAAGGAACTTCCTAAGCCTAAGGAAATCAAGGCTTTTCTTGATGAGTATGTCATTGGACAGGATGAGGCCAAGTGTGCTCTTGCGGTTTCGGTATACAATCACTACAAGCGTCTTATGCAGCGTGGTGCTGCCGATGATGTTGAGATTGAGAAGAGTAATATAATTATGGTGGGAAGCACCGGTACCGGCAAGACCTTGCTTGCCCGCACCATTGCCAAGTTGCTGAAGGTGCCTTTTACAATAGTGGATGCAACAGTGCTCACCGAGGCTGGTTATGTGGGTGAGGATATCGAGAGCATCTTGACCCGCTTGCTGCAGGTTGCCGACTATAATGTGGAGGAAGCGGAACGTGGCATCGTGTTCATCGATGAGATTGACAAGATTGCCCGCAAGAGTGATAACCCCTCAATTACACGCGATGTCAGCGGCGAGGGCGTTCAGCAGGGTCTGCTTAAGTTGCTCGAGGGTTCGGTTGTGAATGTTCCACCCCAGGGTGGTCGCAAGCATCCCGACCAGAAGATGATTCCTGTGAACACCAAGCACATACTCTTTATATGTGGAGGAGCCTTCGATGGCATTGAAAAGAAGATTGCGCAGCGCCTGAATACCCATGTGGTGGGTTACAACTCGGTGCAGAACAAGATGAACATAGACAAGGGCGACATGATGCAGTATATTATGCCACAGGATTTGCGTTCGTTCGGCCTCATTCCCGAAATTATCGGTCGTCTGCCTATCCTCACATCATTGCGTCCGCTTGACCGTAGCACATTGCGCAATATCCTTACAGAACCCAAGAACTCCATAATCAAACAGTATGTCAAGCTTATGGAGATGGATGGTGTGGAGTTAGTGTTCGATGATGAAGCGCTGGAGTATATTGTGGATACTGCTGTCGAATACAAGCTTGGTGCGCGTGGATTGCGCTCTATTGTGGAGTCCATCATGATGGAGAAGATGTTTGAGATACCATCAAGCGGTGAGAAGATATGCAAGATTACAAAGGAATATGCCCAAAGTCAAGTCGAGAAGAGTACTGCCATTAAATATGCGGTGTAAAATGCTTTTGGCGGTTATGAAAGCGGCGAGCTCCACTACAGAGCTCGCCGTCTGTTTTTTTGCCTCTGACGACTTTTTTGTGTTATTTATGAAAATATATTAGAAAAAAGTTGTGCGTTTAATTTATATATTTATAACTTTGTTTTCAAATAGGCATATTATAAAATGGCAAAGAAGTGTAATTTGACGGAAGCTCTCAAAGAGAACTTTGGTTTTGACAAGTTCAAAGGTGACCAGGAGGCTGTCATCAAGAATTTGCTTGCAGGCAATGATGCCTTTGTTCTGATGCCTACCGGTGGAGGCAAATCGCTTTGCTATCAGCTACCTTCGCTTGTTATGGAGGGAACGGCAATAGTCATCTCTCCGCTCATTGCTCTTATGAAGAATCAGGTCGATGCAATCAGGAATCTTAACGAGGAGGATGGCGTGGCCCATTTCCTTAATTCGTCACTTACAAAGCAGGCTATTGAGGAGGTTAAGGAGGATGTGCTTTCCGGTAAGACAAAACTGCTGTATGTCGCTCCCGAATCCTTGACAAAAGAGGATAATGTGGAGTTTCTTAAAAGTATCAAGATTTCCTTCTATGCAATAGACGAGGCTCATTGTATATCGGAATGGGGACACGATTTCCGTCCCGAATACCGCCGCATACGTCCGATAATGAACGAGATTGGCAGGGCGCCTATAATTGCCTTGACTGCGACTGCCACAACAAAGGTGCGTGACGACATAAAGAAGAATCTGGGAATACAGGATGCCCCTGATTTCAAGTCTTCTTTCAACCGTCCCAACCTTTATTACGAGGTACGTTCAAAGACCAAGGATGTTGATAAGGAAATCATCAAGTTCATTAAAGCGAACCCCGGTAAGTCGGGTATCATATATTGTCTGAGCCGCAAGAAGGTGGAGGAACTGGCTGAGATCCTCCAGACAAATGAGATTTCGGCAAAGGCTTATCATGCAGGTATGGATTCTGTGATGAGATCGCAGACGCAGGATGATTTCATCATGGAAAAGATTGACGTCATTGTTGCAACCATCGCCTTTGGAATGGGTATTGACAAACCCGATGTGCGCTATGTCATCCATTACGACATTCCCAAGAGCCTCGAAGGCTATTATCAGGAGACCGGTCGTGCGGGACGCGATGGCGGTGAAGGACAATGTATAGCCTTTTATAATAACAAAGATTTACAGAAATTGGAGAAATTCCTTGAGGGTAAACCGCTTGCCGAGCAGTACATAGGTCGCCAGTTGTTGCACGAAACGACAGCCTATGCCGAGTCTTCGGTTTGCCGCAGGAAATTATTGTTACATTATTTTGGTGAGAGTTACGACGTGGAAAATTGTGGAAATTGTGACAACTGCCTTACTCCTAAAAAACAGGTGGAAGCAAAAGAATTGCTCGAGACTGTGATTGAGACTGTGTTGGCATTAAAGGAGAATTTTAAGACCGATTATGTAATAGATGTCCTTTTGGGTAAGGAAACTGCCGATATAATATCGCACAATCACGACGAACTTGAGTGTTTCGGATGTGGTGACGACGAGGATGCGAAGCGTTGGAATGCGGTAATACGTCAGGCTTTGATTGCCGGTTATCTTGACAAGGATGTCGAGAATTATGGCCTTATAAAGGTTACAAAGCAGGGACATGCTTTCATGAAGAAGCCTGTTTCGTTCAAGATTGTCGAGGATAGAGATTTTGAGGAAGAGGAGACAATTGTGCAGGCGTCAAGTTCGTTTGCCGTGGATCCGGAGCTTTTTGCAATGCTCAAGAATCTGCGCAAGAAATTGTCGAAGCAGCTGGAGTTGCCCCCATATGTGATATTCCAGGATCCCTCGCTCGAGGCAATGGCAACAACTTATCCCATTACCATCGATGAACTGAAGAATATTCCGGGTGTGGGTGAAGGCAAGGCCAAACGTTACGGTGAGGAGTTCTGCGCCCTTATCAAACGTCATTGCGAGGAGAACGAGATTGACCGTCCCGAGGATATACGTATACGCACCGTTGCAAACAAATCGAAACTGAAGGTTGCCATAATAAATGCAATTGACCGCAAGGTGGCACTTGACGATTTGGCAATAAGTAAAGGTGTTGAGTTTGATGAGTTGCTCGACGATGTGGAATCAATCGTATATTCAGGTACAAAGTTGAATATTGACTATTTCCTTGAGGAGATTCTCGACGAGGAGAACCTGAATGAGATTTATGACTATTTCAAGACATCCGATACCGATTCCATCGATGTTGCCATAGAGGAGCTTGGTGGCGAATATACCGAGGAGGAGATTCGTCTTGTTCGTGTGAAGTTCATTTCTGAGGTTGGAAACTGATTTTGAAAAGAAAAATATATATAGCTATATGAATGATTTTATAAAAGAAAAGATTGTGATGGACGGCTTGACCTATGACGATGTATTGCTTATTCCAGCATACTCTGAGGTGTTGCCTAAAGGGGTTTCTTTGAAAACCAAGTTCTCAAGAAATATTGAGCTGAACGTTCCGTTCGTGACTGCAGCCATGGATACCGTTACCGAGGCAAAGATGGCTATTGCCATTGCCCGTGAAGGTGGTATCGGTGTTATCCACAAGAATATGTCAATTGCAGAACAGGCACATCAGGTTGCCATTGTGAAGCGTGCCGAGAACGGTATGATCTATGATCCGGTTACAATCCATGCCACTTCGGCTGTGAAGGATGCGCTTGAGATTATGGCAGAGTATCACATTGGTGGAATCCCTGTGGTTGATGACTGTAACAAACTCGTAGGTATTGTAACGAACCGCGACCTTCGTTTCGAGACAAATATGGAGCGTCCTATCTGCGAGATCATGACTACAGCCGACAAGCTTGTGGTTACCAACCAGAAGACCGATATGGAGGCTGCTGCCAAGATTTTGCGTGAGAACAAGATTGAGAAATTGCCGGTTGTTGACAATGACGGCAAGTTGGTAGGTCTTATCACATATAAGGATATCACCAAGGCAAAGGACAAGCCAATGGCTTGCAAGGATAGCAAGGGACGCTTGCGTGTTGCTGCGGGTGTCGGTGTGACAGGTGATGCCATGGATCGTATCAAGGCGCTTGTTGACGCAGGTGTCGATGCTGTGGTAATTGATACAGCTCATGGTCACTCAGCAGGTGTTGTCCAGAAATTGAAGGAGGCTAAGGCTCTGTTCCCACATATTGATATTGTTGTCGGTAACGTTGCAACCGGCGAGGCTGCAAAGATGTTGGCCGAGGCCGGCGCCGATGCAGTAAAGGTTGGTATCGGTCCTGGTTCAATCTGTACTACACGTGTCGTTGCCGGTGTGGGTGTTCCACAGTTGTCGGCTGTATACGATGTTGCCAAGGCACTTGAGGGTACCGGTGTGCCTTTGATTGCCGATGGTGGTCTGCGTTATTCGGGTGATGTTGTGAAGGCATTGGCTGCCGGTGGTTACTGTGTGATGATCGGTTCGCTTGTTGCCGGTACAGAGGAGTCTCCCGGTGACACAATCATATTCAATGGCCGTAAGTTCAAGTCATACCGTGGTATGGGTTCATTGGAGGCTATGGAGAACGGTTCAAAGGACCGCTATTTCCAGGCCGATACAGCAGACAAGAAGAAACTTGTTCCCGAGGGTATCGCTGCGCGAGTTCCATACAAGGGAACACTCTACGAGGTAATCTATCAGTTGGTAGGTGGTTTGCGTTCAGGTATGGGATATTGTGGAGCAAAGGATATCGAGGCATTGCACAATGCAAAATTCGTTCGCATAACAAATGCCGGTGTCCTTGAGAGTCACCCACACGATGTATCCATCACCAGCGAGGCTCCCAACTATAGCCGTCCTGAATAAAAGACTATAAAATGAGATTCAAGAATATTGCAGCATTCTTTATGCTGGCATCTACAACTGCATTGGCACAGGTAACCGATCCTGTGCTGATGCGTGTTAATGGCAAGGAGGTAACACGCTCTGAATTCGAGTATGCCTTCAATAAGAACAATACTAATCTTGCCGGCGAGGGTCAGACTGTGGAGGAATATCTTCCAATGTATGTCGATTTCAAGTTGAAGGTTGCCGAGGCCGAGGCGCAACAGCTTGACACACTCACCTCTTTCAAGGAGGAGTATGAGCGTGACCGCAAGCTGATGGCCGAGAACTATCTTGTTGACACCTGTTTTATCAATGATGAGGCCTACAAGGTATATGCAAAGGATTCGGCGACAATTGGTCTTGATGGCTTCATTGAGGTTGCCCACATTGTATTCCTTGCAAAACAGCAGGCTTCCGCAGCCGATGTCAAGCTTGCAAAGGCAAGGATTGACTCGGCATATGCAATGCTTAACGAAGGACTGACATTTGAGGAGGTTGCCGCATATTTCAAGATTCCGGCTCAGGCGATACGCTCGTTCGAGATTGTTCGCGGTCAGGTGTATCCCGAATTTGAGCAGGCAGCCTATGCTCTTGCCGATGGAAATTACTCGGCGCCGTTTGAGTCACCGGCCGGATATCACATTGTGAAGCGTATATCTTCGCGTCCGTTCGGCTCTTTTGCCGAGTACAAACCTGCCATTGTGCAGATGCTTGAACAGCAGAACATCCGCGAGGCTGCACGTATGAAGCGCGGACGCGACCTTGCGCGTGAGTTTGGTGGCAATATCACCCCACAGCAGGCTCTTGCAATGGAGGATAGTCTGCTGGAGAGTAAATACCCCGAGTTCGGTAACCTCATGCGCGAGTATTACGAGGGTCTTCTCTTTTTTGAGGTTTCAACACGCGAGGTGTGGAACAAGGTTTCGGCCGATGAGGAGGCGCTTGCAAAGTATTTCAAGAAGAACAAGAAAAAATACAAGTTCGAAACTCCCCGTTTCCGTGGTGCTGTTGTGCAGGCCAATAGTCAGGAGAATCTTGATATGGTGAGAACAATACTTGCCGGCCAACCTTTTGAGAATTACAAGGCTGCAATTGAGGCGAACCTTCCAAAGGACTCTGTGCGTACAGTGCGTGTAGAGGTCGGTATTTTTGCCATAGGCGACAATGCATGGGTCGACAAGATGGTCTTTGGACAGGGTGATGGCGGCAAGCTGCGTCGTGGTTTTGTAGCTGTTGAGACAGTTGGTGCTGTTATTGAGGGACCTGAAACCTATAAAGATGTCAAGGGTGCCGTAACGGCTGATTATCAGAAGTATCTTGAAGATAAGTGGGTGAAATCCTTGCGCAAGAAATACAAGGTCAAGGTTGACAAGGATGTGCTAAAAACAGTTAATAATCACGAATAAGCAATATGTTTTTGTACATTTGCAGCGTGAAATGATTTTTGCTTTTTAAACCTGTCATAATATTTGGAAAAAACTGATGCCCGTTAAAGGATTTTGGAAAAATATATGCCTTTTAGCTCTCCCGGCCCTGCTTTTTGCATGCCGGGAAGAGGTGTCTTATGTGGAGAGGGAATCTTTGGCGAGTGTCGGGGATATTCATCTCTACAAAGATGAGGCTGATATAGTCTATGCCCGTCAAGGACGCGGAGCCGACAGTCTGGCCTTCATGCAGAACTATGTTGAACGATGGGCGATAGAGGCTCTCTTTTACCAGAAGGCAAAGGAAAACGTGGTAGCGACAGATGAGATTGACCGTATGGTAGAGAATTACAGGGTAAGTCTTATACAGAATCTCTATCAGGACAGGTTGATAACCCAACAGTTGCTTCCTACTATTTCAGATGCCGAGGTGAGTGAATTCTATGAGAGGGAGCATGGCTTGTTTGAACTGACCGAGCCTTACATAAGGGGCTTTTATGTAAAGTTACCCGATAGAGTGCCCAAACTGAACAGTGTGCGTAACTGGTGCATACGTAAGGGACAGGATGACCTGGAAGAACTTGAGAAACTGTGTTCAGAGAATGGTTATGAATACCAGTTTTTTACAGAGGTGTGGATGCCGTTTGCCGATTTGGTCCGTAAGACGCCTCTTACCGAACAACAACTTATGGATCGTCTGCTAAAGAAGAGTACCATTGAGTTCAAGGAGGGAAAATTTACCTATTTTGTTTGTGCAGATTCCATACTGAAGAGAAATGACCTCAAACCAATAGAGATGGTTTCGGGTGAGATAAAGGAGTTGTTGCTGAACTCGAAGAAAGCCGCGTTCATAAAGCAGGTCAAGCGTTCGCTTTATGAAGAGGCTTTACAGAATGGTCAGGTTATCTTGTATTGACTCGCGCATTTGTCCAAAACAGTAGAATATGAATAATAAGATTAAAATGATAAAAGGTTTGTTGGTGGCGTTGTTGCCGGTGTTGTCACTGCAGAATGTTATAGCACAGGACAATGTCATTGACAGGGTTGAATGGGTTGTAGGTGATAAATCAATACTCCGCTCGGATATTGAGGAGGCTATCCGTTTTTGGGTAGCATCGGGCAGGGAGTTTGAGGGCGATCCATATTGCGTTGCCGGCGAGGACTTGGCTATACAGCAATTGTTCCTGCATCAGGCTGCCATTGACAGTATAGAGGTCGATGAGGGTAGTATAATGCGTCAGGTTGAGATGCAGATGCAATATGTAATGCAGCAGATCGGTTCAAAGGAGAAGATGGAGGAGTATTTCAATATGACATCGTCTGATATTCGTGAAATGTATCGCGAGCAGCTTTACAACAAGGAGATGGCCGATAGGATGAAGATGAAGATTGTCGGTGATGTAAAAGTATCTCCGGTGCTGGTAAGACGATATATCGAGTCTTTGCCAAAAGATAGTATTCCCTTCATTTCGCAGCAAGTCGAGGTGCAGATAATAACAATGCAGCCCACGATTGACCTTGAGGAGATTGAACGCGTTAAGGGTGAATTGCGTGAGTATACCGAGCGCATAATGAGCGGCGAGACAAGTTTCTCAACAATGGCTCTGATGTATTCCCAGGATCCCGGTTCGGCACGTCGTGGTGGAGAGTTGGGTTTTTCGGGGCGTGGACAGTTTCAGCCCGAGTTCTCTGCTGTGGCCTTTAACCTGACCGACCCGGGTAAGGTTTCAAAGATTGTTGAGACGGAATATGGTTTCCATATCATACAGTTGATTGAAAAACGCGGCGATAAAATCAATGTACGTCATATCTTGAGAAAGCCTGAACACTCAAGTGAGAATCTCAAGGCGGCGCTGTTGCGCCTCGATTCATTGGCTACAGGAATCAAGGAGGGTGAGATTGCTTTTGACGATGCAGTCGCACTCTATTCCGACGACAAGGATACCCGTAACAATTTTGGTATAATGTACAACAAACAAAGCGGTTCTTCGCATTTTGCTATGGATGAGTTGCCTGTTGATGTTGCCCGTGTCATTGAGACATTGGAAGTCGGTGAGATATCGCAGCCTTTTGCATGGTTGCTCGACAATGGCAAGACTGTGTGTGCAATAGCCAAGGTGCGCTCAAGAACCCAGGCTCATCAGGCTACATTCAGTGAAGACTACGAGGTGTTGCGCCAGATGTATGAGTCAAAGTTGAGCGATGAGCGCATCAGGGAGTGGATAAAGAAAAAGCAGCGTGCAACATATGTCCGTGTAAACAAGGATAGCCGTAGCTGTGAGTTCCTGTACCCCGATTGGAATTTCTTTGAGGAATAAAACCGGTTTTTGATGACAAGGTTTCTTTTTGTTGTATCCCTTTTGTTCATGTCTTTGCCCTTGTTCCCGCAAGAGCAGACGGTGGGGTATGCTCAGGAAAAACCTGTCAGGAAGAATTATGTCCACCTGCTGCATACTGACATAACACGTTTTGATGAGGCTATTGACCCCGACGCTTGGATTCTTGTGGGTAATGTGAATTTCCGTCGTGACAGTATGTATATGTTCTGTGACAGCGCCCATTATTATCAGAAGCAGAATTCATTCCTTGCCTTCGGTAATGTAAGGATGGAACAGGGTGATACGCTGTTTCTCTTTGGCGATTACCTTGACTTTAACGGCGTGACAAATATTGCAAGGGTGAGAAACAATGTAAGGCTCATAGACAAGGATATCGTGCTTGAGACTGACAGTCTTGATTTTGACAGGAACAGGAACCTTGGCTATTTTTTTGAGTATGGTGACTTGAGTGATGAAACCGGAACGTTGCGTTCGTATTACGGTGAGTATAATCTTGATACAAAGAGAGCGGTTTTTATTGACGATGTCACTCTTGAGAATTCAAGATTTTTGCTTTTGTCCGACACCTTACATTATAATACCGCCAACAACGTGGCAACAATAGTCGGGCCCACCAACATATATACCGGTAGTACCGAGGTATACTCCGACCGTGGCACATTCAACACGGCAACCCGTCATGCGACACTGGTTGAAAGGCCTTTGCTGTTCAATGGCAACAGGCAGGTTGCTGCCGATTCAATTTTCTACGATACGGCAGTCGGCTATAGCGAGGTGTTTGGTAACATAGTATACACAGACACCATCAACAGGAATATGCTCACCGGTGAATACGCCTTTCTTGACGAGGTGAGGGATTCGGTTTATGTCACCGAGAAGGCTATGGCGGTCGACTTTTCGCAGCGCGATTCGCTTTTTGTGCATTCCGACACAATTTGGGCTGTGACTTATAACCTTGATACGGACTCGCTCTACCGTATGGTGAGGGCCTATCACAAGGTACGTGCGTGGGGGCGTAATATGCAGGCCGTGTGCGACTCGATGGTCTTTGACTCAAGGGATACCTGTATGACAATGTATAAGGATCCTATTCTCTGGAATGGTGGGTTGCAGCTTCTGGGTGAGGTGGTCAAGGTATATATGAACGATTCGACGATAGATTGGGTCGATGTCATTGATCAGGCACTTTATGTCGAGGAGCTCGACTCTGCTATCTATAATCAGATAAAGGGAAAGGAGATGCAGTTCTTCTTTACCGAAGGTGCCCTGCGCGAAATGCAGGTCATCGGTAGTGTGGAAATCATTTTCTATCCGCTTGACAGTGACAGTACCTTCATTGGTATGAATACCACTACGGCGGGTCGTACAATAGCTTATATGAAAGACCGTAAGGTTGAGAAAGTTGTTGTGCCCAAAGATTCCAAGGGCGTCTTTTATCCAATGAGCAAGCGTCCCGAGGATAAACGTTTTCTCGAAAACTTTGCTTGGTTCGACTATGTGCGCCCATTGTCAAAGGAGGATATATTCATTTGGAGAGGCAAGGGCTCCGATAAGGAGTTGAGGACGGTCAAAAAGAGCAAAATTCCTTTGCCTACTCTCGACAGATTTAAAAAATAGTAGTTTATGGCAGGATTCAAGATGCGTGAACCCAGAAAGTTCAACCATAAATATATATATGTAGATGAGCGTAAGGAGAAACTCGACAAGATTGTAGAGAATGCCAAGCGCGATCTCGGCATGATTCCTCTTAAAGAGGAGTCATATGAGGAGCGCATCAGAGGTGCGTTCGTAGCCGAGAATTCTCATTTGGATCGCAAACGCGCTGCCGGCTCGCGTGTGTCATCGCGTTTTGCTGTTGCGGCACTCTTTGTTTGTGCATTTGTGTTGTATTATATAATAAAAACTGTATACGGGTTTGTTTAGTTTATGAAGGATGTTATTCATTTGTTGCCCGATTCTGTTGCTAACCAGATTGCAGCGGGTGAGGTGGTGCAGCGTCCGGCATCTGTGGTAAAGGAGCTTGTTGAGAATGCGATTGATGCAGGGGCTACCAAGGTGCAGGTTGTTGTCGCCGATGGTGGCCGCACGCTTATTCAGGTTATTGACAACGGAAAAGGAATGTCCGAGACCGATGCCCGTCTTGCTTTCGAAAGGCATGCAACATCAAAGATTTCAAGTGCCGACGATCTCTTCGCTCTAACGACAATGGGATTCCGCGGCGAGGCACTCGCTTCCATTGTGGCGGTTGCTCAGGTTGAACTCACCACACGTCGTGCCGACGATGAACTTGGAACATGTATTCTCATGTCGGGTTCAAAGCTCGAGTCGCAAGAACCTGTCGCAGCGCCGGTCGGTAGTAATTTCAAGGTCAAGAATCTATTCTTCAACATCCCGGCACGCAGGAAGTTCCTCAAGTCGGTGCAGACCGAACTCAATAACATTGTAACCGAGTTCGAACGTGTGGCATTGGTGAACTGTGATGTTGAGTTCTCTCTTTCACATAATGGGAATGAGATGATATCGTTGCCGCCATCTTCGTTCCGTCAAAGGATTGTGAACCTGTTCGGTAAAAGAATTAATGCCCATCTTATAGATGTGGCAGTGGAGAGCACGTTGATAAACGTCAAAGGTTTTGTAGGTGCGCCCGAAAGTGCGCGCAAGAAGGGTGTATTGCAGTATTTCTTTGTCAATGGTCGTTATATGCGTCACCCATATTTTGCCAAGGCTGTTGCCGAGGCTTATGGCGAGATAATACCTCAAGGCGAGCAGGTTCCGTTTTTCCTGTGCTTCGATGTGGACCCTTCGCGCATAGATGTAAATATACATCCTACAAAGACTGAAATCAAGTTCGAGGATGAATCCAATCTCTGGAAAATAATATCGGCAGCAGTCAAGGAGTCGCTTGGGCGTTTCAATGCGGCACCCAGTCTTGATTTTGACGATGACGTGATGCCTGAAATTCCGGTTATGGACTTTACGCAGGGAGGCAACGCGCCGGTCTCGGCTCCCAAAGTATCGTACAATCCCGGTTACAATCCGTTCAGCAAATACAAGTCTGCCAACAGCGATTCCAATGATAATTGGGAGGTGTTGTACGGTGGTCTTGATTCAAGAGAGAAACCTTTAGACCTCTCTCCGTTTGAGGACGAAGAGGATTTTACGGTGAATGAGCCGCTTTCACAACCTCAAGCAGTCATGCCTGTGGCTGAGTCGGAGTTTGTCCCCATGTCGCAATATAAAGGGCAATATATCCTTGTTCCGGTCAAGTCCGGTCTTATGTGGATACACCAGCGCAGGGCACATATAAGGGTGCTTTTTGAAAGATATCGTGCTCAAATCGGTCAGCGGCACGGTGCATTGCAGGGCTTGCTTTTCCCCGAGAGGGTGGAGCTTACCATGAGCGAGGCGTTGACCCTGGAGGCAATATCGGAAGAACTTGTCGCTTTAGGCTTTGATGTCGCTTCGCTTGGCGGCGGTACGTTTGCATTGAATGGAGTTCCTGCCGGAATCGAAGGCCTGCAGCCCGTCAAGTTGTTGACCGACATAGTCCAATGTGCAATGGAACAGGCGGGCGATGTCAAGGAGAAGGTTCATGACCGTATTGCAGCTACCATGGCAAAGGAGGTGGCTATTGTTACGGGACAGTTGCTTTCGCAAGAAGAGATGGTTTCGCTCGTCGACGACCTTTTTGCAACATCGATGCCTTCGCATACGCCCGATGGTTTACCAATTATTCATATAATGAATGATGCCGAAATTGACCGTAATTTTTCTAAATAGTACATTTATAGGTTTTTATTGTTAAAAAAGGTTAAATAAAAATCTAAATACAACCTATAATGGTTTTGCATTGTAAAATTTATGTAATTTTGCAAAGAAATGGATAATGTCTAATACTGTGGCTTGTTGTGGTCGGGTAAAAGAGTTGCCATTTAAAACATTACAATTATTTGTATGTTTATTAATATGCGGGTTTTTGTAAAAGAGAAAATAAGTGTTTATATATAAATCTAATTAGTTTTAAGTATGAAAAAATTTATGATTTCACTAGCACTTGCTAGTTTTGCAATGTTCTCTACTGCACAGGAGACAGTTAGCGAGGTCGTAGTTCCTACCAAGTCACACTCGGTAGTTACAAACAGCTTTGGTAGCAACTGGTTCGTTGGTGTAAACGGTGGTGTAAACCTTTACAACGGCGTGTTCATGAACGGTGAGAATATTTTCAACCACGTATCTCCAGCTCTTGATGTTTACGTTGGTAAGTGGCACACTCCTGGTTTTGGTTGGAGAATTGCTTACCGTGGTCTTAACATCCAGACATACAAGGAGCTCGATCACGCAGCTTTCATGAACTATCACTTTGACGCAATGTTCAACCTTTGCAACCTCATCGGTGGTTACAAGGCTGATCGCGTTTGGAACGTAATTCCTTACGTTGGTGTTGGTTATGCAGTACGTCACGGTTTCGACACTGACAACAACAACTCTATGACTTCTGGTACATGGGCTGGTACACTTTCTGCCAACTATGGTATTCTCCAGTCATTCCGCGTTGCTAAGCGTTTGTCTATCAACCTTGAGTTGGCTGGTTCATTCTTCCGCAACGGTTTCAGCAGCATCCCAGGTTGGAGCGGTCACGATATGATGTGGACTGCAACTGCCGGTCTTACTGTTGATCTCGGTAGAGTAGGTTGGGACAATGCTCCTGATGTTGAGGCTCTCCAGGCTATCTACGGTGGTATGATCGACGGTCTCCAGGGTCAGCTCGACGACGCGTTGGCAGCTAACAAGGAGAAGCAGAACCAGATCAAGGCTCTTGAGGAGGCTAACAAGGCTCTCGAGGCTGAGGCTGCTGCTTTGAGAAATGTTAAGCCACTCAGCGTTTCTGAGTCAATCTTCTTCGAGTTTGGTTCTTCTAAGATTGCTTCTAAGAAGGATCAGTTGAACATCAAGGCTTACGCAGATGCTGCTAAGGCTGCAGGTGCTAAGGTTAAGGTTGTTGGTTTCGCTGACGTTGTTGGTTCTACCCAGTACAACGAGAAATTGTCACAGGCTCGTGCTGAGGCAGTTGCCAATGTATTGAAGGAGAACGGCGCTGAGGTTGAGAGCGCAATCGGTTACGGTGAGTCTGAGGAGTACAAAGAGCGCTTCTTGAACCGTCGTGCGGTTATCACAGTTGCTGAATAATTTTTGATTGAGCAATATAATGGATTGGGCAAGCATAGCGCTTGCCCAATTTTTTTTGTAAATATAGGTGTCATGTCAAAGTGAAGCGCTGTTTCGGTGCCGACAGTGGAGAGACAACAAGGCAATTGTTGACACAAACTGTCAAACATCAGCGTTCATCTCATATCGACTGTACAGGAGATGTCCCAAGAAACTGTTTTAGAAATCATTCTGCAATACTTGTTTGTCGGCTTTTTGTGTGTAGGTTGTTGTGTTTTTTGTATTATTTTTGCCTTTTTGAAAAAATAATTGGTGAAATGTTTGGTGGTTGAAATTATTTGATGTACTTTTGCAACGCAATTGAGAAACGGTTGCGACATTATGGACGTTTAGCTCAGCTGGTTTAGAGCATCTGCCTTACAAGCAGAGGGTCGGCGGTTCGAATCCGTCAACGTCCACAAACTTTTTATTGGACGTTTAGCTCAGCTGGTTTAGAGCATCTGCCTTACAAGCAGAGGGTCGGCGGTTCGAATCCGTCAACGTCCACAGACAACGAGGCCTGCGCAATGCGTAGGTTATTTTTTTGCCCTTTTGCGAGGTGTGGTACTCAATAAATGTTTATTTTTAATAAACTTTATCTCTATATTAGGTGTTTATGCCTAAAAAGTGCTATTTTTGTACTTTGAAAATAATTTAAAACATGGAATTGAACATTTTGACAGCCATTTCTCCTGTTGACGGCCGCTACAGGGGCAAGGCAGAGCCTTTGGCCGGTTATTTCTCGGAGTTTGCTCTCATTAAGTATCGAGTATTTGTAGAAATTGAGTATTTCATAGCATTGTGTGAGTTGCCTATTCCGCAGCTTGCTGCTGTTGACAAGGCTATTTTCCCACGTCTGCGCGAGATATATTCAAATTTCACATTGGAGAATGCAAACCGTGTAAAGGAGATTGAGAAGGTTACAAATCACGACGTAAAGGCTGTCGAGTATTTCATCAAAGAGCAGTTCGATGCCATCGGTGGCCTTGAAGCCTGCAAGGAGTTCATTCACTTTGGCCTGACATCACAGGATATCAACAATACATCGGTACCCCGTTCAATCAAGGATGCTCTCGATGATGTATACTATCCTTTGATTGAGGAACTAATTGCTCAACTCAAGAGCTATGCCGAGGCTTGGGCCGAAATCCCAATGCTTGCACGTACACACGGCCAGCCTGCATCGCCTACGCGTCTTGGCAAGGAGGTTATGGTGTTTGTGTATCGTCTTGAGGCGCAGCTTGCCGAGCTCAAACGTTGCCCAATCTCTGCAAAGTTCGGTGGTGCAACGGGTAATTTCAATGCTCACCGCGTGGCATACCCCGGTATTGACTGGAAGGCTTTTGCCAATAAATTCGTGAGCGAGAATCTTGGCTTGCAGCGTGAGCAGTACACAACCCAGATTTCGAACTATGACAACCTGGCTGCGTTGTTCGATGCAATGCGTCGCATCAACATCATCATCATGGACATGGACAAGGACTTCTGGCAGTATATCTCCAACGAGTTCTTCAAGCAGAAGATCAAGGCCGGCGAGGTTGGTTCAAGCGCAATGCCTCACAAGGTCAACCCTATCGACTTCGAGAATAGCGAGGGTAACCTTGGCATCGCAAATGCAATCCTTGACCACTTGTCAATGAAGTTGCCTATTTCACGTCTGCAGCGTGACCTTACCGACTCTACTGTGCTCCGCAATGTAGGTGTTCCAATGAGCCACATGCTCATCGCTGTGAAGAGTTCGCTCGTAGGCTTGCGTAAGCTGTTGCTCAACGAGGCTGCAATCTATGACGAACTTGACAACTGTTGGAGCGTATGTGCCGAGGGTATACAAACAATTCTCCGTCGCGAGGCATATCCAAACCCATATGAGGCGCTCAAGGCGTTGACACGTACCAACGAAGGTATCAATCAGAACACTCTTTTGCAGTTCATTGATGGACTTGACGTGCCCGAGAGCGTGAAGGAGGAACTCCGTGCAATCACACCGCACACCTATACGGGTTTTTAATAATAAAGAATAATTTGGACCGTGAGGTTCGTAAAATATTTTTTTAGATGAACAATAACAAAGACAGGTTTTCGGATGGCTCGTCTCACCGTGGAAACAGAGGCAGAGCATCATACAATCCGAACTTTGATGGCGAGAACAGACTGAGGGGTGGACGCCCACGTTTCAATGGTGGTGACGAGCGTCCTCAGTACAGGAGAACTAACAGAGAGGATAACGGCGAATTCGGCAGTTACAGACAGCAGAAGCGTTATGGCAGCGAGAGAGGCTATAACCGTTTCGACAACGACAGAGCAAACCGTGGTGGCGACAATGAACCACGTTACGGTAGCGAGGTGCAGCACGCCGGCCGTGGCTATGGCAAGGGCGGTAACCGTGGCGGTTACAATGCCGGTAACGGTGGTAACGAAAGACCATACGCAGGTAAGAACCAGGCCGACCGCCGTCCAAAATATGGCGATAGAGGTAATCGCAAGGGTGCATACGATCCAAACGCAAAGTACAGTGCAAAGAAGCGTGCTGCATTCCGCGACGCGACACTTGATCCCAATGCGCCTGTGCGTTTGAACAAATATCTTGCAAATGCAGGTATCTGCTCACGCCGCGAGGCCGACAATTATATCGAGGCTGGTCTCATCACTGTAAATGGTGAAATTGTGACAGAGTTGGGTACAAAGGTTGTTCCAACCGATGACGTACGTTTCAACAGCGAGCGCATCAATCCCGAGCGTAAGGTGTATGTTCTCCTTAACAAGCCAAAGGATTGCGTGACAACTGTTGATGATCCACAGGAGCGTAAGACTGTGCTCGACTGCCTGCGTGGTATCGGCAAGGAGAGAATTTATCCTGTTGGTCGTCTCGACCGTAACACAACAGGTGTGCTTCTTCTTACAAATGATGGCGACATGGCCGCAAAGCTCACACATCCAAAGTTCATGAAGAAGAAGATATACCATGTTACTTGTGACAGGAATGTTGCTATGTCCGACATGGATTTGCTTGTGAACGGTATTGAACTTGAGGATGGCCGTGTATATGCCGATGAGGTATCATACGTCAACGAGGCCGACCGCTCACAGATTGGAATTGAAATCCACTCTGGCAAGAACCGTATCGTGCGCCGTATGCTCGAGCATCTTGGTTACCGCGTGAACAAACTCGACCGTGTGCTGTTCGCCGGCCTCACCAAGAAGAACCTGCGTCGTGGCGACTGGCGTTATCTCACCGACAAGGAAATCAACATGCTTCGTCTTGGTGCTTATGAGTAAAGAACAGAAAAAACAGAAATAAACAATGAAACCGATAAAACGAACAAGAATTTCCGACCTGCTCAAGAACGGTCAGGCCGGTGTTGAGGTGAACGTAAGAGGCTGGGTGAGAACACGCCGCAGTAGCAAACAGGTTGCTTTTGTGGCACTTAATGACGGTTCTACCATCAACAACGTACAGGTTGTAATTGATATCGACAAGTTTGACGAGGAGTTCGTGAAACAGTTCACTACAGGTGCATGCCTCAGCGTGAACGGTATGCTCGTGGAGTCTATCGGCGGTGGTCAGTCGGTGGAGATTCAGGCTACAGAGATTGAGTTGCTCGGTGCCTGCGACAACACCTATCCATTGCAAAAGAAGGGACAGACCATGGAGTTCATGCGTACAGTGGCTCACTTGCGTCCACGTACCAACACCTTTGGTGCAGTGTTCCGCATCCGTCACAATATGGCATATGCTATCCACAAGTTCTTCCACGACAAAGGCTTCTACTACTTCCACACTCCGCTTATCACTGCATCGGACTGTGAGGGTGCCGGCCAGATGTTCCAAGTTACAACAATGAACCTCTACGACCTCAAGAAGGACGAGAACGGCAGCATCATCTATGACAATGATTTCTTCGGCAAGCAGGCGAGCCTTACAGTGTCTGGTCAGCTCGAGGGTGAGTTGGCGGCTACAGCGCTTGGTGCAATCTACACCTTTGGTCCTACCTTCCGTGCCGAGAATTCCAACACTCCACGTCACCTTGCCGAGTTCTGGATGATTGAGCCCGAGGTTGCCTTTAACGACATCTTCGACAACATGGAGCTCGCCGAGGAGTTCATCAAATATTGCGTGCAGTGGGCTCTCGACAACTGTATGGAGGATATTACATTCCTCAACAACATGTTCGACAAGGAACTCATCGAGCGCCTGCGTTCAATCGTGAACACAGAGTTCGTACGTTTGAGCTACACCGACGGTATCAAGATTCTTGAGGATGCTGTTGCTGCAGGCCACAAGTTCGAGTTCCCGGTATACTGGGGTGTCGACCTCGCTTCTGAGCACGAGCGTTACCTTGTTGAGACACACTTCAAGCGTCCTGTAATCCTCACAGACTATCCAAAGGATATCAAGGCATTCTATATGAAACTTAACGAGGATGGCAAGACTGTACGTGCCATGGACGTTCTCTTCCCCAAGATTGGCGAAATCATCGGTGGTTCGGAGCGTGAGGCCGATTACAACAAGCTTCTCACACGTATCGAGGAGATGAATATCCCAATGAAGGATATGTGGTGGTATCTCGATACACGCCGCTACGGATCTTGCCCACACTCGGGCTTCGGCCTTGGTTTCGAGCGTCTGTTGCTCTTCGTGACAGGTATGTCGAATATCCGCGACGTGATACCTTTCCCACGTACTCCAAACAACGCAGAGTTCTAATATACTGCTATATACAATGTGGCCGGGTCAAAGAATTTTTGACCCGGCTTCTTATAATTAATGGAACAGGATGAATAAACAATCGGTAGTAGGGCACTTGGCCTGTTTTCTGGCATATGCCATTTTCGGTTTCAATATTATTGTGTGTAAGGATTTGACTGCGGACCGGCTCATATCCCCATTGGCTATATTTACACTCCGGTCGGTAGGTGCCGGTGCACTATTCTGGCTCATTTCGCTTTTCACTCCAAGGGAAAAAGTCGAGAAAAAGGATTATGTCAGGATATTTGCTGCGTCGATGTTAGGGTTCTTTGTCTGCCAGGTTACGTTCCTTGTGGGTATTCCGCACATCACGCCAATGGATTGTTCGGTGTTGTCCGCAATATCGCCTATTTATACTATGATAATTGCAGCCATAGTGTTGAAAGAGCCTATTACGTGGCAAAAAGCCGGTGGTGTGGCAATAAGTTTTGTCGGTATCATATATCTGATTGTGAGCCGTACATCGGCTACCGGAACTGCCGAAACCTCCCTGTTCGGAATATTGATGCTTATTCTCAACTCATTGAGTTTCTCTCTGTATCTGGGAATATTCAAGCCGCTGATTGGTAAATATTCGGTTGTTACATTCATGAAATGGATTTTCCTGTTTGCCTTTGTGGTGTCTGCTCCATTCTCAGCCGGCGAAATTGTAGCTTTGGATTGGAGTGCAATTCCTGCTGTTCAGCTCGCCGAACTTGCTTATCTCATTTTCTGTGCTACCTTCATAACTTATTTCCTTATACCGGTGGGGCAGAAACGTATCAGGCCTACGCTCGTAAGTATGTACAGCTACGTCCAACCTATTATTGCCATTGTAATAAGCATCACCATCGGCATGGAGGTGCTCACGTGGCAGAAGGTGCTTGCCGCCATCATGGTTTTCGGCGGTGTGGTTGTTGTGAGTTATAGCAAGAGCCGCGTGAAGTAGCTGTATGTGCTCTTTGTATAAATAAACTTAAAATGCTTTTTATTCTGCAATAAAAATATTATACTCGCGTTGTGAATGTAAAAGGAAAGGATTAGCATTATGGACAAGAACAGATATTGCGTGATTATGGCCGGTGGCCAGGGCACGCGTCTGTGGCCAATGAGTCGCAAGGCATTCCCAAAGCAGTTTCAGGATCCTATGGGCTGTGGCAAGACACTCTTGCAGCAGACATACGAGCGCTACGCCCGTGTTGTGCCGCCCGAGAATATAATAATCTCCACCAATGTCGATTACAAGTCGATTGTAAAGAAACAGTTGCCCGATGTCAACGAGCAACGTATTGTTTGCGAGCCTGTCTTTCGTGGTACTGCTCCAAGCATTGCTTATATTGCCTGTCACATACGTCAGCTTAACCCAAAGGCTAATATTGTGGTGGCGCAGAGCGACCAGCTTGTGCTCAATGAGGAGAAGTTTGCCTCTTTGATAACCGAGGGACTCGACTTTGTCTCCGAGAACAACAAACTTGTTGTCATCGGTATAAAGCCCACTTGCCCCGAGACCCGTTACGGCTACATACAGGCCGAGGGTGAGCCGGTCTGTGGTGCTATCTGCAAGGTGCGTACATTTACCGAGAAACCGGCTCTTGAATTTGCACAGGTCTTTGTTGAGAGCGGTGAGTTCTACTGGAATACCGGCATATATATATGGAATGTGCAGACAATCATTGATACACTCTCCAAGCATCTGCCCGATATTATGAAGGAACTCGACACTGTATATCGTGAAATCCCCGACCGTAAGCAGCGCCGCAAACGCGCATACGAGGTATATACCTCACTCCCCACTGCATCAATCGATTTGAATGTGATGGAACGTGCCGATAATGTCTATGTGAGTGTGGGTGACTTCGGTTGGGCCGATATCGGAACCTGGGACACCCTTTATGGCTTTATGCCAAAAGATAATTGCGGTAATGTAATCATGAACAGCAGTGTGCTCAAGTACGATTGCAACAACAATGTCGTAATGTTGCCAAAGGGTAAGCTTGCAGTTATGGAGGGCGTTGATGACTTGCTTGTAATAGATTCGGGTGATGTGCTCATGATATGCCGCAAAGGCAGCGAGGGCGACGTAAGGCGTTACCTTAATGATGCAAAGATGAAGATTGGTGACAAGTTCGCGTGAAACAAAAGCTTTGTGTGATTGTTGATAGTATGTGGCAAGTTTTTGCCTTTATTGTGAAAATATGTTAAAAACGCGAAGCGCTGTTTGGGTATTGACAAAAAGAACTATCTTCGCACCCAGATAATACAAACTTTAAATATTACAACTATGGCTTACGTAATTTCAGATGACTGCGTTGCTTGCGGTACATGTATCGACGAGTGTCCTCAGGGTGCTATTTCTGAGGGTGAGAAGTATTCAATCAATCCTGAGTTGTGCATCGACTGCGGTAGCTGCGCAAGTGTTTGCCCTTCAGAGGCAATTCATGAGGGTTAATTGTTGCGTTCAACAACTTTAAGGGGCACTTGAAAAAGCGCCCCTTCTTTATGTATAGACAATATGAAAACGATTCTTCACGTCTTGGTAAAGAGTGCCATCATTGTAGCTGTTGCAGTGGTGTGCTACTATATTTATATGGCAGCTATCGGCAAGTGATGTTCTTGTATATCAGGGTGTCTTTATTCTATAAATCCCCTTCGATGTTATACTTTGCCCAGTATGGGTGCTTCATGTAGTTCTCCAATGCTGTTAGCGGTACATGTATCACCGCATTGCTGTTCTTCAGTATTGTGGTGATTGCAGGTGGGGTATGTGCGTGGAGATATATGTGCCTTAGGCTGTCGCAGTGGTAGAAGGCATAGTCACCAATCTCTTCCACCCCGGCAGGTATGGTTATCTCCTCCAGTCCTTTACATTTCCAGAATACACCGCGTTCAATCACCTTTAATGTTTGTGGCAGATAGACATTCTTCAGCCCATAGCATCGACCGAAAGCATCAAGTTCAATGCGCTCAACTCCCTCGGGGATATAAACCTCTTCAAGGGAGATGCAATCAACAAATGCCGAGGCACTGATTGACTTTATATGTTGTGGGAACTTGATTGTCTTTAGTCTTCTCATTCCTCTGAAACCATTGTTGAAAACTGTTGTGCTGTTTGGTAATGATATGGTTACAACGGAGTCGCAATCACGGAATGCGTAGTATCCAACCTTTTCAAGTCCTTCGGGCAGGTAAATCGACAGTATATTCCTGGCTGCAAAGGCAGAGTCTGCAATGCTCACAGTCTTGTACTCTATGTTGCCGAATTGAGCGATTGCCTGTATGTAGATGTTGTTTCCACGTCCATTGCCGCCAATGACCTCGTAGGTGCGCTCTTCGTGCGACAAAACGCGGTAAATAATCTCGTCCTGTGATTCTGTTATCTCAATCCTTTGCGGTTCATTGCTGCTACTCTGTTTCTTGCCATTCCACAGCAATGTGATGCAACCGGCTACTGCCAGCAATGAGATTATGCCAAGGAGAATGTTACGCTTCTTGTGGTGTGCGTTTATGGCACTGATTACCTCGTCGGCTGTGGCAAAGCGTTCGCTTCTCTCCTTTTTGATGCAGCGTTTTATAATGTTTTCAAAATGGCGCGAATACTTTGCACCGCTCTTCCTTTTAATGTATCTCAACAGGCACCCAACGGCATATATGTCGCTGCGTTCATCGATGTTGCCTGTGTTGCCCTCTAAAATCTCGGGTGCCGCAAACTCCTTTGTAACCCCGAATGTAGCGTGGCTGAACTTGTTGCTGAAGCAGAACCCCAGATCCACAATCTTCACATTGTCGCCCACCTGCGTGAGCATGATGTTGCCGGCGTTTATATCTACGTATGCAATGCCTTTTGAGTGCAGTGCCTTCAAACCGTCCAACAACTGCAGGGTAAAGCGGCGTATGTTGTGCTCCTTTTTAAAGAATGCGGTGTCGTTTTTCAGTTTTTCTTCAACAGTTGAGCCTTGTACATACTCCATCAGAATGTACATCTCCTCTTCGCTCTCATAGATGGAGTCATATTTTACCACATTGTTGTGCTCTATGCTCTTGCCAAGTGCGAACTCCTTTTGCAACAGCACTCTATTACTGTGGTTGGGGAACAGTTCAGGGCGCAACTGCTTCATGAAGTAGAGACGCCCGTCGCGGCACACTCTGTAGGACAATGATGTTGCACCATCGTCGCCAACTGGCACTCTCTCCTCGAAAGTATTCTTGTTACAGGTAAAGTCGGATGAAGCCATTGCCCTTTGTCATTACTCCACTACATTATAATGAATGCCGCCCTCCTTGCCACACACATAGCCTGTGGGCTCGCTGTTGTTATGTACAAGGCAACGTAGGTAGAGCGGTTGCTGCCGGATGAACTGGTAACACAAGAATGTGTCGCCTGCAGCGAGTTTGCTGTTCTGCGATTCAATGACGCGGAACATGTCGTGCCCCTCATATCTTATTCTCACGCAGCGCCCGGGGTTCCAGCGGAGTTCAATAATTACTCCCTTGTTAAGTGCAGCGGTCTGCAGGTTGGGATTGTGCAATATTTCGCTGCTTTGGCACGTGCTGTTGTCAATATTGTCTATGAACGCCTCAATGCTGGTGTGTCCTGCATATACAGCGAGTGTGTTCAGCGTGTTGCGGTATGGCTTTTTGCGCTGTTCTTCTCCAAGATACCCCCAGAACCTCTTTAGTGTAATTGGCGAGAGATATGTCTTTGTCTTGTCGAATATGCGCGCCGACAGGTAGTCGAAGTCACGCGGCGTTATCATCTTGCGCCCCGCAACAATTTCCACCTTCTCTTGCAATAGCATGTATGTGCTATCCTGTTCCATTCCCATTGCTGTGTTTTTCGTTTGCGAATTTAGAAAAAAATATCAATAAAAAGCTCTAAAAAGTAGCCGAAAACCAAAATGGGTGAGTAGATGAACCAAGATGAACCAAGCATGCTGATGCCTGTTATTTTATCTTTGCCCGTAAGAAACAATAAAATCTTTTCAGGCTATTTAATAAGACCCTGATAGCCTGTCAACGATAATAATCACTCAGGGTTTACATAAATAATGTTATGAGGTACGATAATATTGCAATAACTCATGATGATGTAAAGGCAAACAAGTATCGACATGTTTCCGGTGGCGCAGGCGGAAAGTTAGAAGCGAAAATCTGCTTTAAAGATAATGGGGAAATTGATGCAGATTTTTCTTATACCGATTCCTATTGCCAAAAGCATAAATTAGGCAAATATGCCAATCAGAGTGGATCTTCTTCAAAGACAAACAGTGGTGGAGGTTCCTTTGGCGGTGGAGCTCTATTCGGTGGCAGTAAAAGACAGGAAGTAAAAGAGGTCACTCCGCCAAAACCATTGTCTCCGGCTGAACGCGAATTGTTGGAGCGCGACATTGAAAGCAACAAGCAATCTACGCCCAGCAAATATATCCTAAGAGTTATTGAACATTACATGATGGTGAGTAAACTCAAACCAAATTTGGATGAAGAAATAGAATTGAAAGAAGAGAAAATCAAAGAATTCATAGAGTTTATGATGGAATTTCCCGTTCCCAAGGATTCTTTGGAATTTTTCTACACACTCGGCTATCTTGAGTTCGGTGAAACACGAACAATGGGTTTGTTTGGGGGAGATAAGTTGTTCAATAAAACAAAAAGTAAATTCTCTCTCAAAGAAATGGATGTAGTAACAGAAAGAAGTGTTCTTTTGGTGAGAATGAAAGAAATTGCATACCAGAATGAGAAAAATTCACCATTGAATACCAAAGAGGTAATGAATGCTGTCAAAGAAATTGATGATGAACGTTTTGAGAATACAACAGCATACAATACTGCTTTAGAGAATCTTTACAAGGATATAGTCAAGAGAGGTGATGCAAACGCTTTTAATGAACTTGTAGAGCTTCTTGTAAATGACTTTGTGTGTTCAGAGGAGGAAGTAAAAAAAATCCGATTACCGACATCAGATAGAGAGGAAACTATTGCAATATGCAATATTCTTGCCAAATACAAGAACAATACTCACTCAGCCCTCAATGTGAAATTTAAAGAACTTAAAGAAGCTATACTTGCCCAATACGGCGATGACGAGACGCTTATGAAGTTTGTTGCAATGCAGGACGAACGTGAATTGCGCAGGAAAGCAAGGATATACAATAAAGTAAAATACATATCGTTGATTGCATGTATTGTGCTTTCGGCATTACTTTATGGTTTGCCGCTTATACTTTGGATAGTTCTGTTCTTTACCAAACTGCATGATAAAATTGCTTTCTTGAAAAAAGGCAGAGATGCACTAAAGAGCGTATATGAACTTGACGGAAAGAAACCGGGCTTTTTCAAAGAACTTTCGGCTGCATTGTCAGAGGGTAAAAATGAAGTTCCGGCAAATGCCACAAGTAAGAAAAGAAAGGTTCGTCTCATAGATATTGTAACTGATGATGATGTAGATGATGAAGACGATGATGACGAAGATGACGAAGATTGAAAAGCTCTTTTGAAATTCATTTATGCGGGTGACCCTGGACATTGAACGGGCACCCGCTTTGTAATGAGAAATGACCGCTAAAGTTTTTTAAGGTCATTACTCCCAAAAGTGTGTTACAATCAAATAGGCAGGCTCTCCTGGAGAACCTGCCTATTTGATTGTATAGCGTAGCGTCTGTTACTTCATCTTCTCTTCAACCAACGCTTTCATTGCCTGGCCGCGGAGGTCACGCTGAACGATTGTACCATCGGGGCCAAAAAGGATAATCTGTGGAATGCCCTGGATGCCGTAGAGCTCTGTAGCGTTGTCCTTGTTGTTCTGTGGAACCACAATCTGTGGATAAGTAATGCCCTCCTCTTCGAGTGCAGCCTTGAAAGCAGCTTCGTCGTCCCAAACATTCACACCAAGTACCATGAACTTGTCGCCACCGAACTTGTTCTGCAACTCAATGAGGTTTGGAATCTCGCCCTTGCAAGGACCGCACCAGCTTGCCCAGAAATCAACAAGCACATACTTGCCCTTGCCTACGTAGTCCGATAGCTTTGAAGCCTTGCCGTCAACAGTGTAGCCTGTGAAGTCAACGAACATCTTGCCGGCCTGTGTGGCAGCAACCTTTTCGTAGCCCTTGCGCAGAGCCTTGATTGATGCGAGCTCGCCTGCATATTTGACAGTTGCAATAGCCTCGTCCAATGTCTCCAGTGTGGGGTAGAACTGGCGCGCTGTCATTGATACGATATATGCACCAATAACATTGTCCTTGTTGTCGCTGATACCCTTGCGGTAGAGTTCATAGAATGCCTTCTCCTCTTCGGCGAGTGCAGCGTTAATCTCCTCACGCGATTTGCCCTCGTTCATCAACTGGTCCATCTTTGCATTGATGGCATTGCCTGCCTCGGCAATTTTGTTGCCTAACGCTGTGAGCTGGTCGTTGTAGCCACCGTTGTCGGTTACGGTTGCGGGGCGCGATGTGAAGTCGATTGCAGCCTTTGTGTCTGCTGTCGCAAGCACAATTACCTTTGTGCGGCGGTTCTTGTCGATGTTCACTTCAAAGATTTTTTCGCCCTCAATGTTGTTCTCGAACTTGAACGCACCATTCTCAATTACGCATGTAGCGCAAACATCAGCTGTGTTTTGGTCAATGAGGTACGCGGTCTTGCCGTTTGAATCCTCGCCGGTCTTGCCTGTGATTGTATAGCTCTGTGCACTTGCTGCGAAAGCAAGGATAGCCAAAGCTATTGTTGATAAAATTCTCATATTCGTATTTGTTAAAGGTTAATACTCTTAAAAACTGTGTGCGAAAATAGTTTAAATAAATAAATTAATGCTTATGTTTACATTATTTAATATAAAAGAACTGTCATATTTACTCAAAAAACAGTGTTATAACGCCCAAATGTCGTCCGTTTTTGTCCATCTGTTGCATAATGACATCCTTGCCTTCGCTGTTGCTGTATGTGAGCGGCGCTTCGAAATAGTCGTGTGAGTGGCCACCAAGTATAATGTCAATACCTGCGGTTTCTGCTGCCAGGCGCTCGTCGTTATACTCGTTCTTTATCTTCCAACCCAAGTGTGAGAGACACACGATTGCATCGCATTTCTGTTCCTTGAGCTCGTTGACGCATCTTTTGGCGGCTTCGACAGGCGAGGTGAATGTAACGCCCTCGTAGTTCTCTTGCGATATGAGACCTTTGGGGTCGGGTGAAAGTCCAAAGACGCCAATCTTTTTGCCGCTGCATTCTATGATGGTGTAAAGTTTTACCAGGCCTTCGCATACTGTACCTGTGAAATCATAGTTCGCGCATACGAAATCAAATTTCGCCATCTTGATGATGCGCGCCAGGTTCTCGAGCCCAAAATCGAACTCATGGTTGCCAAGTGTGCCGGCATTGTATCCCATGGCATTCATCAGTTCAATCTCGGTGCTTCCCTTGAAGCTGTTGTAGTAGAGCGAGCCTTGTGAAAAGTCACCGCAGTCGAACAGCAGCATGTTCTCCCGCCCAACAGAGTCGGCAATGCTTTCTATGAGCAATGCGCGGTTTAGCACTCCTGTATTCCCATTCTTTTCGGGCTCAATGCAGCTATGTGTATCGTTGGTGTGCAGTATTGTAATGCGGTTCTGCGCCGTAGCACCAAAACACAAGCATAGCGCCAAAATTAACAGTATCTTTTTCATCGTGTCATTCTTTTATTGTTATACGTCCATCGCATGCCGCTGTGATTTTTCTGCCGTTTGCTGTTTCGTTCTTTATGTATTCCACCATGAGGTCACGCAGCAGGTGTTTGGTGATTTCCAGGTCGGTTCCTTGCCCCAGGGTGGTGAGGTTATCATTGCCTTGTGACAGGTAGTCGAGTGTGGCAATGCGGTATGTTGCCTGTGGCTCAATGGCTTTACCTCCTACCGTCGCACTCACTAGCTCGCCATCTTTTGTTATTTCCAAACGCATTCCGCTTATCGCTTCGCCTCCAACCTTGGCAATCTCCTTGCATAGCTGTGTCAATTGCTCGCCGTCCAGTGTAAGGAAGGCAAGTCTGTTCTCGAACGTGAACACGTTGTATACATCGCCGAATGTGATTGTGCCGGCTGCTATGTTGCTTCTGAGGCCACCCTTGTTGGTTATGGCAATGTCAATCTTGTGGTTGCTGTGTTGCTGCGCCATCTCCATCAGTGCATCGGCTGCAAAATTCATCAGCGGGCTCTCGGGAATATATTTTTCCAATGCAACAGCTGCCTCGCCAAGCACAGGGCTCTTGATGCTGTCTATGTATGCCTTGTCGCGTGCCAAGATTGCGCGTACTTCGGCTGCGCCGTCAATCTTGTCAACTGCTGTTACTTTGATGTTGCCGGCTTCAATGCGCAGGGTCTGCTCCTTTGGGGTACAGCTGCAAAGAGCCACCGCCAGCAGTGTGAAAGCTAAATATTGGTGTTTCATAATGATGATTTATCTTTTCCCAAAGGTAGTGTTTGTGCTGCAAAACACCAAAATAATGAGCAACATTTGTTTAAATGCAAAAAATGTTCTATCTTTGTCCCCGCTTTCGGCGTAATCGCTGCCAAGGAAGAGTAACTTGGTATGTTGCGTTTGAATGATTGAACAATTTAACAAATCAAAAAAATGGATTTAATTAAAATTGCTAAAGAAGCATTTGCTACTGATGTAAAGCGTGAGATGGAGTTCCACCCAGGTGATACTATCACAGTGGCTTACAAGATCATCGAGGGAACAAAAGAGCGTATCCAGATGTATCGTGGTGTTGTTATCCGCATCAGCGGTCATGGTTGCGAGAAGCGTTTCACAGTACGTAAGATGTCAGGTACTGTAGGCGTAGAGCGTATCTTCCCATTGAACTCACCAGCTATCGACAGCATCACTGTCAACAAGCGTGGTCGTGTTCGTCGTGCTAAGCTCTACTACTTGCGCGCCCTCACAGGTAAAAAGGCTCGTATCAAAGAGATTAAGGCTTGATAACCTTGTAAAGATCAAAATAAAAAAGCAGCTCCATTGGGGCTGCTTTTTTATGTTTATGGATTATTGTTCCTGTGAGTTATTCTTGATTAACTCAAGTGCTTTTTTCTCGTCTTCTTCGTTTACTACAACGAGCACTCCCTTGCCGAATCCGGCATACGATGATGTGATGGCACCTAATGTCTCGTCCATAATGGCACATGGGATTTCGTTTGAGTCCAGCAGGCCCTTGATTAGTTCGGCTTGCCACACGGTTCCCGTGAATACAGTAACCAGTTTTTCCTTGTTAGCGTCGTTCATTTTGCCCTCCTTTTTTAAAAGATTAAACACGCAGTGTTGTCTGTTTGTTAGTTGTGCTTGTGCGAATATAGTCATTTGTCGCAAATAAAGTAAACTTTTTCCACTCATTTGCATAAACTTCCGCTCGTTTGTGCTATATTCGCATACAAATTTGTTAGAAAAACAATTAACACTTATAATTATGATAGACGTAAAAGCTTGTTTAAGGGATGCCGAGGAGATGATGCAGATGACAATCATGCACCTCGAGGAGGAGTATTCACATATTCGCGCCGGTAAGGCAAATGTTCATTTGCTCGACTGCGTACGCGTAAGTTCATATGGTGCCGAGATGCCATTGAGCAATGTGGCAACCATTACTACCCCCGACATGCGTACAATTGCCATCAAACCTTGGGATAAGAATATGATTGCTCCAATTGAGAAGGCTATCATTGACTCTCCTGTGGGTATCATGCCTGCCAACAACGGCGAGGTTATCATCATCGCTATCCCACCTTTGACAGGTGAGCGCCGTAAGGATCTTGTAAAGCAGTGTTCTCATGAGCTCGAGACTGCAAAGATCAGTATCCGTAACGCACGTCGCGACGGTATTGATACAATGAAGAAATCTGTTAAGGACGGTACTCCCGAGGACGTGGCAAAGGACGGCGAGGAGAGCTTGCAGAAGATTCACGATAAGTACATCAAGAAGGCCGAGGAGATTTTCGCAGCCAAGGAAAAGGAAATCATGACTGTGTAAGCAGCGGATGGCAGAGCTGGGAACAGTAGTAAGGAGTTCGGGCAGTGTCTACGGTGTGCGCACAGCAGCCGGTGCTGTCATTGACTGCAGGGTGAAGGGCAATTTCCGTTTGAAGGGAATACGAAGCACCAACCCAGTGGCTGTGGGCGACATTGTCAAATACGATGTGCGTGGTGATGGCACTGCGTATATCGTTGATATTCTTGAGCGCAAGAACTATATTGTGCGCAAGGCCTCGAACTTGTCCAAACAATCGCATATCCTTGCAGCCAATCTCGATCTCTGTTTCCTTGTGGTGACAATAAGCCACCCGGTAACGGCAACAACATTCATAGACCGCTTTTTGGCGGCAGCCGAGGCCTATCGCGTTCCTGTTGTGCTTGTCTTCAACAAGGTCGACCTCTACAATGATGCCGAGCGCGAAGAACTAGAGTATCTCACCGCGCTTTATGAGAGCATAGGCTACAAATGCCTGCACACAAGCGCTGTGGGCGGTGCCGGTGTCGAACGGTTGAAAGCCGAAATGCAGGGCAAGGTTTCGTTGCTTGCGGGTAACTCCGGCGTGGGTAAGTCGAGTCTTGTGAATGCCGTAGCACCTCAAATTGCAGCGCGCGTGGGCGAGATTTCAAAGACTCACGATACGGGTATGCACACCACAACATACACCGAGATGTTCGAGTTCATGCCCGGCGGCTACATCGTGGATACTCCGGGAGTAAAGGGCTTTGGAACATTCGATATGGAGGTGGAGGAGATATCGCACTATTTTGTGGAGTTCTTTGAACTGTCAAAGGATTGCAAATATGGCAACTGCACCCACACCCATGAACCGGGTTGTGCAGTGCTGGCTGCTCTTGAACGTGGCGAGATTGCCCCGTCGCGATATCAGTCCTACTTGAGTATGCTCGAGGACAAAGAAGAGGGAAAGTATAGGACTTCGGAGTGAAAACGAATGATATGGTTAAAGGCACATCGCGCGATGTGTCTTTAATTTTTTATATGGCCCGAATGTTCCGTTGGTTCTAATACGTCTTTCAAATTTGCGAATTTGCGAATAAAATCGTAATTTTACACGTTTTCCTAATGTTTTGCAGAAAATGGCTGTAGAAATAGTAAAAGTGACGACTAACAGGCAATTGAAACGTTTCATACGCTTCAATTACGAGCTGTACAAGGGCAATCCTTATTTTGTACCTGAACTGTTTGAAGATGCTATGGGAACCTTGCGCAAGGACAGGAATGCGGCGTTTGAGTTTTGTGATGCCGATTATTTCCTTGCTTACCGTGATGGCAAGATTGTGGGACGCATAGCAGTCATAATCAATCCTCATGCAAATGAAAAGTGGGGTGTCAAGGCGGCGCGTTTCGGTTGGGTCGATTTCATCGATGACAATGAGGTCGTCGATGCGCTTTTCTCCACAGCCGAGGCTTGGGCTCGCGAACGTGGCATGACCGAAATTCTGGGTCCACTTGGCTTCACGGATTTTGACCCGGAAGGTATGCTCATTGAGGGTTTTGACCGCATGGGCACCATGGCTACGATATATAACTACCCCTACTATCCCAAACATCTTGAGCGCTTGGGCTATGTGAAGGATGTCGATTGGGTTGAGTTCCTGTTTAAGGTGCCTGGCGAGAAGTGGCCGAAGGCCGAGCGCGTAGCAGCCATAGTGGAGAAGAAATTTGGCTTGCACATTGTGAGGGCGAAATCCTGCTCCGAGATTGCAAAGCGTTATGGCAAGGCTTTCTTTGAGTTGTGCAACGAGAGCTATGCCGGGCTGTATGGCTTTGCACCGCTCACTCCCAAGCAGATTGACCAGTTTGTGAAGATGTATCTTCCGTTTGCCGACAAGAGACTGTTGTGTCTTGTTGTTGACGACAACGATAATCTTGTGGCGCTTGGTATCAGCGTCTTTTCGCTTGCCGAGGCGTTGCGTAAAGCCAAAGGGCGTTTGTTCCCGTTCGGTTGGTGGCATGTGCTGAAGGCGCTTTTCGTTAAGCAACCCAAGAGGCTCGATTTCCTGCTTGCGGCAGTGAAACCCGAATACCAGAACAAGGGCGCTTTTGCATTGGTATTCAATGAACTTATCGGGCACTACATTGAAATGGGAATTGTTGACATTGAGAGCAACCCTGAGCTGGAGTACAACAAGGATATGCAGAACTTGTGGGCCGATTTTGAGAAGGAGCAGCACAAACGCCGCCGCGCATTTAAAAAAGAACTGAAAACTGAAAACTGAAAGGTTAAAGGTGTTAAAGGTTTTTCGCTTTCCGTTTTCACCTTTTCGCTATAAAAGAATATTGACAATACAATAATATGTCCGAAGAGAAAGATTTGGAATTTAACGAGAACAAGGCTGGCGCTGCCGATTATGGTGATGACTCCATACGCCACTTGAGCGATGTGGAGCACATCCGTCTGCGCCCAGGTATGTACATTGGTAAGTTGGGCGACGGTTCGCAGAGCGACGACGGTATATATGTGCTTCTCAAGGAGGTTGTCGACAACTGTATCGACGAGTTCAAGATGGGCTTTGGCAAGCGCATTGAAATAGATATAACAGAGAACCACACGGTGGCTGTACGCGACTATGGTCGCGGTATCCCGCAGGGAATGATGATTCAGGCCGTGAGCAAACTGAATACCGGTGCAAAGTATGACGACAAGGTGTTCCAGAAATCGGTAGGTCTGAACGGTGTGGGTCTGAAGGCTGTGAATGCGACAAGTACCCAATTCGAGGTACGCAGCTACCGCGAGGGAGTTGTGCGCATTGCCAAGTTTGAGAAGGGTATTCTTGTGAGTGATACCACTGAAAAGACAAACGACGAGAACGGTACATACATATCGTTTACACCCGATAATTCGCTTTACCGTAACTACGAGTATCGTGATGCATATATCGAGACGCTCCTCCGCAATTATACCTATCTGAACACAGGTCTTGCGATAATGTTCAACGGAAAGCGTATCCTCTCACGCAATGGTCTTGTAGACCTGTTGGGTGACCGCATGACTGCCGATGCGCTATATCCGATTATCCACCTGAAGGGTGCCGATATTGAGATTGCATTCACACATGCGCATCACCAGTATGGCGAGGAGTATTACTCTTTTGTCAACGGACAGCATACCTCGCAGGGTGGTACACACCAGAGTGCCTTCAAGGAGTTGGTGGCGCTTACAATACACGATTTCTTCTCGGCCAAGAACTTTGAGTACTGCGATATCCGCAACGGTATTGTAGCTGCCATTGCCATCAATATTCAGGAACCTGTGTTTGAGAGCCAGACAAAGGTGAAGCTGGGTTCTACGACTATTGCTCCCGATCCGGGCAGTATGAGTGTGAAGAAATTCATTGGAGATTTTGTAAAGGAGGAACTTGATAACTTCCTGCACAAGAACCCCGAAATCAGCGATGTCATCCTTTCGAAAATCACAGCATCGGAGAAAGAGCGCAAGGAACTTGCCGGCCTCACAAAGCAGGTGCGCGAAAAGGCGAAGAAAGTGAACCTCCACAACCGCAAATTGCGCGACTGTCGCATACACTATAACGATACAAAGGGTGACCGTCTTGCCGAGAGCTGCATTTTCATCACCGAGGGTGACTCGGCCAGCGGTTCAATCACCAAGAGCCGTGATGCCAATACACAGGCAGTGTTCAGTTTGCGCGGTAAACCGCTCAACTGCTTTGGCTTGAGTCGTGCAGTGGTGTATCAGAACGAGGAGTTCAACCTTCTGCAGGCTGCGCTTAATATTGAGGATGGTCTTGAGGGTTTGCGATACAACAAGGTTATTGTGGCTACCGATGCCGATGTCGACGGTATGCACATCCGTCTTTTGATGATAACATTCTTCCTGCAGTTCTTCCCTGAACTCATAAAGAAAGGCCACGTATATATATTGCAGACTCCGCTGTTCCGTGTGCGCAACAAACGCAAACTGCCACGTGGCAAGAAGGGTGCCGAGGAACGTAAGGGGCAGAAGGGCGATTTCGAGACAATATACTGCTACAGTGATGAGGAGCGCATAGCTGCAATTGAGAAATTGTCGCCGAACCCCGAAATTACCCGATTCAAGGGACTTGGAGAGATATCGCCCGATGAGTTCCGCAATTTCATTGGTCCCGATATGCGTCTGGAGCGCGTGGAACTTCATAAGGATGATAAGGTTGAGGATCTCCTTGCATATTACATGGGCAAGAATACAATGGAACGTCAGAACTTTATCATTGACAATCTTGTAGTAGAGGAGGATAAGGCCGACGAAAACTGATTAGGTATGTCACACACAGCACTTTTTGCAGGGTCGTTCGACCCATATACGATAGGTCATCACTCGCTTGTAGAGCGTGCGTTGCAAATGTTTGACAAGGTAGTGATTGCTGTTGGTTGCAACAGCGAAAAGGGTGGCTGTACCACGGTCGAAGAGCGTGTAGCAAACATTGCTGCGTGTTATGATGGCGACAGCCGTGTCGAGGTTTGCTCTTACTCCGGCCTTACAATGGATTTCGCACGCGAAATAGGTGCCGATGTCCTGCTACGTGGTGTACGTAACATAAAGGATTTTGAATATGAGCGCGAACTCGCCGATGTAAACAAACAGATTGGAGGCATTGACACTGTTCTGTTGGTGAGTGAGCCGGGATATTCGTCGGTCAGCAGCAGCGTGGTGCGCGAACTCATGAGATATGGCAAGAATGTGTCGGACTTGTTGCCCGGCAAGTAACAAATAATAAAATGCATTATACAATTATGAAAAGAATATTCCTGCTGGCGATGTTGTCAGTGCTCTCTTTTGCTGTCAAGGCACAGCAGATGCCTGAACATATACTTAAACTTATGTATACAGGCAACATCATAGAGAATTTCTACGTTGATGATTCCGATAACGACAAGATTACCGAGGAGGGCATCAAGGCTATGCTCAAAGCACTTGATCCGCACTCTACATATACAGACCCAAAGGAGACAAGATCCCTGCTTGAGCAGATGGAGGGCAGCTTCGGTGGCATAGGCATTCAGTTCAACATCGTGTCCGATACCTTGTATGTGATCCAAACCACAAACAATGGTCCATCGGAGCGTGCTGGTATACTTCCCGGTGACAGGATTGTTGCGGTGAATGATACTGCAATTGCCGGTGTGAAAATGGAACGTAGCGACATTATGACACGCTTGCGTGGCGAAAAGGGCACAAAGGTTGAGATTGATGTTGTGCGCCGTGGTATTGACCGTAAACTGCATTTCAGCCTTGTGCGTGACGACATAAGCACCGAGACTGTTGATGTGGCATATATGATTGACAAGAAGAATGCCTATATACGCATTATTTCGTTCGGCGCAAAGACGCACGGCGAGTTTGTGCAGAAACTTGATTCTCTGAAGGCGTGTGGAATGAAGAATCTTATTCTTGACCTCAGTGGTAATGGTGGTGGCTATCTCACGGCCTCTGTGGGCATACTTGGCGAACTCATTGATGAGGCTAAGCTTGTGGTGTATACGGAGGGAAAGAAAAATCCACGTTACGATTACTATTCACAAGGCGAGGGCAAGTTCCGCAAGGGAAATCTCGTGGTGATTGTTGATGAGACATCTGCGTCGGCATCAGAGATTCTTGCCGGTGCCGTGCAGGATTGGGATCGTGGTATCATCGTCGGTCGTCGCACATTCGGTAAAGGACTTGTGCAGCGTCCGTTCCAGTTGCCCGACGGTTCAATGATACGTCTTACCATTGCGCGTTACTACACACCAACAGGTCGTTGCATCCAGAAACCCTATGGTGGCGACTCTGTGAAGTATGAGGATGACCTGCTCAACCGCTATAACAGCGGTGAGATGACAAGTGCCGACAAGATACATTTTCCCGATTCATTGAAGACATACACATTGCGTCTTGGTCGCCCCGTTTATGGCGGTGGAGGTATCATGCCCGACTATTTTGTACCTCTTGATACAATGCGTTACACCAAGTATCACCGTGCTTTGGCTGCAAAGGGTTGTATAATACAGACCTCGTTGCGTTACATTGATGACAACCGCGAGAGGCTGCTTGCCGAATATCCTACAATTGACGATTTTGAAAAGCGCTTTGAGGTTGATGATGCTTTTGTTGAGATGCTTAAGCAGCAGGGTGTCATGGACAGCGTCAAGTTGGAGGGTGGTGACGAGGAGTTCCAGCGTTCGCTCCCGGAACTGAAGCTGCAGTTGAAGCAGCTTGTAGCGCGCGACCTGTGGAACATGAGCGATTTCATGAAACTCTACAACAAGAACAGTGATATATTCAAAAAGGCTTATGAACTGATAAACGAGAAAAAGTTCGAGCAACTGATGATTAAATAACAACAAAAGAAGCGCCAAAATTTTAGCGCTTCTTTTGTTATATATGCCTGTTTTAAAATCAAATCATCTTATTGGTCCTCTGGTACAGCGCGTTGATAAGATGTTACTTTAGGCTTTCTTGCACAAGATAAGTGCCTTGCTGTCATCGTTCAAGGTTGTTGCAAAGATGTAATTCTCACCGCCATCGGTCAGTTTCAGGCGCTTGCGCAACAGCTGTACGCTCTCGGGAAAATTACGCACGGTGATGTTGGCTTTTCCCAACGATTGCACACTCTTTATGTCGGCCTTTGAGAATCCCAATACCTCAACAATCTCAAATATGCGTCCTGGAAAGTCGTGGATGTGTTCGTTGGATGTGTAAAGATGGCTGTTGGGGTGCAGTTTGTCCACGTGGTAGTGGCTTGACAGGCTCTTGGGGCAGCCGGCCTTCTGCACGCTGGCGTTGGGTTCATAAAGGTACTTACCAACTTCGCTGCAATATGATGTGCTTGCGAAATCTTCCTTGTCCTGTGTGAACGAGAATATCTGTGTGCTCTCTTTCAATATGTTCACACAATGGGTAGTGAAACCTGTGAAATCGCCGCTGTTGAGTATGATGAGCAACTCCTTGCATTCGTTGTTGACCGATACAATGTGTACTGAGCTGACATGCTGCAATTGACGGCATGCCATTGTTATGTCGAGCATTGGTGAGCACTTTATCATTGCCATATCGGCTTTTGACAGCAGGTCAAGTCCTACAACGTTGGGTTCGCAGTCGCTCAATGCCACAACCTTGCGCCCGTCGCCGTCGCGTCGTGCCGGGTCAACAAAAATCCAGTCAAGGTGCGGCAGTGATTCAAACAGCTCCTCGCTATTGCCGTTCATCACCTTTGCGTCTTCCAATCCAAGTAGTGAAAAGTTCGCTGTGGCAATGTCGCACAAAGTCTTGTTGCGCTCAATGTAGAATGCCTCGTTGAAATTGCGTGCCATGTAGCTGAAGTCGATGCCGAAACCTCCTGTGAGGTCGGCAAACCTCTTGCCTTTAACTTGCTTGGCCTTGTATTTTGCTGTCTTTTCGCTTGAACACTGCTCCATAGAAATTTTGGGAGGATAGATGATGCCTTCCACGGCAGCCCACGTGGGCAACTTTTCGCGTGCTTGTTGCCAGCCCTCAATCTGCGTGACTGCCTCGCGCATGTCCACGGTGGGGTAGCGCCCGGCCTGTAAGGCCAGCGTGCGCACATCCTCCTCGTGGTGCTGTGCTATGAACTCTATGGTAGCGTCGTCAAGCATCTTGCTCCAATCAGTTCTTGTTGAGTATTACAAGTGCGCCAATAACGCCTGGAACCCAACAGCAGCCTGTCAGCAATAGAACTATAAGGAACGAACCGCATCCTTTGTCTATGACAGCGAGCGGTGGAAAGAAAATAGCTAAAATGGCTCTAAGCAGTGACATGTCTTTAATGTTTAGATGTTTATACCTTAAGTTATATCAGTTGAGGGAAAATTGTATTTCCGCTATAAAAGTACAATGTAAATGTTTGCTATGCAAGTTTTTTATTCTTGATTCTTGCTTAAGGAATATTAGTGTCATCATGACAAAAAGCGTCTGCCCCGTAAGGAGCAGACGCCGTATTTAGGTTTAAGCGTTTATTAGAGCTTTGGACCTGCTGCAACGAGAGCCTTACCAGCCTCATTGCCTGTGTACTTGGTGAAGTTCTTGATGAAACGGCCAGCCAAGTCAAGTGCCTTCTCCTCCCACTGAGCTGCGTCAGCGTATGTGTCGCGTGGGTCGAGGATTGCAGGATCAACACCAGGCAACTCTGTTGGAACAACAAAGTCGAAGTGTGGGATAACCTTTGTAGGAGCTGTATCGATTGAGCCATCGAGGATAGCGTCGATGATACCACGTGTATCCTTGATAGAGATACGCTTGCCGGTACCGTTCCAACCTGTGTTAACGAGGTATGCCTTAGCACCGTTCTTCTCCATCTTCTTAACCAACTCCTCACCATACTTTGTTGGGTGCAAGCTCAAGAATGCAGCACCGAAGCAAGCTGAGAATGTTGGAGTAGGCTCAGTGATACCGCGCTCTGTACCAGCCAACTTAGCGGTGAAGCCGCTGAGGAAGTAGTACTGTGTCTGCTCTGGGTTCAAGATTGAAACTGGAGGCAATACACCGAACGCATCAGCTGACAAGAAGATAACCTTCTTTGCAGGAGCTGCCATTGAACCAGGCTTGATGTTGTTGATGTGGTTGATTGGGTAAGATACACGAGTGTTCTCTGTGACGCTCTTGTCTGCGAAGTCGATCTTGCCGTTAGCGTCAACAGTTACGTTCTCGAGAAGTGCATCGCGCTTGATAGCGTTGAAGATATCTGGCTCGCTCTCTTTGTCGAGGTTGATAACCTTAGCGTAGCAACCGCCCTCGAAGTTGAACACTGAGTCGTCGTCCCAACCGTGCTCGTCGTCACCGATAAGCATGCGCTTTGGATCTGTAGAAAGAGTTGTCTTACCTGTACCTGACAAACCGAAGAAGATAGCTGTCTCGCCCTTCTCGTTAGTGTTTGCTGAGCAGTGCATTGAAGCGATGCCCTGGAGTGGCAAGTAGTAGTTCATCATTGAGAACATACCCTTCTTCATCTCACCACCATACCATGTGTTGAGGATGATCTGCTCCTTAGATGTCAAGTTGAATACAACTGCTGTCTCTGAGTTCAAACCGAGCTCCTTGTAGTTAGCAACTGCTGCCTTAGAAGCGTTGTATACTACGAAGTCTGGCTCGCCGAATGCCTCGAGCTCCTCAGCTGTAGGACGGATGAACATGTTTGTCACAAAGTGAGCCTGCCATGCTACCTCCATGATGAAGCGAACCTTCAAACGTGTAGCAGGGTTAGCGCCGCAGAATGCGTCAACAATGAACAACTTCTTGTTAGAGAGCTCCTTTGTAGCAATCTCCTTCAATACGTTCCAAGCCTCTGTTGTAACAGGCTTGTTGTCGTTCTTGTACTCCTCTGATGTCCACCATACAGTGTTCTCTGATGTTGCATCCTTAACGATGAACTTATCCTTAGGAGAACGACCTGTGTAAACAGCTGTCATTACGTTTACTGCGCCAAGCTCTGTAACCTGACCTACTTCAAAACCCTCAAGACCGGGCTTTGTCTCCTCTGCGAACAACTGCTCGTAAGAAGGATTGTGAAGAATCTCCACAGCACCGGTGATACCATACTTGGTAAGATCTAATGTTGCCATAATTCTGAAAATAAATTATTAGTTAACGTTTCTTTTTATTTCACTTTTTTGAGCACTTCCGGCGCCTATTTATGTAAATTGCCGAAATTCTCCCAATGCAAATATATGTCTTTTTATTTAATACCCAAAACTAATTAAGGAAAAATTTCCGTAATAGCTGAAAAAAAAGTGTTTTTTGCCTTTTTTTGCTACTTTTTTTACTCTCCGCTGCTTTGATTTTTGTCGTTTTGTATCGATTTGTATGTTTTTAATGTTAATGGATTCGGGTGAAAAACTTGCATTTGGTTCTGTAAAATTTGATAATTCTGACATTTTGTATTTTCTTCCTTTTTCTGCATGGATGTGCAGTTTTTTTCTTCAAATATTCTTTCTTAATATAAAATTATTATCTTCGCGGTGGTAACAAGCAAAAAACAACTGAATAAAACATTATAGTTATGAGCGAGAAAATTACTATGCCCTGGGAAGAGCGCTCCGAGGGCTGCAATGATGTCATGTGGCGATACTCAAAGAACCCTGTTATAGGCCGTTATGCAATCCCCACTTCAAACAGTGTCTTCAACAGCGCTGTAGTGCCTTTTGGTGATGGCTATGCAGGTGTGTTCCGTTGCGACAACAAGGCTGTGCAGATGAATATCTTTGCCGGTTTCAGCAAGGATGGTATCAACTGGGAGATTGAGCATGAACCAATTGTGTTCAAGGCCGGTAACACCGAGATGATTGAGTCGGAATACAAGTACGATCCACGTGTCACATGGATTGAGGACCGCTATTGGATTACATGGTGCAACGGCTATCATGGACCAACCATCGGTATTGCATATACATTCGACTTCAAGGAGTTTTTCCAGTGCGAGAATGCCTTCTTGCCATTCAACCGCAATGGCGTGTTGTTCCCCGAGAAGATTAACGGCAAGTATGCTATGCTCAGCCGTCCAAGCGACAATGGTCACACTCCATTCGGTGATATCTACATCAGCTATAGTCCCGACATGAAATATTGGGGTGAGCACCGTTGTGTGATGAAAGTGACTCCATTCCCTGAGAGCGCATGGCAGTGTACAAAGATTGGTGCCGGCTCTGTGCCCATTCTCACCGACGAGGGTTGGTTACTCTTCTATCATGGTGTAATAACTACCTGCAACGGTTTCCGTTATTCAATGGGTGCTGCTTTGCTCGATAAGAACGACCCATCGAAAGTGCTCTACCGCACAAAACCTTATCTGCTTGCGCCTGCGGCTCCTTATGAACTTGCCGGTGATGTGCCCAACGTGGTGTTCCCATGTGCCGCACTCCACGATGGTGACAAGGTGGCTGTATACTACGGCGCTGCCGATACTGTTGTGGGTATGGCATTCGGTTATATCAGCGAAATCATAGATTTCATGAAAAAAAATAGCTGCAAATAAATTCATTTGTTTGGCTTATAATAATTTACAGGGTGGCAAATTTGCCACCCTGTAAATGTTGAATGTGTCATTCTGAACGGAGTGAAGAATCTTACTCCCTCAAATGTATGTGTGTTGTCGCCCCCTCGCTTTTATTAATTGTTGCTTTTACAACATCGGCTTACTCGCAGTTTTCACCTTTCAGTTTTCCGCTTTAACCTTTCCCTTTTCCGCTCTCTTCCAACCGTTGCATCCATTCGTACCAGTTGGGGATGTAGAGCGTTGCGACAAGCGTGTTGAGCAACATACCGAATACCACGGCCGCACCAAGTGACAGGCGTGCTCCGGCACCGGCGCCATCGGCAAAGAGCAGGGGCATCACGCCAAGCACAAAGGCAAGCGAGGTCATCAGGATTGGGCGCAGACGTACATGCCCGGCTTCGGCTGCGCTTTGGCGAATATCGTTGCCGCCTTTCCTGAAATCGCGTGCGAACTCAACAATGAGGATTCCGTTCTTGGCACTCAGGGCAATGAGCAGCACAATGCCGATCTCGGTGTATATGCTCACCGGTATTCCGGCGATTATACAGCCCAAGATTGCACCTAGGAGGGCAATTGGCACGCCCATTATGGCTGCGATAGGGCTGGTCCAGCTCTCGTACTGTGCAGCGAGCACCAGGAAAGCGACAAGCAGAGCAAGTGCCAGAATAATTATTGTATTCTTTCCGGCGGCATTCTCCTGAAAGGCTACGCCGGTCCACTCATATCCGAACTCGTCACCCAATTGTGCTTTGAACAGCTGCGCGACCTCCTCCATCACCTGGCTTGAACTGTAGCCTTGTGCTGTGTTGGCGGTAACGGTAGCGCTGTTGTACATGTTGTAGCGTATAAGTTGGTCGCTACCAAGCACCTCATCGGTGGTGACAAAACTGCTGAACGGTACCATCTCGCCCTTGTCATTGGCAAGGCTAAGCTGCATTATGCTCTCAATGAGTTTCTGGTTGCGTTCGCTTGCCGACATCTTCACTTGCCATATGCGCCCAAGCAAAACAAAGTCGTTGACATAGAGCGAACCCATGTAATAGCTCAGGGTATATAGCACGTTGCCGATATCCAACCCCATTGAGATGGCTTTGTCGCGGTCAATGTTTATGCGGTATTGCGGCACGTCAGCTTCAAATGAGCTGTTCATTGATGCTATGGCTTTTTCATTGTCATAGCTCAGCGTGAGTGCATCCACAGCCTTCTGCAGTTCGGTCATTCCAAGAGCTTTGCGGTCTTCTACCTGCATCTGCAGGCCACCTACGTTGCCGATTCCGGGAATGGCTGGTGGTACAAAGGCGAAGCACTGTGCCTCCTGAATTTCAACATATGCCTGTTTGTTAAAACGCTCCACAATGGCTGCCGCCGATTCACTCTTCTTTTTGCGCACACTCCAGTCCTCGAGCACCACAAAGACACTTGCAGCATTACTCTGCCTGCCGCTGTTCATTATGCTGAAACCGCTGATGCTGATGTTGGTCTTTACCTCGGGATAGGACGATATGATGTTCTCAACCTTGGCTGCAACTTCCTCGGTGCGCGAGAGCGAGCTTGCCGGCGGTAATTGCACGCTGACAATGAAATAGCCGTCGTCCTCATCGGGGATAAAGGTCGTGGGCTGTGCCTTGAACAGGTATATTGCCACCGCGACCATTGCTGCAAAGCTTACTGCGGCTATCCATGCGTGGCGCAACAGAAACGACACGAGGCTGTCATAGCCCCTTTGCAAAAGGTCGTATCCCTTGTTGAACATGCGAAAGAACCATCCTTTTCTGCTGTTTTTTGTGGGGCGTAACAGCAGTGCGCTGAGCGCAGGGCTCAATGTCAATGAGTTGAAACCGCTGAACAGTGTGGCAGTGGCAATGGTGAGAGCAAACTGCTTATACAACTCTCCCGATATGCCGCCAATCATGGTGGTGGGGATGAATACTGCCATCATCACAAGCACCACACCTACGATTGGGCCGCTAATCTCTTCCATCGCCTTTTCGGTTGCTTCGCGTGGTGGCAATCCCTCTTCGTCGATGATGCGGGTGGCATTCTCAACCACCACAATTGCATCGTCGACTACTATGGCTATGGCGAGTATGAGTCCAAACAGGGTGAGGGTGTTGATGGTGAATCCAAGCAACAGCATTACTGCAAATGTACCAATCAGTGACACCGGTATGGTGAGGCAGGGAATGAGTGTCGCTCTCCAGTTCTGCAGGAAAAGGAAAATGACAAGTATCACCAATATGGTTGTCTCAACAATTGTAAAGAGGACCTCCTTGATGGAACTGCTCACAACCTCGGTGGTGTCGAGCGCTATCTGGTATTGCACCTCGGGCGGGAATGCCGTTGCAAGGTCTTCCATTCTCTCCCTTACGGCTTTTGATACGGCAAGTGAACTTGAGCCCGGTGACTGGTAAACGGCAAGGGCGGCTGTCGGCTTTCCGCGCAGTTTTGACGAAGAAGAGTAGGTCTCGCTGCCAATTTCAATCTCCGCAATGTCACCAAGACGTAGCATGTCGGTGCCGTTGTTGCGTATCACAATGTTGGCGAACTCATTGGCATCACTCAAACGTCCCTGTACGTTGAGGGTGTATTGGAATGCGTTGTCGGCAGTTGAGTCGAGTGTCTGTCCTACATAGCCGGCCGACACGGCAAGGTTCTGCTTGCTGATGGCCTGGTACACCTCGGCGGCCGAAATGCCGCGTATTCGCATGGCCTCGGGGTCCAGCCACACGCGCATGGAGTATTTGCCGGCACCCATGATGTCAACACCACCAACACCGGGGGTGCGTGTGAGTTGGTCGACAAGCTGTAGTTGTGCATAGTTCGAAAGATAGAGCTGGTCATAGTTCTCGTCACCGGTGAGGGTTATGAACAGCACGATGTTGGTCGATTGCTTCTGCACCGTCACGCCTTGTTGCGTGACCTCGGTGGGTAATGAATTGAGTGCTATGTTCACGCGGTTCTGCACCAGCACTGTTGCCATGTCAATATCCGTGCCCACCTCGAATGTCACGGTGAGGCTGTATGTACCCGATGACGATGATGTAGAACTCATGTATAGCATTCCGTCCACACCGTTTACCTGTTGCTCTATGGGAATACCCACTGTCTGTGCTATGGTTTCGGCATTTGCACCGGGATAGACGGCTGTCACCTGCACGGTAGGTGGGGTGATGGACGGGTATTGGTCTATTGGGAGCACGAATATGGATACGCCACCGGCAACAAGCAACAGCAGCGAGAGCACCGTTGCAAAGATGGGGCGTTCAATGAAGAATTTGGAGAATTTCATGATTGTAGTTGTTGGATGAGGCTTGTTATACAAATCTGCACTAACTGTCATTTCGACGACTGATGAAGGAGGAGAAATCTCTTTAACCGTTTTTTGAGATCTTTCACTTTTGCTCGAGATGACATATAAGTACAATTACTCCATTATTGGGGTTATTGGCATTCCGTTACGCACCTTGAGCAGTGCTTTTGTTACGTATCGTTCACCGGGAGCTAGCCCGGCAGTGACAAGTCGCAGTGTGTCATCGATGATGTTGCCCGTTTCAATGCGGCGGTATTCCACCTCGTCCTGTGGGTTTACAACGTAGATGAACTTGCCTGTCTGGTCGGTGCCTATTGAGGCGTCCCTTATGAGCATGGCATTCTCAATCTTGTCATAGGGCATAATTATGCTTATGTAGCTTCCGCTCTTCAGCAGGCCGTCGTTGTTTGGCAGTTCGGCACGTATCTGCAACGTTCCCGTACCTGTATTCACGTTAGGGGCAAGATAGTCAATGGTGGCGCTGCGTTCAATGATGTTCCCCTCGCCAAGGGTGAAGGTTATGTTGCTCTGGTCTATGCCGCCATTTGTGGCAAGCGCTTTTCGGAACCACTGAATGTCGGGGATGTTGAAGAAGGCATACATGAGGTCGTCCTTATATAGCTGGCACAGTTCCACCGGTGACATTTCGCCGGCAATGTATGCGCCCGTGGGCTGTTTGGTAAGGCTAACAGTGCCGTTGGCAGGAGCCACAACATGGCAGTATCCAAGTTTGGTCTGCGCTGTCTTCAGTGCAGCCTTGGCATTGGCGACGGCTGCATTGCAGCTCTCAACACGGCTTTTTGCCTGCAGTACCTCAATTTCGCTTACCGCGTTGCTGCTGATGGCAGCTTGCATGCGCTCATAGTTGCTGCGGGCATACTCCTGCTCGGCAATGGCTGTCTGCAGGCTTGCCTGCGCCTGTGCAACGGCATTCTCGTAGAGGGTCGGTTCAATGATAAACAGCAGGTCGCCTTTCTTCACGCGGCTACCCTCGATGAAATTACGCTTGATGATGCTGCCGTTCACGCGCCCCATAATGGGTATGGTGGCATCGGCCTTCAGGTAGCCGGGGTATTCACGTGTGAGGGTTATTTCTCTTACAATTGGAGTGGCAACCTCAATGGGTAGTGCTGTGCCGCTTGTTGCCGGCTCGGCTTTTTTGTGACATGCTGCAATGGCAAGCAGCGTCACTGCAAATAACAGTTTTTTCATATCTGGATTTTTTAGAGTTGTTACCATCCGCCGCCAAGGGCTTCGTAAAGCTGTACAAGGTATATGAGTGAACCGCCCTGTGCCTGTACAAGATAGTTCTGATAGGTGAGCAGCGAGCGTTGTGCATCAAGTACATTCTGGAATTGTGTGAGTCCCTGCTTGTAGAGCTCAAGTGAGAGGGTGAGCGTCTCCTCGTTCTGGTTCACGGCTTCGCGTAGCGCAACAATCTGCGTTATGGAGTTTTCGTATTGCGACATTGCGCTCTCAACCTCTTGCAGTGCCGTCAGCATCTTTTCGTTGAAAGAAAGTATGCTTGCGTCGAGTGCGGCGCGTGCCTCGCGTGTGGCATTAACCCTGTCATTACCGCCAAAGATGTTCCATTTGATTGTGGGGGCAATCTCCCATGCGAGACTACGGGAACGGAAAAGGCTCTTCATCTCGGCGGACTGAAAGCCTATGGAGCCGCTGACGAGCAGTTGTGGGAACCAGTCGCGTCGGGTGGCTCCAAGCAGTGCGGCATTGGCCTCAACCTGGCGCTCGGCTGCACGCAGGTCGGGGCGGCGAAGCAATAGTTCGGCCGGTATACCTACTCCAATAGGTGCAATGTACGCGGGCAGGGCATAGCCTTCGTGTAACCAGCCGTCAAGTTCCTCGGGGAATGTGCCAAGCAGCACCGCCATTGCGTTGCGGTAGCTGTCAATGGTTGCCTGCATTGCGGGTATCTGTGCCAGGGTGCTCTGGTAGACACTACGCGCCTGTGACACGTCGAGCTTTGAGGCAAGGCCGCTGTTGTAGCGCGCGATGGTGATATTCAGAATCTCTTGTTGCGATGCCACATTCTCGCGCAGCACCCACATCTCGGCAAGTGACTGCCGTAGTGAAAAATAGGTGGTCGCGACATTGGCAACGAGTGATACCATCACGGCATTGTACTCCTCCTCGGTTGCCATGAACAGTTTTTTCTGTGCTTTGGAACGCAGATAGATGGTGCCGAACACATCGGCTTGCCATTGCATCGAAACCGCGGTGCTGAACTGCCCTTCCCATGCTTCGTTATACATTGTGGATGCAATGTTGCCGCTTGTCTTTGCACGTTGCCAACCAATGCCAAGGTCAAATTGTGGCATCAGGTTACTTTGGGCAACGCGCCATGCAGCGCGAGCCTTTTTGATATTCTCCATTGCTGCAAGCACCGAGTAGTTGCTGTTGCAGGCAACGGTGATGAGCGAGTCGAGTACAGGGTCATTGAAGTTTAGCCACCACTCGTCATCAACTGGGAGTGTCTGGTCAAAGTATCCCGCGTCGCTCCACCTGTCGGGTAGTGGATTTCCTATAATAACTTCACTTTGCAAGGCATTGCCGTCTTGTCCTGCGCTCTGCTGTGCAAGGGTGACTCCCACCGACAATAGCATGATAAACAGTAGAATAGAAACCTTTCTCATATGTGTAAACCTTTAGCAAAAGGATAAACACATTGATGAGGCTTTTGGTTGTGGGTTCGTCGGTGTATATAGTAAAAGAGGTAACCAACCGGTCACCTCTTTTACTATATTTATATTGTCATTACCACCACTTTGTGGGGGTGTCGCTCATCTCTATTGTGAGCGTGCCGCCTGCGGCAATGTCGCTGTGCTCTATGTATGGCAAGTTGTGGGGGCTGCCGTTGAGCTTTATGCTTTTGATGTAGATGTTGGTGTCGCTGTTATTGATTGTCTCAATGACAAACTTGCCACCTTTGACGGTTAGCTCGGCGCGGTCAACGGTTGGTGAACCGAACCAGTAGCGGGCACCGGCAGGCTCAACCTGGTAGAATCCGAGTGCCGACATAAGGTACCATGCCGACATCTGGCCCATATCCTCGTTGCCCGAGAGACCGTCGAAATTGTTGCGGTACTGTGTTGTCATCACCTCGCGTACGCGCTCTGCTGTCTTCTGTGGCTCGCCAAGCATTGTATAAAGGTAAAGGATGTGGTGGCTTGGTTCGTTGCCGTGGGCGAACTGGCCAATCATGCCCGAAATGTCGGGCGATGCATCGCCGTCAACGGTAGATGGTGCAAGGAACAGTGAGTCGAGACGTGCAATGCATGCCTCCTTGCTGCCGAACATCTGTGCATAGTTCTCAATGTCGTGTGGTACAAGCCATGTGTACTGCCAAGCATTGCCCTCACAGTAGTCGTTGGCACGGTGAGCCGAGAAGTAGGGGTTGAACGGTGTGCGGAATTTGCCATCCACGTCTACGCCGCGAATGAAGCCTGTCTCCTTGTCAAAGAATGTGCGGTAGCTGTGGCTCATCTTGGTGAAGTGATCATAGTCGGTCTCTTTGCCAAGTGCCTTTGCTGCGTTGGCTGCAGCTGCATCGGCAATGGCATACTCCATGTCAAAGGCAACGGCCTCGCTGAATACGTCGCATGGAATGTAACCGTGCTTGAGACGCAGTTCCTTGCCGCGCTCCTCAACTGCCGCTGTCTGCTTGATGGCTGCGAATGCCGCTTCGTGGTCAAAGCCCTCGATACCCTTTACAATGGCGTCGGCAACAACGGGGATGCCGGGATCGCCCACCATACAGTCGGTCTCGTTGCCCCACAGGTGCCATACCGGGAGGTCGCCCTGCTTGTCGCAGATGTCGACCATTGTTGCAACGAACTCGCCGGCCTTCTCAGGGTGTATGATTGTCATCAACGGCTGTTTTGCACGATATGTGTCCCAAAGTGAGAAACATGTGTAGCGTGGCTTGTCGCTGTTGTATACCTGGTCGTCGGCACCACGATAGTCGCCATTGACATCGCTGAACAGCATTGGAGCAATCATTGCATGGTACATTGCGGTGTAGAAGATCTTTTTCTGATTCTCGTCCTTTATCTCAACCTTCACGCGTGCAAGTTCATTTTCCCAAGCCTCGACAGCAGCTGCCTGAACGGCTGCGAAATCCCATGCGGGGAGTTCGCTTTCAAGGGCAAGTTTTGCACCGTCAATGCTCACAGGCGAGATTGCTACTTTGAGCATCACCTCCTCGCCGGCAGTTGTGCTGAACGAAGCACGACCGTACATGTTGTTTTCTCCCTTCAGTTCAAAGCTGTCGAAAGGCTTTGCGAATTCCGCTGCAAAATATATGCGTTGGTTCTTTGCCCAACCCTTTGAGTAGCGGTAACCCACCACGCGGTTGTTGCCCTCGGCCTGCATGAATGTCTCGGTGCTCTTGTCCCAGCAACCGCCATTTTCAAGGTCAAAGACTATGGCTGCCTCCTGGCTCTCTGGGAAAGTGTAGCGGTGGAGTCCCACGCGTGAGGTTGCTGTCAGCTCGGCCTTTATGCCGTAACGCATGAGTGGCACGCTGTAGTAGCCGGGCTTTACAATCTCCTTTGTACGCTCGGCCATTGACCACAAGCCGCTATTGGGGTTGTCAATGCTTCCGCGTTCGTATGTCACCTCGCCTGTCACTGGCATTACGGTAACGTCAAAGAGGTCGCCGATACCTGTTCCGCTCAAATGGGTGTGTGAGAAACCGATGACTGACGCCTCGTCCTGGTGATAGCCCGAGCACCAGTCCCATGTCTGGTTGATGCTGGTAGGGCCCAACTGCACCATACCGAAAGGTACGCTTGCACCCACGAATACGTGACCGTGTCCGCCGCTACCGATGAGCGGGTTTACATAGTCGGTCAATCTCTCTTGCTGCTCTGCAGGCTGCTGTGCACATGCTGTCAACATCAGCGCAAGTGCCATTATGCTGTTCTTCATTATCTTCATTTTGCCTCTTTTTTAAGTGTGAGCTTTATGTTTGCGTTGTCTGTCAACTGCTTGTGTGTTATTCGATAGCCGTTTGGCTTGCCGTCTACCTCAATGTTGTCAATGTAGTGGCAATCGGCAGTGGGGCGGTCGCACTCTATTGTAATCTTCTCATTTGGAGTGTCTATCAGCACCTTGTCGAACACCGGTGTAGTGATTGTGTAGGTGGGTTCGCCGGGGCAGTCGGGGTAGATACCCATCATTGAGAACACGGCCCATGCCGACATTGTACCGGTGTCATCGTTTCCGGGGATACCGTCGGGGGCATTCTTGTAGTGATTGTCAAGTATGTTCTTTACCTCTTTCTGTGTGCGCCACTCCTCGCCCTTTATGCGGCTGAACAGGTAGGGGTATACAATGTCGGGCTCGTTTGCGGGGTCGTAATGTCCGTTGTCAAAAACCCCCTGCAGGCTCTTAATGAAGTTCTTCTTTCCACCCATGAGCTTTGTGAGTCCCGCAAGGTCATGGGGAACGGCAAATGTGTAGCACCATGCCGAAGCCTCGTGAAAACCGGGTACGTTCTCAAAGTTCTTTCCTGTGGAAGGGTCAAAGTCGCCCAGGAATTTACCCTCTTTTGTGAGCGGACGCAGTGTGCCGTGTTCCTTGCAATAGTAACGGCGGTAGCTCTGTGAGCGCTTGAGGAACTCCTTTGCACGTACCTTGTCGCCAAGCGAGTCGGCAAGCTGTGCAATGGCATAGTCGGCCGAGCAGTATTCAAGGGCATGTGACACTGAGTTGTCGCCCGAGAGGTCGCTCGAGAAGTACCACAATGGGATAAAACCATCCTTTATATATGGGTCGATGTCGGGGCGGATGAGGTTCTTTGCTCCCTCGGTGGTTGCCGACTTAAGCATAGCCTTGTAGGCTGTCTCGATGTCAAAGTCGCGCAGACCCTTTATCCAACTGTCGGCAATGACAATGGCTGCAGGGTCACCCTCCATTGTGAATGTCTCGCGACCGAAGAGTTCCCAGCGTGGTAGCCAGCCCCAATCCTCGTACATTCCAACCATTGTGCGCAGCATGTCCATCTGGCGCTCGGGGTATACAAGCGTGAGCAACTGGTGTAGGTTACGGTATGTATCCCAAAGAGAGAAAATGGTATAGCGTGTGTAGTTGCTCTTGCCTGTCTCGCCATTCTCCATCTTGGGGTACTCGCCGTTCACATCGCTGATGATGCTAGGGTGTATGAGTGCGTGGTACAGTGCGGTGTAGAATATTGTCTGCTGCTCCTTTGTGCCGCCATCGATGCGAATACGTTCGAGGTCGTTGTTCCATTGCTCGACAGCCTGTGCATGTACTGTGTCAAACTCCTTGCCCTGCTGCTCGGCATTGAGGTTTTCTCTCGCATTTTCAATTGAAACGAAGGAGACGCCCATCTGCACGGTAATCTGCTCGCCTTCGGCAAGATTGTCATAGCAGAAACGATAGCCTATGTTGTCGCCGGCAACCTCGCGGTAGTAGTTCTCGTAGAGCTTGTATGTGCCGTCATCGGGGGTCCACTCGGCCTCTACGCCGGTGAGCGCAGGCTGGAATTTCCATGCTCCTTCGCTTGTCGGCGCCTTTGACACGCGCATCACGAAATATACGGGGAATACAGCCTGTGTAGTGTAACAGAATGTACCCAACAGTTTGAATCCCTCGACCTCGGTACTGCTCACACGGCGTACCATTGCACCACATTCGTTTGTGAGTCCCTGTCCCAAATTTAGGATGATGTTACCCTTGCCTGCAGGGAAGGTGTAGCGTTCGCACGAAGAGCGTGTTGTGGCTGTAACCTCGGTCTTGATGCCATATTTGGTCAACTCGTTGCTGTAATAGCCGGGAGTGGCCTTCTCGTTAGTGTATTCCGAACCGTAGCTGAAGTAGTTCACATCAAGTTCGCCGCTTGTTGGCATCACCAACAGCGATGACGCCTCGGGGCATCCCACACCGCTGAGTGCTACGTGTGCATAACCGGTGAAGAACTTGTTGTTGTATTCATATGGTGCCGACCACCAACGCTGGTCCTTGTCAAAGACATTGAGGTCCGAACCCATTACATTGAACGGGACAACCGACATCATGCCGTTGGGGGTAACCGCGCCGGGGTTGGTGGTACCGAAATTGGTTGTTCCGATGAACGGATTTACCAGATCGGTAGGTTTCTGCGCTGTTGCTGCAAGCGGTGCAAGCAGCAACAGCAGTGAGATTATTCTTTTTATCATAATGTCAAAATTATGCCTGTTTCTTGTCAAGTTCGCTGAGCGCAAAAGCGTATGCTCCAACCGATACGGCCTTGCTTGCACCGAGCTTGGAGATTGCAATGCCCACTCGTTTCTGGCTGTCGTAGTCCACGTATCTCTCCTCGCCGTAAACCTTCACCTTCTTGGTTTCGCCCTTTGCAAAAAGCGCGAATTCATCGGCATTTTCCAGGTCATAGACCTTCATTTGCACAAGGTTTACCTCGTCGCCGCCAAGGGTGCGTAGTTTCGAGCGCATCTCCTCAAGCAGCGCGGGCATAATCCAACGGCTTGCTGCCGAAACGCCACCGCCAATTACCACAAGACCGTCTATGATGGTCACGGCTGTGGAGATTGCTGCACCGGCAACGCGTCCGAGTGATGCAAATGCCTCCTTTGCCGCAGCCTGGTCGCCCTCGCGTGTGCCGTCGGCAATTTCACATATGTCTTTTGGTGTGAGACCGTGGTTGGGGTTGCCGCTCTGCTCGCCATATACACGGCAGACAGCGCGGATGGCAACACCATCCTCCACAATCACGTCGGGCATATCCCTGTGGCGCAGACAGAATGTCTCAACGCAGGAGTTGTCGCCACGGTTCAGGTTGTTGTCAATCACCACGCCAATGCCGAATCCTGTTCCAAGGGTGTAACCTATAAGGTTCTTGTACTGCTTTGTAGAGCCAAGTTCCTTCAGGCGGCTGTTGATTTCGGGCAGCATGCCGCAGAGAGCCTCGCCATAGGCAAAGAGGTCGCCGTCGTTGTTTATGAACACGGGCACACCGAACTTGCTTTCAAGGAAAGCACCGAGTGCAACGCCGTCGCGGAATGATGGGAAGTTGGGCAGGTAGCCGCCGATGATACCGTTGGGATAGTCGGCAGGGCCGGGAAATGCGAAACTGATGGCAACCGGTTTCTCGTCAAGTTTGTCAAATACCTGCTGGAAACCGTTGACCATGTTCTGCAGGCAGAGGTCGAGGTCGTGTGACTGTGCCGGAACCGATACCGGGTCAATGATGAACTCTCCGGCCTTCATGGCTCCGAAAACGAAATTTGTACCACCTGCATCCAGTGTGGCAACAATGCGGTTGTCTTTCTTGTACATAGTGTTATAAGTTTTTATTCTGTTATTGCTTTTGAGTATTCCTTGATGATGCCTATTGTGGTTGTATCGCAGTCGAAAACCGAGTACCAACCCTGTGGCTCGTGTGGCGGGTCGCTCAGGTAGTCGTCGCCTGCCTGCCATACAAGGTCGCGCGGGCGTCCGCAGCCTCCCCAACCCCAAAAATTGCATCCCGCAATGGGGGTACCTTCTGCAACACCGTTCTTCACTTGCTCAAAGATGTAGCGGTAGAAGATGTCGCGGCTGTCGGTTGGAATGTCGGTTCCCGATACATTTCCCTGTCGTGAGAAACCGAACTCCTCAATTACCAACGGTTTGTTCAACTGCTCTGCAAGTTCAATATGCTCGGCAATGTATTTGCCGCTCTCTTTGCATGCGTTTTCAATGCCGCTGTCGGGGTTTGAGCGTGGTGCCCAGCCCCAGTTCACGGGCCATATGTGTATGGTCAGGTAGTCGATGTTCTCGTCGGCATGTATCTGTTTGCACAGTTCCATGTCTACCTCACAGCCATATTTACCTTCGCTTCCTGTCGATACCAGGTGGTTTGGGTCAATGCTCTTTATGAGCGCCGCAGCCTCTGAAATCCACTTTGCAAATGCAGCCTTGTTATCCTTCGCAAAAGGACGTGGCTCGTTGCATAGCTGCCATGCCATGATGGCAGGTTCATCCTTGTATTGGCGTCCCGTAATGCTGTTGGTGCGCGAAACAATGGCTCTTATGTAGTCAAAGTACATTCCAATGGCCTTTGGCTCGCGTGAGAAGTTGGCGCAATACTCTACATACCTGTTGTAGCCGCCATCCTCATTGGTGTTCGGTGAGTCGCCATAGCCGCACTCCTTCAGGTAGAATCCGTATCCTCCGCTCCAGTCCCATGCGTTGTTCAGGTAGATGACCGCGTCCATACCGCGTTTATCAAGCTCGGCAATGACAAAGTCCAGTCCCTGGAGTATTGTGTCATTGAGCACTCCGGGTGCTGTCTGCAGGTAGGGCTTGGCCGGGTTGGCAAGCGCGCTGCCGGCATCGGGGCCTGTCAATATCCTCAAGTTGGTGACACCGATGCTTTTCAGTTGGTCGAGTTCCTTGCAAAGACGTTCCCTGTCACCCCCTTCGCCCTCGGAACCAAGAACCGAGGCATACCACATGTTTGTACCGATGTAGTGATAGGGCTTTCCATTCTTTACGAAGCCTGTTGTGTCGGCGGTTATGAGGTCGTTCTCCATGGTGTTATTGCATTTAGTGTTGCAACCAACAGTAATCATTGCTACAGCCATTATGAGTGTCAATGCAAAATTTTTCATATGTGTATTGTGCTTTTTCGCGAAGATAAGAAATAATATCAATATTTTACAATTAATAGTATAAAATAAACGAGGGACATCTTTTGAACGTCACCTCGCTTGTGTGTAATAAGGGGATTCTAACGTGGGGTATTGTGTTGAAAATCTCCCTTTTTATCGGATGTTTTCGGGTTCATTCTTCATCCTCGGGCATTGGATAACTGAATGCTTCGGGGATGTTGGTCGGGAGCTTCTCCTTTGTAACGACAATGTCATAGATCAAGTATTTGGCCGATGTACCGTTTGTGTTTGCCAACCAGAATATAAGCTGATCGCATCCGTTGATGGGAACGGTGAACTCCTGTGGCTCCATAGTCTCGTATATGGCAATGTCGGCCATTACGTTGTGGTCGGCTCCAATCATCAGGTGCTCGGGCTCGTCCGACTTTACACTTGCTTTTGGAAGGCAACCGACCTTGAAGGTAACGGAGTTGTATTCTCCATAGGTGTTGAAGGCGGCCATGGAGTTTTCCACAGCTTCTCCTCCCGCAGCAAGCATGAGGAATGCTCCAAGTGGCGCAACGGTTGTTCCAATGGTTGCACCTCCAACAGCGGCTCCTGTTGCAACAAACGATGCGCCCAAAGCACCCGCTCCTATGATGCCGGCAGCTGCAGCGTCGGCGCCATTGTCGTCGCCAAGGACTCCGAAATCGAGCGAGAAGTGTGTGCTGGTCTGTAGTACAATGCCTTTGTAGATGCGTTCTCCGTTAAGGTCAAAATACTCTTTCTTGCTTGAGCCGTCACGTATTATGCTCTCCTTGTCATTCGAACTCATGGATACATAATGGATATATGGGCGCCCAAGGTCTATCAGGTCTATCTCGTCAGGGCACTCAGGCTTTTCGTGGACAAAGAGGTCGTTCTTTGTGGGTTTTCCCCTGTAGGCGACAATGTCACCGATTCCGAATGCGGCAACGTCGAGTCTTCCACACCCTCTGTTGGCAAAGCGCAGTGTCCTGCATTTGTTGATGGGCACGGTGTGGTGCTGGTTGGGGTATGTTGCAATCATGGGGGCTGAATATATAAGCTCGTCATCGGCAAAAACCATGAGCAGGTCGTCGTTCATGTTCCAGCTCTTGCCCACATAACCGCTGGTGAAGGTGATATAGTCGAACTCGTTTCCAAGGTCGAATGTCGCACAGGCCGAGAGGTTGTCGTCAAAGAATGATGCGGTCTGGTACAGTATTATACCTTCATTGAACTTGTAACCTCCCATTGAAAAGGTGATATAGTCCGATGCCCCACTGTATATCTGCTTGTCTACCCGTCCGATAACCTGGTAGGGTGGGATGCTTGAGATGAGCTTGCATGCATCGGGCAAATCCTTGAGCCGTGGGTTTGGTGGTGCCAGGCGAGTACCCGGCTCCCCGGCTTCTTCAGCTTTTTTCTCCGGGTATATCATGATTTGGGCAATTTCGGCATACGACTCGCCTTCAATCTGCTCGGTGTGGAAAGAGAGCATTTCGCACCCTGTGATATCAAGTACAACCTGTTTTGCAATATCTCCCTCTTTTATCTCAATCTCCTCGATAATTTTGTTGTCAGCCTTCACCGTCAGCCATCCGCTACCGGCACCGCCCTTCACGTCGTCATGGCAACCTATTAAGAAACTCAGTTTCGAAAATTGCTTGTGGAGGTTGAAATAGGCCTTGCCGTCATATGTGCCAATTAGAGCCATGGTCATGTCGCCTCGCAGACCGTAATTGTATACCTGTCCGTTGAGTCTGATTGGAGCATCTGACTTTTCAGTGATTGTGCTCATGGAATTGCTGATGTAATATGGCTTCAACTCCTTTACAAGTTCAATAGGTTTGGGGAGTGCACGGAATTCGGGGCGCACATTGACCGGTTCTTCTCCCTTCTTCCAAAGGATGGCATCGGCAACAATTACGTTTACGTCTCCACCCGCAACCTGGAATTTCAGTTCATTGACGTCTGACACATCAATGCTGTATGTGCGTGGCGGTTCGTAGCCTCTGACCTTTTCATCAAGAACCTTTTTGCCGTCGGCGTGTACAACAACAATTCCAACCTCGTCATTGCACTCGCTGTGATGTGCCATGGTAAAGGTTAGAGTCTTGTAGTTGCCCTCGATGTCGAATGTCACGAACGCGCCTTCATCATCAATGTTAAAGCCTCCGTAACCCTTTTCGCCACCGGCCATCTCTACCGTATTCCTGTGTATGGCGCAATCCTTTGACGATGTGGGTTTGTACTTATGTACAAGATAGGTGTATTTGTCCCAATGGGGTTTTTCGGTCCTGTCGCTACTGCTGCTGCAGCCGCAGTTTCGGAACATCAATACCAATACAAGAATGGATACGAGTAGAATAGTGCGTCTTGACATAATAGGGTTGTTTTAGTGCGTTGTGTGTCTGTAAAGTGTTGTCTATTATTCTACAATACAATGGTTTATACCGCAATATTAAAGAGAATAATATGTTTTTCCAAATTTTATCGGCTGTTTGTATTTCCCGATGAATAATATCGTCCTGCCATATGCTCCGATTGCAAACCTTTTTATCTTTTATAGCATTTTTGCCTGTCTATTGTTGCGGACTCTCTTCTTTTGACTATCTTTGCCATTCAAACATGTATAAATTTATATAAAACAAAATCATATCATGGAAACAACAAACAAATATCTGCGTGTGGCATATACACTTTTGTCACATCGTGACGGTGAGTGTGAAGAGGTTGAGAAGACAACTCGCGAGCAGCCTTTTGCCTTCTTGACAGGCGTTGGTTATACACTCGATGCTTTTGAGGAGAATCTTAAGGACTTGAAGAAGGGCGATGCCTTTGATTTTACTATTCCATTTGCCGATGCTTATGGCGAGTATGACCCCGACCACGTGCAGGATTTTGACCGCGAGGTATTCACAATTGACGGCAAGTTCGACTCGGCTCACATCTACGAAGGAAATGTTGTTGAGATGATGCGTGCCGACGGCTCTCCAATTCTTGGTACAGTGAAGGAGGTTACTCCATTGAAGGTGGTTATGGATTTCAACCATCCGCTTGCCGGTTGCGACCTGCAGTTTGTGGGTACAGTGGTTGAGGCTCGTCCTGCCAAGGAAGCAGAACTCAAGAAATTCTATGATTCATTGAAGGCTTCTTGCAGTTGTGGCGGTGGTTGCAGCGGTTGCAATGGTGGTAGCTGCGGTGGTGACGGCGGTTGCGAGGGTGGTTGCTGTCACTAAAGGAACATAAATATGAATAGTATCGGTAATATTTTGCGGCTTACCACTTTTGGCGAGTCGCACGGAGTGGCCATCGGCGGCGTGCTTGACGGCTATCCGGCAGGCGTGCTCATTGACGAGGAGTTCGTACGCAGTGAGATGAGACGTCGTCGTCCCGGACAGAGTGCAATTACAACATCACGCAACGAGGCTGATGAGGTGCAGTTCCTTTCGGGAGTTTTCGAAGGACGTTCCACCGGTACGCCCATTGCCTTTACTATTGTCAATAATAACAACCGCAGTGCCGATTACGACAATCTGCGCGAGGCTTTCCGTCCGTCGCATGCCGATTATGTGTATGACCGTAAATATGGCGTGCGCGACCATCGTGGTGGCGGGCGTTCATCGGCACGCGAAACAGCCGTGAGGGTCTGTGCAGGTGCTTTGGCAAAGTTGGCGTTGAAGCAGTTGGGTATTGATGTAGCGGCATATACATCGCAGGTTGGGGAGATAGTCCTTGCGGCCGATTATACAGCCTATGACCTGTCGCAAGCCGAGAGTAACCCTGTACGTTGCCCCGATGCGGAGGTAGCTGCAGCTATGGAGCAATTGATACTTGATGTGAAACGTGACGGTGATACAATCGGCGGAGTGGTGACATGCGTCGTGAAAGGTGTTCCTGTAGGATTGGGAGAACCGTTATATGGCAAACTGTCGGCATCGCTTGCGTCGGCAATGCTCTCAATCAATGCTGCCAAAGGGTTCGATTATGGAAACGGCTTTGCAGCCGCCACGGGGCGTGGCTCGCAACAGAACGATATCTTTTATAACAATGGCGACGGTGTTGCAACCCGCACCAATAACAGTGGTGGTATACAGGGTGGCATATCGAATGGTAACGACATCTATTTCAGGGTCGCTTTCAAGCCTGTGGCGACAGTGCTGATGGAGCAACCAACTGTTGCAAAGGATGGTACAGAAACAACTTTGTTGTCACGCGGGCGTCATGATCCCTGTGTCGTGCCTCGTGCGGTGCCGGTAGTTGAGGCTATGGCAGCTCTGGTAGTCCTTGACCACTATCTGCTCGACAGGGCAAGGCGAGGGCTCTTTTCTTAACGAAGAAAAAATCTATGAAAATGGGAAAGACAACACATAAGGGTATAAAATGTGGTGAAGAGGCGGTTTCTGCAAAAGGAGCCGGGAGTTTGGCGTCGCGAATAGCTGGGTTACCCTCTCTTCTTGGTGGCAATCTGTTTGCAATATTGTTTTTCGTGGCAGTGTGGGCGTTGCTTGCATTCCGCGAATCGGCATTGCTGTTCCGTGTGAATGAACTGTCGGTCTTCTTGTACGACGATCTTTTCTATGAGGAATTGATGGCTATGCCCGCAGGAATTCTCTACTATGTGGCGAGCTGGTTGGTGCAACTGTTCTATTATCCCGTTCTGGGTGCTACGGTATATGTAGCGTTTCTTGCATTGGTATATTGGCTCACATGCATGGTCTTTGACCTGACGCCCGGACGCCGTTTGTTGGCTATGCTGCCTGTTGCGGCTCTGTTGGCATCGAATACACAGCTTGGCTATTGGATATTCTACATTAAGATTCCCGGCTACTATTATGTTGCGCTTCTTGGAGTGCTCGTTTCACTTTTGGCAATGTGGGCTGTCAAAAAGTTACATGTATACCTGAAACCGTTTGTTATCGCCGCATGGATATATCTTCTGTATCCTTGTCTGGGTGTATATGCTTTGGTGTCGGGAGTTGTCATGGCTGTCTATACCTTGTGTGTGGCTATTGGCAAAAAACAGGGAATGGTGAGCATTACTGTCTCGTCGGTGGCGGTGCTTGTCTCCATTTTTCTTGCGTGGCTTGCTCCCAGAGCGCATTATGAACGTTATGTCACAGTTCCATCAGACGACGTATACACGGTTGGTTTGCCATCTTCGCAATGGAGAAGTGAGTATGTGCCAGACAATGAAGACAAGGCAAGAGAGGTTTCAGTGATTGAAGGGGTTAATGGCCGTGTAGGATACCCTGTAAACAAGGTGCTTACCAAGTTTAGGATAAACATTGACGGCAGTTTCTCGCAGAAAGCAATAAACAATGCCAAGAATGACCTCTATGCAAGCAATGAGATAAACCGTCCTGTTGATGGGAAAAAATATATATTCACCTTTATCGGCAAGGATGGTGTTGAGCGCTATATGAATGCAGATGGCAACAGCGTTTCTTTTGTAGAAAAGAAGAGTGGTGTAGCGGTTCCCGAGTCAGCGCATTTTATCTGTGTTGCCGACGGTAGGTATAAGGATGTTGCATCGTTCAAGACGTTGGATGGCAAATATCTTGCCTGGAATAAGAAGACCGTGGATGAAACCGGAGTGGATGAATATAATGTAGTGTTGTCTGCATCACCGGCCGGCGGTAATGTGAATTGTTCGCTTATGAAGCTGCTGAAAGAGGATAGCGTGCGCGTCGGTGATAATTCAGAACTCTTTGGTGTCGTGTATCTTATGGTACTGGATGCCGGGGCTGATGGGGCTCTTGCTCCGCTGTTTGTGCCGGGTGTTGCCGGTGGTGTACTTGTAGGCTCTTCGTCGGCAATCTTTAACGACTCGCATGCATCGGCGCTTCGCGTAGACGAGGTGGGTTTCCAGCCACAGCCGTTCCCGCTTGATATGCAGGAAAGGTCTATGTGGTATAATGTCATGGTCAATTGGATACCGTTCTATCTTTTGTTGCTGTCGTTTGTGCTACTGGCATTCTTACCCGTTGTCCCCGAATGCAAGTCGGCAATCCCGGCAAGTGTCGTGTGGATTGTTCTCTCATTGTTGCTTGTGATTTTCAGTTGGACATTCTGGTATGGCAATCAGAATTTCCGTGTCGAGAATGAACAGAACAGGGCTATGTGGGACGAGGAATGGAATCGGGTCGCAGAACTTGCGCGCGACGTGGAGGTTCCCACCCGACAGGTTGTAATGAACAGGAATATTGCTCTTCTGAAACTCGGCCGTTCGGGCAACGAAATGTTTGCTTTCCCCGAGGGCAGTGCCGACATTGAGGCGTCGATACCGGTGCGTCTGGCGCAGACCGGCGGTAAAATGGCCTATTTCCAGTATGGTAAATTCAATTTCTGCTATCGTTGGTGTGTTGAGGATGCAGTGGAGTATGGCTGGCGAATCGAATATTTGAAACATGCTGTACGTTCAATGCTTTTGTCGGGTGAATACAGGCTTGCACAGAGGTATATTGATATTCTCAAACGTACTTGGTTCTATGCCGATTGGGCTTGCGAAATGGAGAAATATGTGAATAATGCTGAATCCATTGCCCGTAACAGGGAGTTTGTAACGCCATTGAACATGACGTGCTACAATGATTTTCTGGATGTTGACGAATCGTACGTCGAGGCCTATCTGACAAAGAACCTGATGAACGCGAATGAGAATATGTCGCGTGTGTATGTTGAAGCAGCCATGGCTTCGGCGCTCACCCGCAAGGACGCAAAGTCTTTCTGGTTCTTCTTGAACTATTATGTCAACGAACTAAAAGCCAATACCTTGCCAAAGCATTACCAGGAGGCAGTGTTGCTGTTCCTTAATGTTGATAAGGGACGTACGGTCCAGGTGCCCCAGGCTTTCCTTGACAAGTTCATCTCGGTGAGCACCACCAACCGAATGAAGAGATTCATGCAGTTGGTGTCTCAACATAAGGGCAAGAGTGAGGAAGAAATGGCGCCTTATTTCAAGGACGATTTTGGCGATTCCTATTTCTATTTCTATTTCTTTGTGCGTAACATAAAAACCAATTGATGCTTGTTATGAAAAGATTGTTTGAATATATATGCGTGGCATTGCTGTCTCTTTGTGCTGCATGTTCGCAAAAGGCACCGCTTGTACCGGAGAAGTATGCAACGGTTGATGCCAAACCTGTGATATACCCCGATTATACCGACGTGGTTGTTCCCTGTAACATTGCTCCGCTTGTGTTCAGGGTTGCCGATGATGCAACCGATTTTGTTACACGTTTTGCTGCCGGCGACGTTTCTTTTGTCTATGGCGGGAGTGAGGTTGCACCAGCTGCCGATGAGTGGCGCTCGCTCATGGAGTGCGCGAGGGGTGGTGCAGTAAAGGTCGAGGTGTATGCCAACCAGGCCGATGGTTGGAAAAAGTATGAACCGTTTTCTATTACAGTTTCGCCAGACAGTATCGACAGGTATATCTCCTATAGGTTGATACCGCCCTCATACGTGGCTTATGAGAAACTTACAATATCGCAGCGCGACCTTACAAATTATGACGAGTCTGTGATTTACAGCAATAAACTGGTCTCTTCGGAGCCGGATGGTCAATGTATCAACTGTCATGCATACAAGAATTACAGGACCGACAACATGCAGTTCCATGTGCGCCAGTATCTTGGAGGAACGGTTTTCGTACACAACGGCAATGTCAAAAAGGTGAACATGAAGACCGATTCGACCATATCGGCCGGTGTCTATCCCTTCTTCAATCCCAAATATGATGTTGTAGCCTATTCGGTGAACAACACGGGCCAGATTTTCCACACCAAGAATCCCAATAAGGTCGAGGTTCAGGATCAGGCAAGTGATGTCATTATCTATGACCCGGTCAGGGAGGTTGTGTCGCATGTTGCCAACGACCCCGATTGTCTTGAGGTGTTCCCCGCCTGGTCGCCCGATGGCGAGACGCTCTATTACTGCTCGGCCTATTTCCCCAAACGTGCCGATATTCCACACGTTGAGAATATGATACGCAATTACAGGGATGTGAAATATGATATCCTGCGTCGCTCGTGGAATCCGCAGACCGGTGAATTTGGCGAGGTGGATACAGTGTTCGCGGCCTCAGCAATGGGCAAGAGCGCTACGTTCCCGCGCGTTTCTCCATGTGGACGCTATCTTTTGTTTGCGCTGGCCGAATATGGATGTTTCCACATCTGGCACAAGGATGCCGACCTTTATGTCCTGGAACTTGCAACCGGCAAGCACTGGCCGCTAGATGCAGCAAATTCTGATTTTCCCGAGAGCTATCATGCCTGGAACAGCACGGGAAAATGGATTCTTTTTGCCAGCCGCCGCGACGATACCAATTACAGCCGCCTGTATATCGCACACATGAATGACGACGGAACAAGCGATAAGGCTTTCCTGTTGCCGCAGCGTGAGAGTGAATTCTACGACTTTTTCGATCGTTCATACAATGTGCCGGAATTTATGGTTGAGCCGGTTTCCATAACCCCGCACGATTTTGTTGAGGTTATAAAAGGTGACGCTGTAAATGTTAAATACACCTCTGATTTTTGAGATATTTTAACAAACTATTGTTAAAAATATAAAAATGCGTTTTCTCCTGTTTTTTTGCGTTTTTGGCATTGAAACAGGAGAAACTGTTTTTTTTATCGTTAAAAAATATCTTCGTGCCCGAAAAAAAACAGGGATTTGTGCGAAAATTTATTTAAAAGTCTTATTTTTGCACGTTAACTATGGGGTAATTATGCCCTGTTGCGAAATGCTTGAAAAAAACAAAAAATAATAATTAATAATTTTGTAGTTATGTTCAAACACCGTTTAACTAAATTTGGCGTATCATCGCTCTTTGCGATGTTTATGCTTTTTGCCGGTGGTTCACTGCAGTCATGTAAGGATTGGCTCGATGTTTATCCTTACGATGATCCGGGTGATCCCGAGTGGTTGGGAGCAAGTGTGTACGATTTCCTCAAGGAGGGAACACCGAACCACACTTATGCCTACTATGTTGCCATTATCGACAGTTTGGGTGAAAAGGAATCTCTTGCTCACACTGGTAGCAAGACCCTCTTTGTGGCCGATGATGCTGCGTTCGAGCGTTTCTTCAAAGGCGGCAACAATGTTTGGGGCGTCAAAAGCGTGGGCGAAATGTCCAAGGCTCAGATGAAGACAATCCTCTATAGTTCAATGCTCGACAATGCCATGTTGCTCGACATGCTTTCAAGCACCGGTGTCCAGACAAACCAGGAGGGTACCTGTCTGCGCCGTTGGTCATCGTCAAAGGTGATTGACTCAATTCCTCTTCTTGTCAGCTCAGATTTGGAAAACCCCGATGGCGTTACATACAAGAACCACGTGAACTGGCCCACATACAACAAGTATTGGGATGTCCTTCGTGGTAATGCCCGTACCGAGAACCTTCGTTTGGCGATGGACGGTTCAAGAGCCATGATGGTGCATTTCCTCGGCGACTATTTGAGAAAGAACAATATCACGACTTCGGATATCGAGTTTCTCTTTACAAAGAAAGGCGAGGTGCAGAAGACTTTTGTCAATGGCGATGCATTCATCTATGGCAACAAGATTGTTTCAAGTGATGTGAATACCGGTTCTTACTCTGACGACACATTGACCATCACTTGCAAGAACGGTTATATCTACCGCATGGATGAACTCCTTTTGCCGCCATCGAACATGGCCGACGAGTTGCGCAAGCACCCCGATACCAGAATCTTCAGTCACTTGCTTGACCGTTTCTGTGTCCCCGTGTATGACGAGTCACTTACAAAAGAGTTCAATGCATACTATAAAACAAACGACAGTGTGTTCAAGCTCCGTTATTTTACCGATTCTTATAACTCTCATCCAATGCTTGTTGCTGCCAACAGCAACCCGGCAGCCGAGGAGAGATTGAATATCGACCCGGGACAGAATAATCTTGGCGCATCTTCATCAATGGCCGAGGATATGGCTGCGATGTTCGTTCCTAACGACAAGGTACTTTATGAGTATTTTGCCAATGAAGATGGCGACGGCCATTTCCTCTTGGCGCGTTTTGCTCCAAATAATGAGGTAAGTGACATTGAGAGTCTTATGTCGGCACTTGACAGTGTACCACAGAAGAACATTGCTCCATTCTTGAACAACTTGATGAAGGCTTCTTTCGCCAAGACTGTATTGAGCAAATTCGACAAGATTACTGACGATGCAAATGAGTTGATGAATATTACAGCAAACCATGTGGACGAATGCGTTATTGCAAACAACGGTGTTATTTATATATTGAACGACGTGTTCGGTCCCGGTGCTTATGAGGCTGTTTCGGCTCCAACTCTTGTAAACGACAATATGGGCGTGATGCGTAATGTTATCAGCCAGTTGCGTTACGACTACTATTTGCTCGCAATGGATGCAAACTACTCATTGATTATTCCCGATGATAATCATTTCGTATATTATGATCCACTTACAGTGACAAGGGATGACAAAGGCGAATTGCTGACAAATGCAGAGCCAAAGGCATACTCGTTCCACTATGATACCAAGAAACCAAAGGCAAACGGAGCGTTGAACTTCTGGGCCGATGTATATAAGTTCAATCCTACAACATATGAGATCGTTGATACAATGACAGAACAGGGATATTCTTTAGACGGTACCCAGTTCGGTGGTATCGGCACTTTTGCGGCAAACCGCTTTACCGATTTGATGGAATACCTTATTATAGTACACAATGATGAGGAAGGTTTGAAACCTGATGTCAAGTACTATCAGACAAAGGGATATGCTACTGTCAAAATCGATGCAAGTGATCCCGAAAATATAAAGATGTATGGTGGTGAGCAGCTTGAGAGAGGTACAACAATCCTTGTATCTGGCAAGACTAACCACGAGAATGGTGTGACATACTGCACTGTTCCTGCCGAGGAGAATACTCCAGGTAGTCTTCATTCGGGTGTTCCAACACCTCCAACCAGGTCGGTGTTCGAGAACATGCAGATGAAGGCGGCATCGGAGTATGAAAAATTCTATGAGTTCTTCAATGTTTGCTACCCCGGCGCGAACTATGCTTCAAAAACCGATAGCGGTCTGGTGAAGAAGGTGTTTGATTGCAAGAATGAAAAGGCTTTGAACGATTCAACCTTGCGCTATTCTATCTTCTATACCAATACATCTGATACCAAGGCATATACCAAGAATACTATACCATTTTTCAATATCTACCATTATACGGTATATGCTCCTTCAAACGAATCGATACAGGAGATGCACGAGCTTGGTCTTCCTACATGGGAGCAGGTGACTGCCCAGGCCAATGCCGGAAACACAGCCAAGGCTGCTTCAATGTTGAGTTCTATCATCAACTTTGCGAAGTATCATTTCCAGGATAACTCAATCTACGTAGACAATACACCTATTACAACTGTTGACCCTGCAACCGGTGTAACTGTTCCCGGCAAGAGTTTTTCAACTGCGGTAATCAACGAAAAGACAAACCGTTTCTATGAACTGCAGGTTGAGAGAAGCGGCAATACATTTACTGTAAAGGATGATATGGGTAATGAAAGAAGCGTGATTACAGATGGTGATGAGAACAGGGATTGGAATATCATGTGCCGCGACAATGTATACACATCAGGCGGAACAGGTCCTTCTGCAACCCTTAACAACTACTCATCTTCGTCATACACAGTTCTTCAGCCAATTGATGGCGCTCTTTTGAATGAGTCAATGTTCGGTTACGACGGTCGTTTCAAGCGATTTGCAAAGAATGGCCGCACTGTAGATGCTATGTATGTCGACGGAACCGGTGCTGTTGAGTTTGATGGCCAGATGTGTTATTTGGTTGCAACAATCGGTAACATTAAGATTGCAGACGCTATTGACGGTGTTCAGGAAATCCACAAGGCCGGTTACCTGATGAAGGTTATCGATGAAAGCGATTCTGAATATGATAACTATTTGACACGTGAGAAACTCATCGTGAAGGAGAGCCAGAATGTGCTTGTTACCGACGAAGGTCTTTGGGTCAAGGAGGTCAAGAACAACAAGGATGTTGTGGTATCTTATGAATATGCGACTGTAGAAAAGGACGGCTTCGTATATATAATAAGGTATAACAACGATGGTTCTGTCAAGGAGGAAATCAAGATTGGCGAGGTTACTCCCGAAGAAGACGGTGACAACAACTGATTGGTGATGTAGAAAAAACATAATAGCTATGATAAAAATAAAGCATTTATTTCTGCTCGTGCTTTTCTGCTTGGTAAGCAGTAGCGTATTTGCACAAAAAAGTGCGAGAATTTCGGGTACGATTACAAGTGACGCCGAAGGTCCGCTGATTATGGTGAACGTCACCGAGCGCGACAACAGTAATCGTATCATCGAGGCTTGTGTGACCGACTTTGAGGGTAATTTCTCTATGGTTGTAAAGAACACAAGCAATGTCCTTGAGATTTCGTATGTGGGTTATAAGACCCAACGCATTGAAATTGGTAGCCGCACGGTCTTTAACATCAAGATGGTTGAGGACAACATGCTCGAGACTGTGGATATCGTTGCAGAGCAGCGTTCACGCTCGGGTGGTCTTGACATTCTTGAGCGCGAGATGACTCATGCTACACAGAAAATCAGCATGGACGATATGGACGGTCTTTCTTTCGCATCTGTCGATGAGGCGCTCCAGGGACAGATTGCAGGTCTTGACGTCGTGTTCAACTCGGGTGACGTCGGTTCCGGTACTCAGATGCGTCTTCGTGGTAACTCATTGCTCGAGGGTGATGCCACACCGCTCATCGTTGTGGACGACAACATCTTCGAGGTCGATGAGGGTACATTCCAGTTCGAGAATGCTACAAACGAGAGCTTTGCCGAACTGCTCATGATCAACACCGAGGATATCGCCGAGATCGAGGTTTTGAAGGATGCTGCGTCTTGTGCCGTTTGGGGTTCACGTGGTGCCAATGGTGTCATCAAAATCAAGACAAAGCGTGGTAAGCGTGGTCCCACACGTGTAAGCTTTACATATAAGTTCAAGGATAAATGGACTCCAAATGGTTATAATCTGCTCAATGGTGACGACTATACTATGCTCATCAAACAGGCACTTTTCAATGTGAACCAGGTTGGTGTTGATATCCCTGAGCTTAACTATGACCAGACATTCCCGGAGTATCAGAACTACAACAACAATACCGATTGGGTTGATGCCGTTTCTCAGCACGGTTACAGAAATGAGTACAACCTCAACCTGAGCGGTGGTGGTGAGAAGGCAACATTCCGTATTTCAGGTGGTTATTCAAACGAGACAGGTCAGGTGCTTGGTCAGAACCTGAACAGTTTCAGTTCACGTTTGGCTCTTGACTACTATGTGTCAGCGCGTATTAAGGTTATTGCCGACTTTGCGTTCTCATATACAAAGCAAAGACGCAATACAATGGACTTGCTTTATAACTCTTTGCTGATGATGCCTAACCAGAGTATCTATGAGCAGGATTCGCTTGGCAACAATACCGATGCATACTATGCTATGCTCAAGTATCCAAGTCCTAACCAGTTGCAGAGTGCTATGCAGGGACGTAAGAATCCTATCGCAGTGGGTGATTTGGCACAGTATCACACAGAGAACTACAGCATCAACCCACAGATTACTTTCGAGTACAACCTGCTTGGCCTTGAGGACAACGAGACACAGCTCAAGTACCGTGGTATGGTGAACCTGAATGCTTCAACATCTTCGGGTAGTGTATACAATCCTGCTGCTCTTTCAACCGACGACTGGACCTCTACCGAAAAGAACAAGTCTGAGTCCAATGACAGCAAGAGCCTTGGTTTTACAACACGTCACCAGTTTGTCCTTACCCCATATCTGGGTAGTAGTGACCACTATATGACAATGAACGCACAGTTCGAGTTGTCGACAAGTACCGGTAATTCACAGAACTCGACAGCTGTTGGTCTTCCAACCGGTAATATCAGCAGTTCTACAGTCGGTGCCAGCTTGTCCGGTACAGGTACCAGCAAGTGGGAGAGCCGTAACATCAGTTTCGTGTACGATGCCCACTACTCATACAAGTCAAAGTACTCTTTGCGTCTTGCCGTCCGTGGTGAGGGTAACACAGCCATGGGTGATGACAGAAAATGGGCTGCATTCCCATCAATCTCTGCACGTTGGAACATCATTGATGAGCCTTGGATGGATTGGGCAAAACCATATTTGAGCATGTTGTCACTGCGTCCCGGTTTCGGTATGGACGGTCACGCTCCTGGTCGTAACGTAACTTTCAACAGCTACTCTGCATATGCCTATAGCTATCTTGGCATGGCCGGTTTCCAGATGGACGGTATCCGTTTGACCGACCTTCGCCGCTCTGACAAGCGTGAGTGGAACGTCGGTTCCGACTTCGGTTTCTTCGATGGTTTGCTCACCGGTGCATTCAACTACTACCATGGTACAACCTATGATAACATCATTGCCAACTACCGTCTGCCATCGACAACCGGTTACTCAAGTCTTGCCTACAAGAACTCCGGTACTGTGAGAAACTATGGTTGGGAGCTTAACATGAACCTTAACAATGTGAAGTTGGCCAAGGATTTCTCAATGTCAATGTATTTCAACATCGGTAACAACTTCAACGAGATCCTTGAACTTGAAGAGGCATATCTTGAGGAGAAGAACGGTAAGTATGAGCAGCCACAAAATAGCAAGTACCTCCCACGCGTACAGATTGGTAACCCAAGCGGTGCCATCTACGGATTCCGTTATAAGGGTGTTTACCGTTACAGCTACAAGAACTGGGAGAAGGCTCTTGCTGAGGAAGAGGCCGGCCGCAACGGAACATGTCCTATCGTGCGTGATGCCGAGGGTAATGTCGTTTACGAGGCTAATGGCCAGCCAAAGAAACTCGTTCTCTTCTATGATAATGAAGAGGGTAAGTCATTCTATGAGTTCAAGGGTGGTGACGCCATCTATGAGGATGTCAACCACGATGGTACAATCAACCAGCTCGATATTGTTTACCTTGGTAACTCTAACCCTGCTGCACAGGGTGGTTTCGGTTTGACATTCCGTTACAAGAAATGGTCTTTGAGAACATCGTTCACATACCGTTGGGATGTTGACGTTGTAAATAGTTCACGTATGGCATTTGAGAATATGTCGTCATTCGACAACCAGAGTGTCGCTGTTAACTGGCGCTGGCGCAAGGAGGGTGACGTTACAGAAATCCCACGTGCCGTAAACGGAGGTTCATCTGCCTACAACTATTTGGGTAGTGACCGTTACGTCGAGGATGCATCTTATGTACGTCTCTCTTACGTGCAGCTGTCATACTCTTTCGAGCCTGCATGGTTGAAGAAGATTGGTATGAAGACACTCAACCTCTATGCTTCGGCCGACAATGTGGCGTTCTGGACAAAGTATACAGGTCTTGAGCCTGAGGTTGCGAATGGTGGCGAGGGTATTGCATACGACAATACAAAGACCCCACGTCCACGTTCGTATACACTTTCATTATCTCTCGGTTTCTAAAAGTTTACTAATATGAAGATAGTATCTAAAATATATAGAAAAACGGTTCTTGCAGCAACGGTCGCTTTCGGTGCTCTCATGAGTTCTTGTACCGATTATTTGACAATCATTCCGGCCGATGTTGTTGTTGAGGAGAACTTCTGGCAGACAAAGGACCAGGTTAACGGTATGCTTGCTACAAGCTATTTGAAACTGCTCAGCAACGATGCTGTTACAAAGGCTATTGTCTGGGGTGAAATGCGTTCGGACAACATGACATATCCGGCAAGCTATAATTCTGATATCAAGAATATTGTTGAGGCGAATATCATTGACGAGAATGGCTATTGCAATTGGGGTATATACTACGAGGCAATAAACTATGCAAACCTTCTACTTGAGGATGCTCCAAAGGTTGTTGAGTCGGACCCTGATTTCTCCGAGGGTGACCTTGCTGTTGTAATGGGTGAGATGTATGCAATGCGTGCTCTTTGCCATTTCTACCTTGTGCGTACATTCCGCGACATTCCATTGGCTTTGAAATCGGCAAAGAACGATGCTGAAATCCCTAATTATGTTCAAGTTAAGCCACTTGAGGCACTTGATCAGATTATGGAAGATCTTAACCGTGCCGAGAATATGGTAATGAAATCGGGTGCATTCTCTACAGAACAGCAGAATTTGGGTCGTATCACAAAGAATGCGGTATTGGCTATCAAGGCCGATGTCAACTTGTGGCGTGCTGCGTTTGCCGAGTATGAAGGCAAAGATGCCGACCCATACTACAATGAGTGTATTGATAATTGTGAAGATATTATTGCCAACATGGACAAGGCACTCGATGAGGACAACAAGGGTAAACCTGTTGAAAAGTATGCGTATAACCTTATCCAGAACCGTGGCGAGGGAAAGGAACTCTTAAGCAGCCACAAGAGTACTGCATATGACGAGATTTTTGGTTCAAAGAACTCTTCGGAGTCAATCTTTGAGTTGCAGGTTCAGGGTGACAACATAAAGAACGGTGCGTTCAATGGTGTTTACCGTGTCTATGGTACTGAGGGTAATCCCGGATTGGCGGTTGTGCCTCAGGGTTTTGTTACAGGTAACTATGAGGAGGACGACCTTCGCGCATACTCATTCACAAACCTGAAATCATTCAAACAGACTACAACAGACAACCAGAATACATGTATCGTGAAGTATGCTGCAAAGGCGTCGCCAGCAACAAGCTTCCGTAAGTCTGACGAGTGGGACGCTAACTGGATTGTTTATCGCCGCACCGATGTCCTCCTTATGATGGCCGAGGCTATGGTGTCGGTGTCAAGTTCTGATTCTGTTTATAAAAAAGCATTTGATATTGTCAATGCTATCAACACACGTTCAAGAGCCGATACTACCGACATCGTAAATCCTTTGAAGATTGAAAAGTATTCTGAAAAGGAAGCATTGTTGGAACTTATACGTAAGGAACGTCTTCTTGAGCTCTCTTACGAGGGCAAGCGCTGGTTCGACCTTGTGCGCCTTGCACTCAAGGAGAAGAGCACCGATAAAATCAAGTTCGTGGCCGACAAGCTTGGTGGTGGCTCAGCTGTCGTAAAGACAAAGATGTCCACAATCGATGGTCTCTTCATGCCAATACACATTGACGAGTTGCGTTACAACAAGAACTTGAAGCAGAATCCGGCTTACGGTGAAAAGGAAGGTTCTAACATGGAGATGAATTGACGGAAAAGATTTTATAAGCAGGGCCGCACTTTGGGATGAATATTTGTTTTGAGCGGTCTTTAACAGAAGAATAAAACATATCATAATATGAATAAGATTTTTAGACATAAAATTCTTGCCGGGGCAATGTTGTTCGGTGTTATGTTTGCCGGTTCCTCTTGCCAGGACGAGGAGGGTATAAGAGTGACACCCGAGACTCCATATGCCGACAAGACTTTGTATGAGGTAATTGTCGGTGACCCCGATTTGACCGATTTTGTTGAAGTTGTCAATGCTTGCGGTGCACATTGTGCCGATTCGTTGTTCAACCAGTCAAGGGTCTATACAGTATGGGCTCCTGTGAACGGAACATTCAATAAGGACTCCATAATAGCTGAGACTGTTGCCGATTCAACCGGCAACAGTAACCGCGATCTTGTTTTCCGTTCGTTTGTTGAGGCGCATGTGGCTAATCATCTTGTGGCTGCCAATGGAACACTTGAGGAGGACAACACCGTGTTGCTTCTAAATAACAAGAATGCAATATTTGCCGGTGACTACAAGAATGGCTATACATTCTCGGGCGTGTCTTTGGACCCAAATAACACAAATATCCGTATGAAGAACGGTCTTCTGCACAAGATTGTTTCTCCATCGGAGTACAAGTACAGCATTTGGGAGTATATGAAGATTGCTCATGGCGATACATGGAGCATCGATTCTGTTGCACAATATCTCTACTCTTACAACGTTACCGAGTTTAACGAAGGTCAGAGTATTTCTGGTCCGGTGGTCAATGGTGAACAGACATACATTGACTCTGTCTTCACAACATCAAACAAGTGGCTCGATCCATGGGCTGGTGTGGGTAACATCAACAACGAGGACTCTACCTACGTTGTCTATGTCCCGACCGATGAGTTGTGGGAGAAGATGGTGAAGAAAGCTGAGGCTCACTACAACTATGACTTCTCGTTTGCAAACATGACCGAAGCTACAAAAATCGAGCGTGACTCATTGCGCAGATATTATGCACGTCTTCACAATCTCAAGTACATGTCGTACAGCGTGAACGAGCAGAAACATGTTGCAAGCAGCGACTCTGCAATGCCGGCTTACCGTGGCGGCAAGCGCGCCCTTTTTGCAAAGGCTGATCTTGATGACGAGAATGTTGTCTTTGAGAAGGAACTCTCTAACGGTATTTTCAAGGTAGTGGATGCAATGCCTTACAAACCGACCGATTTGTGGCACGATACAATCTTCCTCGAGGGTGAGAACCGTTCTATGTGGAACTGGGAAGAAAAAGATTTGCCCGAGGAGGTCGAGGTGCTGGATGCTTTTAAGAGCCAGCTCAACAAGGATTCAATGCTTCTTGGTGCCGAGGTGTCCGGTGGTCAATATTTCAGCTACACGAAAGAGGCTAAAAATACTGCAAAGTTCAAGATCCCAAAGGTCCTTTCGGCCAAGTATCATGTAGCTATTATATTTGTTCCAAAGAACATTACCAATGAGCTTGTTGACAAGGATAAGATGCTCCCTAACAAGTTGCAGGTTACAGTGAAACAGTCTCCTGGTCAGGGTAGTGCAATCAGACTCTACGATGTACAGCCGCTGTATAATAATCCTTTCAAGTTGGATACAATGTTCCTGACAACAAAGACAGGCGAAAAGGCAATCATTGAGCCTAAATATTGTGAATACTATGACGGCTCTGCTGCCAAGGATTACAATTTGACACTAGATGTGATATCGCTTACGGGAAAAGACTATGATAAGGTAATCCGTATCGACAAGATTATATTTATCCCGGTTCTCGATTCTGAAGAATAGTTTGTACTATGAAAAAAAGAAAATCAACTATGTATATGCGACAATTAATGCAATTATCAGTGGCATTGATGTTTTTGATGCCATCGGCTGCCCTTGCGTCCAACACGGATATAGAGGGTACAGTAGCAGACAATTCTGTTAAGGTCGAGAAAAAGAGCGCCGTTGCCGAAGTGCGTACCATTACCGGTACCGTATTCGATGCGGCTACTAACCAGCCAATTGCCGGTGTGCGTGTTCAGGCAACAGGACATAAGAGAGTTACTACGATGACCGATGCTGAGGGTAAGTATAAACTCAACATCCCATCATATGTGACCCTTATCACCTTCTCAACCCCGGATTATCTGTTGGTGCAGAAACCTGTTGGGAAAAAGGATATCATCAACATACGCCTTTACTCCGACAAGTTCCAGAAGAATTATGACAATGATATCGTCATTACTGCCGAGGGTGGTTTTGATGAGAGCATTTCTACAGCACAGACCGTTGAGACGGATATCCAGAACAAGATTGGCGCTGATGTGCGTGCAATCAACCGTTCGGGAACAACCGCAATCGGTGCTGCCATGTTCATCCGCGGTATCAACTCACTCAATGCCAATACACAGCCTTTGGTTGTTGTTGATGGTGTGATATGGGATTTGCAGGAAGGTAACGAATCTATCCACATGGGTATGTACAACAATGTACTCTCGGCAATTGATGTAAACGACATCCGCGATGTCAAGGTTCTGAAGAATGGTGCTGCCATCTATGGTGCACGTGCTGCCAATGGTGTTATCATCATCAATACCAAGCGCGGTGAGAGCATGGCTACACGTATTACAGCCAATATCTTTGCCAATGTATCGCTTGAGCCAAACCAGCCAAGTATGCTTTCGGGTGAGGATTACCGCCTGTATGCCAATGATCTCATTGGTACAATGAATGTGAACCCTAACCGTAGCATTCCGTTCCTTCGTGCCGACAAGCCTGTGTATGACAGCAACGGTAAACTCGTCAGCGGTTTCATATACTATGACAAGTATCACAACAATACCGACTGGTCCGATCTTGTGTACCGTGAGGCGTTGACCCAGAACTATAAGGTTAACGTTGAGGGTGGTGACGAGGTTGCCATGTACAACTTCTCATTCGGTTACACAATGGGTGATACACCAATCAAGGGCAATGATTTCAACCGTTTGAACATCCGTTTGAACTCAGACATTCTTCTTGCCGACAATTTCACAACACGCGTAGACATCTCATATGCACGCGTTGCCCGCGAGTTGCAGGATGACGGTCTGCGTGAGGATCCCACCTCTTTCCCATTGACATCACTTGGTGCTCTTGCAGCTGTCAAGTCTCCATTCCTCAGCCCTTACCGCTATGCTACAACCGGTGAGTTGAGTGAGATTATTGATGTTGCCGACGACTTCGCTTTCGATGTTGCCCAGGCTGCAGGTGTTGCACGCCCCAACAACTCTTTGTATAACCCGTTGACAATTCTTACAAAGGGTTCAGATCCTCACAAGAATGAACTTGAGTATACCAACATGGGTATTACCGTTGCTCCCGAGTATAAGTTCCGTAATTTTACCTTTACAGAGACCTTCAACTACTCTCTGTATCGTGTGAGTGAGAAATACTATTTGCCTTATCCTACAGCGGCCGACAATAATAAGTATCATTTCTATGTCAGCTCGCTCAATGGTAAGATTGGTAACTACATTGCATCATTCTTCGGTAAGGAGGCTGCCTTGTCAAGCGACACACGTGTTGCATGGAGTAAGGTGATGGGTGCACACAATGTCGATGTATTCGGTGGTTTCCGCTATACAAACTTCAACTTCGACTCAAACGCCCTCAGTGGTGCCAATTCAGGTAGTGATACAAAGTTCAACTTAAGTAGTGACCTTGAGCACAAAGACAGTGATGGTGACAAGAATGTGTGGACAAACATCGCATGGTACCTCTCGGCCGACTACGCATATAAAACACGTTACTTCCTCCAGTTGGCAGCGTCACTCGAGGCTTCATCACGCTTTGGCGGCAAGGCCGAGGGTGCTCTCAAAATGTGTGGTGTTTCATGGGGCTTCTTCCCATCGGTGCAGGCTGCATGGCTGGTATCATCTGAACCATGGTTCAATGCCCGTCCTGTAGACATGCTTAAGCTTCGTGCAGGCTTCGACAGAACAGGTAACGATGCCATCGACTACCTTGCTGCGCGCAGCTATCTGCAGTCAGTCAAGTTTTATGACCAGTCAATGGGTTTGCAACTTGGCAACGTAGAGAATGACGGTGTGAAATGGGAGACAACATCACGTTTCAATGTTGGTGTGGACGCTATGCTCTTTGAGAACCGTCTGGCTCTTTCGTTCGACTGGTATGCTGCAAAGACCAAAGATCTTTTGGTGCAGAAGCAGTATCAGTACGTAACAGGTATGGATAAATATTGGGCTAATGGCGGTGAACTCAGTAACATGGGTCTCGAGGCCAAGCTTAATGCAAAGCTCATCAAGAACAAGAATTTCCAGTGGGAACTCGGTGCTTCTTTGGGTCACTACAAGAATAAGGTGACAGCACTTGACGAGGAACTTGCTCCTGTATCGGTTTATGGTGGCGAGGTTGCTACAAAGGTTGGCCAGCCTGTTGGCGTGTTCTGGGGTTATAAGACCGATGGCGTCATCGCTTCTGCTGCCGATGCCGAGGAATATGCGCTATATCAGACCGACGCTACCGGTGCACGTAACTATTTCAAGGCCGGTGATATGAAATTCGTAGACCTCACAGGTGAGGGTTGCATCAACGAGAGTGACAAGACCATTATCGGTAATCCTAACCCCGATATCTATGGTAACCTCTTTACACGTCTTTCATACAAGGGCTTGTCACTCGATGTTAACTTCAACTATTCAGTAGGTAACGATGTGTATAACTACTATCGCCAGCAGCTTGAGAGCGGTTCATCGTTCTACAACCAGACAACAGCCATGCTCAATCGCTGGACTGTTGACGGCCAATTGACCGATATCCCTTCAATCGCATATGGTGACCCTGTGGGTAACTCGCGTTTCTCTGACCGTTGGATTGAGGATGGCTCATATCTACGCCTCAAGTCTGTTAAATTGACCTATGACATTCCTGTTGTTGCAAACTGGTTGCAGGGCTTGTCTGTGTGGTGTGCAGCCGAGAACCTTTGCACATTTACAAAGTATCAGGGTGCCGATCCTGAGTTCTCAGTGAACAACAATATATTGTATCAGGGTGTTGATGCAGGCTTGTTGCCACAGACACGTAGTTTCCATCTTGGTGTTAAGGTTAATCTCTAATGGATGACAACCTTTGTTATTGAATATTGATTAGGGTGAGAAAAAAGATAAAACAATGAAAAAGAAACTTATTTATACAATGACATTCATTCTTTGCGGAACTTTCCTTTTCAGTTCCTGCAATGATATGTTGAATGTTGATTCAAACCGTGTGGAGTATGAGTTCGATGATTGGACTCTCAATGACTCTGTGTTCTCGGTTCTTGGTATCCTCAAGTCGGTACAGAATGTCGGTGACCGTCAGGTTCTTATCAATGAGTTGCGTGGTGACCTTGTGACTGTCAACGAAGCAAAGGCTGTTCTTGATGTTCAGGAATTGAGCCGTTTCGAGTACAACACTGAAACCAACAAGTACCTTGATGTCAAGGACTACTATTCAATCATCAACAACTGTAATATCTACCTTGCTCGTGTCGATACCACACTCGAGAAGAACAATATCAGGTTGATGCTTCCCGAGTATGTTGCAGTGAAGAGCGTGCGTGCATGGACATACCTGCAGCTTGCCATCAATTACAACAGTGTACCCTATTTTACAGAGCCAATCCTTACACATAGCGCAGCAGACGATGTGTTGAATAAGCCAATGCTTACACGTGATGAGATCATCAACAAACTTATTGCCGACATTCTTCCATACGAGAACCCATCTGCATATCCAATGCCGGCATGGGACAAGGACGGAAAAGTCTTGAAGTTCGGTTATGGCGACAATGGTACCGAGGTTGAGACAAAACGTCTTTTTGTACCTATCAGAATGTTGCTTGGTGAACTCTACCTGTGGAAGGGTGACTACAAGAATGCTGCTCGTTTCTTCTATGCGCAGATTGCCGGTACAGGTACCAATGAGACTGCCAAGAAATATAACGACTATGGTCATAGGGCAAGTTATAGCGGTAAGGGTGGCAAGAATATGAATAACGGCTATATGGGCTTGTTCTCTGCCAAGAACTTTGATGCCAACAGCTCGAATATCTTCACCATCATCCCATTTGCCAATACTGATCTTGATGGTACGACATCGGGCCTTGCAGCTATCTTCTCACCACCAAGCGAGGTTGGTGCAGCACAGGTAGTAGCATCGCGCGGTATCCAGTCTTTGTCAAAGAGACAGGTTTACCGCTACTATGAGGGCGAAGATCCCAAGAAACCTAATGAGGTTGAGTATAGTCATTTCTATGAGTACCCTGGCGACCTCCGCATCAAGGCTACCACCTATTCGCAGCATGGTAACGATGATGCCAAGACCGAATACAAGAATATCATAGGTAAGTTTAATTTTGAGGATGGCAACATTGGCTTGGAGTCTGACTTTACATCAAATATCAGAACCACATTCATCATATTGCAGCGCAAAGAGCATGCATACTTGCGTCTTGCCGAGGCTTTGGTTGGCTTGGAACGTGATGGCTATGTGGGTGCAATGGATCTTGCCATGATAATTCTCAAGGAAGGTGTCAAGGAGAATTATCAGATTTTGAAGAACCCTGTCTATGCTGAGCGTGTAAAACTTGATGCCGACGGCGATACATTGTATAACTACATCATCGAGAACAAGGATACCATCGGTGTTGAGCCAAGAATGGAGAAATACCTGGCATCATGCACAGATTCGTTGAGATATAACTTTGCAGCCGAGGAGTTCACCAATAACATCGGTCTTCATTCACGTGGTAGCGGCGACAGCGAGCGCAACGCCTACTATGCCCTCACTGATACATGTATAGCACGTTATTTGGGCTTGACAGAGGTTGAGAATAAGGTGGAGACAATCCTCCGTCCTATCACCTATGAGGATTCTTTGAACTACATTGCCGACCTCGTTCTTGATGAGCTTGCTCTTGAGCTTGCTTGGGAGGGTACACGTTTTGGTGACCTCATCCGCTTTGCAAAGGCGATGGGCGACAATGATGTGCTGGCAAAGCGTGTTGCCGGTCGTGCATATGAGAACGATGTGACATATCGCAGCAATGAATATCAGATGGATGCTGACCTCTATGGCAAACTGTCTAACGAGGCAAACTGGTATCTGCCACTTCCCGGCACGGTAGTGGAGCCTGTTGACCCTGAGGACGTTCCAACGGGTGAACTTCCAAAGGAATAACATGAATGCTTTACAAACCGGGGTCTCGTACTCCGGTTTGTCTTTTAATAATAAGAATGGATTATGAAACGAATTGTAATACTTACAGGTGCGGGAATGAGTGTCGAGAGTGGCCTTGGTACTTTCCGCGGTGGAGGCGGTCTGTGGGATAGTTATCCTGTTGAACTTGTTGCTACCCCCGAGGGCTATCGTGCCAATCCTGCACTGGTGCTTGAGTTCTATAACAAGCGTCGTCGCGAACTGCTAACTGTTGAACCTAACGAAGGTCATAGACTTGTTGCTGCACTGCAGGAACGCTATGACGTCACTGTTGTAACACAGAATGTCGACGATCTTCATGAACGTGCAGGCTCCACCAATGTAATTCACCTTCATGGTGAACTCATGAAAGCCTGTTCGTCGCGTGACCCGCAGAATCTTGACTATGTAAGTACCTTGCCGTCACCGACTGCCGATATCTCTATCGGTGACCTTGCGGTTGACGGTTCGCAGCTGCGCCCTTTCATTGTATGGTTCGGTGAGGCCGTCCCTCGCATGAGTGATGCGATAGACGCTCTTGCCGGTGTCGATGTCTTTGTAATCATTGGTACTTCCTTGAATGTATATCCCGCTGCAAGCTTGCTTTCTTTCGTTCCAAACGGTATCCCTGTATATCTAATCGACCCCAATGATGTAGCGGTGAACAGCAACCGCCAGGTGACAGCTATACGCAAAGGAGCCTCCGAGGGTATGCGCATACTCATTGACGAGTATCTTGCTTAAGAGGATGCCTGCATTGCAAGACAAAAGATGTGAAGGTTGGTCATGGACTTGTTGAAATGGCCGTTATATTCGTTCAGGTTATCGCATTGCCTGTGGAGCTGTCCTTGTCCCGCCGAGCATTTCACCCGGCGAGTGAACTATCTGTTGCAGACAAAGGTGCTTGGAGCCGCAAACTAAATTGCGGCGACCTGAATGCAGGTTGCCTGTTCTCACGTACAAAAAGAAAGCTACAGATACTTATAGGCCTTACCACACTGACATTGCATAGATAGGAGTGTGTGGTGAGGTCTCATATTCTTGACGTTGCACTCGAGGTCTGTTCTCTGGGTACAAAAGAGAGCTACAGATACGTATAGGCATCTCGTCAAAAATGATTTTTGTAAATTGTCTAAAATGAAACCATTTCAATATTAAAATAATTTAACTAAAAATTGTTTTGTAAATTCCAATGTTTTGTTAATTTTGCAAAGAGACATTAGGGTTTATTTCACAGTCGCAACAAGGCGTATGTGAACAATTACCCCGGTGTATTGTTGAATATAAAAACAAAACCATTATGAAAAAGTATATCTGTACAGTATGCCAATGGGTCTATGATCCTGAGATTGGTGACCCCGAGCAGGGAGTTGAACCCGGCGTTGCGTTTGAAAATCTTCCCGAAGACTATGTGTGTCCCTTGTGTGGAGTGGGAAAAGACGAGTTTGAGGTAGAGGAGTAATCTACAAAAGAGTTGCATGACAGAGAGATTTAGCTCTTTTAAAGAGTGTAATCTCTCTGTCATTTTTTGAAATCTTTGTGGCAACTTGAATATAAGGATTGCCTTTACAGATTTGAAAAATGCCTCATAGGAGTTGTTTTTGGATGTAATTTGCAGTGTGATGTAGTGGGGGCAAAATTCGAGTATATCATTATATCGCGGTAATATGTATTGTTTTTTTGACACGTAATCGACATTTTGTGTTAAAAATGTTGTCTGTAATCTACAGGTTTGTTAATTTTGTACACGTAAGGCATGACGCAATGCAGAATTTGCCGTTGGTTTTGTTGTGCTTCGGGAAGGTTCTTTTTAATGTGTTTTTTCTCAAGAAAAGGGTCGCCTGGACGCAAAAACGACGAAAAAAATGCAGATTTTACAAAAAAAAAGTGGAAAATGTTTTGTAGTTAAAAAAAAAACCATACCTTTGCACTCGCTTTACAACGGTAACAGCGCTACAAATGATGACCGCCTCTTTAGCTCAGTTGGCCAGAGCACGTGATTTGTAATCTCGGGGTCGTTGGTTCGAATCCGACAAGAGGCTCAAACGAAAGGAAAGCGCAATTCGTTATGAAGTTGTCGCAAATGCGTTTTCTGAAATAGTGACAAGGTTAGGGCAAATTCCAGAGTGGCCAAATGGGGCAGACTGTAAATCTGCTGTCTTTCGACTTCGGTGGTTCGAATCCATCTTTGCCCACAA
>JAZREN010000003.1:0-42826 GCA_045660825.1 Bacteroidaceae bacterium
TAACTCCGGTGCCAAAAAAAGATTCGCTCTTACCGGAACAGGTAAAATCAAGAGAAAGCATGCTTATCACAGTCACATCCTGACTAAGAAGACAAAGAAGCAGAAGAGAAACCTTGTACACTTTACAACTCTCGATGCTGCTAATGTTAAGAGTGTTAAGGAATTGTTGTCATTGCGTTAAGTATTGTATTATTAACCGAGTGTATTTAGCATTTTAAGTTCGCCGCTATGCGTGCGACGCTAACATTCAAAAGAATTTAAAACTATGCCAAGATCAGTAAATCACGTTGCTTCAAGAGCAAGAAGAAAGAAAATTTTAGGTTTGACCAGAGGTTACTTTGGTGCTAGAAAGAACGTATGGACCGTAGCCAAGAATACTTGGGAGAAGGGTTTGACATACGCATTCCGTGACCGTCGTAACAAGAAGCGTGAGTTCCGCGCACTTTGGATTCAGCGTATCAATGCAGCAGCTCGCATCGAGGGTATGTCTTACTCTCAGTTGATGGGTGCTTTGCACAAGGCCGGTATCGAGATTAACCGTAAGGTTCTCGCTGACCTCGCATTGAACAACCCTGCAGCCTTCAAGGCAATCGTAGACAAGGTTAAGTAAATTGCTTCTTTGTGAAAGATAAATGACAGCCCATGCGACTGTCATTTGTTTTTTATATATGCCATGTGCGGTGTGCTGCTGTCGTCACTACGGTGCGGATGAGTGAAAAAAATTCTTCTCATTGCATTTTTTGCCTGAAAATTTGCATCCATTTTTTTTAAAATTTGCGCCGTTAACTGGAATGAAAATAATAAACATAAATAAAAACTATGAAAAAGTTTCTTTCATTATTGACATTGCTTTTGTGCATGGTGGCTACTTCTTGTGATGAGCCAATGGATGGTGACTGGTCACCAATAGAGGTTGATAAACAGCAGTTGGAGTTTACTTCTGCTGGTGGTGAGCAGACTGTTACAATGTTAAACTATGGTCATTGGTGGATAAATGGTGGCTATGAGGGGGTTGTTCAAGTAAATGGGACTTCTGAATATGTGAACTATGTTCATCCCGAGCCAGGGGCGTTTTATAGTCTTGATGGCGGGTGGTATCGTGTTGCAGTGCCGGATGGCGAGGATGGAAATGTTGCGGTGGTTGTCGTTGACAGTAATGATACCGGTGAATCGCGCCAGGCAAAAATAATAATGACAGTTGGTGATGCCTTTGTTACAATATCGGTGAATCAGCAATAATAAATAGGCGGAACATAAGAGGCGCAGATAACAGCTGCTACCACGATTTACGATATCGACAGGGCCATTGCGGTATACTCCTCTTCGGTTGCGTAAAGAATGGGCCGGGTCAAAAGTTATTCTTGACCCGGCCTCATTGCGTCTATAGTTTAAAAGTGCGTCCTTAAATGGTGTGACTGTCGTTCTACAATCTCAAACGGCACGCGCACGGAGATACCGTCTTTCATCATCTCTGTGATGTTGGGGTATATGCGCTGTTTGAAGCTCTCCCAACTGCGTTGTGGCATGTTTGTCCAGCCGGCTTCGGCAATAGCCATTGCACGCGGAAAAGCCATATATGTTACGCGGTTGATGTCTCTTATGGCTTCGGCCCACAGTGTTGCCATTACTCCCTGTATGTGTGCCTGTTTCTCGGTGGGGAGGCTGTAGCCGGGGTCAAGTCGGTAGCTCTGCTCAAGGGTTGTCACCGGCATTCCCCAATTGTTGAACTCCGGAAGGTCGCCGGGGTATTGTGGATAATCGAGATAGGCGTGTTCTCCGGGTGCCATAATCAGCGGGTGCCCGTATTTGCGTGTCAGCTCAATACACTTTGGTGTGAGGGCGTTGCGCCAGGTGACAAGTGTGACGTCTTTGGGGTAGGGGAACAGATAGTCGTTTGCCGGCGGCCAGATATTGTCGAGCTCACACCACAGAATGGCCTGCTTGCCATTGTCGCGCACGATGTTCAGGATGTTGTTGAAGAACAGAATCATCAGTTGCGACGGCTTTTCGTAACCGAGTTGTTTCATAATGTCGAGGCAATGGTGGCATTTTGCCCAGTTCTCTTTAACAGCAGCCTCGTCGCCACCCAGATGTATGTATTTCGATGGGAACAATTCTGCCACCTCCTTTATGATATCCATATATATGCTGTATACCTGTGCGTTGGTTGCGCACAGCATCATATTGGTGGTGTGGCCAAGGTCTTTCTTTTCGTTGTGGCGGAAAGCACAGCCCAGTTCGGGGTGTGCTGCAAGTATTGCTACGGAGTGGCCCGGGATGTCAAGCTCGGGGATGACCTCGATGTTGCGCTCTGCTGCATAGCAGATAATCTCTTTCAACTCTTCCTGTGTGTAGTAGCCGTTGTCCGGGCCCTGGTCGCTGCCGCCGGGAACGCGGAATGCTCCTTTGGCTGTTAGCTCGGGGTGGCTCTTTATCTCAATACGCCATCCCTGGTCGTCGGTGAGGTGAAGCTGTAGCACGTTGAACTTGAAGCGTGCCATCTGCTCAATGAAGAGCTTGACATCCTTCACGGGGATAAAGTGGCGGGCCGGGTCGAGCATTATGGCGCGGAAACCGAATCGGGGACAGTCGTCAATGCGTACATGCGCGATTTTTTTATTGGCAGTGTTGCATACGTCGCCAATGAGCAACTGGTCAAGTGTCTGCAGTGCGAGGAAGAGCGCCCCTTCGCTTGCTCCTTTTATGTGTATCCCGCTTTTGTTTACTTCCAATGTGTAGTGCTCGCGGCCTTCGAGAGTGCTGTCGATTTCGAGCAATACTATGTTTTTGTTCTGTTTTGTATTGCTGAATGCGGGTGTGGTTCCAAGACGTTTATTGAGTATACGCTGCAGCTCGCCAATGACAAACGCATCGCCGTTCAGTGTGCTGCATATGACAGTCTTGTCATTTATTGTAAACGTCTTGCCATCTACGCCTTGCTCAATGCTGTTGGGATAGGGTATCAATGCCTGTGTGTTGCTTTGTGCAATGGATACGATAACTGTTGCAAATGCAATTATTGCAGTGAATAGTGTTTTTTTCATTGTTTGTCTTTTTGTATTCAGTTTGTTCAATACTTGCCGGTGTTCTTGTCGATGCCCTTCTCTTGTATTTATTTCTTTATATTCAACTTATTCAATGCCTGCTGGTATCTTTTGGCATTTGCGTTGTGCTCGCTCAAGGTCTTCGCAAAGTTGTGTGTGCCCGAGAAATCCTCCTTTGCGCACATGTATATGTAGTCGTGCTTTGTGTAGTTCAGCACGCTTTCCAATGCCTGCTTTGTGGGGATACGTATTGGTCCCGGTGGCAGTCCGTTGTGCTTGTAGGTGTTGTAGGGCGAGTTGACTTCGAGGTCTTTGTTAAGTATGCGCCTGCGTGTGGGGTCGCCAAGAGCGAACTTTACTGTGGGGTCGGCCTGCAACGGTATGCCTCGTTTCAGGCGGTTTATGTAAAGTCCTGCGACAATGGGCATCTCGGCTGCGTTGGCGGTCTCCTCGTCTACAATTGACGCTAAAGTTGATACCTGGGTTGGCGTGAGGCCAATGGCCTTTGCCTTTGCCTTGCGGCTTTCGTTCCAGTATTGGCGGTTCCAAGAGGCCATCTTTTCAAAGAACTCCCGTGCGTTGATGTCCCAGTATACTTCGTATGTGTCGGGTATGAAGAAGGCCGGCGTGCTTGCGGCTTCATATCCGAAACAGGACATGGCTACGGGATGTGTGTACTCGGCAAGGCTTGCGGAGTCTGTCATTATCTGTCTGCTAATGATGCCTATTGCTTGTCTGACCTCTCTTGTCGATGGAATGGTTACTCTTACCGGTGTCTGTTGGCGACTGACAATGCGGTTGTATATGTCGCTCATTGTGTCGCCGTCCTTTATGGCATACTTTCCGCTGCGCTTGCGGCTGTCATAATTGTTATGTACAGCAAGAGTTGCAAAACCCTCGGTGTTGGTTCCTGGGGCTGCCTGTTCAATCTTGGCGATTACTGACGCGGCGCTATCCTGTGGGGTTAAGTATATGTAGGCTGTTTCATCGAGTTTTACCCTGGATACTTTTACCGAATAGTATTTGTAGCCCATTGCGTAACCGAAATATGCGATAGCGGCTATAATTGTTATTGCTATGAAAATGAGTGTTTTGTTTTTGCTTTTTCTTTTATTTTCCATAAAAATAAATTTCCACAAAAATACAATATTACATGTTCAATGTCAAGCCAAAAGCACTTTTTTGTTTTTTTTATTAACTGTGTCTTTTTTTTTTGAAAAACGGAGTTTCAATCGCAAATATTGCGTATATTTGCAGATAAGTGCGGGTGTATGCCTGTATGTTGATGCGAAAAAATAAAAAAAAGATAAGAAATGGAAATTTTGCAGAAAAAGAGTTTGTTTTTTGTTTCATTGCTTTCTTTGCTGTTGTTGGCGTCGTGCTCTTCGTACAAGAAGGTGCCATATCTGCAGAATAGCAATGAGTGGAGTACCATGGAGCAGGCTGTGGCGGTGTATGAGCCAAAGATTCAGCCGGGCGATTTGCTGAATATTCTTGTTACCAACCCCGATAATCCTTCGGCGTCGCTCGCATATAATATTGTCTCTCCGACAGACAATTCAAGAATCCAGTCTTTGACTTCGCAGCCGACTTTGCACGATTATCTCGTGGGTGCAACCGGCAATGTTACAATCCCCAATGTAGGCGAGGTGAATGTTGGCGGTAAAACTATAGCCGAGGCCGAACAGATGATACTTGACCGCGTGAAGGGCTCGTTCTCTTCAGTGCCTGCAGTTGTAGTGCGCTTTGTCAATTTCAAAATTTCTGTACTTGGCGAGGTTACTGCCCCCGGAACATTCACTATCAAAAATGGCAAGGTCACCATTCTCGAGGCTCTTGCCCTTGCACGTGACCTCACAATATATGGCCAGCGCAACAACGTGAAGGTGGTGCGTGAAAACAGTGATGGCAAGCGCGAGATAGCAGAATTGAACCTCAATGATGCTTCGATACTCAATTCTCCTTATTACTACCTGCAGCAGAACGATGTGGTCTATGTTACTCCTAATGAGTCAAAGGCCAAGAACTCCGATATCGGTTCAAGTACCTCGCTCTGGTTCTCGGGTACATCAATACTCATTTCATTGGCATCACTTTTGTTTAATATCTTGAAATAAATTTAAGGTATGAAAGAAAACGAAATTATCAATATCGACAAGAAGAATGAAGAGGGTGGTTTCGACATCCGTGTGATTCTTGGCTACTTGCGCACCTATTGGAAACTTTTTGCATTCTCGGCAGTGCTGTGTCTGGCACTTGCGTTTGTCTATCTGCGTTATGCTACACCGGTATACAATGTTTCGGCAAAGGTGCTGTTGCAGGACAGTCAAAGAGGTGGTTCTGTTATGTCGCCTGCCGACATGCTGGCCGATTTTGGAATGCAGAGTAAAATCTCGAATATTGAGAATGAGATTGAACTCATGTCTTCAATGACCGTGGTTCGTGCCGCAGTCCTTGATGCCGAACTCTATATAAAATATCAGTGGGGCGAGGATAGCGTCCTTTACGGGAATACAACACCATTTGTTGTGGTGCTTGATGAAGTGGCGCAGGCGTCGTTGCAGAAGCCGCTTGTCCTTGATATTGCAATGACCGATTCGGCCAATCTGTCACTCTCATATAAGTATGGCGAGGATGTCTACGATGCCGTGCAGCTCACCTCATTCCCTTATGTGCTTGAGACTCCCGGTGGCTACGTTGTCATTGAACGTAACGATGCCGTTTCCTTGGCGCAAGGTAATGTCGTGGTAGCGGTAAACCCTGTAGATGCTGTGGCAACAGCCTATAAGCGCGCTTTGGCCATCTCTCCGCTGTCAAAGACCGCGTCGGTTGCTGTCCTTTCATATAATACCCCCGATCCTGTTGAAGGTGCAACATTCCTCAATGCTGTGATGGAGAGTTTCAACAATGTCACCAATGAAACCAAGCGCCAGGTCGCTTGCCGCACCGAGGCGTTTATCTCGGAGCGTCTCAACTCCTTGCGTAAGGAACTTGAGGAGATGGAGGGAAGTCTTGCAGCCTACAAGAAACAGAACGAGCTTGTTGACCTCAAGACCGATGCTGCAGAAATTATAAAGAAAAAGACCGAGTATACAAAACAGCTCGAGCTCATTGATATGCGAATTGCAGCATCTCAATATATGAATGCCTTTGTCAACGACCCTAATAACGACATGCAGGTTATTCCCGCCTCGTTTGGTGTCGACATGGACCCTGCATTTGTAAGCCTTGTCAACAACTATAATTCACGTGTCCTTGAGTACAAGACGCTCTCGCAGACGACTACTGCCGAGAATCCCATCCTGCGCAATGCAACAACAGTGATCCGTGCTATGCAGGATGATTTGCGCACAGCGCTCAAGGCGCTGGATCAGTCGCTTGTCATTGAGCGCAAGGCCGTTTCAATCCTTGCCGACAAGTACACAGGCCGTTTCGAGATGTCGCCCGAGGTCGAGCGTCAGCTCCTCACCATCAAACGCGAGTGCGACATCAAGTCGGGTCTCTACGTGATGCTGTTACAGAAGTATGAGGAGACACTGCTCAGCATCGAGGTACAGAGCGATAACCTCAGCTGCATCGATGCGCCATATCTTGCCGGCAAAGTATCGCCCAATGCCAAGATGATCTATCTCGTGGCCCTCTTCCTTGGTCTTGTTATCCCTGCGGCTTTCGTCTATATTCGTACACTTATACGCGACAAGTTCGACACTACCGACGAGGTCCAGGCTGCTATCAATCTCTCTTTCCTTGGTTCTATTCCAATGAAGAAGGCAAAGAAGGGTGGAGTGAAACCCATTGTTGTGGAGCAGAACAGAAACGATGTCATGGCCGAGGCTTTCCGTACTTTGCGTACCAACCTTCAGTTTGTCATGAAAGATAACAAGAGTAAGGTCATCATGTTTACATCTACCATCTCGGGCGAGGGAAAGACCTTTGTGGCGTCCAATCTTGCTGTCAGCACAGCTCTGCTTGGCAAGAAGGTGCTTTTGATTGGTTGCGACATCCGTCGTCCACGTCTTGCCGAGGTGTTCAACTTTGATGGCTCTTCACAGGGATTGACAAGTTATTTGGCAGGTGATGAAAATAATCTTTCAATGCTCGACAGTTTTATCCAGCCATCGGGTGTTGTTGCCGGCCTTGACCTTCTTCCGGCCGGTATAGTTCCGCCAAACCCGGCCGAGTTGCTCTCGGGTAATAATTTGGATAGAGCTATTGCTCATTTGCGTGAGAAATATGACTTCATTATTCTCGACGCAGCCCCTGTAGGTCTTGTTTCGGACTCTCTTATTGTTAACCGCGTAGCCGACATTGTTGCCTATGTGGTACGTCTAGGCTTCAGCCACAAGTCCGATGCCGATTTCATTACCTCGCTTGTGAAAGAGAAGAAATTGGAACACATGGGTATTATAGTCAATGGAGAAGATCTCTCAAAGAAGACTTATGGTTCGCGTGGCAGTAACAGATATTCAAGCTATGGCTATTAAAAAGTAAAGCCAGGAATTCCTGCTGTAGGACTTTACCTAATGCAATCCAATGAGGTTTTTGCCTCATTGGATTTTTTTATTAAAAATATCGCAAAAACATTGTAAAGTAAAAAAAAAGTAGTACCTTTGCACTCCGGTAAGAGATGCCATCTTTGACTCAGTCAAAGACACAACAGTTTCGGGGTGTAGCGCAGTTGGTAGCGCATCTGGTTTGGGACCAGGGGGTCGCAGGTTCGAATCCTGTCACCCCGACAACTGAAAACAACGACGTGGCAAGGTTCAGCGGTGCCTCACGGTCGAGAAAAAGAAACCGTTCTTCGGGGTGTAGCGCAGTTGGTAGCGCATCTGGTTTGGGACCAGGGGGTCGCAGGTTCGAATCCTGTCACCCCGACGAAAAAAACTCTCTCAAGAAATTGAGAGAGTTTTTTTGTTATATCGGCCCATAACAATGGGACAGAATCCGAAAATTAGCGCACTGAATTTCTGCTGCGCTAAAATGACAGACAGGAGAACTGTTTAAAATGGTTCTCCTGTCTGTTTATTATTTATGTGTTCTTTTCGAATTGTATTTTAGCCTTGATGTCAAAAGCTCGTATATCTTATAAGGATAGCGCAAGCAAAGCAAGAGGATATTTGAGTATATGCCGTTTTCTTTTAAAGCCTTCAAATGGTCTTTCATTATCTGCCATCGGCTGCCAAATCCTTCGGTAGAGGCGCCGCCGAGTCTCATTGTGACAAAATCGCGCTTGATGTATCTGGTTCTTATGCGGTTCACAAATATGTAGCGCAAGAGGCTTTCAAAGTCGGCACCAATCTTATACTGTGTGTTGAATGCGCCATATTTTGTATATACATCGCGTCGGCAGTAGAATGTCGGGTGGGCGGGCATGAAACCAAAGCGCATGAGTCTGCGGCTGAATATGCGTGACGAATAGTATCTGACACATTTGTTCAGGTCGGTGTCTTTTACAAAGTGTATGTCGCCATATACGGCCTCAATGTCGCCTCCCTGCATGTTGGCTGCTATGATTTCCAGTATATCGTTTGATGTGTAGAAATCGTCGCTGTTGAGAATGCCTACGACATCACCTGTAGCCATTGCAATGCCTTTGTTCATGGCGTCATACAGTCCTTTGTCCTTTTCGCTGACCCAACGCATGCGACCGTTGAATTTTGGCTCGTACTCCTTGATTATGTCTACGGTGTTGTCTTTGGATAAACCATCAACTACTATGTATTCGTAATCCTGATATGTTTGTGTGAGTAGTGACTCAAACGTATCTTTTACCGTTGATGCGCTGTTGTAGGTTGCTGTTATTATTGAAATCTTCATAGGTGTTTTTCGCGCGTTTGTGTACACATTGGCAAAGTTAATGATAAATATCAAATAACAATGTAAAATTCATGTGATTTCATTCGTCTTGTTTTATTGTGTGTTTTTTGAAAATGCAGTCTGCACTCTTGGGTATGTAAACAAAAAGGGTCGAAGATCTTTTGAAATCTTCAACCCTTTAAAGGTGTGATGTGTTGGTTTACGTGTGTTATTCCTCTACCTCGATGTAGTTGTTCAGGCCGCTCCAGGAGCCGGCGCTGTACTGGCGTTCGATGGTGTTTTCTACATTGTCGGGGATGTTGCAGAAAAAATCGATTCCTGTAAAGCGCTCAAGGAAATCGATGGTGCATACCTCGGTCCGGCTCACACCGTTTTCGTGCTTGAAGAGTAGCCCTATTGTCTTGTAGGAATTGTTCTTGAGGCATAGGAGTGCCATAAAGTAGTAGTTGGGGACTGTGGGGCAGTTGCCGACGGTGCGGTATTCGCCCTCACGTATTGTGCCGCCTTTTACGACATAGAGTGTGTCGCAGAAACCGCTGTTGCGTCCCCAGCCTTGTACCAGGCCTTCGCAGTCGCTCCATGCGCCGGTGTTGAAGCGGCTGTACATGGGCGATATGTTGCTGTAGTAGAAGGTCTGCTCGTTGGCGTCCTTGGAATAGACGCGGTCGTAGGATGCGACGATGTGTCCGCGCACGAAGCCGTTTTTGTTTATCTCGTTCTTGGTGAATACGTAGCTTTCGGGCATGTCGGGGTCGGGCTGGAAGGGGTCGCCTCCCCATTCGGTGTTGTCCCAGTTGTCGCGCTTCCAATTGATGCCTCGGTTGCTTGCATCAAATGTGAATGCTGTCCAGCGGCAGTGCTTGCGCTCGGGGGTGTGGACTATGCTGTAAGTGACATTCTCCTTGCCGTTTACGGTTGTGGTGTGCGCCAGGAACAGTTCGCCGTCTTTTATGGCGGGTACTTCTATGCGTGTGGCGTACTTGTTTATGTGGCCGGTGTTGGCATTCTTGTTGTTTATGTCTATGGCCGGTGTTTCAGTGCCTGTCTCGTTGCACGAAACAAGTAGTATGAGTGTGAGTATTGCAAGGAGTGTCTTTTTCATTGTATTTGTCGGTGTTCGCTTTTTGGCATAAAAAAAGGTGTACCGAGATACACCTTTTATATAAATCGTCGAGTTCGATTACTTCTTCAATGTCTTGCTGTAACGGCTCATGAACTTGTCCACACGACCTGCTGTGTCGACCAACTTTGCCTTACCTGTGTAGAATGGGTGAGAAGTGTTAGAGATCTCAAGTTTGATCAATGGGTAGGTCTCACCTTCGAATTCGATAGTCTCTTTTGTGTTGCATGTAGACTGCGAAAGGAAGCAGTCGCCATTTGACATGTCCTTGAATACAACCGGACGATAAGCTGCGGGATGAATGTCTTTTTTCATTGTTATTGTTGTTTAAAAATTATTTATTCGCTGTCACAAAAATGTGCGCTTTACTTTACGAGTTGCAAAGGTAACCCTTTTTAAGTAAACGGCAAAACTTTTTTGCTGTTTTTTGGCGTCATTCGCAAAATATACTTGAACCAATCCTTATGTGGGTGCTGCCGTGTGCAATTGCAATGGGATGGTCGTCGCTCATGCCGGCCGAGATGATGTTGAACTTGTCGTCGCCGGCAAAATATTGCTCCTTGATTTCGTTGAACAGTTGTTGCAACTGGGAGAATTCGCCGTGGAGCTGTGCGGTGTCGGTGGTGTTGCTTCCCATGCTCATGATGCCGCGCAGCTCAATATGGGGCAGTGCGCGCCACTCGCCGGCGGCAAGCAGGTCGCGGCACTCCTGTGGGGTAAGGCCGAACTTGGTCTCTTCCTGTGCAATGTGTATCTGCAGCAGGCAGGGGATGCGGCGGCCGCATTTTGCGCCCTGGCGGTTCACCTCGCAAAGGAGCTTGTAGCTGTCGATGCTGTGGATGAGGTGCACGAACGGGGCTATGTATTTGACCTTGTTGGTTTGCAGGTGCCCGATGAAATGCCAGTTGATGTCCTTGGGTAGTGTGGCGTGCTTGGTGGTGAGGTCCTGGGCCTTGCTTTCGCCAAAGTCGCGTTGCCCGGCATCGTAGGCGGCCTGTACGGCCTCGGCGGGGTGGTATTTTGACACGGCAATGAGCGTCACCCCTTGTGGCAGGGTGGCGCGCAGTGCTGTTATCCTTTCGCCTATGTGGTTATGCTTCATAACGGAAGATGTCAACGATGGCGCTCTCGTTGACCGATGCGAGGTTGTAGTCCATGATGGAATCCTCCATGTGCTTGTTGAGGTTCTTCACGGCGTTGGTAACGTCCTCGGCCTTTACAAGGATTACGACCGATGATTTCTTCTCCTTGGCCGATACCTCGTCGATGGTGACCATGGTAATCTTGCACTTGAACCACTTGTCGGCTGTCTCGCTGATGCTGTCGACAAGTTCGTTGTACTTTGTGCGCTCCATCTTGTTGATATTGAACTCGCCTGTTACCTGTGGCTGCAGCTCCTTGGTGATGCGCTTCTCAATCTCGGTGAATGTGAAGCCCTGTACCAGGTATGTCTCGTTTACTTTTGTGTTGAGGCCCTTCTCGCCCGGGCGCTCGTATGTCACTTTTACTTCGAACCAGCTTTGTACCATAATTATAATGTGTTTTGATGTTAATGAAAAAATAGTCGCGGGAAAACCGCGACTGCAAAGGTAATAAATGAAAAAAGTTATTTGTTGCTTTTTCGATTTTTTATGCAAAATATTTTTTACGGCAATTGTTCAGGCGCAGGACTTGGGTGAGAAGGGAGTACTCCTCATCGTTTTCGTCGAACTCGTACTCTTCGTCGACGCTGCTCTCGGTGTACTCTTCGTCGTCATAGTCGATTTCGTCGTCTTCGGGTTCGTCGTTGGAAAACCGGGTGTTCAGTGTGCCAATGGGGGAGAACCCGAAGAGTTCGAGTTCCTGATAGGGGAGCATGCATTCGCCACTCTCGCGGGTGAGTGCGTCAAGAATTTCGCTAAGTTCCTTGTCAATCATAATAGTGGTGGTTTTAGGTTTATATCTCTTTTTCAATTCTGCGGTTGCCCATTATGCGCCTTGTGTATTCGCGGGCAAAGAAGTTCTCATTGTCTACGCGGGTGAGCAGTGTCTGTCTGTACTCGTTGAACGATGCTATGCCGCGTCTTGCCACGCCGCAGTCCATTGCTGCGCGTGCCACAGCGGTCGAGACCTCGGTGAGCAACCGCTTGTCGCCGGGTTTGGGTAGTATGTATTCCTTGCCAAAGGTGAGCGTGCGGCCATATTGCTCCTCGATGTCCTTGCCGGCGGGTTGCCGGGCTATTGCTGCAATGGCTTTGGCAGCGGCAATTTTCATGGGTTCGTTTATTGTTGTGGACAGGGTGTCGAGTGCTCCGCGGAACAGGTAGGGGAACGAGAGTACATTGTTTATCTGGTTGGGGCTGTCGCTGCGTCCGGTGGCTACAACGGCGTCGGGGCGCCATTCTTTGGCGTGGTTGTAGGAGATTTCGGGTTCCGGGTTGGCAAGTGCAAAGATTATTGGCGAGGGGCGCATGGATTTGACATCGCTCTCGCTCAAGAGGTCGCCCTTCGAGAGGCCGATGAATGCGTCTGCGCCAATTATTGTCTGCGCGAGGGTGGTGGCGCTGCTGTCGGTGGCAAAGCGCTGTTTCATGTCGTTGAGGTCGGTGCGGCGGGTGCTGATGACTCCCTTGCTGTCGAGCATGGTAATATGCTCTCGGGTTATACCCATCTCCAAAAGCATGGTGGCTGTGGATATGGCGGCTGCTCCGGCGCCGTTGATGACAATGCTTATGTCGTGCATGGATTTGCCTGTTGCCTCGCAGGCGTTGATGAGTGCGGCTGCAACGGTCACGGCAGTGCCGTGCTGGTCGTCGTGCAGCACGGGGATGTCGAGCAGTTCGCGTAATCGCTTCTCAATGTAGAAACATTCGGGCGCCTTTATGTCCTCGAGGTTTATGCCGCCGAATGTTGGGGCGAGGGCTTGTATGGTGGCAACGATTTTCTCGGGTTCCTCGTCGCTTATCTCAATGTCGAAGGCGTCGATGTCGGCATATGTATTGAACAGCATGGCCTTGCCTTCCATGACGGGTTTTGCTGCCAGGGCACCGCGGTTGCCAAGTCCCAACAGCGAACTGCCGTTGCTGATGACGGCCACCAGGTTGCCCTTGTTGGTGTAGCGGTAGGCCTTCCAACGCTCCTGGCTAATGGCTATTGCCGGTGCTGCCACACCGGGAGTGTATGCCAAGGCCAGTTCCTGTGGGTTGCCAACTGGCTTGGCGGGGATGGTGGATGTCTTGCCCGCCTTGCCGGCGCTGTGGTATTCGAGGGCTCTGCTTTTGAAAAAATCGTCCATGTCTTTTTATTATTCCAACAACCACGGCGCCATTTTGTTTGCACGGCTTTGTTGTTTCGCTCTAAAAATGTATCTTCGCGGTATAATCCTTTATATATAGTATGGAGAATTTATTGGAGCTGTTGAAACAAAGACGCAGTTCGCGCGTGTTTACCGACGAACTGATAGATAAAGAGACGGTGTGCAACCTGATGAAGGCGGTGCTCATGTCGCCGTCGGGGCGCAGGATAAATCCTTGGGAGTTTGTTCTTGTCGAGGACAAGGCGATGCTCAAGGCGCTGTCGCAGTGCAAGGAGCATGGCGCAGGGTTGCTCGAGGGGGCTGCCATGGCTGTGGTGGTGCTGGGCGATACTACAAAGACCGATGTGTGGATTGAGGATTGTTCAATTGCGACAATCATTCTGCAACTCGCTGCCGAGGAGTATGGCTTGGGTAGCTGTTGGGTGCAGATGCGCCTGCGCAAGGATGCCGATGGCAACATGGCCGAGGATAATGTGCGTGCCCTGTTGGGTATTCCCGCGCATTATGCGGTGCTCTCAATAGTTGGTCTTGGACACAAGGCACGCGAGACGCAGCCGTTTGACGAGGAGAATATGCAGTGGGATAAGATACACATAGGACGTTTTGGCAATGAATGAGAAAATTGTTGTTGTTGGTGCCGGTAACATGGCAACGGCAATTGCGTGCTCACTGAAGGAAAGCGGCAAAGCGCCTGTTGCGGTGTGGAGCCGCACGCTTGAGTCGGCTTCGCTGCTTGGCGGCAGGGTGGGGTGTGCTTTTACCGATGACCTTGCATCGTTGCCGGCGGCAGATATTGTAATAATATCAGTGCCCGACAGCGCATTGCGCGAGGTCGCAACAGCTGTGGCCAAGCTTTTCCCCGATGCGTTGTTGCTACACACCGCAGGTAGCATCCCAATGGAGGAATTGCGCGAGGCGGGGGTGACACGTTACGGAGTGCTCTATCCCATGCAGACGGTGAGCAAGAACAGCCCTGCATCGCTCAGGAATATCACAACCTTTATCGAAGGATGTGATGATGATGTAACAGCGCTTGTGGAAAAGACTGCATGTCTCATCAGTGACAAGGTGGTCTATGCAACCAGTGGGCAGCGTTGCTCGCTCCATGTGGCGGCTGTTTTTGCATGTAATTTCCCCAATGCGGTATATAACATGGCCTATGAGCTGATGCAGTGCAACGGCTTGCCGTTTGACGCAATGCTGCCGCTCATTGACGAGGCTGCCCGCAAGGTGCACCGCATGACACCTGCTGAGGCGCAGACAGGCCCCGCACGCCGTGGCGACGAAAATGTGATGAACGCCCACAAGGCAATGCTCGACGATGAACTCGCAAATGTTTACGAGACTTTGAGCAATTATATAATGAAGAGAAACGGATAAATATGATAAACTACGACCTTAAGAAGATAAAGGCACTCATCTTTGATGTGGATGGAGTGCTAAGTCGCGAGACAATATCAATGTTCCCAAGCGGCGAACCAATGCGCACTGTGAACATAAAGGACGGCTACGCCCTGCAGCTTGCAGTGAAAGCCGGTTTCCATGTTGCAATTATAACCGGTGCGCGCACCGAGGCTGTGAAAGTACGTTACAACGGCCTTGGCATAACCGATGTATACACCGGTGCATCAATAAAAAAGGATTGCCTTGAGGAGCTCATGCTCATGTATGAGCTTGCCCCCGAGGAGATTCTTTATATGGGCGACGATATCCCCGACTATGAGGTTATGCAGATAGTTGGCCTCCCTGTTTGTCCTGCCGATGCTGCTGTCGAAATAAAACAACTCTCAAAATACATTTCTCCAATCAATGGTGGCGAGGGTTGTGGCCGCGATGTCATTGAACAGGTTATGCGCGCGCAGGGGAAATGGATGGATGAAGCGAATGCTTTTGGCTGGTAATTTGTTTGTTTGGTTTTCTAAAAAGGTGATTGCTGCGTTATACAAGGCAGCATAAATCCTCATTTACTTCAAGTAAACTCCTGTGTTATGCTACCTTGCAAGCCTTGCACTCACGCATTTTATAAAACCAAACTGTCAGAGATGTCATTTCGTGGGAGCGGAGCGACGATAAATCTCTTGAATAAATTTATACTTTATGTTGGATAATTTAAAGAAATACAGAATAATACTTGCGTCGGCGTCGCCACGCCGTCGCGAATTGCTTGCGGGCCTTGATGTGGATTTTGTTGTCCGCGCTCTGCCCGATGTTGATGAGTCATTCCCCGCTACATTGCAGGGTGGTGACATCCCTCTTTATATAAGCAAGAAGAAGGCCGATGCCTATCGTCCCATTATGGCCGATGATGAGCTTGTGATTACTGCCGATACCATTGTGTGGCTCGATGGCGCTGCGCTTGGCAAGCCTACAGATGAGGCCGACGCACGCCGCATGTTGCGCAACATGTCGGGCAAGGCGCATTCGGTGTTCACCGGCGTGACAATTACCACTAAGGAGGAACAACGTTGTTTTGTGGCGCAGTCCGATGTCGTGTTCGCTGAACTTACCGACGAGGAAATAGAATACTACGTGCAGAAGTACCGCCCAATGGACAAGGCCGGTTCGTATGGTGTGCAGGAGTGGATTGGATACATTGGCATCACGGGTATCAATGGCTCATACTTCAATGTGATGGGCTTGCCGGTACAGAGGCTCTATAGCGAGCTTGGGAAGGTGAAATATCGTGCCAACGAGTGAGAACAAAGCTTGCTTATGTTTTTACAACGAGTGTAGCCGATATTCAACGGGGTTAAAGGTGAAAACTGAAAACTGAAAACTGAAATGGCGCTACAACCTCGGTTTAATTAAATCCTAGGCTTTAACCGTACTCGTGCGCTTGAACCTGTTCCCGCATAGTAAAAGTGTGCTTTTCCTACTGCTATTAACTTTGTTGATTTTTCATTCGCTCGCTGTAAAAGCTCAAGTGAAACTTGGCTTTTGCTCACTTAATTGAAAATAATCGCTTGTTTGCAGCTTTTAGTTTTCCGTTTTCCGTTTTCACATTTCCGTTTACCATTCAATTTCTCTTTTTGTTCATAAAAAAACGGTACTTTTTTTTGATGTAACTATACTTTGCATTAACTTTGCGTGTCCAAAGATGATTGTTTTGGACATAATTCATTTGAAACAAATTTTTAAAAAATATGGCTGAAACAAAATTTATCTTCGTCACCGGCGGTGTTGCATCGTCTCTTGGTAAAGGTATCATCTCGGCATCTATAGGAAAGTTGCTTCAGGCGAGAGGATACAAAGTTACAATCCAGAAATTCGACCCATATATCAACGTGTCTCCGGGTACATTGAACCCACAGGAGCATGGTGAGTGCTATATTACAATCGACGGTCACGAGGCCGACCTCGATCTTGGTCACTATGAGCGTTTCACCGATATCAAGACTACACGTTGGAACACCTTCACGACAGGTCGCATCTACAGCGAGGTTATTGAGAAGGAGCGCCGTGGCGACTATCTTGGCAAGACCGTTCAGGTTATCCCACATATCACAGACGAAATCAAACGCAAGATGAAGCGTGGCAGCACAAAGGAGAAATTCGACTTTGTGATTACCGAGATTGGTGGTACTGTAGGCGATATCGAGGGTTTGCCATTCCTTGAGGCTATCCGCCAGTTGAAGTGGGAGCTTGGCCGTCGTGCTGTTTGCGTTCACTTGACATATGTTCCTTATCTCTCTGCTGCAGGCGAGCTCAAGACAAAGCCTACACAGCACTCTGTGAAGCAGTTGCAGAGCCTCGGCATTCAGCCCGACTGCTTGGTTCTCCGTGCAGAGCACAAGTTGAGCAGCGGTCTTTGCAAGAAGGTTGCAAGCTTCTGTAATGTAATGCCCGATTGCGTTGTTCAGAGCCTTGACGTGCCTTCAATCTACGAGGTGCCCATCAAGATGCAGGAGCAGGGTCTCGATGCTGCTATCCTCCGTCTCACAGGCGAAGAGGTTGGCGAGACTCCCGAGATGAAGCCTTGGCGTTCATTTGTTGAGCGTCGCAACAACGCTAAGAAGGTTATCAATATTGGTCTTGTTGGTAAGTACGATCTTCAGGATGCATACAAGAGTATCCACGAGAGCCTTTCACAGTGCGGTACATACAACGACTGCAAGATTAAGCCTCATTTCATCAATAGTGAGAAGATTACCGAGGAGAATGTCGCACAGGCACTCAAGGGAATGGATGGTTACATCATTTGTCCGGGTGTTGGCCCACGCGGCTTCGAGGGTAAGGTTATTGCTGCAAAGTATTGCCGCGAGAACAACCTTATTACACTTGGTATCGGTCTGGGTATGCAGGTAATGGCTATTGAGGTCGCACGTAACATTCTTGGCTATGCCGATGCAAACAGCTACGAGATGAACGAGGCTACAACTCACCGCATTGTTGATGTTATGGAGGATTTGAAGAGCGTTGGCAACCCATTCGGTATAATGCGCCGTGGCGGTTACGATACCGTCATTGCAAAGGACAGCAAGGCTTTTGCAATCTATGGCGAGGAGAAGGTTGTAGAGCGTCACTATCACCGTTATGAGTTGAACACAGAGTATCGCGATGCTCTTGTTGGCGCAGGTTTGGCTTGCACCGGTGTTCACCCCGAGAGCGGTTTGGTTGACATTGTCGAGTTCCCTGCTTGCGATTGGTACATGGGTGTAATCTACGAGCCACAGTACTCTAGTACAGTTCTTCATCCATCGCCAGTGGTAATGGACTTTGTGAAGAATGTAGTAGAGCGCAAAGGATAAGAATAGAACAAATTCATTATAGAGGAAAGGAGGTTTGCGCGCAAACCTCCTTTTCGTATATTTTCAAATGTTTATATACCCACAATTATTTTGATTCCGTTCTTTCCGTATTTCTTGAAAAAATCGAACAGTTCCTTTTTCTTTTTTCCGGAATTTACGGTTCGGTAGTTGTCCTTTTCTTTATCGTGAACGAAGTTTTCTGCGGGCAGTAGGCACCCAAGTGTGTTGCTGCCGTCCGTTCCTCCGTGTATGGCTATGCCGCTTCTGCCGGGGACATTGTCTACGTACCACTCGAAACGTTGCCATTTCTGCCCGCGTACAATGTCGTATGTTCCATACTTTATTGAACTGTCGCTGCCGGCAATTTCTGCCTTGTCATAATCTGTTCCGGGCTCAAGAAAATATCCATCCATTGAAGCTACGTTGTTGCCATCTTTGTCATAGGCGGTTGCAATGAATGCACTTACCGTGCTGTCTTTCCCATACCATAATCTGTTGGTGTTGATTACAATGTTGGTCGTTGGAACGCTTTTCTGGTTGTTTTTCATATGATTGTCAGTTGTTTCTGTTCACTTGCAAAGCTAATGTGGAAGGCTGCGGATAAAGTTGCTGAGTTGCCACTATATTGCCCTTTATTCAGAATTCTTCTCTCTTCTTTCTCTTTGTTAACCTCTTTTAACTATTAAAATTAGTTTGCTAACTAAAAAATATAGTTCTTTGCGGTATGAACTAAAGAAAATAGTTTACGCCAACAAAACTTATAGTTTGAAACCATAAAAGTAACTATATTATAGTTGGAGTACTTTGTGTATCTTGTCATACTGAACGCAGTGAAGTATCTCTATTTTGCGAGTATATGAGATTCTTTGACAATCCTTGCTTATCGCAACCTACACGGCGCAAACTTCGCCTGCGCTACGTGTAACCAACTGCTGCAAGCATTGTCGAACTAAAGTTTCGTCGCTACGTTCTGTCAGGATGACAAATAACTGTAACATGCCGATTGTAATATTAAAATTATTACCCGAACTTTTAGTTTGAAACCATAAAAACTCAATATCATGAAGAACTTGACAAAGAGAGAAGAGGAGCTTATGAAACTCTTTTGGGAGAAGGGCGCATTGTTTGTAAAGGAGATTATAGACCTGCTCGATGAGCCTAAACCTCACTTCAATACCATATCTACTATTGTGCGTGGCCTGGAGGCGAAGGGGTATGTGGCACACGAGGCATTCGGCAACACCCATCGCTACTATGCTGCTGTGAGCGAGGCCGAATATGGCAAGCTGTCATTGGGTAGTGTGGTGAGCCGTTACTTTGGCAGTTCCTACCTCAACGCAGTGTCGTCGCTCGTAAAGGAGGAGAAAATCTCTCTCGACGAACTCAAAGAACTTATTGACCTTGTTGAAAAACAGAAATGACCATGGGAACTTTCATTGTTTACATAATCAAATCATCGCTTCTACTTGCGATGTTCGTTTCGCTCTTCATGCTCTTTATGAGCCGCGAGACTTTTCACAAACTCAACCGTCATCTGCTGTTGTTTATTATAGTGGTGTCATTGGCTCTGCCTTTTGCCAATTTGGGTGTGAGCACTCCGTTGCAGGGGGTGTTTGACGCTATTGAAAACGGCTTTGCAAAAACAGACGATTCATTACCTGTTGCCGATTTTCCTTTAGCTGACGAGCTGCCGGTTATGACTACGCTGTCATCAGTAGCAAAATTTGATACTGTGCCAATGGTTGATGTGGCTCCTGTGCAAATTGAGGAAAGGGGTAGTGCACAGCCACTGTGGCAGATTGCGCTGTTAGTCGCATATGGCTTGGGCGCGGTGCTGCTAGTGATAAGACAGTTGGTTATGTATATCCAGTTGTCGCGTCTGATTATGCGTAGCTGCAAGATCCCAGCAGCGCAGTATGGCCTGCATGGCGTGAAGTTGCGTTTGCATAGCGGCGAGGAGAAACCGTTCAGTTGGTTCGGTTGGGTAGTGGTGTCAAACAAGGATATGGACGAGGGTGCGCGCGAGATTCTCACTCACGAAGCGGCACACGTAAGGGCTGGACACTCTTGGGATATTCTGCTTGCCGATGCTGTGATAATAATGCAGTGGTTCAACCCGCTTGCGTGGATAATGAAGAATACCTTGAAGGATATACACGAGTTCGAGGCCGATGAGGCTGTGATTTCCTCTGGCGTGAATGCAAAGCAATACCAATTATTGATAATAAAAAAAGCCGTTGGCGCAAGGCTCTACTCTATTGCCAACAGCTTTAATCACAGTTTAACTAAAAAACGTATCACTATGATGTGTAAAGAAAAATCAAGCAAGTGGAGTCGTGCAAAGGCTTTGTACATACTCCCGGTTGCAGCAGTTGCTGCGCTCTCTTTCTCAACAGTTGAGAATGCAAATGCCGAACCCGACGGCAAAGTTAATGAATTTGTTGCTGATGGCACAATTTCCGGTGTAGAAAAAAACGCGCAAGTGGTTGAGGTTGATTATATCCACGATGTCGCTCAAGCTCCTGCCAATGATGACCCGGAAAAGGTGTTTCAGGTTGTTGAGGTTCAGCCCGAGTTTCCCGGTGGGCAGCAGGAGATGATGAAGTATTTACAAAGTAATCTCAAATACCCCGAGGCTGCAAAGGCTGCCGGTGTTGAAGGCAAGGCGTTTGTGCAGTTTGTGGTTAAGGCCGATGGTTCAATAGACAATGTAGAGATAATGCGCTCTTCGGGTAACGAATCACTCGATGCCGAGGCTTTGAGGGTGGTGAAGGCAATGCCAAAATGGAGACCCGCAATGAACAAGGGCAAGGCTGTGAATGTGAAGTTTGTTCTTCCAATTGTCTATAAACTCCCAAAAGAGGCTAATGGTAATGGCATATATATGTCCGAAGACAATAAGGAAAAATTGCTTGTAGTGTCGGGTGGTGCCATATACGATGGTGATATAAATGACATTGATCCCTTAACGATTGAGAGCATTGAGATTGTGAAATTTCCAGACCTTACTCCCGAACTGCAGGAAAAGTTAAAGCAGACCGGCAAGGAAGCTGTAATGTATATAAACTTTAAAAAGGAAAAGAGTGCTTCGGTGGCAGGCAATGAGGCGGTGTTCACGGTCTGTGAAAAGATGCCTGAATTCCCCGGTGGACAGCAGGAGCTTATGAAGTATTTGAGAGTAAATGTAAAATATCCTAAAGAGGCACGTGATGCCGAGGTGATGGGCAAGGTGTTTGTGCGCTTCTTGGTGCAAAAGGATGGAACAATTGCCGAGGCTAGTGTGCTCAAGGGGGAATATTCAAAATATGTTTATAGTGCAGAGGCAATTTCTTTGAAGAACCACATTGCACAGAAAGAGGAAGAATTGGCAAAATTTATAGCCGATGGTGTTTCGGACAATATACTCAAACGACGTGCAATGGAGTTGGAGGAATTGAGAGTACAGGCTTACAGCAGCATAGAGAAAAACAGCGGACGAACTGAGGTTAAGGTAGATGCCAGCGACGCTGCAGTGAAAGCTCTGGAGGCCGAGGCTTTGAGGGTAGTGAGTTCAATGCCTGCGTGGACTCCCGGAATGCAGGACGGCAAGCCTGTAAACACGCAGTTTGTGTTGCCTATAATGTTCCGTTTGAGCTAATTATTCACTCCCAGGTATGGACGAATACATCGGTTCGCCCAATTATAAGGTAATGATATTTTGTTTGGGGCAGACACACTGGTCTGCCTCTACATTTGTACTCTTTTTAATCAATTTTAACCTTCTGTGTTGTAACAAAAATGAATTTTCTTCGTCTTTAAGGTAGAAATAATGTAAAAAATTGAAAATAAAAATGAACGGCAAGGTTGGTGGTTCTCCTTGCCGGTGGATACGCGGCTTCTTTTTCTCGTATAGTGTTTGTCATAAATACAAAAGGAGTTGCGTATCTTTTTGATTTTAACATTTTTTAACGGGGGGTAAAACTGTCGTCCACTATTATTATAATTGCAAAAAAAACTTATGAAACACTATTTCTTGACACTATTGTTCCTGTTGGTTGCGGGGGTTGCCAGTGCACAGGAGTTGTCGCTTAGCGGCAAGGTACTTGATGCCGCCGATGCGGACATGCCCATTGCAATGGCAACGGTGCGCCTTATGAAAAACGATACGTTACAGGTGGCAGCCTGTGCAACGGAGGCCGATGGTACATTCTCGCTTAAAGCGAAAAGCGCGGGAACATACAAGGTGAATATTGCATTTGTGGGTTATGAAACTCTTGTGAAGAGGGTGGAGCTGACAGCCAAGCACCCTCATGTGGAACTTGGCAACCTGTTGCTGAAACCCGATGAGAAATTGCTGCGTGAGGTTAGTGTCACGGGGCTCGCGCAGGAACTTACAATAAAGGCCGACACGTTTGTGTATCATGCCAACGCCTACCGCGTGCCCGAGGGTGCTACAATAGCTGCCCTCATCAAGCAGTTGCCGGGTCTTACAATGGACTCGGACGGCAACCTCACATTTCAGGGTAAGGCTGTCAGTTCGATACTCGTGAACGGCAAACCGTTCATCGGGGATGCCAACACGGCTATGTCAAACATAGTGAGCGATGCAGTTGAGGAGGTTGCTGTCTATGAGAAGACCGATGAGGAGAAGGAATTTGCCGGCGTGCTTGATTTGGAGAAGGCGACGGTGGTCGATTTGAAGATAAAGAAGGAGTATATGTCCTCTTGGAATGTGAATGTCGATGGCGGCGCGGGAACTCATAGCAAGTATCTTGCAAAGGCTTTTGCATCCAACTTCACCGACAAACGCCGCACGGCCGTTTATGCCCAGGTGAACAATATAAGCGAGAACCAGAGCGTTGACGAGAACGGTAACTGGCGAAGCGGATGGGGTGGTGGCGACGGCCTTTTCACCTATCGTAAGGCGGGTACCATAATGTCGTGGGATAATGGCAAGGCGAACGATGCTGCAGGCCTGTTCAAACTCAATGCCGAGGTTGAGGTGGGGCACGACAATAGCGAACACGACCGCATGAACAACGTGGAGACGCTGCTTGGCAGTGCCGGCAGCCATTGGTCATATAACCGCACTCTTGTCTCTACAGCTATGCACGATGTCAATGCAAATATTGATTTTACATATAACATTGATTCACTAAGTCGCCTGTCGGCCAATCTTGTCTATAATTTCTATGACACCGACATGAATGCAAGCGAGAATACATCGGTCTATTCCGCAGCTGCCGGTTTTGAGAATCCTGAACTTGGGCTTGTGGGCGATGCCGTGAGTGGGGAACTTGCTGCAGTGGGTGTGAACTCCCACAAGATATTGAGCGATAATTATGGCAATCGTAACAACTTTGGAGCTGATGTCCGTTTTATACACCGTTTCAGGAAAGAGGGTTATTCCCTCAAGGCGGGTGTTGAGTACTACAGGGGAAACTATGGGACTTCCGCCAACAGCCTTTCGGTCTACCGCTACTTCAACAGTGCCGATTCCGCGGTGGTGCAACGCCGATATACCGAGGATCCTTCAAGCAATGACAAGTTCTCGGCACGGGTTGCGCTCAATGGTGCAATAACCAAGAATATACAGTTTGAGGTAAACTATCACTATAAGTATGAAAAGGAGGATGAAAGTTACAGCCTTTATCGCCTTGACCGCTATCCATACTATGCCACGCCGGGGTTGCCGCTTGGTGTGCGCCCAACGGCCGCCGACTCTTTGGCAGCGGTGATTGACATTGAAAATTCTGCCTATTCGGTGCTGACGACGCATCTGCACAACGGCCGTTTCTACCTCTATGGCAAATGGGAGAAGATTGATGCCAACATTGGTACAACAGTGCTCTACCACAATGACCGCCTCGACTATGAAAGGGCAGGGGTGGAGTATGCACCCGAGCGCAAATATGTGGAGTTCGCTCCTTTGGCATCATTGAGGTGGCGGTTTGCCAAAAACGGAACACTCTATGTGCAGTATTATGGCTATGAGCGTCGCCAGTCGTTGCTGGAACTGTTGCCCATTACCGATACAAGCAATGAGATGGTTGAGCGTGTGAACAATCCCAACTTGAAGGTGGGGTGGAGCAACAACTTCAATATGACGGGCAGGTGGTTCAACGAGAAGCGTGGCGACAGCTATCATGTGAATGCCAACTATGGAAATCACCTGAATTCGGTAGTGGATATCATACAGACCGACCCGCTCACCGGCAAGATGCTGCACACAAAGGATAATGTGAACGGTAACTATTATCTCTTTGTCGGTGGCGGAACTGAGCAACCGCTCGACAAGGATAGGCATTGGACGCTGTCGCTGTCGGCAGGTTATTCATTGAACCGCAACAATAACTATGTGGGTGCATTGGGCGACGAGTTGGGTTTGTCGGTAATGCACTCCCACGACCCATATGGCAACATGCGCCTCAAATGGCGCAGCGGAATGTGGAGCGTGAACCTCACAGCCGGTTACAGCGGCGATTATGTGAGGTATGAAAGCACGCCGCAGTATGACCAGAACGGCCACACGTTCGAATGTAACTTTGAACCGCAGGTGGAATTGCCATGGGGGATGAGGGTAAATTCGTCATTCGGTTTCTATGGTCGCCGTGGATATGCCGACAATATAATGAACCACGACCAGTGGTTGTGGAACGCTACAATCTCGCAGTCGTTCCTCAAGAGCAAGGCGCTTACTCTGCAGCTGGAGGCTGTGGATATTCTTGGACAGCGTACATCGGAGTATAGTGTCATTACGCCTACACAGCGGAGTTACTCGCGTAACAAGGTGTTCCAGAGTTATGTTATGCTGCATGTAATCTATCGTTTTGACATCGGCGGCAAACAGTGATTGTTTCTTGATAACTTGATAAGAGTTGGGAAAATGAATTTTTTCCAACTTTTTTTATTACTTTGTGTAACAAATTGGCATGTCGTCCGTCTTATAGATGGAAAGCGACCACAAACAACATTAAAAGGTGACACACGACGAATTCAAAAAGCGGTTCATGCCGCTGCAGCAGATGCTCTATCGCGAGGCATACAGAATGCTTTGCGACAGGTTTGATGCGGAGGATGCCGTGCAGAACCTTTATATGAGACTGTGGGAGAAAAAGGATGAACTGAAGAACGTTGTTGCCATTGAAGTCTATCTGCGCACGCTACTAAGGAACATTTGCATAGACCGTTGGCGGCAGTTGAGGGCGCGCGATGGCGATGAACAAATGCACCCCGACGAAATTGCCATCTACACGCCGCCCGAAACGGACAAGAAGGAGGCCGAAGAGTGCTTGCAACATTTCCTCTCCGGCCTGCCGCAAGTGCACCGGAAGATAATGCAAATGAAGATGAACGGCTGTACGCTCGAGGAGATTGAAAAGGTTACAGGCCTGCAGCAGACGAACATAAGGGTTATAATATCGAGAGTGAGAAAGAAATTCAGAGAGTTTTACGACAATATATAAAGGAGTTTATGGAAGATTTCAGATTGAGAATGATGATTGAGCAGTTCTTCGATGCTGTACTCACAGCCGAAGAAGAGCGTGAGCTTTGTCGCTATCTTCGCGAGAACGACGTTCCGGCCGAACTCCGCAAGGACAAGGAGATGATTCTGGCTTTTTGTCGTGAGAACGAAGAGGTAGAGTTGCCCGACGGTGCGGAACTGCGTCTCGAGGCAATGATAGACGGGCTTGCCGCAAAGAGCACACCAATGGTACGCGACGAAAAGAGTGTCACCAAAACCGGCAAGCGCATTATTGTCATTCCGCGCATAATGCGCTACAGCGCAGCTGCTGCGGTAGTCATCGCTTGCCTATTTACTGCTGAATATTGGTTCCCTGTCACGACATCGCAGAACAGTGAAATACAGGCTTTAGATACGGAGAGTGACACTTTCGACAACCCCGAGGATGCTATGCGCTGTCTCAAGGCTGCATTCAATGACATTAGCCTTGCGGTAAACTCCACTCAACACAACCTCAAAGAGATTGAAGCAACGCTTGGAGCAACATTAAAAATGAGTAAAGACAAGAATAACATATAAAACAAAAGATTATGAAACGGAAACTGTTTATAATACTGACGCTGATATCCGTTGCCTTGAGCACTTGGGCTATGCCGCCCCAGCAGCCCGAGAAGAGCGAGGCCGAGAAATTCGTACAGAATCTTGCAAAGATAAAATCGGACGAGATAAGCTATGCCTACATATCGGCAAACATGTTCAAGCAACTCTTTATCAAAATAGACCTTGACGAAGAGATGCAAGAGTCAATCTCGTTCATGAAGTCACTGAAAAGCCTACGCCGCTTTTTTACGAATGGCAAACAGGGATATGACATCCTGAAAGCAGCGCTGCAACCGTTCCTGCAAGAGAATGAGGAGGTGCTTGGCATGACACTGATGGCTTCGAATAGGGATGGCGGCGGAATGGCGGCCATATACTCCGGCCAGGGGAACACTCTTGTAGTTACCGACTATGGCAACAACGAGACAATTACAGTGGTGTTTGTTGCAGGCCTCTCCTACGAAGCGTTTATGGAGTTCAACGATTTAGGTATTGATTTTTATTGACAAAAAGATTCTATGATGAAAAAGATACTGTTCACACTTACTATACTCCTCCTTGCCACAGGCAGCCTGACGGCACAGGAGATTAACAACCCGGAACTGAAGAAATTCGTTCAAGAGTTGAGAGCCCCGGGAAATGGGCCACGCAACGTGAGCAAAAATAAAGAAAAGGGGATTTATGCAATAAACTCCGTTGACGAAAAGAGTTACAAGGCGCTCAGTGCCATAATAGAGAAATATGACATCTACTTTGCCGAGGAGATTTTCGGTATGGAGTTGATGTTCAGCACAAGGGAAAGCGGTAACCAAACAATAATATTCCAGGGCGACACATACGGTTTGGCAATAACGGACAATGCACACTCATTGGACCTGGTAGTCATAATAGTCAAAGGTTCGGCCGCAAAACTCTTTTTTGGGATTAGAGAGACCGGAGATGTAGAAATACACTCACACGAAGCCTATTTCAACAACCGCGACGGCGACGTATACATCGGTGAGTCGTGCATAACAGCTGAAAGGCCGGCAGAACTTATAGACATTTCAGAGGCCGAAAGCATTGAAAGAAGAATTCCGGCATATATCAGCCTGGAGCTCTTTGACTACTATATGCCAATGATTCAGGAACTCAAAGAAAAGGCACAGAGTGCCACAAGCAAAGAGCAACTCAAGATGTTGAAGACAAGTGCCGACTCGATACGCGACGTGTGGGAAGCCGAAATACAATGCCTGGAGAATTTAATGGAAAAAGTAGAATCACCGGGAAGAGCAAAAATCCCCTGCACGGGAAAAATGATGATTGTAATCCCAAAGGACACAAAGCAAGGCTTGTACGAGTGGATTAACAGTACCGGAATATGCCGCACCGAGGGGCAGGAGACTACCATAATACCGGCAACCGACATTGCTGCATTTGTAGCGACAAAAACCATGAAGCTGCAAACATCATGGAGCCTCGAGGGCTATTCAAAAGAAATGAAAGCTGTCTTTGCCGAAGAGGTGCCCGGTGGAGAACCGGCCTATATCTACCGCCGCTCAACAACCGCCGAGGGTTACAGGACAATGAAGAAAGACCTTGAGCAGTTCTTCTACCTCGACGGCAAGAACCCGGGCCACAAATACAAAGGCTTCAACACAATAGAGAGGATTGACACCGATGAGTACTGCTTCCTGCACCTTTATGGCGACAACACAACCATTCTCATCTTTGACTGCCCAGGCAAGGAGCATTGCCAGATGGACATCATTGTAGGCGGCATTGAACTGTTCAACGAAGCCGTAAATGACATAAGCATTGACCACGAGAAAGGACATGCCACAAAATGCAACATCATCATACGCGGTGGCGAGGTGGAATTTGCTGACGGCGAGGTTGAGATAAACGGTGTTACATACGACAACGGCGTACACTTCACAACAGGATATATGGAAAAATTAAAATAAAATAATATTGCAGTGCCCCGCGGGTACCTGTCAATGTCATTCCGACAGAGCGTAGCGACGAGGAATCCCATAAACCGCAAATAATGAGATTTTTTCGGCCAAGCCCTCAACAACACGTCTCACACAAGGTTCGAAATGACAGACATAACTTAAAAGTCAAAAAAAACAATACAATCATGAAAAAGAGCATTCTATTTAGCTTGCTGTTATCATTTGCAATGACAGCATTAGCACAGACAACAGCGCTTGTGGCATACGACGGCGGTTACTTCATTAAGAATGGCGACAACTGGACCGAATACCGTCCACAGGACAAGGCCGAGCCATGGAACGAGTACAAACAGTACAAGGAGAACGACACATTCTACTTCCTCGACAGCAAACGTTGCCGCGTATCGGTTCCCAAGCTGGCGTGTGACAAGATTTTCGTGGACCGCGAGAAGAATGGTAATTGGCAGGTGGTCTACAACACAATCAGTGTATACCCAATGTGTCCCGACGGCAATGGACTGTTCTATTGCTACAAAGGTACAAGCACCGAATATGACGGTTACTTTGTACGTGGCAACGGCAAATGGAAGGAGTATCGCCCTAACATGAAACGTGGAGTGTGGGCCGAGTTTGACGAGGTCGGAGAGGACGACACACATTTTGTGTTGGAAAGCAAGTACAACACGGTGCTGGTACCCAAGACAACAGAGTACCGTTTTATAATAACCAAGCACGACAACAGCAGCTGGCGCGGAGGCTATGCAACTGCTGCGATATATGACACATCGGCAAAGAATGTCGGCTACTTCAACTACAAGCTTGACTACCAGAAGACATTCGTGGCAAAAAGAGGTAATAACTACAAGCAGACAAAGAACGGCTGCAGCATCAGTTTCGATACCAGAGGAAGCATTGATATAAAATGTGATGACAAACATGTACACACTGTATACAGCAGCATAAAGCTTGAGAGATACGAGGGTGAGCTTGCAATACACATTACCATAGACAAGAAAAACAACATATGGATTCTGAACCGTGACCAATGTATCATCGATTGCAAGAAGAGAGGAAAGACAATGCTGCTGGGATGCAGCAACGCCAAAGCCTACACTGAACTGAAGGACATACTCAGAATAAAGCCAATAATAATCAGGAAATAAGCAAGTATTAGTATTTACTGCAACCATTATAAGAAGCCGTTTGAACAGGCTTGAATATTGCTTGTTCAAACGGTTTCAGGGGCATTCTATGCCTTTTTTCAGACAATTAATCTACAACGAAAAGAATTATGAGAAAGTTTTTATTCACATTCACAGCTGTTGCGACACTGCTTTCACCCACACTGGTATCATGCGACGACAAAGAGAGTTACACTCCGTGCAGAATTGAAATAGCAGCCCAAGAGGGTGGACGTGTCCAATTCGAAGGATATCATGGTAATGTGCAGTGTTACAATACGGGAAACGAGGTTGTTGTCATTGCTCACCCCGATGATGGCTACAGTTTCAAAGGGTGGTATACGCAAAAAACAGATGCATCGGTCAGCGCTGAAAGAAGGTATGCGTTCACTGCCGGCGAAGACCTGTTGCTTACAGCAAGGTTTGCTTATGAATCGTACCCAATCAGAATAAGCTGCACCACTGGTGGCAGTGTATGTTTTGATAATGAGATAGGAACGTCCTTGACGTTGCCGTGCGGCAGGGATATTACAGCTGTTGCAAAGGCTGACGATGGTTACACTTTCGTCGGTTGGTACAAGATGGATTCCACCATGCCCGTATGTCCGCAGCCAAACTACAGCTTCAAGGCTTGTGAGGAGGTTGACCTTATTGCAAGATTCGAGAAAAAACAGTTTGCCGGTGGTCACGAATATATCGATCTTGGCTTGCCAAGCGGTACCTTGTGGGCAACCTGCAATGTAGGAGCTACGCTCCCCGAGGAGTGCGGTGGTTACTACGCTTGGGGTGAAACAGAAGAGAAGAACGAATACACCTGGAGTACATACAAATGGTGCAACGGCGGCAGTAACACAATGGTCAAGTATTGTACCGAAGGAGTCTATGGCACCGTCGACAACAAGACTGCTGTTGAGACCGAAGATGATGTTGCGCATAGCAAATGGGGTGGCAACTGGAGAATCCCTACTGCCGACGAGCAACAGGAACTGTTGGGTAGCTGTATCTGGAGATATGGACTGCTGAACGGGACCGGCGGCTATTGGGTGACAAGCAGAAACAACGGTAAGAGTATATTCCTGCCTGCGGCTGGCTGCAGACAGGGAAATGAGGTCCGTTACTGCGGAATGTTCGGTTACTATTGGTCGGGTGTATTGTGTGGCGACAACAGCAATGCTTACTGCTTGCGCTTCTATGACAAACAGATCAATAGGGAGGGATACGGACGTTTTACAGGATTTACCGTGCGCCCGGTGTGCCATTGACAACCGTAGTGCGGTAAAAAAGTGATAAGGCGTTGACCCGCAATCACGGAACCGTTGAACATAATTGCGCCTGCTTTGTTCTTTTACAAGGCAGGCGCTGGTATGTGGTGTTTTGAGTGAAAGAATTTTTGTATTTTTCTTGTGTGTGTCATAATAAAATGCGACCTTTGTCAACATATCAGAAAAAGCGTTTTATGATTAATAGAGTTCTTATTCGTCTTAAGGTGGTGCAGATTGTCTATGCATACTACAAGAACAGTGGCAAGAGCCTGAAAGCTGCCGAGGACGAGATGTTTTTCAGCCTTTCAAAGGCTTATGACCTTTACCATTATCTGTTGCTGCTTATGCCGGGCATAACCCATTATGCGGCCGACAGAATTTCGTTCCTCAGTATGAAGGTTCGTCCTACTGAAAGTGATAAAAACCCTAACCTCAAGTTCGTGAACAACCGCTTTGTGGCTCAGTTGGAGCAGGTTGAGCAGCTTGTGAAGTTTGCCGAGAAGAGCAAGCTGAACTGGGTTGACAATTCAGACTTCCTGCGTCGTCTGCTCGACAAGATTGAGGCGAGCGATATCTACAGGGAGTATATGGAGTCGGGCGTTGACAGCTACGAGGAGGACAAGGAGTTGTGGCGCAAGCTCTACAAGGCCTTTGTGTTCGACAATGAGGAACTTGATGACCTCATTGAGGAGCAGAGTCTCTACTGGAACGACGACAAGGCTATTGTCGATACCTTTGTGGTGAAGACAATAAAGCGTTTTGCCGAGGACGTACATGGCAATTCATTGCTGTTGCCCGAGTACAAGGACGACAGTGACAAGGAGTTTGCATGCAAGTTGTTCCGTAACGCAATAACAAATGCCGAGGAGTATCGCAAGCTCATGAGCGAGAACTCAAAGAACTGGGATATGTCGCGTCTGGCATTTATGGATGTGGTGATTATGCAGGTGGCATTGGCCGAGCTCATGACACAGCATGATATTCCGCTTTCGGTTACACTCAATGAGTATGTTGAGATTGCGAAGTATTACAGCACAGCAAAGAGCGGCTCGTTTGTGAACGGTATGCTCGATGCTATAACAAAAAGCTTGCGTGCAGCAGGTAAGATTAACAAATAATTATTGACAATTAAATTTATTCGATTATGGTATTTATGCAGGCCGAAGCAGGCGTTCAGACAATTAACGAGGCTGTAGCACAGCCGGTTGTTGCAACTCCCCAGGCAACAGAAGTTGTAACAGAAGTGGCAGCAGATGAGGTTGCTCCTGAGCCAAGTGGTTTGGCAAAGGTTCTCGGAAACCCACTGTTCATGTTTGTTATCATCATTGCTATCATGTACTTCTTGGTGATCCGTCCACAGCGCAAGCGCCAAAAGGAGATTGAGAATTTCCGTCGTAGCCTTCAGCCCGGTATGGACGTGGTTACCAGCGGTGGTATATATGGCAAGATTAAGGAAATCAATAACAATATCGTTGTTGTGGAGATTGCCCACAATGTGAACGTACGCGTTGACATCTCTGTGGTTTTTGCCAACCCTACAGCAATGAACGAAGAGGGCAAGTAATTGTTTGAAATTGGATATAGATTCCTTAAAAAAAGTATTTGAGAAGGCTAAAGCGAATAACCTCGTTGTTTTTCTCTTCTTCTTGTTGGTCTCGTGTAGTCTATGGTTTACGTTAACCATGAAAAGAATATACGAGACCGATATTTCTGTGTCGGTACGTGTGGAGAATGTCCCTTCAGGCGTAAAGCTTGAAAATGGGGGAGTGATTCCTGCGTATGTCCAGGTCAGAGGCGAGGGCTCCGACCTCTTCGGCTATCTTTTCAATGATGGTATAGAGCTCACAGCCGATTACTCCGAGTTCAACCGCAATGGCGGACGTTTGAGTTTGCCGTCGGGGATGATTAGGAGTAGGATTGTCGAGAATCTTGGCGCGGGACTATCGTTCAAGAGCTTCCAGGCCGATTCGTTGGTGGCTTTGGTGTGCCGTACAACAGCGGTTGTACCTGTGAAGAAGAATCGCCTCGATTTGAAAGTGGCCGACGGCTGTGAATTGGTCACGGTTGAATATGAACCTTCGGAGGTGCGTGTTACTGCATTCGTGGATGAGATTTCGTCCATCAAGGAGGTTATGACCCCGGCGCTTGTGTGTGAGGGGGTGGAGCGTGACACGGTCTTTGAACTGACCTTTATGCCTGGGAAATATATTGACGTCAAGCCCGAAAAGGTGCAGGTGCGTGTAGATGTGTCGCGATACGTGGGCAGAACGCTTTCTGTTCCTGTAGAGTATGTGAAATTCCCAAGTGAGGTGAATCTTGGTTTCCTGCCACAGGAGGTGGAAGTGGAATTTGAGGTTCTCGATGCTGTAGCCAAAGATATCAAGGCTGCCGATTTCTCGGTGCAGCTGCGTTTCGATGATTATGCCTACAGTGTCATACTTGGTAATGTGGGTGACCTTGAGAAGAAATTTATTGTGTCCACCACATCACCATTCGTAAGGAGTGTGAAGGTGGTTGGGGTGGAAGATATAGGTTCGTCTGCTGAATCCAAAACTTTATCGCAATGGTGAAACTTGCAGTTGTCGGTGGAATAGGTAGCGGCAAGTCGGTCGTGTCGCGAATGCTCGGCATAATGGGTGTGCCTGTTTATGACTGTGACAGCCGTGCAAAGGAGTTGATGGTGAGCAATCCTTACATTGTGAAGGAACTTAAACGCATGTTCGGTGATGAGTGCTATGCTGCCGACGGTGGCTTGGATCGTAAGTATCTTGCTTTGCGCATATTTGTTGATGAGAAGAATACAAAGCGTGTGAATGCATTGGTGCATCCTGTCGTGAAAAGTGATTTCTGCTCATGGGCGAACGCGCAGAAGGCGCCTGTGGTGGCTGTTGAAACAGCGTTGCTATACGAGTCTGGGATGGTTGACGTTGTTGACAAGGTGTTGCTTGTGTGGACCGAAAAGGAAACTGCCATAAGGCGTACCATGCAGCGCAGCGGTATGACGCGTGAGCAGGTGCTTAACAGAATGCAGAAGCAGATGCCGACCGATGACCTGTTGTTGCTCACTGACTATTCCATTTATAATGGTGGCGGCAACGCGGTGATGCCCGATGTTGTTGAACTGCTTGAAGAACTCAAGGAGTTGGCTTGAATGGCGAGTATTAAAAATGTCTAATTTTTTGTAAAAAAGAAATTAGCACCGTATCTTAGCAAGGATTTTGAAAAAAACAATAACACAAATTAATAACAGAACCTATGAATGTTTTTGAAACAGTTTTGACAATCTCGGGTAAGCCCGGTCTGTACCGTCTGTTGTCACACGGACGTAATATGTTTATCGTGGAGTGTGTCGATGCATCGAAGAAGCGTGTACCGGTTTACAACAGCGACCAGGTGGTTATGCTTGATGACATTGCAATCTACACCGACACCGAGGAACTTCCTTTGAGAAATGTATTTGCAAAGATTTACGAGAAGGAGAATGGAGTGTTGCCTTTTGACCTCAAGATGACAACTCCCGAGGAGATGGTTGCGTATTTTGAGACAATCATCCCCGATTATGACCGTGAGCGTGTCTATTTGACACACATCAAGAAGATGTTTTCTTGGTACAACATCCTTGTTGCCAATGGCGTAGTGGATTTTGTAGCAGAGGAGCAGGAGGGTGAGCAGGCAGAAACAGTAGAATAATATAAAAACAGATACTATGAAAAAGATTGTTTTTTCTTTGATGTTGATGCTTGCTGTGGCAACAGGTGCATCGGCTCAGTCATGGAAGGATGTTTTGGGTAAGGTTGCAACTGAGGTTGCTTCTGAGGTTTCGTCAACCGAGGCAGGCAGTGCTGTGACAAATGTTTTGGGTGCTCTCTTGGGTAACTCTTTGACTCTTTCAGTTGAAGCTTTGGAGGGTACATGGAACTACGAAGGTGTGGCTTGTATACTAGAAAGTGAGAATGCATTGTCAAACATCGGTGGCACAGTGGTTACCTCTACAATTGAGTCAAAACTTGATGAGAAGCTTACAAAAATTGGTGTTACACCGGGTAAGTGCTCGTTTACTTTTGTCGGCGACGGTACATGTACCATAAACGTGAATGGACGTGTTTTGAATGGTAAGTATGAGCTGAATGCCGAGGAGAAGATGATTGTGTTCACTTTCGTATATGACAAATTGCCTTTGAAGACATATGTATCATACGAGATTCAGAACCTGAACATCGTTTTCAAGGCCGACAGACTCCTTGCTTTCATCAAGAACGTAGCATCTTACTTCTCTAACGGCGCTGCAGGCGAGCAGTTGGGACAGCTTCAGTCTGTCATGCAGACTGTCGGAACCATCGGTTCTTTGTTGGAGAATTATGATGGCATGATGTTGGGTGCAAAGCTCTCAAGGGTTGGTGAGGCTCCGGTGGCAAATACAAACGCTGCTGCCGCAACAAATTCAAGTGCTGCCACATCAAACACCGCAACCGACAACACTGAAACAAATGCTGAAAGTACAGGCAACAAGGTGCTCAATGGCTTGGGTAATCTGTTCAAGAAGAAATAATAGACTGCGTTTATACACGAAAAAAGGATACGTCGATTGGACGTATCCTTTTTTTGTTTGTCTTTTATGTTTCTTATCTGTTGCTGAAGATGAGTGCACCGTTCTGGGCGTCGACCTTTATTGGCTTGCTCTTGTCGATGGCGCCTGCCAGCAACTGCTTAGAGAGGTCGTTGAGCAGGTAGCGCTGTATGGCTCGCTTTATTGGACGGGCGCCGAACTCGGGGTCAAAGCCTGCCTGGGCAATGAACTGTATGGCAGCGTCGGTGACCTCCATTGTAATGTCGCTCTCCTTGAGCAATGTTGCAACCGATGCTGTCTGTAGCCTGACAATCTGTTCAATCTCCTCCTTGTTCAGCGGGGTGAACATTATTGTCTCGTCAATACGGTTAAGGAACTCGGGGCGTATGGTCTTTTTCAGCATCTCCATAATCTTCTCCTTTGTTTCCTCGATGATGGACTCGCGGTTGCTGTCGTTCAGCTTCTCGAACTGCTCCTGTATATAACTGCTGCCAAGGTTGCTGGTCATTATTATAATGGTGTTCTTGAAGTTTACGGTGCGTCCCTTGTTGTCGGTGAGGCGGCCGTCGTCAAGTACCTGCAGCAGGATGTTGAACACATCAGGGTGTGCCTTTTCTATCTCGTCGAAAAGTACGACGGAGTAGGGCTTGCGGCGTACGGCTTCGGTAAGCTGGCCGCCCTCGTCATACCCTACATATCCCGGAGGCGCTCCAATGAGGCGTGACACGGAGAATTTCTCCTGGTACTCGCTCATGTCTATCCTTGTCATCAGTGTCTCGTCGTTGAAGAGATATGTTGCAAGTGCCTTGGCCAGTTCGGTCTTTCCTACACCTGTTGTGCCAAGGAAGATGAATGAGCCTATGGGGCGTTTGGGATCCTGCAATCCGGCGCGGCTGCGTCGCACGGCGTCGCTCACCGCCTGTATTGCCTCGTCCTGTCCAATGACGCTCTTGTGCAGTTCCTCCTCAAGGTTGAGCAGTTTCTGGCGTTCGCTCTCAAGCATCTTGCTCACAGGTATTCCTGTCCAGCGCGATACAATGTCGGCAATGTCCTCGGCTGTTACCTCTTCCTTTATCATGGCGTTTGTGCCTTGGGCGTTGCGTAGTGCCGCCTGGGTCGCGGTTATCTCCTCCTCGAGCTTTGTTATCTTGCCATAACGTATCTCGGCCACACGTCCGTAGTCGCCTTCGCGCTCGGCTCTCTCGGCCTCGAACTTCAGTTCCTCTATCTCGTGCTTGGCATTCTGTATGCTGTCGGCAAGCTCTTTTTCCTGCTGCCATTTGGCTCGTTTTGTGCTTTCCTGCTCCTTGAGCATTGAAATCTCCTTGCCCAACTGTGCAAGCTTCACCTCGTCCTTCTCGCGTTTGATAGCCTCGCGCTCAATCTCCAACTGTTTGATGTGACGCTCTATCTCGTCGAGTTCCTCGGGCAGGGAGTTGCGTTCCATGCGCAGCTTTGATGCAGCCTCGTCGATGAGGTCAATGGCCTTGTCGGGCAAGAATCGCTCGGTGATGTAGCGGTCGCTCAACGTTACGGCTGCAATTATGGCATCATCCTGTATGCGTACCTTGTGATGGCTCTCGTAGCGCTCCTTCAATCCGCGCAGGATAGAGATTGTGCTCATCTTGTCGGGCTCGTTTACCAATACGGTCTGGAAACGGCGCTCCAGTGCCTTGTCCTTTTCAAAGTATTTCTGGTACTCGTCGAGGGTGGTGGCGCCGATTGAGCGCAGTTCGCCGCGGGCAAGTGCAGGCTTCAGTATGTTGGCTGCGTCCATTGCGCCCTCGCTTTTTCCAGCGCCCACAAGGGTGTGGATTTCGTCGATGAAGAGTATTATCTGTCCGTCCGACTTTGTCACTTCGCCAATGACAGCCTTCAGACGTTCCTCGAACTCACCTTTGTATTTTGCGCCGGCAATGAGTGCTCCCATGTCGAGCGAGAATACCTGCTTGTCGCGCAGGTTGTCGGGCACGTCGCCACGTATAATGCGGTGGGCAAGGCCTTCTACAATAGCGGTCTTTCCTGTTCCCGGCTCACCAATGAGAATGGGATTGTTCTTTGTGCGGCGGCTCAGAATCTGCAGTATGCGGCGTATCTCTTCGTCGCGTCCAATCACGGGGTCGAGTTTGCCGTTTCTTGCTGCCTCGTTCAGGTTTATGGCATATTTGCTGAGTGCCTGGTAGCTCTCTTCGGCCGACTGTGAGTTTACCCTTGAGCCTTGGCGTAACTCGGCAATAGCCTTCTCTACCATGTCCTTTGTCACCCCATTGCTCTTCAGGATATTTGATGCAGTGCTGTTTACATCAAGCAGTGCCAGCAGCAACGGCTCTACCGAGACGAACTCGTCGCCCATCTGCTTTGCCTTATCCTGCGCCTTGGTGATAACCTGGTTGCTCTCGCGGCTCAGGTACGGGTTGCCACCGCTCACTTTTGGCAGTGAGCGTACAGCATCATCGCTTTGGCGTTTTATGTTTTCTATGTTTGCTCCGGCTTTCTGCAATAGGAACGACGCAATCTGTTCGCTGCTCTTTAGAATACCACATAATATGTGTACCGGTTCAATGACCTGTTGTCCTTGTTGTTCAACGAGGTCCAATGCCTCTTTTACAGCCTCTTGGGCTTTGATTGTAAATTTGTTGAAATCCATAATATAATCTCCTTTCATTGAAGAGTAGAACAAATACCGAACCAAAACAGTTTGCGCTGACATTTTGACTTACAGTAAGTCAAAATGTCAGCGCAGGTGATGCCGTTGTGTTTAGGCAAAGCTTTGGAACGTTTCGCAAGCGATTCAATGTCTTTGGCGCAAGGCAGCTCGACAGACCAAAGCGATGCTTTACTTTATCTCGTTGCAATTGCTGGTCCACATAGTGTTGCAGGTGTCGGCAGTCATCACCCAACCGTTGTGTGGATTCAGAGTGCAGCTGGTTACCTGTGGGCCGTCGGGCATTGCCGAGCGTTTGAACTGCTGTGTGAAGAAACGGCGCATGAATGTTGTGAGCCACTTCTTTATCTCCTCCTTTTCATAAGCCTTGCCAAAGGCAGACTTGGCCATCATGTAGATTTTTTCGGGTGCAAAGCCGTAGTGTGTGAAATGGTAGATGAAGAAATCGTGCAATTCGTATGGACCTACAAGATCCTCGGTCTTCTGTTTGATGTTGCCTTTCTCGTCGGCGGGTGTCAGCTCGGGCGATATCGGTGTGCCCACGATGTCGAGCAGTGTCTCTTTTACCTTTCCGTTAGTTTCGCAGGCTGCAATGTTGCGTACCATGTGCTGCATCAGGGTCTTTGGCACCGATGCGTTGACGCTGTACATACTCATCTGGTCGCCGTTGTATGTTGCCCAGCCGAGCGCCAGCTCCGAAAGGTCGCCGGTTCCAATTACAATGCCGCCTTCCTGGTTGGCGATGTCCATGAGGATTTGTGTGCGTTCCCTGGCTTGTGCGTTCTCGTATGTCACGTCGTGGTTGTTGATGTCGTGGTCAATGTCCTTGAAATGCTGTATGCAGGCATCCTTGATGGATATTTCCCTTATCTTTGTTCCCAATGCCTCCATCAATGCGATGGCGTTCTTGTATGTGCGGCCACTGGTACCGAATCCCGGCATTGTTACGCTGGTGATGCTTTCGCGTGGTATGCCGACTATGTCGCATGCTCTTGCTACGACAAGCAGGGCGAGGGTAGAGTCTAGTCCACCCGACACGCCTATCACGCAACTTTTGGCATGTGTGTGCGCGAGGCGTTTTGCCAATGCTGCGGCCTGAATGTCGAAAGCCTCGTTGCAGTACTCCTCGACTGTGTAGTCCTGTGGAATGAATGGTTGCGCGCTGAATTTGCGTGTCAGGTTGCAACTGCCGTTTTCTGCTTGCTGAATGTGTATTTCCTTGATTGCTGCGGGGTAGGCGAAGCCGCTGTTGCCTTTGCGCTCTGCCCCAATCTTCTCAACATCGACTTCAGTCATCACGTAATGCGGTGCCTGTACGAGGTATCCGCTTTCGGTGAGCATCTCGCCGCTTTCGGCAATGGCGCAATATCCGGGGTAGGCTGCTGAGCTTGTTGACTCTCCCAAGCCGATACCTGCATATGCATATGCGCTCTTGTATCTTGCGCTGCGCTCTGTGATTTGGCGCTTGGTGCTCTTGTGAGTTCCTGCTACAGCATGCTCGGAGACGGGGTTCAGTATTATCTGTGCACCCGCTATTGCCTGCTCGGCACCTGGTGATGCAGGAGTGGCCGCCTCGCAGCCAATCTCAATACCGAATTTGTATGCATCGGTGCAGAATATGTCGCCGTTCTTTACGAACGGTACCGCCTTGCCGTTGATTGTGGCAAAGCTATCGGCGGGCAAGGTGTTGGCGCCGGCAAACCAACGGCTTTCGTCGTTACCAAGGTGGTGCTTGGGCGCTATGCCCACAATCTCGCCCTTGTGCATTACCACTGCGCAGTTGTAGAGTGCATTGCGGTGTTCAACAGGTGAACCAATCACTATGATGGCATTGCATTGCGCAGTCTCTTTCGCAATTTTATCTATAGCCTTGTAGCACGATTGTATAAGGTAGGGCTGTGTGAATAGGTCGCCACAACTACGCGATGTCAGTGACAACTCGGGGAAGAGTATGAGTTCCGTCTCTTTTTCTTCCAGTTCCTTTACCTGGGCAATAATTCCCTGTGCGTTCTTGTGGCAATCGGCCACGGCAGTCAGTGGTGTCGCTGCTGCAACTTTTACAAATCCGTATTTCATATGATTGTATTGTGGTTTGTTACTCCTTATTATATAATAGAACCTATAATGCAAAAATATGTATTTATTCTTATCCGCACCGTTCTTTGCAACAAAAATATGGCACTAGTGAATAAAAAAAAACGATTGCCGCTGCACATGCGGCAATCGTTTTTTAAATGTTATGTCTTTTAATAGATGTCCTCTGGTTTAGCAGGGTTGGTGAGGATATTTACAGGGACAATCTCCAGGTAATCCTGGTTGAACTCGTTTGGTTTGTCGTCTGTACCACCCTCGGTTACATCCTTGAAACGCAACCAGTAGTTTTTGCCATAGTCAAGGTCATATGTACCGATGATGCGTCGGAAAGCCCTTTTGGCAAATCGCATGCTCTTGGTTGGTCCTGAAGCGTCATATGCACCTAGTTCGATGCTTGCCGGTGCTTTCATGAAACCACGGTTGCGCATGGCCTTGTCGTCCTTGCGGTTCTCCTCTTCGTTCTCGCTGTCGTCAAACCATCCCATGAAAGCAAGGTTGGTTTCGCTGTCGCGCATATCCAAAGGAATACCGCAAATTTGCAGTTTGCCCTCTTCGCCAAAGTAGAACTGTGCTACACCGCGCGCATCAGATGCCGAGAATCCGAAGCGTACTTCGTATGAACCTTGTGGAACATAAGGAATACGGTACTGGAAGTCGTATTTACCGGTCACGAGCATCTCGTCACCCTGATAGTTTGCATAACCGCCATCCCACATCGCGTTGTGAGGTCTCAGGTAGTAGATGTGTGTATCGGTGTTGTTGTGTCTCAAGCGTTTACAGTAGTCCTCGGGAATGTAGTGGAGTGTGTATGTAGCATCCTCGGGGAACCAACGTACGTCGTTGTTTGTGAGCTCCGGGAACAGTGAGAATACATCCCAGCGCATACGCTCATCCAGGATGTTACCACTCATCTCAGTCTCGTCATATACGAGAATCTTGTCAATGGTGTAAATCATACCGTTCACAGCCTGTGGCTGGAAGTCCTCGAGATCCTTGCGTGAGCGTGATGTAGACTCGTCCTCAATTACAACATTGATGTGCTTCTCCATCTCGCTTTTTACGCAGCGTGTACCCATCTCCTGTGCATAGTTTACAACAAGCTCATCTCTAAGGAAGCCGGCCTCGCCACTGACGCTAGTGTAGGTGGCGGTGGCGTTGGCAAAAGGCTTTGTTACCTTGATGGATGTGTAGGGGAGTGCTGTCTCAAAATAGTCATAACGGTCGAATGATGTAGGCATGTTCTCTTCCGAGTCGAACTTACCTTTGTTTACCTCGCCATCACTGATGGTCTGGTAGCCTTCCATGATGAAACCGCCGGGGCCTTTGCCCGATTTGTAAAGCAGTTTTCGGTCAATGATGTGGTATGCCACGAACTTGTATACAGGGTTTCCTTGGTGTGAGTAGTTGCCCTTGTAGTCCCACTCTTTGTCGTTCTTGTTGAAGTTGGTGCCATAGAAGTGAGCGGCAAAGAACTCCAGATCCTCGATTGACTGTATTGAGATGCCAAATGCATTATTGTTGGGATCGGCAAGGAGCTCGTCGGTCTCAACGAGCAATGTGAATCCCTGATTGTATACTTCGGGGTATGGAGGCTCCTGGTCGTTCTGTGTCTTGAACTTTGGACCATATTGACCAAGTCCATCATAGTCGGGGTCGAGCTCGTATTTCTCGAGGTACTTGTCGAAACCTGTTCTTGTCAATGCATCGCTGAACAGTGTGAATGCAGGCTGTGATGCAAGCAATGATGATGTTGGCTGGTCCGATGGAGAGAGAGCTCCCTTCAGTGTGTGGATATATCCGTTCTCGGTTTCAATGTTCTGCTCTTCAACCTCAATACCGTCAATGGTGGCAATGGGGAGTCCGTTCGTTTCGTCGTTAATCCAGCCCAGCATGACGCTGCGGCGGTTCATGGTCTTCTTTGGGAAAGCACCGTTGCCAACCTCTATTGTGTTAAGGCCCTGCTCAAGAATATGGTTCTTGGCAATTACTGTTGCCATACTATCGCTCAAATCCTTAAGATCCGGTGATGTGATACCTGTGTTCTTGATTTTTACGGTAGGGTCGAGTCTGTTCTCTTCAACGCTGGCCATGTACTCGTTGTACTTCTCGGTAATGTACTTGTCAATGGCTTCGTTTGTTGGAGCAAAGCAGGTGTATGAGCCATAGGTCGACAAAGTGGTCAACATGTTACCGGCTTTTTTGCCAATCTTTGCTTTCTCGAGAATGAAGCAGAAATTGTCGTACTTGTCGTTCTCTTTCAAATGGTCGGCAATGAGCTTTCCGGTGAAAGTAAAACGGTTCTCCTCGGCAATTTCTTGTACGCAACCTGTGAAAGTGCTGGTGGCAACAAGTGCAATGGCACTCAATGCAACAAGCTTCATTTTGGTTCCAAAGGACTTTTTCATACTGGGTTATGTTTAATTAATTTTGTTTCAGGTTTACTAATTTACATTAATTCCCCAAATTTATACCTTTATTTTATAATGACAAAATAAATGCTCCTACTTTTTTATGTGTCGCGTCAATTTTAACCATTGTATTTTCTTTTGTCAGTATGTCTTGTTGCAAATTCTTGCGCAATTATTCGGCTTTTGCATTTTTTAACACAAAAAGGTGAAAATTACTCCCCAAAAACTTGCGCAGTGTCTAAAACGGTTATATATTTGCAATGATTTCAGAAATGAAATGCAAACAGCGGGATTGAAAACAAAAAAAGATAATAATAACAGCTTAAAATTATACGATTATGAAAAAGTACATTTGTTCAGTGTGTGGTTATATACATGAAGGTGAATCAGCTCCCGAGCGTTGCCCAATGTGCAAGGTTCCCTCAAACAAGTTCAACGAGTTGCAGGAGGGCCCCATCCAGTTCGTGCAGGAGCATGTGATTGGCGTGGCAAAGGGCTGCGATGACGAGATGATAAAGGATTTGAACAACCACTTCATCGGTGAGTGCACCGAGGTAGGTATGTACCTTGCAATGAGCCGCCAGGCCGACCGCGAAGGTTATCCCGAGATTGCCGAGGCTTTCAAGCGTTACGCATGGGAGGAG
>JAZREN010000004.1:0-46359 GCA_045660825.1 Bacteroidaceae bacterium
CATTGCTGGTGCGTATATGGAGCTCAATAAGGCTGCATAAGAACTCATATCAGCCGAAATACAATTTTTTCAGACTAAAATCTTGCCGATAAAACAAAAACAGAGAGGCCGGAGCAAAAATACTTTTGACCCGGCCTCATTCATTTTATAGAGTCGATTATTGAAACTTACTTGACCAACACCTTTTTGCCTTCGATGATGTAAATACCTTTGCTTGGAATTTCGACCTTTCTACCCTGTAAATCGTAAATAGCTTTTACATTTGACTTGCGTCGACCGTTGGTTCCGTTTTCCGCTTTCATCTCATCAACGCCTGTCTCCACATCTACAACATCAATGCGGAAAAGGTTACTGTAGTTGGCTGCGTAACCCTCAGAGGCAGAATATGCATCAAAAGCACCAGATGCCAGAAGAATCAAAGAACCGTCGTTGCCGTTTGCTCTTTTGCTCACAATGTAGTATCTGTCGGCTACAGAACCGGGGTTGATGCTCCAGTCGCAATATGTCGCATTGTATGCTGCAAGTGTTCCGCTGTTGTTGTTATGGCCATAGTTGCCACCGGCACGCCAAATCATATAAAGCTGTGCCGCCTCATTAAAAAAACTGTACTTGCCGCTTGCCTCCTTCTTGCAAAGAAACTGCGCAGCCGCACCAACCTCATCGGCCGACGAAGTTGTAACATCGAGCACGTTATTATTGATATACAACACGTGCTCAGCGCCCGACTGCTGCACGTTGGTAAAGGTGAGTACCTTACCATCCCACTTGTCGGCAGGTTTCTGACCTGCTAACACTGCATACACAGCATCAAGCTCTGCAGGTGTAGGTTTCTCGCTCAAGGCAGCAAGTGCTGTTGCAAGTGCCTCCTTATCTTTGGCCGACATACCGGCCTCATCGGCAAGTGCATTGAAGTACTCACGTACGAATGCACGCTGGTCAACACTGCGTTTAACACTGTACGCGCCATTGGTGATAAATTCGAGGTCATATGCCACGTAGATGTTATCGAAACCGTCGAAGTTGTGCTGTCCCGATCCTGTGGGGAAGCTTGTAGATACAGGGTTGTCGCGTTTGCCGAAGCCTGTGAGTGTCTCCTCATAGATGAAACCTATGCGGTCATCAGCCTGCAGGTCCATTGAGCTGTATGCCGACGAGGTGTTGCTAACCAGGAAGAAGCCGTTCCAACCGTCGGCAAAATTGGCAACGGTGTTGAAATCGGCAAGCTCGGTCAACTCCTTGTAGAAGATACCCACGTTGGTGCGGCCACCGCCTGTAGGCAATGACTGCAGCACAAGATACATCTCCTTGCCGTCGCTGTTGCGCTGCACAGGAACAACAAGTATCTCGCCGTTGGTTGAGTTGCCGCCGGGTGTGAGGCCCGAACCTGCGAATGTACTCTTTACACTAGTGCTCCACTCACCCTCGCCTGTGAGGGTGTTGCTGTAGGTGTAGATGTTATAGATGCGGCCACCACCTACACGGCTTGAGAGGATTACACGGCCATCGGGCAACTCCTCGCACTTTGGCTCGTCGCCACCGGGAGCAGGGAGCGCCGATGCACCGCCAAGAGCGTGCCATGTTTTGCCGAAGTCATCGGAGTAGATGACGCGGTTACCGTTGGGGCGCGCACACATAGCGGCATAAAGGCGATAATATTTGTCTTTCTTTACAATGCGGCTCTGGAACACCTTACCGCCACCCACGAATGCCGACTGGATGGGGTTGCCTGCGTCGAAAAGGCTGTAGATATCCTCGGTAACATTGATTGGTTCCTCCCATGTCTCGCCATTGTCCTTGCTGAGGATTGTGGCAATCATATTGGGGTTCTGGCGTGTGGTGTTGCCGTTGCCATAGACTGTACAGCCGGCAACTGCAATGATGAGTACCTCGTCGCTTGTGCGGTCGGCAACAATGGCGGGGTCACCAAAGGCTGTGTCGAAATAGTTCACGGTTGCCGATGTGCGGCCTGTACCCACTGCAACATCAATCATGTCGCTCCATGTAGCACCATGGTCGTCGCTGACACGACAAACTACATCGACCTGTCCGTAACCGGGGTCGGTACCGCAAACAAGACGCGCTGCAGCTGTTATCAGACGGCCGTTGCTTGCTGTTGAGATACCGGGAATGCGGTATGGAGGAATGACACCGTCACCCTTGCTTGTGTTGTAGAGGTCCTGCTTTACAGGAGTTGCAAGTGCCTGCACGTTTGTAACCTTGATGGTGTTGCCCTCGACCTTGACGTCGGCACCCTTCAGCACGTTGCCCACAATGCCTACTGACAAATCGGCAGCATTGATACTTGATGCAGTGATGAAGAAACCGCCATCGAAGGCTTTCTCGCCTGTGGCGCTATTGATGACATATACATCGGCATTGTCCTCGACAACGACATCATAGATATTCATGCCCTCAATGTTCACAGGTTCTACACGCCACAAGTTGTCGTCGGCGGTAGCAGGGCCTGCAGCCCATGTGGTAAGGTGTTCGATACCACCAACCATGTAACTTGAGTTATTGTTTGAGCAGTTCAGTGCTTCATTGAAGTAGTAGTAGCATACGCCACCATATTCGTATGTATTGGCAACACCAAGCTCACTAAACGACCCCAGCAACGACGCGTTTGCACCACCTGCGACAATTGGATTACCGTCACCGTTCTTGATGCCGACCTTGCCACCGCCAAGTGAGGTGATATACCATATACCGTTGTTGGTGGTCACTTTTGTATCGGACTGCAGGGTGAAACGCTGGCTGTTACCCGTGTGGGTTGCATTGTTGTAGAGGTGTTCCTTGCGTGCTGTAGCCTTGCTTATGAGGTGATAGTAGCCGGTTGCGATTGTTGGAGGCTCGGGTATCTCAACCTCAAGACCGTTGAGGAATGCCTCAAGGTCATCAACCAGTGCAGCGCAATCAGCACCTGCTACAGAGCCGATAAAGCGTCCAAGCAGTGTGTTTAGTTTATATAGTTTGTCGGGATTGTCGCTGTACTCCTCGCGAAGAATCTGAATCTTTTCATACTGGTGGATACCCTCGATGAGGCGCTCGAAACGGACACTTGAACGGTTGCCGGGATAGTAGCAGTAGGTATCGCCCGAACCGAACTTGCGGTAGCGACTATCGGTGAGCGGATCCTCGTCCCAGTTCATCCATGACCAGTGTAGATAACCGTCGAGGTTCATCTTTGCTGCATAGATTGGCAGATAGGCAGCCTCGGCAGGGAATGAGTTGGTATAGATATTAGGTTCGCTGTTGGCACAACTGGTGTAGAATGTAGTTACACGGTTCTTTGATTTGCGGTCGGCAAGCTGCGCTGCTGTGATGTAGTGCTCCTGACCGAGCTGCACGCACTTGTCGTGGAGGATATCGCAGAGCGAGCTGTGATAGTTGCCCGCCAAAGCCATCTTGAAGCCAAGACCGTTTGCAATCTCGTATGCCTTGAGCATTGCAGCCTCGCCACGCTCATCAACAGCGATGACAGTCTTCTCAAACCAGCCTTTCTGCTGCAAGTGTGCCTTGAAGGCAGTGAGGAAGCCGGTCCACAATTCGCGGTACTCAGTTGATGAGTATGTTGTTGTGAGTGTCTTGTAGCTGTTTGAAACCTCATCGAAATAACGGAAGCTCATGTCCCATGGCAGCATACTGAAGCAGTTGATTTGCTTTGTGATACCATACTCGGCGCAGAGTTCCACATATTTGTCGAACACGGTGTAGTCATACTCCCATGTGCCGTCGCTCTTCTTTGTTGTCTGCACCATTGGGTCAAAGAGGTCGTGTGTCTGCTCGCCCCATGGCTCATAGAAAAGGATTGCTGTGACAACACGCTGACCTGCACGGCCAAGAGCCTGCAAATAGGGACGCAGAGCCTCAAAGTGCCCGTCACTCCAACGCTCAACGCCATAGTAACGGCTCACAGCATAGGGTTGCTGCCAGAAATCAAGATGGAATTTCTGATTGGCAACTGTGGGCAATGAGTGAGAGTTCACATTGATGGTAAGTGCAAGGCTCTTTACAACGTTACCGCTTTCATCGACAACCTCAAGCGCTGTGGTGTATTCACCGGCCTCTATGTCGCGTGGCACCTCAATGGTACACCACACAGGGCGTGTCTCCATTGCGGGAACAGCGTGTGGTTTGTCCTGGTCAATGACATCGGCAACAAGCCATGTGGGATAGTTCATTGAGTTGTTGCCACAAGAGGTGAAGTCGTCGGTGATGACATAGTTCACAAAACGCGCATCAGCTGCGTTGATGCCGGTTGCCTTGCCATTCTTCTGCCATTCTGTCATGCGTACAGCGAGTGTACCTTGGTCTGCCTTGCTATAGAGAACAGCCAGAATGTTTGCTCGCTCACCCTTCCAGGCATGGATTGTAGCAGCATCCTTTTGGGTTACCTGTGGAACCTCGTGCAACTTATAGTGAACGTCGCGTGATGCCCATGTAGCGTTGAGACCGTAGGGCAATGCATTCCATGCAGCCTCATCGGGTGTGGTACCTACTCGAGGCTCGGTATACTCATTTACAGGGTATTCATACAGTTCATCACCGCTTGCAACGCCCGAAATTTTCAAGGTGACATCAATGATAGAAGCACCATCCGAGATGTAGTTCGCATAGCTTGCACCTGTAGGGTCAATGCTGTTCCACATAATACAATATCTCATACGATAGGTAGAACCGACCTCAAGACCTTCGGGCACACGGAATGAACCCGGAGCCAGCACATCGCCACTAATGTTGAGACCGGCACTGTTCCAACCAGAGTTACCATTGCCACCCTTGTCGTATAGCGACCAGCACATGAGTTCATTGCCATCTTCCTTAACGTATGGGCCGTCACCTGTAATGTTTACATCAAACTGCTTGTTATTGTTCCAATCGACATAAACATAGCCGTGCATCCAACTGCCATTGATTGCAATGAGCGGAGTAACGGTCTCGCCACTTTTCACTTCAAAGACAGTGCTCGTTTTGTCGAAATATGCCTGGCATCGAGGAGCTGAAGCTATACCGGTGAGTTTCTGTTGGTCACCACGTACATTACTTACACCCACCATTATTGGGTAATGCGAAGCATGATTTACGTTCACATCGGCACCATGCTTGACATAATAGTCGCCTTGTGCACTTGCGCCCATGCTGATGAACATGGCCGACAATGCCGAAAGAAGGATTGATTTAAGTTTCATAAATTAATATTAAGTTTTTCAATTCGTCGAGCATCACACATTTTTATAAAAATGTGTGGTTATACTTTATTTTGCAAAATTAGCAAAAAAAATCATTTTCACATTCCAGCGATATAACTTCTTTATTCACAGGATGAACAAATGTTATACAGGCAGCATGCAACATGAGCCTTTCGGCGGTTGCGCCATAAAGGACATCGCCAACTATGGGGCAATCGAGCCCCTCTTTATGGGCGGCATGTACACGCAACTGGTGCGTGCGGCCTGTAACGGGTTCAAAGCAGACAACTGCGCATTGACGGCCATCACGCTCAACAGTTCCAATAACCTTGTAACGTGTCACGGCTGGCTTTCCGTTGAGATAATCGACTTTCTGACGCGGGCGGTTGTCGTAGTCGGCAGCGAGTGGCAGTTCAATGACGCCCTCGCCATTCACAGGCACACCATCGAGGATTGCAGTGTACTGCTTGTGCACCTCGCGGCCGGCGAACTGGCGTTGCAGTTCCTTGTACACTTCCATGGACTTTGCTGCCACAAGAAGTCCCGATGTTGCCATGTCGAGGCGGTGGGCGACAAACAGTTCATTGCTATGCAGATGTTCATCGCGCAACCACTGCTGCACCGATGTTCCACCCATTATGCCCGGCACGGAAAGCACCCCCGAAGGCTTGTCGACTACCACAATGTAGTCATCTTCATACACAATGTTGATATTGCTGATATCGCCACCTTTTTCAAGGGCATTATCCTCGACGTCAAGCCCCTGGAGCATGAAGCCAAGGATGGGTTCGCACTTGCTCTTGCATGCACCGTAGAAACAGCCGTCGCGGCGCACTTCGCCCTGCGGCGACGCACCCACCCAGAATTCGGCTACAGCAATGGGAGTCAAGGAGTTTAGATAGGCATACTGCAAGAGTTTGGGTGCAGCACACTCCCCTGCTCCACCCGGCGGAATGATGCCCGAATGAGCGGCAAAGATATCGAGCAGGCTCTTTTCACAACCACCGGCATTGAGCACCTTGAACTGCTCAAAAAGCCAACGTTGCAAAGCCGCAGAACGCCGTTTGCGCTCCTCTTTCATCGACGCAATGAGTTCCTTGAAAGGAGCAACGGCTGCCTCGCATCCGGCAACCTGTTGTTGCCACCTTGCAGTGGCGCGTTTGAGTTCGGCTTTTTGGAACTGGCTTTCGCGAACCAGCGCAGCCTCTTCATCGGGCGTGAGGGCACCCGTGGCACGCAGTTCATTACGGCGTTGCTTGCCAAGGCGCATATCATCGCGCATGGCGGCAAGTTGTTGTTCCATAGCGCATTTCGTGTCAGTAACGGCGGCAACGGCAGTAACATACTCATCACTGCATTCCGTCTCCTTGATTCTCCTGTTAAGAGCGGAGATTTCGCCCTCTTCCTGTTTGAAATAGCCGGTTGGCGACTGCAGATCGAAGACAGGCGGCACAAAACCGGGCACATTATTCCTTCCGGCAAGAAGCCCGGAGAAAGCTGCAAGATACCCAAGTACGCCATCACCGTCGCACACGACAAGGACGCCGAACATCTTACCTTTTGCAGCATCGGCGGCAACAGTGCTGTCACTTGAGAGCATGGCACGCACCTCTTGAGCCGCCATCACGCAAAGGGGATGGGGCGAATAGTAAAAAGGGTTGTTGAAGCGCCCGGGCACTTCAACAACCGATATATCTTTTTTGAAACGATGCAACAATGTCATCAATAGCGGTACATTACATCGTTCTGCTCGTCAAAGCCATTGCTGAACTCGTTGCCCTCGATGGTGACATTTGTAACCTTGTCGAGCAAGAAACGGTATTTGTTCCAGTGGAATGGCGCGAAATCATTGTTCTGCACCACCGTGTTGCCACGGAATACAAGGCCATCAAGCGACTTTGCATATACGATTGGTGCATCGAAGGTCTCGAACACATTGTCCTCAATTACAACACCCTTGCGGTCACCGCCGTGGAAATACTTTGCCTGCGATGCAAGGTCGGGAATCTCGGGATAGATTGAGATTATACCGTTTGTGAACTGGAACATGCTTGTGAGGGCATTGACAAAGCGGTTGTTGCGGATAACGACATCGCGGCATGCGCCGGTCTCGAACCATCCGTTGCAGTCACCACAGAGCAGGATTGCAGTACCCGATGTGTGGTCGAAGAGGTTATTCTCAACGAGTGTGCTCTTTGGAGTGCTGAAGAGTGCTCCGCGTGCACGGTTATTACGTATTGTATTGCCGGCAAAATAAACCTCCGGAGTCCACTCAAGGTTCTCGATACCGTACTTTCCGTTGGCAATGTCGGCTGGCAGCGGCTTCTCGAACTTGATTTTGAACTCCTTGCAGCCTGCAAGCTGCTCCTTGTCATATGGTGCAATCTCTACAACGCGGTTGCCCTCGGTAATTTCCATGACATCGGAACGCACGAACTGGACACTGTCGCCGGCACCACCCCAATAGAAACCGTAGGCCTGGCCATGCATATAACGGCCAACGACCGTATAATCATCAATGCGTTCAACGACACGCAGATAGGTTCCGTGCACATTGATTGCATCATCCATCATTCCCTCGTAGAAGCCATTGACAGATACTATCTTACCTTTGCAGCCCGAGAAGTGTGTGGCATCGGCCTGAGTAGTAAAGTAACGTTCGTTATCACGCAACGACACGCGGAAACCGTCGAGTGTGATATTCTCGCTCATCTGGGCAAGCAAGCCCATACCCTCGGCATAGAACACCCTGGAGTTCAACAGGCTTGTATTCTTGCATTCAGCAACAAAAATACCGGGTGTGGGACGTGCGTACGAACGCATGGCTATCACACTGCCGGGAACAAGGCGTGCATCGTTCCATGGTGCACGAATTACGCGAGGTTCAATTTCCTCGACGCCCGATGTGCCGACACCGATATCGCTTGTGGTATATATGATATGCTTTGTATCACCTTCAAAGGCTATGCCCCATCCGGGAACAATCTCCCAATTGCTGCCATAAACGACAAGGCGTCCATTGTCAATACGGTAGTTCACGTATGGTGCAATGCGGTATGTTATATATCCGTCAGAATTCTCAAGCACCTCTACCTGAGTAATCTGTGGCACGCGCGTATCTACTGCAATACCGTCCAACGTACAATTTTCGCAGCCTACCATGGCCACCGGCAACATACGGCCATTCATCATAAAGTTGACATATTCGCTACCGCTATGCGTGGGGCGGTTTTTGAGAGTGAAATTCTTCATTCCCTCAAGCGCAATTGCCACACACTTGGGGTTGTCCTGGTCGTGATTCGAGACATAGTATTCACGCACAAGGGCACTATCGGGGTAGAAATCGTATTCGCCGCAGTCAACGACCAACTCGGCCTTAACCTCACCCTTACACTCGGATTTGATGACCTCGAAAGCCTTTGCGAACTCTTGTGTCATATCCTCACCGGTGCCCGGCACAATACCGAAATCACGTGCGTAATAGACCTTACTAGCACCGCCACACGATGCCAAAAAAAACATCAACAATGGCAAAACTGCAAAAAATATCTTTTTCATAGCAAATCATTTTTCGCGAAGATAGGACTTTTAAATTTAAATATGGCAGTTTTTGACCAAAACATGCCAAATATTGCCATCGTTGATGCTTTGGCACGGTTTTTGCAAGAGTATGAATGAGAAACGCGAAATTAAATACGCAATATATAAGGAGAGTTTAACAAATTATCATTATCTTTGCAAGTAATAGCGCGCTACCAAAGCGCAAGGTAAAGAATAAAAAAATACATCATATGGGTTTTAACGAATTTATAAGCAAGATTTTTGGAAACAAGGCGAGCCGCGACATGAAGGAGATTCAGCCTTGGGTCGAGAAGGTCAAGGCCGCATATCCCGCGATATCGGCATTGAGCAATGATGGTCTGCGTGAGGCTTCGGCAGCACTCAAGGCCAAGATACAGGGTACAGTAACTGCAGAACGCGCCAAGATTGAAGAGCTTAAGGCAAGCATTGAAAACATAGAACTGGAAAAACGCGAGACAGTTTTCGCGCAGATAGACAAGCTTGAGAAAGAGGTTCTTGAGAAGCTCGACAAGGCTCTCGACGAGGCACTGCCCAAGGCTTTTGCCATTGTAAAGGACAGCGCACGCCGTTTTGCCGAGAACGAGGAGGTTGTTGTAACAGCGACCGAGGCCGACCGCAACTTTGCAGCAAAGTTCGACTTTGTGACAATTGACGGCGACAAGGCCATCTACCGCAACCACTGGCAGGCAGGCGGCAACGACACTGTGTGGAACATGGTACACTATGACGTACAGTTGTTCGGTGGTGTTGTACTGCACAAGGGAAAGATTGCCGAGATGGCAACCGGTGAGGGTAAGACCCTGGTTGCTACACTTCCGGTATTCCTGAATGCCCTCACAGGCAACGGTGTACACGTGGTCACAGTGAACGACTACCTTGCAAAGCGTGACTCGGAGTGGATGGGTCCTCTCTACATGTTCCACGGTTTGAGCGTCGACTGCATTGACAAGCACCGTCCCAACTCGGACGAGCGCCGCAAGGCATATTTGGCCGACATTACATTCGGTACAAACAACGAGTTCGGTTTCGACTACTTGCGCGACAACATGGCTACACAGCCAAGCGACCTTGTACAGCGTATGCACAACTACGCGATTGTCGACGAGGTGGACTCGGTGCTCATTGACGATGCACGTACACCACTCATCATCTCGGGTCCCGTGCCACGCAGCGCCGACCAGATGTTCGAAGAGTACCGTCCATTGGTAGAGCGCCTTGTTGAGGCACAGAAGAAACTTGCAACAGAATATCTTGCCGAGGCAAGAAAAAAGATATACTCGGACAACAAGGACGAGGTGAACGAGGGTTACCTCTCGCTTTTCCGCAGCCACAAGGCACTTCCAAAGAACAAGGCGCTCATCAAACTGTTGAGCGAACCGGGCGTGAAGACCGGCCTGTTGAAGACCGAGGAGATTTACCTTGAGCAGAACAACAAGCGCATGCCCGAGGCTGTCGAGCCACTCTACTTCGTGATTGACGAGAAACGCAACTCGGTAGACCTCACAGACAAGGGTATTGAGCTGCTCACAGGCAACCTTACAGACCAGGATTTCTTTGTATTGCCCGACATTGCATCGCAGCTTTCACAGCTTGAGAACAACAGCACACTTTCAAGCGAGGAGAAGATTGCGAAGAAGGAGGAGATGCTCACAAACTTCTCAATCAAATCGGAGCGCATTCACACAATCAACCAGTTGCTCAAGGCATATACCATGTTCGACCGCGACGTGGAGTATGTAGTATCAGAGGACGGACAGGTGAAGATTGTCGACGAGCAGACAGGCCGTATCATGGAGGGTCGCCGTTATTCCGACGGTCTGCACCAGGCTATTGAGGCCAAGGAGCGCGTGAAGGTTGAGGCTGCGACACAGACATTCGCCACAATTACACTGCAGAACTACTTCCGCATGTATCACAAACTGTCGGGTATGACCGGTACAGCCGAAACGGAGGCAGGTGAATTTTGGGATATCTACAAGCTCGATGTAGTGGTGATTCCAACAAACCGCCCCATTGCGCGTAAGGACATGAACGACCGCATCTACAAGACAAAGCGCGAGAAATACAACGCCGTAATCGAAGAGGTGGAGATGCTTGTAAAGGCAGGCCGCCCGGTACTTGTAGGTACGACATCGGTCGAAATCTCAGAGTTACTCAGCCGACTGCTCACAATACGTAAGATTCCTCACCACGTACTCAACGCCAAGTTACACCAGAAGGAGGCCGACATTGTGGCAAAGGCAGGTCTCTCGGGCACCGTTACCATCGCAACCAACATGGCCGGTCGTGGTACCGACATCAAGTTGAGCCAGGAGGTGAAGGATGCCGGCGGTTTGGCAATCATCGGTACCGAGCGCCATGAATCGCGCCGCGTAGACCGCCAGTTGCGTGGTCGTGCCGGACGTCAGGGTGACCCGGGCTCATCAGTATTCTTCGTATCACTCGAGGATAACCTCATGCGCCTGTTCGGCTCGGAGCGTATCTCAAGAACCCTTGACCGCCTTGGCTTCAAGGAGGGCGAGATGATTGAGCACTCAATGATTTCAAAATCGATTGAACGTGCGCAAAAGAAGGTTGAGGAGAACAACTTCGGTATCCGTAAACGCCTGCTCGAGTATGACGACGTGATGAACAAGCAGCGTACAGTGGTTTACACCAAACGCCGCCACGCACTCATTGGCGAGCGCATTGGCATGGATATCGTGAATATGCTTTGGGACCGTTGCTGCAACATTGCCGAGAACTACACATTCGAGGACGCTAAGATGGAGACACTGCGCCAGTTCTCAATTGAGATGCCGATAGCTGACGAGGCAAAATTCGACAAGATGGATCCCGAGCAGAAGGCCGAGCTCATATTCGAGGCAGCAATGGCAACATTCAAGCAGCGCACAGACCGCATGGCAGAGATTGCATTGCCATTCATCAACTTCGTATATAAGGAGCACCCCGAGATGCACGACAAGAACATCTATGTTCCTGTAACTGACGGACGCCACGTTTACCAAATCCCCGTAAACGTAAAGGCAGCCTACGAGTCACAGGGCAAGGAGGTAATCAAGTGCTTCGAGAAGGCTATTTTACTACACACCATCGACAACGCTTGGAAGGAGAACCTCCGCGACCTTGACGAACTGAAACACTCGGTACAGAACGCAAGCTACGAGCAGAAAGACCCGCTCTTGATATTCAAACTGGAGTCTGTAACACTGTTCGACAACATGGTTAGCAAAATCAACGACCAGACCACATCGATACTTATGCGCGGACAGATTCCGGTACAGGAAAAGGAGCAGACAAATGTAAAGGTTGCCCCGGATCCAAGCCGAAACAGACCACAGCAGAAGTACAACGAAACAAAGGTTGACCTTAATGACCGCAACCAGCAGGCTGCAGCACAGCAGGACACACGCGAGAACGCAAAGCGCGAACCGGTGCGCGTTGAAAAGACTGTAGGCCGCAACGACCCCTGCCCATGCGGTAGCGGCAAGAAGTTCAAGAACTGTCACGGCAAGAACATTTAAAAGCTAAAGGATATGTCATTAAGCAGAGAAACACAAGAGATGCTGCAGAGCGCAATCACCAAGATGGTGAACAGATACATTTCTGCAGAAGAGAGCAATGTTACCGATTTTCAGATCAAGGTAAACGGAGATAACGGAGAACTCACCATCTTTGACGATGATGACAACACACTCGCGCGCGTACATATTAAAGAATGGGAGGGCGAGCACAACGAAGCGGTTTACGAAAAGGAGCTGCCGAGCATTTTGGCAAAGATGCACCGCGATGGAGCATTCGATAGCCTCAACATCGTGAAACCCTACTCTTTCGTACTCACCGATGACGATGGCCAGTCAATTGTCGACCTGCTTATCATTGACGACGACACACTCATACTCAGCGCCGACCTACTCGAGGGCTTCGACGAAGAGATGAATGCTTTCCTAAAGGAGTTACTTGAAGAATAACTCATTTAGGAAAGTATCGACAAGCCGAGCAGCAACAGGCCGCACGCAGCGTGGATAAAATTCACGCCGGGCGGGTTGCGATGAGCGAGGCTTGTCACGACAAGCCGAGCAGCAACAGGTCGCACGCAGCGTGGATAAAATTCACGCCGGGCGGGTTGCGATGAGCGAGGCTTGTCAATAACGGAAACAGAAATTTGCCAAAATGTTTAGAACAACATTTTAACAAGAATTAACAAATCAGGGGGTAATTTCGTGAATTGTACTACATTTGCGTAACGAATATTGGACTATTACTTTTAATTTTAGGATATGAAAAAGTTCTTGTTTCTATGCGTTGCCTTTATGGCTCTTTTCACAACTGCCGAAGCGCAAAATATTCAAAAATCATCATTCGAGAAATACAATCAATGGATGCTTTCAGGAAGATATATCGCACCTCTTGGAGCTGGTATAGAAGCTATATACGGAAGGCAATTTAACCCGATAGTATTCTTGGGAGTCGGTTTTGGTTTCGATGTTCATTTCAATTATATTGGAAATTCTTCTTCTGCATGGACAGATAAGGACGGAAATTATCATTATAAGGAGTATGGACCATGGCAAACCGGTACGTATATTCCGTTGTATGCCGACCTTCAACTCAATTTTTCACGTAGACCTGCACCATTCTTTGCAGAAATGAGACTTGGCTTAGGTATGGGACAGCTCCACCCCGAAGGTTTGTGTGTCCAAGCCGGTTTAGCTTTTGGTAAGAGGTTCATGTTAAAGAATAACCATCTGCTTAAAGCAAAAATCGGAGCAGATATTGCGAGGGGACCTTGGTACGCATATATGCCGCTTTATCTGGCTGTCGGTTACCAGTTCTGAAAAACTGACACTACTGCATTATTGAAAATATGGCAAAAGCATTATAGACTTTTTAAACACATAAAGCAATCAAAAGAATCGGGAACTTTATTAAAGTTCCCGATTCTTTTGATTTAGCTGGTATTTATCTCTAACTGGTCACCAGCACTTGTTATAAATAATTGCCATCTCCCAACCACCTATTTGACGAAAAAAAAATCATGTTTTAAAAAAACTCTCTCTAAATTTGGTTTATTTTATAAACTTATTTATATTTGCAACATATTTAATATAAGATTAAAAAAAGGGTAAAGCGCGCGGTAAGCCCAGAAACAAAACAACCAAAAAAACTTTGATTTATGGAAACAAACAACATGACACCCGAGAAGAGTCTGCAGATCATCAGCGAAGTAATTGCAAAAAGCAGAAGAGATTTTGAAAAGAATGCCGGCAGCCCACTGGTTACATGGGGATACATTGTATTAGTATTCTCTGTGCTCATATGGTTCACACTGAAAGAGACAAATAACGCAAACTGGAATTTCCTATGGTTCGGCATACCCGTCGTTGGGTGGCCGTTGTCACTAATCAGGTCTAAAAGTAAGAAAAAAGAGACTACCACCACATTTATAAGCAACATGTTGGGCAATATATGGATTGTATATGGTATATTTGCAACATTGCTTGCCACTGCATTCGCATTCATCAAACCGGAGTTCAGCGGGTACATCACTGCTGTACTATTGGGATTTGCGGCAACTATGACAGGCATAGTATTGAAGAATAAATACATTACAGCCGGCGGATTGATTACAGGAATAGGCTGCACAATCGCCATTTTCTTTGTAGAGAGATGGGATGTTGCATTGTTGTTTGGAGTAGCCGCTATCCTTAATCTGATTATCCCGGGATATGTAATGAATAAAAAAGCGAAATAACAGGATGTTCAAGAAACTCGACCCACTACTTCACTCAGAACTTCGTCTGGCAGTGATGTCCGTACTGGTCAACTGTGAAGAGGCAGACTTTGTTTACCTTCGGGAGACGACAGCTGCCACAGCCGGCAATCTGAGTGTACAGATTGACAAGCTCTCAATAGCCGGATACATAACAGTTGAAAAATGTTTCAGGGGAAAGAAACCACACACGATATGCAGAATTACGCCCGCCGGGCTAAAAGCATTTGAAGAGTATATTGATGCCTTGAAAACATATTTCCAAAAAGAGAACATAAATCCATAAAACTTTCACGTTTGCCCGCCAAATGTCATTTTGGCGGGCAAACTGTCCATTATCGCGACGAATTTTCTAGCCACAACTGCCAAAAAGTTAAATATTGAAAAATTTCCGTAATTTGCAGAAAAACTTTTTGCTACAACAAAGTTTTCGCTGTATCTTTGCACGGTGAAATAATTTAGGAAATAAAAGTGAAGGACAACACAAAAAAAGAGATACAGAAACTTATTATAAAAACTGCGCACGAGATGTTCATTGAGCACGGAATAAAGGACGTGAAGATGGACGACATTGCAGCCAGGCTGTCGATATCAAAACGCACGATTTACGAACTGTTCAACGACAAGGAACAATTATTACACGAGGTTTTGAAATTCCAGGACGAAAGGATGTACGAAAGCGGGAAAGAAATTGTACGCACCTCGTCGCATGTTCTCGAAATCATACTCAAGCTCTACAACCTGCACTTCAAACTCCTGAAGAAGGTGAACAGCAAATTCTTCTCCGAACTGAACAAATACCCCGAGATTTGCAAGGAGAAGCAGGATAAGGAGAAACGGAACACGAAAAAATTCTGCGCCTGGATGGAGATGGGTCGCCAGCAGGGTCTTTTCCGCGAGGATGCCGACTTCAACATCCTTACATTCATCCTAAAACGAGACCTCACAACAATCATAGAGGTAAAGATGCAGAAAGGGCACACAGAACTCAGTGACTATACGCCCGATGAACTTGGCAGAAAACTGATTCTTTTTTACTTGAGAGGAATATCAACGCCTAAAGGGCAACAGATTATAGAAGAATACTTAAAAAGAAACGAAACAATAATAGAATAGTTATGAAGATGAAGATGCGATTAATGACAGTTGTTGCATTGCTGACAGCAATCTCCGTGACAGCAATTGCACAGGAGAGCACTCCGACAATGCACATCACACTCGACAAGGCAATCGAGCTTGCATTGAGCGACAACCCGACAATGAAGGTTGCCGAGAAGGATATTGAACTGAAAGAGGTTTCAAAAAGCGAGGCATGGCAGAACCTTTTGCCACAGGTAAGCCTTGACGGTGCAATCCAGTATAACGTAAAGGTTGCCTCTATGAAAATGGACATGGGCGGCCAGACAATGGAGATTAAGATGGGTAAGGATGACTCGAACACCTGGAACGCTGGACTACAGGTTGCCATACCACTCTATGCTCCTGCAGTGTACAAGGCCATGAGCCTCTCCGAAAGCGACCTGCAGCTTGCACTTGAAAAGAGCCGCGGCTCAAAGCTCGACCTCATAAACCAGGTGACAAAGGCATACTACCAGTTGATGCTTGCACAGGATTCATACGAGGTACTGCTCGAGAACTACAAGCTTGCAGAAGCGAATTTCGACATCGTAAACAAGATGTACGAGCAGGGACGCGTCAGCGAATATGACAAAATCAGCGCCGAGGTACAGAAGAACAACGCATGGCCATCGGTTGTGAGCGGAAAGAATGGTGTCGAGTTGGCACAGTTGCAGCTTAAGGTGCTCATGGGAATCACTGCAGATGTAAAATTTGTCATAAACGACAACCTCAAGAACTATGAGAGCGAGATGGCAAATGCATTGAACACCGAGATTGACTTGAGCAACAACTCATCATTGAAGCAGATTGACATGCAGGGCGAACTCTTGCACAAGCAGTACAAGATGTTGAACACATCGTTCCAGCCAACACTTGCCCTTGTGGGCAACTACCAGTACCAGTCAATTTCAAACACAAACTGGAACATTGGCAAATACAACTGGAGCGACGCTGCCACAATCACCCTGTCGCTCAGCATTCCGCTCTACAAGGCCGGCAACTTCACCAGCCTCAAGACAAACAAGATACAGCAGCAGCAGCTTGCCGAGACAAGAATAAATACCGAGCGTATGCTGGGCATGCAGGCACAGAGCTTTGTGGACAACATGTCTGCAAGCGCCGAGCAGCTGCAGAGCAACAAGGCCGCGGTTGAACTTGCCGAGAAGGGACTCGAAATCAGCAAGAAGCGTTACGATGTGGGCAAGGGAACAATCCTTGAGCTTACAAACTCACAGGTTTCACTCACTAACACAAGATTGTCATACAACAATACAATCTATGACTATCTGGTTGCAAAATCCGATTTGAACAAAGTACTTGGAAAAGAATAAATAAAAAAATACAGACCTATGAAAAAGAATTTGAAATTCATTGCCATGGCTGCAACCGTGCTGTTGTGTGCCTGCGCAAAGACAGAAGAGACTGCCACAACCGTAACAACAGCAGAGAATCCAAAGGTAAAGATTGCTACCGTTACAACAGAGGCTGTAGCACAGTTGGAAGAGTACCCTACAACTGTTGAGGCAAAGGTCAAGAACAGCATCATCCCCAACTCACCCCTGCGTATTGAGAAGATCTTTGTTGAAGTGGGCGACAATGTAAAGAAGGGCGACAAGCTGGTACAGCTTGATGCAAAAGACCTTGACAAGCTGCACTTGCAGTATGAGTTCCAGAAGAGAGACTTTGACCGCATTGAAGAACTTTACAGAGTGGGCGGTATTGCAAAGGCCGACTATGAGAATGCAAAGACACAGCTGGAGGTTACAAAGAAGACTCTTGACAGCCGCACCGAGAACACAATGCTCATATGCCCCATTGACGGTGTGATTACTGCACGCAACTATGACGACGGTGACATGTATGGCGGACAGGCAATTCTCGTTGTTGAGCAGATTTCACCTGTAAAGATGAAAATCAATGTCAGCGAGTCATACTATGCAATGACAAACAAGAACCTTGACGTTACACTCACATTCGAGGCCTATGGCGACGAGGAGTTCAAGGGCAAGATAGACATCATCTACCCCACTATCTCAGCAGCATCGCACACATTCCCTGTAGAGATTTCAGTGGCTAACAAGGATTTGAAGATACGTCCCGGAATGTATGGTAAGGCAGTTGTCAACTATGGTACAAAGGAGCACGTGGTTGTTCCCGACCAGGCTGTAATTAAGCAGGCAGGCAGCGGTGACTACTATGTATACACATACGAAAACGGCAAAGTAACCAACAACAAGGTTGAGCTTGGCCGCCGCATGGGCAACCGTTATGAGGTCCTTTCAGGAATTGCTCCCGGTTCACAGGTTGTCGTTGCAGGAAAGGAGAGCCTTGCCAACGGCATTGAGGTTGAAGTAATTGAATAAGAAACATATTAAAACAAGACAATATGAGTTTATATGAAAGTGCTGTAAAAAGGCCTATTATGACCGCACTATGCTTTATTGCGGTTGTAATATTCGGTATCTTCTCATTCTCGAAGCTACCAATAGACCTTATGCCGGATATCGAGACCAACACAATGATGGTTATCACAAGCTACTCCGGCGCGAGTGCATCCGACATTGAGAACAACGTGACACGCCCGCTTGAGAACACACTGAACTCAGTGGAACACCTCAAGCACATCACATCAAATTCACGCGAGAACATCTCAATCATCACACTTGAATTCGAATACGGATATGACATCGATGATTTGACGAATGATGTACGCGACAAGCTCGACATGATATCATCGGCATTGCCCGACGAAATCAGCACCCCTATCATCTTCAAGTTCTCGGCCGACATGATGCCAATCATGATGCTCTCGGCCAAAGCCAGCGAGAGCATGCCCGCACTATACAAGATTCTTGACGACAACATCGCCAACCCGCTTGCGCGCATTGACGGTGTGGGTACAGTCTCTATCTCGGGTGCTCCTAAGCGCGAAATCAACATCTACATGAACCCCGAGAAGATGGAGGCCTACAACATCACAGTCGAGGCTGTAAGCTCTGCAATAGGTGCCGAGAACAGAAACATCCCCGGAGGTAACTTCGACATAGGTAACAACACCTATGCATTGCGCGTAGAGGGCGAATTCAAAAGCCCTAAGGAGATGTTGGACATTGTTGTAGGTTCATACAACGGTGCGAACATCTATCTTAGAGACATCGCCCGCCTTGTCGATGGCACAGAAGAGCGTGCACAGAAGACATTCACAGACGGCCAAAGCGGTGCCATGATTATCATCCAGAAACAGACCGGCGGAAACTCGGTAGAGATTATCAACTCGATATATGAGAAACTGCCCGAACTGAAGAAGCGCCTGCCATCGGATGTTGAGATTGGCGTCATCATGGACTCATCGGACAACATCAAGATGACAGTAAAGACACTTGCCGAAACCATTGCATATGCATTGATATTCGTGATGGTGGTGGTATTCATCTTCCTTGGACGATGGAGAGCAACGGTGATCATCGGTATAACCATCCCATTCTCGCTCATTGCTTCGTTCATCTATCTGCTTGTTTCAGACGGTTCACTCAACATCATTTCACTCTCTTGTTTGAGTATTGCCATCGGTAACGTTGTGGACGATGCCATTGTGGTACTTGAGAACATTACCACACACATCGAGCGCGGTTCAAGTCCAAAGAGCGCTGCCGTGCACGGAACAAACGAGGTGGCAATCTCGGTTGTAGCCTCAACACTCACAATGCTTGCTGTGTTCTTCCCGTTGACAATGATTAACGGTATGGCCGGTGTATTGTTCAAGCAGTTGGGTTGGATGATGTGTATCATCATGATTGTATCAACAATCGCAGCTTTGTCACTTATTCCCATGATGTGCTCGCAGATGCTTAAACTGCAGAAGAAGCAGAGTAAGTTCTTCAAGGTTTTCTACACCCCTATAGGGCGTGCACTTGACAAACTCGACAACTGGTATGCAAAACGAATTAACTGGGCTGTACGTCACCGTTGGACAGTACTTATTGCCTGCTTCTCACTGTTCATTGCCAGCCTGTTCACTTTCCCGCACATAAAGAGCGAGTTCTTCCCATCACAGGATAGCGCCCGAGCTTCGGCGACATTGGAACTCCCCATCGGAACACGTGTAGAGAGAGCCGAGGAGATTGCCCTCAAGCTTACCAACATGTGGATGGAGCGCTACGGCGAGGACATGAAGGCCTGCAACTTCACTGTTGGCCAGGCCGATGAGGATAATGCATTCGCATCAATGAGCGACAATGGCTCACACATCATAAAGTTCAACTTCTCATTCGTTCCACTTACCGAGCGCGAATTGGGTCTCTCTGTAATCTGCGACCAAATGCGTGCCGACATAAAGAATAAATTCCCCGAGATTGCACGTTTTAACCTGCAGTCAGGTGGCGGCGGTATGGGTGGACAGGTTGCAGCCACTTTCGAGATTTATGGTTATGACTTTGCCGTAACGGACAGTTTGTCAAAAGAGCTTGCCCGCAACCTTGAGAAATCGCCTCTGATTTCACAGGTAAACATCAGCCGTAGCGATTACCAGCCCGAGTATCAGGTTGACTTCGACCGCGAGAAGCTTGCAATGCATGGTCTTAACCTGAGCACAGCAGCTACATTCCTGCGCAACAGATACAACGGTGCTCTTGCAACATATTTCCGTGAAGATGGTGACGAGTACGACGTAAAGGTACGTTTCGAGCCCGAAAGCCGTACAAGCCTTGCCGACATTGAGAATGTTGTCCTGTACTCAAACAACGGAACCAAGGTACGCGTCAAAGATGTAGGTAAGGTTGTTCAGCGCGAACTGCCTCCAACCATCGAGCGTAAAGACCGCGAACGCATTGTAAAGGTCGATGCAGTTTTGGCAGCGGGCGCTGCACTCAGTGACGGTGTCGCATACGGTATGGGTATTGTTGACGAGATGAGCATTCCAAGCGGTTACTCGATACAGATTGCAGGTTCATATGAGGACCAGATGGAGTCAAATGCCGAGATGGGAGTACTTGCCCTGCTCATTATCGTGTTGGTATTCATTGTAATGGCAGCACAGTTCGAGTCGCTCACCTATCCGTTCATCATCATGTTCTCTGTACCGTTTGCAGTGAGCGGTGTATTGATTGCACTCTACTTCACCGGCACAACAATGAACATCATGTCAATACTTGGTGCCATCATGCTCATCGGTATCGTAGTTAAGAACGGTATCGTGCTCATTGACTACACCATGCTGTTGCGTGAGCGCGGCCTGGGTATCATCCCTGCCACAGTGCGTGCCGCACGCAGCCGTTTGCGCCCTATCCTCATGACAACCCTCACCACCATCCTTGGTATGGTACCATTGGCAACAAGCCAGGGTGTCGGTTCCGAGATGTGGCGTCCGCTTGGTGTAGCCGTTATCGGTGGTCTTACAATATCGACAATCATGACGTTGGTATACACACCTGTAATGTACTGTATCTTCGGTAGCAACGGAATCAAACGCAACCGCAGAAAACACAAAGAGCAGCGTGCACTTGAGCAGTACTGGAACGAGCACAAGAGCGAGGAGATGCTCATCAACGCAAAGAAATAAGAATCAATCACATCCCCGGGGTGGCACCCCCACCCCGGACCAAATAACAAAGAAAATATATGAAAGGTGTATTTATAGCATTTGACCAGGCACACAAGGATGCTGTCATCAGCGCACTCGACCGCCTGAACTGTCGTGGCTTCTCGTTCATTGAGCAGTTGCAGGGACGTGGCAGCAACAACGGAGAGCCACACTACGGCACACACGCCTGGGCATCAATGAACTCAGGCATCATAACAATGGTTGACGACGCAATTGTAAGCAAGCTTCTGGAAGCACTCAAGAAGATAGATGAGAGTGCCGAGATGCTTGGCCTGAGAGCTTTTGTATGGAATATCGAGCAGTGCTATTGATTCGACAGTACTGACGAGAATAAAGAAGTTGAGGTCTGCAAAATTGCAGACCTCAACTTCTTTATCATTCCATAGACATTATTCAAAAACCCTGAGACAGTTGTCATTGGGGCGACGCACACGCAGAACACGTGCCATCTCAGTCGCCAGGATATTTGCCGGAATCAGTTTATCCTCAATCGAGTGCTCTACACCGGCACCATATATCACCACAGGGAACATTACCGGCGAACGGTAGACCTGACGCGACACAAGGAGTTCATCCTCGACCAATCTCCAACCCGGCATAAGACGCAACCACAAGTCGCCCGAACCCACAGGGTTGTAACCGTTCTTGGCGAACTGCAGCTCAGGGCTGAGCATGCCGCCAAGACGATATATGGTAAAGACATCCTCTACGCCGTCAAGTGACTTGAGGAACTCCACTGCCTGCGAAACCACCGCCATCTTGTCAAGTTCCATTCTCTCAATCAACTTATTGTCAAGGAAGAGCTGTGTACCATACACACCCTCAATGTAATCGCCCTTACCGAACTTGGCACTCAAATAGACATTCAGCAAGGCCTGTATACGTTCCGAATACAATGTACCCGATGGAAGACGGTAGCTGCTGTTCTCGTCCCCGTTCTCCATCACATATCCCGTTGAAGACAAAGAGATAACAACGTTCTCAAGGCCGAAACGCTTGTCGAGTTCGTCAAACAAAGCCGCCAGATTCCTGTCAAGACGTGCATACATATCCTGCACCTCAATTGGGCGGTGCGACATTGGCGCACCATCATAATTTCCGGCATAGTATGTGAGGGCAAGGCAATCTACAACATCGTCTTTTCCGGCCTCACTGTTCTCAAGGAATGCAAACGCCATTTCGTTTATCTCGTCATTGATACACGCAGTGGTCTTGTATGTAATGACATTCTTCTTGCCATCAAATGAGTATGAGAATGACGAAGGCGCCTTCTCCCCGAAGTTATTGTATTCACTTGTGCGGAACAGAGGTGTCCACTTTTGCGCCTTTCCCTGCAGCTCCTTGTTCATATCTGCAGCCCACGAAGGATAAAGACCATAATAGGACGAACTGCTCCAATAACCGGCCATATTGTTCTTCCACAGCACAACATCGGCGGCATGACCGCCCGCCAGGACAGCAGCATCGCCATCGGGAGCAATGGAACAGACAATGGCATTACCACGTGTAGAACGCTTTATCTCATCGGTTATGGTAATTGATTTCAACGACGCGGGCGACAAGGCTTCATTGGAATATACCCCTTTGCAGTTCTTGTCCTCGACACAGTTCACGACACGCAACGACTTGCGGTCGAGCCAACGCTCGGCAACAATGCCGCTGACATAAGGATTTGTACCGGTTGAAAGAGTAGCAATGGCTGTAGCCCTGTCAATGTTGTCAAAGGCATAATAAGCATTTTCGTACACCTTACCGCCCGACAAAAGACGCTTGAAGCCACCGTCACAATATAGTCCTTCAAATTCATAGAGGAAGTCGGTCCTCAATTGGTCAACTACTATACTGACATAAAGTTTCGGTGTAGTTTTGCGCTGCTGGGCAAAGAGTGACGAAACGCAGCACAGCAGTGCTATCACACAATATTTAAATCGCATATCTTATCTTTGTAAATGTGGAACAATGAGCGCACGAGCAAGGCCATTGCGCAGAAATATATAGGTACCGGGTACACTTGTAGACCCAGAATTGCAGTAAAAATGAACAACACGACAAAACCCACCTGCACCCATGCAATCTTCATCGGGGTATGCCTTCTTATGCCACGGATATAAAACGGCAAAAGCACCAGCGCCAGAGGATTGAGCAGAACAATAAGCCAGTTGACATCGACAGCGGGATGCTCGGAAAATAGCGCCATAAAAAGCAACAGCACACCAGCCAACCCCTGTGCAAGCATCAACAGTACATCTACCCCCCAGTATGTCTTGCGTTTGCGCAACTCACACAACATTGCAATGAATGTAGCAAGCAACAACAGCAATGATGCGTTGAAAGGAGTAAAATTACTACGTACTGCAGGCTGCTTGTTTTCGGCAAGCAGTATATTCGTCTCTGCTACAATCTTGCGTTCTGCGCCATCGGCTGCAACAATTGTCATGCCACTCAGTGCATTCATGAAATCAAGTGGCAAAAACTGCGCAGTCTCATCAGTAAGCGGTTCATCCACGCCGGCACCAAGCAGAAGGTTGATACCGAATGTATACCAGGGGTGCTCCATTGACGGCAAGCTCAACGCATCGCGATATGTTTTTCCATTTGGTACACTATCCCTGTACACAACACGGCTATCGGCAGCAAGTGCCTCAAGCAACCTGTCGCGCACCTTTGTTGTACAGTTATTGTCGAGGTAACGGTAACGGTATGTCCTGTTCTCGGGCTTTATATTCCATAACAGCACCTTCAATAACGCCTGCGCCTCATTGTCGCTCAAGTCAATCACCTGCTCCACCACTCCCGAGCCACGGAACTCATACTCGGGCAAGAAATTCTTGAAAGCCGTACAACCCACCATGTAATCGGTTTCACCAAGTACAAAACGCCATCCGAAATTTGGAGTACTGAAATCGAAACATCCATAATTGAACACTACGTCAATATCCTTTTCCTTGTCACGATAACGCAAAGCCGTATGGCCATACAGGGCATATGCCTCGTCACCGGGCGAACAAGTGAGCACACTCACCTTCACCTCGGCACGCACAGCACCCACAAGCGACAGGCACAGCATGCATGACAACAGTATACGTCTAATAATAATATTCATAATAATATCTATCTCTTAATGTTTTGCAAAGATAGCAGATTATCTTCGAACGCAGTCCAAAGATAGCGAGAAATACGAAGTTTGCATCGAAATTTTACGCGACATCAACAAAATATTATAATTACACACAAAAGTGCATATTTATAGACCAAATGCAACATATTCAACTCATTTTATTTAAAAATATGAATTATTTGGCGTATCTTTGCAAACAATTTAACAGTTACGGTCTTGAATCTCATTATTGACATAGGAAACAACAGCGCCAAATTTTTTCTTTTCAAGGGAGAGCAGTTGATTCTCCACACGAGAAAAAACAACTCATCATTCGACGTCATAGACGAATGGAATGGACTGTACGATATTGAGAAGGTCATCATCTCGTCAGTGATTGTTGACAGCCCCGAACTGTTGAACAGCATATCAAACCTGCAATGCCCTGTTGTACGCTTCAACAACAGCGTGAAGCTGCCGCTTGAAATCAACTACAAGACTCCACACACATTGGGAAGTGACAGGGTTGCAGCAGCAGTGGGAGCATGGAGCGAGGCTCCGGGACGTAACATTCTCGTAATAGATGCCGGTAGCGCCATAACCATCGATTTCATTGGCAAAGACGGCAAATACAATGGCGGCAACATTGCCCCGGGCATAAAGATGCGTTTGAGAGCACTGCACGAGTACACCTCAAAATTACCGATGGTTGAGAAAGAAGGTGAGACACCGGCCATTGGTTACGACACAGAAACAGCTATCCGCAGCGGGGTAATCAATGGCATTTGCCATGAGATTGACGGCTATATTAATGAATTTAAACAAAAATATTGCGACGTTTTGGTTTTTTTAACTGGCGGAGACGAAAAACCTTTGAAAAATCGCATAAAAAATTGCATCTTTGCAGACAAATATCTAGTCGCCAAAGGGCTGAATAGAATATTACTTGATTATGGCAATGAATAAAAGGATACTTGCAACACTTTTGATAATGTTTTCCGTTATCGGTGCTATGGCCGACAACGGAATCAACTCTCCATATTCACGTTATGGCGTCGGAGTCCTCGCGGACCAGAGCCTTGGCACAAACAGACAGATGGGTGGTTTGGGTTATGCACTGCGTAGCCATCGTTTCGTAAACCTGAAGAACCCCGCTTCTTTTTCAACAGCCGACACACTGACAATGCTTTTTGAGGCAGGTTTTTCAATGCAGAACGTAAACTTCAAAGAGGGCAACAAGCGCATAAACGCCAAGAATGCAAGTTTCGACTACGTAGCCATGCAGTTCCGCCTGTGCAAGGGACTTGGAATGTCGGCCGGTTTCCTGCCCTATTCAAATGTCGGTTACTCGTTCAGCACAACATCGTCCCAAGGCACAAATGAGGTGCACAGCGAGACATACAACGGTACCGGAGGACTTTACCAGCCTTATATCGGACTTGGCTGGAGCCCATTCTCTTGGTTTGCAGCCGGCGTAACGGGTTCATACATATATGGCGACATCACACACCAGGTGGTATCGGAATTTGCAAACAGCACCAACCGTTCAAAGACATACAACGCCATAATAAGAAACTACAAGGTCGACTTCGGCGTGCAGTTCATGTCGAAATTGGCAGCCAAGCATCACTTGACACTTGGAGCTACATACTCCCTGGGACACGACATGAACGCAAAGGCGACATTGACAGAAACAACATCGGATGCGACAAATGAGACTTCCATACCAAGTGGTTTCGTACTCCCCAACACTTATGGTGGCGGTTTTGCCTACAAGTATGACGACCAGTGGACAATTGGTGCCGACTACACATATGAGCAGTGGAGCGCAGCGACATTCTTTGACGCGATAAGCACAGGTACCGACAGAAGCAAAATCTCCATAGGTGTCGAATATTCGCCCAAAGAGTTGTCAAAGAACCTGCTGAAGATGATGAACTACAGGGCCGGTGTACATTACGCACAACCCTATACCAGAATAAACGGCCATGAAGGCTGCGACGAATATGGCATCAGCGCCGGTGTTTCAGTACCGTTCTACAACAACAATAACAGTTATAGCCACGGTACACTGCACATATCGGGACAGTTCATCCATTTGCGACCACGCTCGGCAGGGCTTATTACCGAGAACTATTTGAGAATCAACATCGGCATAACCTTCAACGAGAGTTGGTTCATGAAATTAAGAGTTAGATAAACAAAATAAAAAAACGATAGAATATGAAAAAACTATTTTTAGCATTCATTGCATTCATTGCAATTGCAGCCAACGCCCAGAACGGCGTCAGCAACCCCTACCGTTTTGGTCAGGGCGAGGACAGCGTACGATGCAGAAGCAACATCAGCATCATGAATACAAACGTAAAGAACAAGGATTACAAAGTAGCATATGACGCTTGGAAGGTTCTTTTCGATGAATTCCCCGTTGCACGTGTAGACACATACACTAACGGTGTCAAAATCTTGGCCGACCTCATCAAGAAAGAGGCTGACCCACAAAAGAAAGAGGAGTACATTGACGAACTAATGTCTGTATATGACCAGCAGATCAAGTACCTCGATTTGCTCCAGGAGATTACAAAGACCAGATTGTCTGAGGGCCAAATTCTTGGCAAGAAGGTTATTGACCTTCTCAAGTACCGCAAGGACGCACCGGTTGAGGAAGTATACAATATGCTCTCAAAGTCTGTTGCACTCGAGCAGGGACAGTCAGAGTACGTAGTGACTGAACTTTTCATGAAGTATTCAGGCCTCAAGTACAAGAACGATGCCAACCACGGCGAGCAGATTATCGAGGACTACCTCAATGCATCGGTATACATTGTTGACGTGCTCGACAAGTACCACGACAAGATTGAGGAGTGTGAGCAAAGATATCAGGCCGAGGGCGATCCAAAGGACAGCATCAATGCAGGCAAATATAGCCAAATGATTGATGCGTCACGCGTTGCAAAGAGCAACATCGATGCCTACTTCATCAACAGCGGTGCTGCATCATGCGAGGATCTTGACCGTATCTATGCACCACTCATTGAGGAGAACAAGGAGAATATCGAGTATCTGAACAAGGTCATCACTGTTATGGCAATGCTTAGATGTACAAATCAGGATGCATACCTTGCAGCGTCAGAGTACGCATTTGAGATTGACCCGAACCCGACATCAAAGGCTGCCATGGGTTGTGGTTACCGCTATTTCAAGAGAGGCGACATCGACAAGGCGATGGAGTACTTTGACCGCGCTATTGAGCTCGAGACCAGTGTGACCAACAAGTCTGAGCTCTGCTACAAGGTTGCCGACATCTACTACAACCTCAGCAAGTATGGCAAGGCACGTTCATATGCACAGAAGGCTCTCGCCCTCAACTCAAAGTATGGCGCCCCACACATCCTCATTGCACGATGCTATGCTGCTACTCCAACATGGAGCGATGACAACACACTCAACAACTGTACATACTACCTGTGCATCGACCGTCTGGAGCGCGCAAAGAGCGTTGACCCATCTGTTAAACGTGAGGCCGACAAGCTCATTGCTGCATACAAGAAATACACACCTTCAAGCGAGGAGCTCTTCATGAAGGGTTACAAGAACGGCGAAAAGGTAACAATCGGCGGTTGGATTAATGAAACAACAACTATCCGCTAATATCAGCCGTATCATATATCGTACAACAACTGCCTTTATGGCGGTTGTTGTACTGATTTTACACCTCTCATGCAAGGAAAGCAAACGAGAAACAATCCCATCATTCGAGCATCCCGATTCACTGGCCATCATGAGCACATATGACGTAAGCACCATCATCAGCGACTCGGGACACATACGCTACAAGATAGATACCGACGAATGGTTCGTGTACAGCAAACGCCAGCCTCCGTACTGGGCGTTCGAGAAAGGCCTTATTCTTGAAAAGTTCGACACGCTCATGAATACCGAAGCCACTATAAAATGCGACACAGCATTCTATTTCAACGAAATGAAACTGTGGAAGCTCATTGGCAACGTAAACATAACCAACCCTAAAAGCCAGCATTTCTACACCGATCTTCTCTATTGGGACCAGGAAGAAGAACTCATCTACTCCGATGCATACATCAGGGTTGAACAGGAAGACCAGATTACCGAAGGTGTAGGATTCTCTTCGAACCAGGACCTCTCGGTGTGGCAAATAAGAAACACAAAAGGAATTTACACCGTCGATCAATAACATATGTTGACACTTATATTACAACTCACGATAGTCATTCTGTTCTCGGCTCTCTTTTCGGGAATGGAAATTGCATTCGTGTCATCGAACAGGCTGTTGCTGGGCATTGACCAGAACAACCGTTCCATAACATCATTTGTAATAAACAAATTCTACTCCAACAGCAACAATTTCATATCGAGCCTTCTTGTTGGCAACAACATATCCATCGTCATCTACGGTATGCTCATGGCCAAACTTTTGGGAAGCACAATTCTTGGCGGCCTGGAAGGAACAGAGTCATTGAAACTGTTGCTCGAGACAATCATATCCACAATCATCATCATATTTACAGGCGAATTCATTCCCAAAGCGCTTTTCCGCATAAATCCCAACCGTTCGTTGAAGCGTTTTGCACTGATCACCTACCCCATCTATATCCTTTTGTACCCACTGTCTCGCTTCACTACCATATGCTCAACACTACTGTTGCGCCTCACCGGTGCAAAAATTGAGAATGAGGCGCATGACACCACCTTTTCCAAGACCGAACTGAACAATCTCATCCTCTCATCAATTGAGAATGCCGAAGACGAAGAGGCCATAGACAACGACGTGAGGATATTCCAGAACGCACTTGACTTCTCGAACATCAAGGTCAGGGACTGCCTTGTACCACGTACCGAGATTGACGCGGTGGAATACAACACCCCACTTGAGGAGCTAAAATCGGTATTCATTGAATCGGGACACTCAAAGATTGTTGTATACAAGGAGAACATCGACGATATCATCGGTTACATCCACTCGTCCGAGCTTTTCCGTCTTACAAAGAAATGGCAACAGAAAATATGCAAGATGCCGATAGTGCCGGAGACCCTCTCGGCGCAGAAACTCATGCGTACACTCATGCAACAGAAGAAATCGTTGGCAGTGGTAGTAGATGAATTCGGCGGTACATCGGGCATTGTGTCTCTTGAAGACCTTGTAGAAGAAATTATAGGCGAAATCGAGGACGAGCACGACAATCAGAACCTCGTTGCCAAGTCTTTGGGCAACAACGAATACGTCCTATCGGGCCGACTTGAAATTGAGCGCATAAACGAGCTGTTCGACCTTGAGATACCCGAGTCGGACGAATATCAGACACTTGGTGGATTCATCCTGGCTCATCACCAGCGTTTCCCACAGCTCAACGAGGTAATAAACATTGGCAAGTACAGGATACGCCCCATCAAGCAACACAGCACAAAAATTGAGTTGGTAAAACTGACCTTGGTGGAAAAAATACCGTCATAGGCAGCTACAGTCTGTAGCGCTTTTACACAATAATGGGCAGAAATCGTTAAAAAAGGCGATTTTTGCCCATTATTTCGTTAACTTTTTGTACAATAATTCAAAGCATTTTAGTAACTTTGCCGTGTTATACACGCAAAATTAATAAACTAAAAATAATATCTAATTATGGCTACATTACAAAAGCTACGTAACAAAGGCTCACTGCTCATTGCCTTCGTCGGCATCGCGCTTTTCGCGTTCATAGCAGGAGACATTGTAAAACTTTTCCAGAAAGGCCCCGAAGAGGCTATCGTTGGAACAATCAATGGCGAGGAAATCAAGGCTATCGATTTCTATGAGTTCCGTAACCAATGCGAGCAGGCATACACATTGCTCAATGGAGGTGCAAACCTTGACGAAAGCGCACAGGAAGAGGTAACACAGATGGCTTGGACCACCCTCACAAACTACAAGTCATTGACAGCACAGGCTGCTGCAGCAGGCCTCACTGTTACTCCCGAGGAGATCAGCTACATTCTGAGCACAAACTGGGGTGGTATTGCACAGCAGTACACAGGCCGCCTGCCACAGGTATTCTCTACACAGACCGGTGCATTCAATGTTGAGTTCATCAACGAAATCAATGCTGAATACAACAATTTGAAGGAGAGCGGTTCAATGCCCGAGGAGTTGGCAATGCTTCACAATGCATGGAAGTTCATTGAGACAAACATCACATGCGACATCATCAGCCGCAAGTTGATGAACATCTACGCATTCTGCTCAACAACTCCAAACCAAGCCGTTGCACAGAGCAACTTCAACCTCAACAACAACACATATAGTGTTGAGATCGCAGCCTACCCTTACAGCAATTTTGCTGACAGTCAGGTAGAAATAAGCGACAATGAAATCGAGGAGTTCTACAATACCAACAAGGAGAATTTCTTCAAGTTGCCTGTTGACCTGTATGACATCTACTACATCAACAAGGAAATTAGACCTACAACCAGCGACATCAACGCCGTACGTGCCGATTTCGACAGCTATGCGGCATCTTTGAAGGAGGAGAACGCCGACATCAACGACATTGCACTCTATTCTTCAACAGAATGTCCATATGACGGTTTCCTTTGGACTATCGATGCAATCACAATCGACAACGAGGGTCAGAACTATGTAAATAAATTCAAGGAGAACCACAAGTTCCACGTTCAGCAGAACAATGCTGGCGAAGTCGTTGCACCATTCGAGGACAAGAACGACAACACAATGAACCTTGTTATGAATGTAAGAAAGATGATGGTTCCCGACACAATCAAGTTGCGTGCCATCGCAGTACAGAGCGATTCTACCGAGGTTCTCAATGCAACTGTTGACAGCTTGCTCAACGCATTGAAAAACAATGCAGACTTCGACAAGATTGCCGAGAACTACAGCGCAGACACTGTTGAGTTCAAGACCAAGAATTTTGTGACAACAATCGGTTTCATCCCAACACCTGAGGCACAGAATCAAGTTTACACTGCCAATGTAAATGCATACGATGTAATTGAGTTCGGTTCAAACGCAAAGCTCATTTTCCAGGTAATGGAGAAAAAGGGCGAGGTTGAGGCTTATGACGCACTCATCATCGAGCGCAACATCCCTGTAAGCGCCGACACATACAACCAGGAGTACAACAACCTCAGCCAGTTGGTTACTTCATGCAAGAGCATTGAGGATTTGCAGAAGAACACCCTCTCAACAGTATACCGTCTTGAGTCGGCCAATTCAATCAACTCAAACAGCATGAATATCGCCAACAAACCTGGTACAAGAGAGCTCTTGAGATGGGTTCTCGGTGGCAGAAATGTCGGTGACATCTCAAATATCCACGAGTACATGTCTGGCAGCAAGAAGTTCTTCATCGTTGCAGCAATAAAGGAAATCACTCCAAAGGGATATGTTGCTCTCGACAAGGTTAAGGAGAACATCAAGTTCCAGCTCATCAACGAGAAGAAGGGCGACCTTATCGCAGCCGAGTTGAAGGGCAAGAACATCGACGAGCTCAAGGCTAATGAGAACATCAAGTTCAGCACAACCGAGCAGGTTGAGTACAAGAAGGCAACATCAGTACAGTCAATCAATGCCGACGAGTTGGTCATCAGCGCAGCTGTTGCCAACATGGAGGCAGGCGAAATCAGCGCACCTATCAAGGGTAACAACGCTGTTTATGTAGTGAAGGTACTCTCTAAGGAGGCAAAGAACGCCGAGTTCAATGCCGACATGGAGTCAGCTTACATCCAGTCACTCGATTTCTACAACAACCCTAACGTAATCAGCCAGCTCATTCAGAATGCAATCGGCGAGACCTACGAGGTTGAAAACAAAGTATACGAGCATATGTAATTCCCAACCCGTACATATGTTCAACCCCTGTCGCAATGCGACAGGGGTTTTTATTTTCTCTACATTTTTATAATAAAAGGCAAAAAAATAAAAAAAAGATGTTACATTTCGCGACATCTTTCGTTTACATAATAGAGAGATACAGAATGAGCGAGAAGACACTGACAACGGTATTCACCAGATTGCGGAATAAATTCCTGAACATGGCTTTGGCAATACTCCCAAGCGAGGACGATGCAGCCGACGCGTTGCAGGATGCATTCTGCAAGCTTTGGCTACGGCGCGACACAATCAATGACGAAGCAAAGGCAGAAGCGCTTACCGGCATAACTTTGCGCAACATCTGCATTGACAAGAGAAGGAAGCGGGAGTTGTCCACCGTTCCATTGGACGAGGAACACGATACCATTGACAGCGGAACGACATACAATGAACGCGAAGAGAGATACAACCGGGTTAAAGAGATAATAGACAACGAACTCACCACACTGCAAAAGAAAATCATTGAACAAAAGGAAATAGAAGGTTACAGCATAGAAGAAATCGCCAAACTGCATAACATGACAGAGAGCGCAGTAAGAATGAACATCTCAAGAGCGAGAAACAAGATTCGGGAATGTTACAGAAAGGAGACCGCACATGAAGGATAAAACAACATACATGAACAACAGCATTGAATATTGGCTTGCACTAAGCGAGAAATATTTCAATGCACAGACCACCGATGTGGAAGAGAAAGCCTTGATGCATTTCCTTGCAAGCGACACAGCCAACGACCCTGCATTCAACGAGATAAAGGCTGTCATGGGCTATTTTACTACAGGAAAGAGCATTGCCGAAAAAAGAAAGACGAATAACCGCGACAAGCAGCACAGATTTGACAGCGCAATACAATGGGCATCGATAGCTGCCTGTGCAGCAGCCATCGCAGTTATTGGAACATATATCGGAAAACAAGACACACTGGCTACATCAGGAAGCAAAGACTTATACTATGCATGCATTGATGGCAAAGAGTATACCGATGAGGAATTTGTAATGCAGCACATGCTCACAACCATGAACAAGATGAGCAACGCAAGCAGCAATATCGTCGAAGAGCAACTGGGGGCAATGTTCAGAATCAAGTAACAAAAGAAGATATGAAACGGCTATTATTTATACTCGCAATGTGTTTTATGGCAAACCTTGCCTGCGCACAGAAGAACATGGAGATTGAACCTTTGTTCAAAGGTACTGAAAGAGCCAGATATGGATTCAGTGCAATTGTCATAGAGGGCAAGAGCCTTAAGGAATACAACCTGGCAATCTTCAAGAGCATAACCACAACCAAAGCAAGATTGTTCGATGAACTTGAAGGTATGGTCGAGAAAGACAGCAAGGAGGCCATTGACAAGGAGTGCGGCTACATCAACGGAAAGCTCTACTACGGTTTCTACCAGTTCAAACCCGACAATGGGAAATACCGTTACATCTTCTACCGCAACAGTTCCCTGCGTGACGACGAACCCGACGAGGTTACCATTGTATACATGGAGGGATACCCCACCCTTGAAGAACTCAAAAAAATGTTCCGCTGATGAAAAGATTCATATTATCAATGCTGCTTTTGGTTATGGCAGCTGTTGCCTACCCGCAATTGGGCGGACGATTGGGCAAGGTCGTTGACAAAGGGGTTGAAAGAGCTGACATCATACAGATAGATTTCGCAAGCCTTGACACAGAAACCGGACAAGAGTATATCAACAGCATTAAGGAGTTTGTCTATAAAAACGAGATGCTGACTAAAAGCAACAACCCAAAAGAGCTTGGGAAGTCTTTGGAAGAGATTGATGGCAGCAGTATCATCATTTGGAAATGCCATACGACCAAGGGGGTGAAGAAACTGCATAAAACAATCTCAAGACTTATTCCCAAAACACGGTTCGGAATGGGTTGGAGCCTCTACCTTTGGAAAAAGGGATGCGGCAAATATCCAAGAATGTCAAAAAGCATAGGTATGCATGACGATGATTTCATAATGAGATACAACCACACGATATACGACTATAACAAGATAGGCAGATTAGCAGTGACTGCACTTGACAAAACAGAGAACAGGCTTATTGTAATGTATTACATCGGCACTACACTCATATATTGGAGCAACAAATAACAAAAAAACATAACATTTATGAAAAAGGTATTTTTTACAGCACTGATGCTTGCAATGGCACTGACGGGTACTGCGCAAAACGTGAATGAGAAAAAGGGTTCCATTATTGAAGACGGCGACACAAAGACCTTTGTTTCTCCACAAAAGGTCACAGTAAAGAAAGAGAACGGAACAACAACCATCAACATCACCGGTGACAACGATGGTGCCGAATATACCTATTACATTACCAGTACCGAGGATGATTCAAATACAAAAACCGTTTACAAAGAAACTGACAGCAGCTGGGATTTCACTATTCCGTTCGTAACCAGGAAAAAGTCGTCCTTGAGCACACATCAACGTGGACGTCTCATCATTGACCCCACATTCGGTTTTGGTGTCATCGGTGCAACCGGACAAGGCGAAGGCGTTGACCTCTCATTCGGCAATGGTTCATTTGAATATATCCTTGACCGCATCGTTGGACTCGAATACATGACAACACGCAACTCACACATAGGGCTGACCTTTGGACTCGACTGGCGCAACTACAAGATGATTGGCAACAACAGATGGATTAAAGATGGCGACAGAACCTTCATCGCCAATTACCCCGATGGCACCGATGTTGACTACTCACGTCTGCGCACACTCAGCCTGACACTCTCATTCATGTATGGATACAATTTCAACAGATATATAAATATGAAGGTGGGACCGGTTGTAAGTTTCAACACACGAGGAAACATCAAGACACTTTACAGCCTCAACGGCGAATCGTTCAAGGAAAAACAGAAAAATATCAACATTGCACCGGTAACTGTAGATTTCAGAGCCGAACTCAATTTCCGTTTCGTGGGATTGTATTTCAAATACTCGCCCTGCAATGTGATAAACAGCAACTTCGGCCCGGCATTCAAGCCAATGTCTGCCGGTCTGCAGTTCAGTTTCTAAACATCATATGAAAAATGGCGGTTGTAACCGCCATTTTTCATATATCCTCTACCTCCAATACCTGTAAAACGCCGTCATTGGAGACCTGAAACCTCACATCATACCCGGCAAACGGCATGCCATATACCCTCTGCGGGTCATTATGATATTGTGGACGAGGGTCGAGTTCAAGCACTTTACATAGAGCTGTGAAATCCTCATCGCGAAAGAGCGCGCGTAAATCTTCGGGGAAACGCACCTCGACTTTCTCCCAGCGTTTTTCATCGACAAAACCGCTACGCACGCCTACGTGCGCATCGGCATACTCCACATAAGGCTTTATATCATAGATTGGAGTACCGTCGACAAGGTCGGCACCTGAAACTGTAAGCGCCAGACCATCGGCACTCTCTTCCACCCCAAGCAGACGCACCGAAGAAAGGCCCAACGCATTGGGGCGGAACGGCGAACGGGTAGCGAACACACCCACATACTCATTGCCGCCAAGCAACGGCGGACGCACAAGCGGCGACCACTCCCCCTCTCTCTTTCCATTGAGCGAGAATTCCCATATAAGCCACAGATAATCAAACCCTTCAATGCCACGCAAGGCATCAGCATTACTGTACTCGGGTTCAAACACAATGCACCCCACAAGTTCGGGCACAAGACCGCTCTGACGCGGTACTCCGAACTTTGTCGACAACTGCGAACGATAATATGCTATAGGTTGAATATTCATCACCGTATCATTTGCACGCGAAGATAATAAAGCAACGTCTATCCATTAACATTTTAATACGCAAATTTGCTGTTTAAGATATTTTTTCTTTTTTTTGTAGGTTAGAAAGTGTGTGCGCATGCGCGCAAATCACAATGTATTAACTTACAACATTATAATAGATTATGGAAAAGATCATTGGCTTGATTGATGCCCCTTTTACTCCATTTTATGAGAACGGCGAAGTAAATTACGAACCCATCCCTGCATACGCACAGATGCTTGCCAAGAATGGCATGAAAGGCGTATTCATAAACGGTTCATCGGGTGAAGGTTACATGCTCACCGAGGAGGAGCGCATCAAGCTCACCGAGGCTTGGGTGGCTGCAGCCCCCGAGGGTTTCAAGATTATTGTCCATGTCGGCAGCACCTGTGTGAAGTCGAGCCGCAGAATGGCAGAGCACGCACAGAAGATGGGCGTATTCGGCATCGGTGCTATGGCACCTCCATTCCCAAAGGTAGGACGTGTTGAGGAACTTGTGAAATATTGCGAGGAGATTGCATCGGCAGCTCCCGAATTGCCATTCTACTTCTACCACATCCCAGCATTCAACGGTGCTTTCCTTCCAATGGTGAAGTTCCTTGAGGCAGTTGACGGACGCATACCGAACTTTGCAGGTATAAAATATACATTCGAGAGCCTTTACGAGTATAACCAGTGCCGCCTGTACAAGAACGGAAAGTTCGACATGCTCCACGGTCAGGACGAGACAATCCTCCCATGCCTTGCAATGGGTGGCGCACAAGGCGGCATCGGCGGTACAACCAACTACAACGGTTGCAACCTTGCAGGCATCATCGATGCATGGAACGCCGGTGACCTTGAGAAGGCACGTGAGTTGCAGAACTTCTCACAGGAGGTAATCAACGTTATATGTCACTACCGCGGCAACATCGTTGGCGGCAAACGCATCATGAAACTCATTGGCCTTGACCTTGGCAAGAACCGCACTCCTTTCCAGAACATGACCGACGAGGAGGAGGCTGCTATGCGCAAGGAACTGGAGGCTATCAACTTCTTTGAGCGTTGCAATAAATTCTAAAAAGGACTTTCAAGGGCGGGTAAGCCCCGCCCACACATTAACTCAACAGACACTATGAATTGGAATGAATATTTGAATGATTGGTCGCAAAAGTACCGCGACGATCTTGTAAACGATATTATGCCTTTCTGGCTGAAGAACGGACTCGACCGCGTGAACGGCGGTGTATACACTTGCGTTGACCGTGACGGTTCGCTCATTGACACGACCAAATCGGTGTGGTTCCAGGGCCGTTTTGCCTTTGTATGCAGCTTTGCGTACAACACAATAGAGAAAAACCCTGAGTGGCTTGCAGCGGCCAAGAGCACTATTGACTTCATTGAGGCTCATTGCTTTGACACCGACGGACGCATGTATTTTGAGGTTATGGCCGACGGCACACCACTACGCAAGCGCCGCTACGTATTCTCGGAGAGTTTTGCAGCCATTGCAATGGCCGAGTATGCCAAAGCGAGCGGCGACATGACATATGCCCAGAAAGCTTTGGACCTGTTCAAAGACATACGCAAGTTCGTTGCAACACCGGGCTACATGGAGCCAAAGTACCTGCCATCATTGCAGGCAAAAGGCCACTCATTGGTGATGATTCTAATCAACACCGCATCACGCATACGCAACGTAATCAGCGACCCTGTACTCGACCAGCAGATCAACGAATCAATAGCATCGCTCAAGGATTTCATGAAGCCCGAGTTCAAGGCTTTGCTTGAGATGGTTGGCCCTAACGGCGAATTCATAGACACCATCAACGGTCGCCTCATCAACCCTGGTCACTGCATCGAGACTGCATGGTTCCTGCTCGAAGAGGCCAAATACCGCGGATGGGACAAGGAACTCACAGCACAGGCACTGCAAATCCTCGACTGGTCATGGGAATGGGGCTGGGACAAGCAGTATGGAGGCATCATCAACTTCCGCGACTGCCGCAACCTGCCGCCACAGGACTATTCACAGGACATGAAATTCTGGTGGCCACAGACCGAGGCAATCATTGCAACACTCTATGCTTACGAAGCGACAGGTGATGACAAGTACCTCATATGGCATAAGCAGATAAGCGAATGGACATATGCACACTTCCCCGATGCTGAATGCGGCGAGTGGTATGGCTACCTGCACCGTGACGGTACAGTGGCACAGCCTGCCAAGGGCAACATCTTCAAAGGACCGTTCCACATTCCACGTATGATGATCAAGTCATACGACCTTTGCAAGGAACTGACAAAATAATGCACTCCATGAAAAGACATATAATATTATCACTCCTTCTGCTCTGCTCAATACTCGGCATTGCGCAGAACAAGGTTTCCGTATCACCGGCACAGCCATTGGACAAGGCTGTTTCGGGTCATTATGCGGGTTGGATAAACGGCAGCCTGTCGACCTACGGAGGATGCAATTTCCCCGATATACCATGTGCTGATGGCGGACAGAAAGTATACTACCCACGAGCTTATGGTGCCAGCGTGCAAGTGCCCGACGGTGCCGTATACTTGGGCGGTATGGATGCAACATCATCGCTCTGCGAATGCCTTTTCATCAATGCCACCGACGGTACATCAACCCCCATTGCCTCATTACCTGTAGCATTGGATAACTTTGCTGCCACATACTACGACGGCATGATTTGGGTGGCAGGAGGACAGACCAACGGTGTACCCAACAAGGATGTATACGCACTGCCTTTTTCAAGCGGAAAGGTAAAAGCGGAAAACGGTGCATGGAGCAAGGTTGCAACATTGCCCGATGAGTGCCGTCTGCAGCCATGCGTTGCAGTTCAGAACACAGCAAGCGGACATGCACTCTTTGTTTTTGGCGGATACCAACCAAAAGGCAAAACGAACGGAAAGGTGAAAGCGGAAAGCGGAAAGGTAGAAACGGAACCAACAGTCAACGCAACTGTACACACCGATGGTATATACGTGCCTATTGCAGAACTGAAGAAAGGCTGCGTTGCACCAACACAATGGAAACGCACTGCATCAACCATGGCATGGATTGACAATACCACCAACGGCAAGCGCAAACAGAAGATACAGGCTATTGTGGGCAGCACATGCACCACTGTGGGCTACAGCCACGTACTGTTCTTTGGTGGTGTCGACCACGACATCTTCAAGAGTGCCATCGAGGGCAAGCAGGACAGCATGTACCTGCGTCATGCACCCGAGTGGTATAAATTCCGCGAGGATGTACTCACATACCACACAATAACCGACTCTTGGGGAATCCTGCCGGGCGACAGCCTGCTGGCACGCGCCGGCGCATGCCTCACACCCGAAACGGGCAGCAATGGTTGGAGTTACAGCGGTGGTGAGTTGATGCCCGGTGTGCGCAGTACCGACGTGACACACATTGAGGTGAGCAACGAAAAGAGTTTCGGCTGGCTCAACTGGACAGTCCTTGCACTATACCTTGTTGCCATGCTGGGAATGGGATTCTATTTCATGCGCAAGGAGAACGGTGCCGAGGACTTCTTCAAAGGTGGTGGCCGCATCCCATGGTGGGCAGCCGGTATAAGTATATATGCCACCATGCTCTCGGCAATCACATACATGACAATCCCGGCCAAGGCATACACCACAAACTGGACCTACTACCCCATGCTGTGGATGATACTGCTCGTGAGTTTCCCTGTCATAAAGTACTATCTCCCCTATTTCCGCAAGCTCAATGTCACCAGTGCCTACGAGATTCTTGAACAGCGCTTCAACCTCTTCACACGCATGCTGGCATCCACATTGTTCTGCATATTCATGATTGTGCGCATGGCTATCGTGCTCTACCTCCCTTCATTGGCACTCACAGCCGTGACAGGAATAGACATCTATCTGTGCATAGTACTTATGGGATTGGTCACAATCATCTATTGTACAATGGGCGGTGTAGAAGCAGTAATCTGGGGCGACGTGGTACAGGGTCTGATACTTGTATTCGGTGCCATATTTGCCGTAGTATACCTGGCAATGGGAACCGAGGGCGGAATAAGCGGCTGCATCAACATTGCATTGGAGAACGATAAACTACAACTGTTTGACTGGAGCAACTCCTGGTCGCAGGCCACATGGTGGGTTATCATACTAGGCGGTCTTGCCAACAACCTCATATCCTACACCTCGGACCAGACAGTTATACAGCGATACCTCACCACTCCCGACGAGAAATCGGCCGGACGTGGCATACTTGTAAACGGCGTGATGAGCGTGTTCGTGTCAGTTGCCTTCTACATGATTGGTACCGGACTCTACACATTCTACAAGACTCACCCTGCAGAGCTTGACATCACCATGGGACAATCGGATGCCATCTTCCCATTCTTCATGATGAGCCAGATGCCAGCCGGCGTTGCCGGTGCACTAATTGCCGCAATATTTGCCGCAACCATGAGCACCATTTCAAGTAACATCAACAGTGTGGCCACAGCATTCTCCATAGACTTCTGGAAACGTTTCCGCCCATCAACAACCGACTCGCTGACTGTGGTTGTAGCACGCTGGGCATCGGTGGTAAGCGGTGTTGTAGGCCTTTCACTTGCACTATTCATGGCAACATGGAACATACAGTCATTCCTTGATTTCTTCAACGAAGCTCTGGGATTGCTCACCAGTGGTTTGGGTGGTCTGTTCTTCATAGCCGTGTTCATGAAACGTGTCAAGGGCTATGCTGCGCTTGCAGGTTTCGTTGCCGGTGAAGTTGTCGTGTTCTGTATGAGCGAATACACCGATGCCAATTTCCTACTCTTTGGAGCAATAGGTATGGTTGTGAGCATCGTAGTGGCATGGATGTTGTCACTGGGTTCATACTTCAAGAGCAGCAAATAGAAATAGAATAAACTTGATAACGATTGAGGGGATACACCGACAGTGTATCCCCTCAATCATCTTATCTATATTTGAATTATTTGCTGAACGGTTTGTCATCACCCCAACACTGATGCATCCATGCCTTTGCCTTTGCCTCAACGGGATTGTCTTGAGGCATCCAGAACGAGAATGACTCGCCGCCATCGGGCAGGAACTGCTGCTTGGCAAAGTGTCCCGGATAGTCGTGTGAGTATTTATATCCGTCGGCATATCCAAGCTCTGCCATAAGTTTGGTAGGCGCATTGCGCAGGTGCAACGGCACAGGCAAATTACCTGTTTCGCGCACAGTCTGCAAAGCCTTGTTTATACCCATATATGCCGAATTGCTTTTGGGCGATGTCGCAAGATACACAACTGCTTGGGCAAGTGGAATACGCCCCTCGGGCCAACCAATCTTTGTAACCGCATCGAATGCCGCATTGGCAAGCAACAGCGCATTGGGGTTGGCAAGACCGATGTCCTCGGATGCCGATATAACTATGCGACGTGCTATGAAAGCGGGATCTTCGCCACCCTCAATCATGCGCGCCATCCAATAGAGCGCCGCATCGGGGTCACTGCCACGTATTGACTTTATGAAGGCCGAAATAATGTCATAGTGCATCTCGCCATCCTTGTCATATGCAGCAGGGTTCTGCTGCAGGCAGTGCTTCACCTTCTCGTCGGTAATCACCACCGGCGAGTCGGGGTCGCTCTCGACAACAAGTTCAAGGATATTGAGGAGTTTACGTGCATCACCACCGCTGTATCGCATGATGGCAGCAGTCTCACGCAGTTCGACGCCACGTTCCTTGAGAATATTGTCAGTGGTTATCGCATAGTTGAGCAACTGCATCAAATCATCTTGTTCAAGCGACTTGAGCACATAGAGCTGGCAACGCGAGAGCAAAGGACGGATAACTTCAAACGAGGGATTCTCGGTTGTTGCGCCAATGAGAGTGACCACACCGGTCTCAACCGCGCTCAACAGAGAATCCTGCTGCGACTTGCTGAAACGATGGATCTCATCAATGAATAGTATTGCACTGCCACGGGCGAAGAGCGGCGAACTCTTAGCCTTGTCAATCACCTCGCGCACCTCCTTCACACCCGCCGACACGGCATTCAGCGTATAGAACGGACGGTTGAGCGTGTTGGCAATGATGCGGGCAATGGTTGTCTTGCCGGTACCCGGAGGGCCCCACATGATGAACGAGAGAATTCTGCCCGAATCAATCATGCGACGCAGCACAGCACCATCCCCAACAAGATGCTGCTGACCTACATAGTTCTCGAATGACGTGGGGCGTAAACGCTCCGCCAATGGTTGTGCCATAACTGTCTATATTAAAAATGGCGCGCACTAAATGCGCGCCATCGGGTTTATCATGAATGTATCTTTAGCTCAAGCCAACAATCTCACCATCCACAAAATCAATGCAGTTTGCCTGTGGAACCCTTGGCAAGCCCGGCATGCGGATGATATCACCTGCAATGGCAACAATCATCTCGGCACCGGCGTTAAGCACAACATCGCGGATCTGAAGATTGAAATCCTTCACTGCACCATACTTGGTCGCATCGGCACTGAATGAGAACTGTGTCTTTGCAATACATACAGGGCAGTTGGCAAGGCCATACTTCTCGGCAAGTTTGATGCGGTCGAGCGCAGGCTTTGCGAATGTAACCGAAGCTGCACCGTAGATTTTCTTTGCAACCTTGTCAATCTTTGTCTGCACGCTGTCCTCGTCGTCGTATGTAAACTCAAGAGGCTTTGAAGGATTCTTCTCGATTGTATCGACAACAATCTGTGCCATCTCAACAGCACCCTCACCACCCTGGGCAAATGCATTGTTGATTACGAATGGCAAGCCGAGTTCCTGCTCGCAGTGGTTGCGCAGCAACGCCATCTCCTCGTCGGTATCAGTAGCAAAGCGGTTGAACACAACAATAACAGACTGACCGAATGAACGAAGGTTGGCAACGTGACGGTCGAGGTTTGCAAGACCATTGCGCAAGCCCTCCATATCGGGCTCCTTGATTTTGTCGAGCTCAACACCACCGTGCATCTTCAAGCCTTGAGCTGTTGCAACGATGACAGTTGCATCGGGCTGCAGACCACTCTTGCGGCAAAGAATGTTGTAGAATTTCTCTGCGCCAAGGTCAGCACCGAAACCGGCCTCGGTGATGGTGTACTCACTGTGTGCCAAAGCCATCTTTGTTGCAAGCTGTGAGTTACAGCCGTGGGCAATGTTGGCGAATGGACCACCGTGGATAATTGCGGGAGTATTCTCGGTTGTCTGTACAAGGTTTGGCTGGATTGCATCCTTCAACAACACCATGATTGCACCGGCAACGCCAAGGTCTTTTACTGTGAAAGGCTCACCTGCATATGTGTAACCGAGCATGATGTTCTCGATGCGGCGACGCAAGTCGTTCTCGTCGCTTGCAAGGCAAAGGATTGCCATAAGCTCGGATGCAGGAGTGATATCGAAACCGGCCTGCTCCACTATACCGTTTGTTGCAGGACCAACACCTGTGATGATTTGACGCAGCGAACGGTCATTCACGTCGAGTACACGACGCCAAAGGATTTCCTTAAGACCGAAACCGTCCTTTGCATGCTGATAGAGATAGTTGTCGAGCAACGCCGAAATCATGTTGTGAGCCGATGTGATTGCGTGGAAGTCACCTGTGAAATGAAGGTTGATCTTCTCCATTGGGAGAACCTGGGCATAACCGCCACCGGCAGCACCACCCTTCATACCGAAGCAGGGACCGAGTGAAGGCTCGCGAAGAGCTACAACAGCCTTCTTGCCTATTTTATTGAGTCCCAATGCAAGACCGATTGAAACGGTTGTCTTACCAATACCCGCCTTTGTTGCAGTGATGGCTGTAACAAGGATGAGTTTACCTTTCTGCTGACCAATGAGGCTCAAAGGCAATTTGGCAATATGTTTGCCATAATGTTCAAGTTCATTGGCATCGATACCGATCTGGGCTGCCACATTTTCGATACGCTCAAGCTTGGTTTCATGAGCAATTTGAATGTCACTCTTCATAGATGTATATGTTTTTTGATTATAGATTCTTTCTATTATTCTGCGAAGATAGTAAAATATATTCATATTACCACAATCACATGGACGCTCATTGTGAATATTTGAGCAAGTTTTATATCTTTGCAGAACAAGAACCCCCAAAACAGCATGATATCAATCCTTATTCCAACCAAGAATTTCAATTGCAGCAAACTCATTGAAGCGCTCCACGGACAAGGTGAAGCGCTTGGTTGCCCATATGAAATCCTGATTGCCGAAGATGGAACAGAAAAAAGCAATCTGCACTTGAACTCCATTGCCGACATGCTGACAAACTGCCGCCGCATAGTAAAAGAAACGAACATCGGCCGTGCAGCAATACGCAATCTCCTGGCAGCAGAGGCACAATACCCGGGCCTTATATTCATTGACTGCGACGCGGTTGTCGAGAAGGAGGATTTCCTTCAGGCATATGCAACCGGGCTGCAGAAGCATAAGGTAGTCTGTGGCGGTCTTTACCACCCACAAGAGATTCCCAACGAGCATTGCACCTTGCGTTACAAATACGAGAAAGAAGCCGACAAGACACGCGACGCAGTTACACGCAGCAAGGCGCCATACGACAGGTTCACCTCCTTTAACTTTGCTATTGACAAAGCGCTTTTCAATTCAATTTTATTTGACACATCAATCACGCGTTACGGTTACGAAGACGTGCTCTTTGGCAAAGAGCTTGAAAAACAGCATATCGAGATTATGCACATTGAGAACAGGCTGATGCACTGCGGATTGGAAGACAATGCCGTATTCCTTGAAAAGACAGAGCAGGCACTTGCCACACTGGTCGAAATCAAAGAGAAAATCGACAGCACCCCACTGCTTGCGACCGTGGACAGACTGAAGAGTCTGCACCTCACCGGGCTTTTCATGAGATACTGGAAACACAACAAGGAACGCTTAAGAAAAAACCTTCTTGGCAAAACTCCATCATTGCTGAAATTCAAGATCTACAAACTCGGATATTACATTTCACTCGGTCGGCCATAACAGCCGGCCGATGTTTTTCTACAGGCAGAACATCTAAAACCACCAACGGTTTGCTTTAAAGAAAAAAAAGATTTAATTTTGTAGATTGAAATCAAAGATTTCATCAAGCAACGGTTATAATCATTAAAAACAACATAAAAAATGGCAGAAATCAACGAAACTGAAAAGAGCGAGAAGAAGAGCATCAGTTTTATCGAGCAGATAATCGTGAACGACCTCGAAAAGGGCAAGAACGGAAGCAAGGTACAAACCCGTTTCCCGCCCGAACCGAACGGATACCTGCACATTGGCCACGCTAAGGCAATATGCATGGATTTTGGCATGGCACAAAAGTATGGCGGTATCTGCAACCTGCGTTTCGACGACACCAACCCCACTAAGGAGGATGTAGAGTATGTAGACGCAATTATGGAAGACATCAAATGGCTTGGCTTTGACTGGGCTAACGTATACTATGCATCGGACTACTTTGACCAGCTCTGGGATTTTGCGATAAAGCTCATAAAGGAGGGCAAGGCATATATCGACGAGCAGAGTGCTGAGCAGATTGCCGAGCAGAAGGGAACTCCAACACAGCCCGGTACAAACAGCCCATACCGCGACCGCCCCATCGAGGAGAGCCTTGAACTGTTCCAAAAGATGAACACCGGCGAGATTGAGGAAGGCAAGATGGTGCTGCGCGCAAAAATTGATATGGCAAGCCCAAACATGCACTTCCGCGACCCAATCATCTACCGTGTAGTAAAAGCAGCGCACCACCGTACCGGCGAAAAGTGGAAGGCATACCCGATGTATGACTTCGCACACGGCCAGAGCGACTACTTCGAGGGTGTTACACACTCATTGTGTACATTGGAGTTCGTACCTCACCGCCCGCTCTACGATCTGTTCGTCGATTGGGTAAAAGATGGCAAGGATCTCGACGACAACCGTCCACGTCAGTACGAGTTCAACAAGCTCAACCTCAACTACACACTCATGAGCAAGCGCAACCTTCTCATCCTTGTAAAAGAGAAGCTCGTGAACGGTTGGGACGACCCCCGTATGCCCACAATCTGCGGTTTCCGCCGCCGCGGTTACTCGCCCGAGTCTATCCGCAACTTTGTGGACAAGATTGGTTACACTACATATGATGCTCTGAACGACTTCGCACTGCTCGAGAGTGCTGTGCGCGAAGACCTCAATGCTCGTGCTACCCGTGTATCGGCTGTCGTGAACCCCGTGAAACTCGTTATCACCAACTATCCCGAAGGACAAGTTGAGGTGATGGAGAGCATCAATAATCCCGAAGATCCCGAGGCTGGCACACACACCA
>JAZREN010000005.1:0-1891 GCA_045660825.1 Bacteroidaceae bacterium
TGGATATATGGCTAAGGGGAAAACAAGTTCTCACCTTGGCACATATCCACTCAATTCATTGTCGCGTAGTTTTACTAGCGACGCACATATCTCAATAGCAGAAAAGCTCTTTTGTTCTTTTGTTCTTCTGTCTTCAAAAAATTATTCTTTTAACAGCGTATTCAAGTTGAAAAGCCTTGCCAATCGCATCCCACACGGCGCGAACTGCGCCCGCGCTACGCGTGACTAACTGCTGCAAGCCTTTTCGATTACAAAGTAATTCTTATGTCTTCAAAAAATAAATAAAACCCACGTACCCGTAGCCAGCAAGTTGAAAAGCCCTGCTGTTAACTATGTTGAAACAAACTGCTCCCCTCGGACAGGGGAGCAGTTTGTTTGCTATAAAGCAATTCTAAAAGGCCAGCAAGTTGCCCTGACGGCAAGCATAACGCAGTAGTTGGCCTTTTTAATCACTTATTACTTTACAATAACTTTTTTGCCGTTAATTATATATATACCCTTGCTTGGATTCTCTACTTTTCTTCCTTGCAAATCATAAACAGCTTTCACCTTTGACTCACTTCGACCGTTGGTTCCGTTTTCCGTTTTCACCTCTTCTACCCCTGTTGTGCCGTCGATATCGAAACGGAAGCCTGTACTGCCTTGCGCCACCTCCTTGGAGATTACAAGGTATGCCTTGTTGGCATCGTTCCAGAAATATTCATTCTTCGCTCCGTTCCCGGCAATGTAGAAGCCTACAGGGTCATATTCGTCAGAGAGGATATAATACTCCTTGTCGGCATCCTTGATTATCTGTTCGCGTGCAAGAGTGCCTTTGAGCAGTCCTTTCTCAATGTCGGCAGGGGCGGTTGACGACTGTACGAATGTATATTTACCCTCGTCGGCCTTTACCACGACGCCTGTATTTGCAGGCAGCGTGCCGGTCACAGCCTCCATGTGTGCATAGCCGTTGCCCACGCTTGTGATGGTATAGACACCGCTATTATCACCCTTGAGTTCGGGGATAGCCGCATCAAAGCCAAGGTAGAGAGTTGCATATCCCAACTCCGTCATCTCGAGTTCGTGGCTCTCTACATAAGATGCAGCATCTTTGGTAAAGTCAATGACAACAACATCGCCCTTAATACAAGGGATTGTAGCAATCTCATCTGCAACTGTCACTGCTACCTTTTTGCCATTCACGGTTACAAGCGCCTTGTCAATTGCCATAACTCCGCGGTTGCAACGAACCTTGAGCACGGCGCCGGCGTTGCTTGTGATGGTTGCCCTCTGGCACTTGCCACCTGCCCAGTTGAAATCAACGGTGAAGTTGCCGACAGCCTTCATACCGGTAATTTCTCCACTCTTCTCCCAAACCTTTGGCAGTGCAGGGAGAATGTTTATATAGCCGTGTGCGCTCTGCAACAGCATCTCGGCCATACCTGCGCATACACCAAAGTTACCGTCAATCTGGAATGGCGGGTGCGCATCGAACAGGTTGTAATATACACCACCGTTGCCGCCTGCATGCTGCAGCGCGTTCTTTATGATTATGTGGGCATGGTCGCCATCCTGTGCGCGCGCCCAGAGATTGACCTTCCATCCCATTGACCAACCTGTAGCGGCATCGCCGCGGTGTCTCAATGAGTTAACGGCAGGGGCAAAGTATGGACTCTCGGGAGTAATCTGCTCCATTGGGTAGAGAGCCATCAAGTGCGACATGTGTCTGTGTCCGGTCTCGCCACTTGTATGTGCCGAGTATTTCCACTCACGAAGCAGTGTTGTACCAACAGTCACACCGTTATTTGCTCTTGCACATGACTCGGTAGCAAGTCCCTTGTCGGTGTGTTGGTAGTAGTCGTTGAGTTTCTCAATCTGCGCCTGTGTGAGGCCATGCTCGCTGGCGTCAAGA
>JAZREN010000006.1:0-47951 GCA_045660825.1 Bacteroidaceae bacterium
ATGCTACAGGCAAGAACCAGTCGCGCTGGACACTTCTTAAGGTTGTTGCCGAGACAGGTATCGGCGACATTGAGGCAACTGCGCAGGAGAATATAATATACGACCTTGTAGGCCGTCGAGTGGAGAATCCTACACGAGGTATTTACATAATAAACGGAAAGAAGACGATTATAAAATAAGAGTTATTTAATATTACAACAGAGTCCACAGATTTTTCGATTTGTGGACTCTGTTGTAATATACAAACTGATTATAGCACCACTAGGCAAAAACTGAAATTGTCAATTTTACAACTCCCTCCTGAGTTTATGCCACTATCTTTGTGTCGTAAACAATTAATATATTTAACGTGAGTTCGAAATAAGCTAAATCAAATCGCGAACCTGTCATTCCGACGAGCGTAGCGACGAGGAATCTCAAAAATATCGTACAATAAGAGATCTCTCACGTACGTTCGAGATGACAAAATACGCTAAATTTTAGTATAAATTCTTATATCGAACTCACGTTAATTAAAACGAAAACCTCGCCATTTATGTACTTTTGTCCTGAAAAATATGACAGGTGACGCTGTCTGATTTGCATGGTATGTTCAAAAAGAGCCGGTTATAAAGCAAACTCCTCTGCCTCGACTAAGTCGGGGCAGAGGAGTTGTTATAGGGATTTGTTTGATTCTTCCCTTAGTTATTCCACATAGACCTTCTTGTTGCCAATGATATATATGCCCTTAGGAAGACCTTGCAGTTTGTTCACACGGCGGCCATCAATGGTATAGACAGGTAAATCTGTTGTAGCTTCCACAACGTCAATTCCGGTTGCTTCGCCTACAATGAGAGTGGCATCAACGATGAAACCACCATTGGCAATGATACCATTGCTACCGGTTGGGGTGCCGTCAGCAGCGAGCTGTCCGCCCGGGTCTACGCTATTCCAGTCAACCTTGAAGCGAATACGGTAGGTGCCCGATTCTGCCGGTGCCGGGAATGAAGGACAAGCCATTGTATTGCGGCTATTGCCGGTGAGATATGAGCCTGCAGAATTATAGCCGCTTGCATCATTATTGAAATCTCCCGAATAGAAACTGAAACTCTTTACCTCGGTACCCGTCTGGTCGGTGTTGCCTTCGGCAAACGAGAATTGTTTGTCGTTGTTTTCATCAATGAATACATAACCGTGCATCCATGTACCGGTATATGAAAGTTCTGCTGTCAAACTCTCACCAGGCAAGCACTTCAGATAGTTGCTTTCCTTTGTAGTCAAGTCATTGTAAACCTTACTGCCGGTCACATTCAGGGTCTGTTTTTCACCACCGGCAGCTGTCAATGACACGGCATTGAGCTTGCGGTCGGTGCGGGTTGCAGTAGTATTCTTCGGGAAATTGACAGGATAAGTGCCGTCATCCTCAACTTCGATTTCACCCTCCACTGTAGCAAATACCGCAACGAGGTCTTTGTTTTCGGTCATTACCACAGTGTATTCAGGTTTATAGGAAACGATAGTTCTGCCTTTACGCCAGCCGTGGAAGAAGAAACCTTCTTTCACCTCTGCCACGACAGTGAGTTCTGTGCCCGGTTCAACATCCAACACCTTCTCACTTGTTTCCTTGATAGCCACTGTACCACGCTCGGCAACATTGGCCGAGACTTTCAATGTGCGGTGTGTCTGGGCAGCACCAAAATCAAACGGCAAATCATACATTGTGCCATAGAAACCGGCGTTGGCCGACTCGCCGCCACTCTGATCTATGCGTATGCGGAAACGGCCATTCGTCGCATTGCCTGCAGGCACGGTGAATTCAGCTTCAATCAATTCACCCAAAGCTGGTTTTACGCTTTGTTCAAAGACACCGTCACCGTCAAAGTCGGCCCATACTGTTACCTCCAGACCTATCTCGTTTACACCAAGTAGCTTTGCAGTCAACTTTACATTACCTCCGTGCATCAATTTTGCACGTTCCTTTGTGTATAGTGTATAGCGTCCGGTAGTAGCCGGTTTGTAGTGCAATTCGGACAACACACCGTCGCCTGTGATATCCACTTGAGTCAAGCGGGTCTTTGCCGAATATGTTCCACAAGGCATTCTGTAAGCAGCGATAGCAGGGCATACATCGGGGTCTTCATCGGCAGGGGGCTCCGGAGCAGATGTGTTATAACTTGTCTCCTTGATTTCCCAATACGAATTACCACGACCTGTCTTCACATAGTAGGCTACAACACCGGTAGCACCTTTGTTGAGGCCGAGTGTCGCATCTTCGTTGTAGTTGATTGTACCTTGGTCGTTGGAAGCCAGGAAATATGTAGTGCCGCTGCCGGTTGTACCTGCACCGGTGCTTACATAATATTCCACGGGGTCATTACCCAAGCTTACATTTGTGCTCAATGTTATATTGGACGACTGCATATATGTTTCAGTCGCAACATTCTTGATGTAATAGCAGTTGTCCTTGCCTGTAGGGATAAACTGCCACACGTACACGCCATTGTCTGCATTCAGTGCACCGGTCTGCATCATCCCGTCTGCTGCGTAGATATACGAGCCCGATTCACCATTGCGGTTGATTGTGTAATATTTGTCTTGCTCAAAAGCCCAACCTTGTAAAACAGCGACCAAAGACAAAAATAGGATGAATATCTTTTTCATATGGATTTCTTTGTTTAAAGATGTTGAAAAATCCGGAATAGCCAAAGCACACCCGGCATCCGGGGTACTTTGCGTATTCCAATGATTCACTACATTATCTCTTTGTTGATTCTCCTGGCATAGTCACTTTGAACAGGTCGCTGGTTATATGCTCCTGGTTGATGATTTGTACCATCTTTTGAACCACATCAGGATTTTCTGCGGCAACGTCAGTGTCTTCGTGCACGTCAACAGCGAGATCGTACAACTGTGTCGCACCATTCTTCACCACCAACTTCCAGTCGCCCATACGCAACGCCATCATGTTGGTTTCGTGGAATTCCCAGTAGAGGAATTCATGCTTTTCCTGTTCAGCATCATTTCCACGAAGGGTATTATTGAACGAGATACCGTCCCAATATTGTGTAGCTGTGCTCGCCTTGCGACTATAAGCATCGCCGTTGAGTCCTGCATAATCGAGGAGCGTAGGCATAAGATCATAGAATGCCAGCTGGTGATCGTTTACTGTACCTGCAGGAACCCCGGGACCTTTGACAATAAATGGAACACGGATACCACCTTCGTGTGTAGAACGCTTGGTTCCACGCAACAGGCCGTCACGGTTGAACCAATCTGGGTCAGCTCCACCTTCTTCGTGAGGACCGTTATCCGATGTGAAGATCACGAGAGTATTGTCTGCAAGACCCTTTTCTTCCAACTTCGCGAAAATTTCGCCCACCTGGGTGTCGAGACGAGTAATCATGGCTGCAAATTGGGCATGTCGGTTGGAATTCTTGTAATACCAAGAGGAGAATGCGCCACCAAAACCACTATCGTCACATTCAAACGCCTGGATATACTTTTGCAGAATACTGTCATTAGGCTGCCACAACTCGGCGTGAGGCAGAGTATAGGTAAATATACCAAGGAATGGCTTGCCGGCCTCCTGACGGTCAATCCAATCCAAAGCATATTGGTGAATGAGGTCGGCAGTGTATTGCTCACGATTTTCATAGTCGGCATTTCCTGACGACACATCACGATGCTGGATATTTTGCTTCAATGTATCTACCACAATATGCTTGTCGCCATACTTCTCGGGATCGTAACGGTTCAAGAAGTTTGGATAGTATGTGTGTGCCTGGAATTGGCAGATTGGACCATAGTAGCAGTCGATGCCACGTTTGTTGGGCAATGAAGCCGAACTGCTGGTGGCAGAGGCACTGGTAATGGTGTTGCCATCTGCATCCACTTTATAGGTATCGGGGTAGTTCATGTTGTAGTAACCACCGGCCCACTTTCCGAACATACCGGTGCTATAGCCTGCTTCCTTAAACAATTCAGGCACAATCTTATGTGTGTTCTTATAAGGCTCCTGACCAATGATATGATAGTCCGGATTCGAACCAAACATGTTTTCCCTACGTGCACTTTGCCAGTACTCGCGATTACCACGTACGTGGACGTGGCCTGTATGTTGGCCTGTCATGAAACAAGCACGCGATGGAGCACTCACCGGGCTACCGGCATAGGCCTGTGTAAAGCGCATGCCCTCAGCAGCCATTTTGTCCAAGTTGGGCGTGGAAATCAATTGTTGACCATAGCAACCCAAATCACCGTATCCCATATCGTCGCACATTATATATATAATGTTAGGACGATCTTGTGCTTGTGCTGAAGCCACTACTGGCAGGATACCGGCGAAAAGCATTAATGCATTCTTTTTATTCATACTAACTATCGGTTTTGTATTCTTGATTCAAATGTAAAAAAATATATGATTTTGTTTACAATCTAAATGTTTTTTTCAAAAAAACGGAGCAGGTCTCCGGAAAGGCCTGCTCCGCAACTTAAACTAATGAAAAAATTTACTTTGGAAAGTAAATGCGTGTAGTTTTATTAGTTCCAAAGGTTGCCCCATTGGCTCGCTTTTTTATCAGCGACCCGCGGGGCGCAACCTGTGTCTGCGCTGCCCGCGACCATTCGCTAAAAAGCTCACCGATAGGTCAATTTGTGGATTAGTTCCACAAATTGCCCCACTCACCGCGGCTGCCGCCCGAGAGCTGGCCACCGTTTGAGGTATCTACTGTCTTTTCGTTATCCATTTTGAGTGAAGCTGCAAGCATTGCCTCCGCCTTAACATTTACCTCTACCATGAGAGGTGATACATAAGTCTTCTTCATATATCTGTTTAATTTTATTTATTTCATTTTTTGGACAGAAGAACAAAAGTTAGGTACGCGCTTCTAGGTGTAGGCAATTAACCAACAACTGCGTTGTTGTAATGCGCACTTTGCGCATTAGGATAAACAGATTTTTAAAAATGTATGCAAATGCATTTGAATACAGCTTTTAACAATCTGTTTATCTGTTCCATTGCATATCTTTCGAACCGGTTTATGTACACAAATTCTTATGTACTTATGTTCTTATGTCTAAAATTTATTCTTACTTAACAAGAACTTTTTTGCCACCAACAATGTAGATACCGGGAGCTGTGATAGCCTCTACCTTGCGGCCAGTGAGGTCATAGATTGCCTTAACCTCGTTCTCCACCTCTACATTCTCAATTGCAGTAGTGCCCTCGCCGAAACGGAAGCTGAAGTTTGCTGCACCCTGTGCTGCTGCTGGAACTGCGCTTGCCGGCAAGTATGCCTTGTATGCGTTGTTGAGGAATACGTTTACTGAGCCTGAAGCAGAGCTGAGGGCTACAGTGCTCATCTGTGTCTTGTAAAGGCCGGTCTCACCTTCTACCACACCAAGTACATAAGCCTGGCCAATGATGTTGGTGTTGATGACTGTACCCTTGAGAAGATTGCCGCTTACGGCTGCTGCGTCAGTCTCTGATACACTGAAAGTGTACTCACCCTCTGCGCCCTCAAGGATAACGGCTGTGTTTGCCGGGATAACATCCTCAATCTGTGTCAATGTAACTTTCTCACCATTGAAGCCTTCTGCTGTAATGTAGTATGCCTTTACATTCTCGGGGATTGCAACCTCGACAGGTGCATAGAATGTTGCATAGCCTGCGCTGCTGATGTTTGCCTTGAATGAAGCTACTTCTGTAACCTCATATACATAGTGGATAGTCCAACCGCCGGTACCTGTATTGTATGTCGGAGTGCCGCCTGCACCATTCTGGGCGTTAATCCAGTTGCTGCCTTTTACAAAGCGTACAAGGTTGGCATCGTTGCTGCCTGTGATGTAGATGTTTGAATCTCCGTCACCGTTGAAGTTGGTTGAGCTGCTGCCCTGTGATGTAGGGTTGGTTGCAGTAAATTTAGCAGCATTGTCAATTGTTCCAAAATCCTTTGGTGATGATGCTTGCATGTATGTGCCGTCCAATTTTCTCAAATAGTATGAACCGGCCTGGCCTGCGTTCACAGGCTCCCAAACAAAGATTGCATCGTTTGTAAACTCCTCCTCGCTATAAGGTGCTGCGCCAGTGTTGCCCACAAACCAACGGTTGTTTGTGTAAGAGAGGTTCTTGATAGCAATGTTTGTAGCCTCTGTCTTTGCCATCAAGTCGCCGGCTGTTACCTGTGTGAGGTATGAAACTTCTGCGGGTTCTTCAGGGAGCTCGGGAGTTGCAACCTCAGTGTCAATAGTCACCTTGAACAATCCATAGAAGCAACCATAGGCTGTGTAGTTATTGACAATATTCAACTTGAGTGTTACTGTACCATTCACGGCCTTGATTGGAGTAGTTGGAACAAGGTTTACAGTTACGCTCTCGCCGCCGTTTGAGTTTACCTTGATTGCAACATCGTTATGTTGAGCTACTGTGGCGTCATCCTGCTTTAGAATGAAATCAATATGCTGTGCGTTTGCATTGTCGCCCTGGAATGCTCCACCGCCATTCAAAGCAACGCTCTTGAGTGTTATGGCCGTGAATTCGTAGTTGTCGGGAACTCCTGCAATGGTAAGTGTTATTACGCCCGCCGCATCACCGGTCATGTCCTTTGTGTTCTTGTCGGGGCAAAGGATGCTTGAATTAGGGAATGTTTCGCTGTTTGCACCAAATGCTTTCCAATTGTAGTTACAAGCGATAGTTGAGGTGATGCCTGTTGCATCAACATCGCCAGTGCCTGTCACTGTAACATTTGCGTCAGTGCCTGCCGCACCGTTGTTTCTTGAGAATGTCAAGTCAATTGCATTCTGCGCCATTGTTGCTCCACAGAAGAGCGCAAGCGCGATTGTGAGTAAAAGTTTCTTCATATAGTTAAATTTTGAATTATAAGTCATTATGAACGCAAAAATAGCTAACAGAAAACAATTTACCCCCCCATTTAGTTAAAAGATGTTAAAAGTGACTAAGGGAGCTAAGGGAGCTAAGGGAGCTAAAGGCTACTAAGGCTACTAAGGGTGCTAAGGGAGCTAAGGGTTACTAAGGGGACTAAAGGCTGCTAAGGGAGCTAAAGGCTATTAAGGGAACTAAAAGAAAAACATTAGTGTTCCTTAGTTCTCCTTAATGTTCTTTAATGTTCCTTTTTTAAAACTCCTTAATGTTCCTTTGCTTTTTTGTGTTCTTTTTCCTTTTCAAGTAGTCGTTGTGGATTTTTATTGCAAAGATGATGCCGCTGCAGGCGCAGGTGACAGCATTGGTGATGAACATTGACCATATGACGCCGCCGGGGTGCAGCACGCCCTGTAGCATAAAGGCGAAGGCTCCGATGGCCATCATGAGGAACGTGGGAAGGGCAATGCCGTCGGTGTTGCGCGTGCGTATGGTGGTGATGGCTTGTGGCAGGAATCCCAGAATGAGCCCAATGCTTGCCACATAGCCGCAGATTGTGTAAAGGGTTGATTGTTCCATAGTCGTTTTTATTTCATAACAATGGAAGTGGCAAAAGGGTTGTCATTTAATCTCCCTCCGCTACGCTCGTCCCTCTTTTCTGGAAAGAGGGACAGTTTTTATTCCCTCTCTTTAAGTTTGACTTTTATTGTTTCTAAAACTTGTTCAGGATTCTCCCAAATATCTTTGTTTTCAAAGCGTATAACTTCAATGCCTTTGGAGTTGAGAAAAACAGCCCTGTCAAAATCTCTTGTATCACCTTGCATTGTGTAATGGTCTTGACCGTCAAGTTCAATGCATAGTTTGTATATTGGGCAATAAAAATCTAAGATGTATTTACCAACAGAATATTGCCTTCTCCAATGTGTTCCTTCCAGATGTCCGGCTTTTAATTGTTGCCATAGTACAACTTCAGCAGGAGTCATGTTCTTTCGCAGTTCACGGCGAAGTTTTTTGAGTTCAGGAATGTTACTTGTGCTTTTTTCTGTCATTCTTATTTAGGCTTTGCATTTATTATTCTTCCTCTTTTGGAAGAGGAAGGGGACCGCTTGCGGTGGAGGAGATGGATATTTGTTTTTTATCTCCCTCCCGGCTAAAGCCGTACTCCCTCTTGCAAAGAGGGAGAGTTTTTGCGTTTGTATTTATTGTTCCTCCTCTTGTTTAAGAGGAGGGGGACCGCTTTGCGGTGGAGGAGATAGTTTATATGTTCAATCTTCCTCCCCCTACGGGTACTCCCTGTTCTAAAGAGGGAGAGTTTTTGCGCTTGCAAAGAGGGAGAGTGTTTAGAGATTTACTCTTTTTCGAATCTCATCATAGCCCAGCGGTTGTCCTCGGCGTAGTCGAGGTAGCGCAAGCCGTGCTGTGCAGCCTCGGCCTTGAGAACCTCCATATCCTCGGTGTAGAAACCGCTGATGAAGAGTAACGACCCCGTGTGCATGGCCTTGACATAGTTTACCATGTCCATGAGCAGGATGTTGCGGTTGATGTTGGCAATGACAATATCAAAGCTGTCGGTGGACTTGATGGCATCGGCGCCGCCAAGACGCACCTCAATGTCGGGGGTGTTGTTCAGGATGATGTTCTCCTTGGCATTCTCATAGGCGAACTCGTCGATGTCGATGGCAACGACGTCGGTAGCGCCGTGCTTGCGTGCAAGGATGGCGAGCAGGGCTGTGCCGCAACCCATGTCAAGGACGCTCTTGCCTGTCATGTCCTGGGCAAGGATGGCGCGTAGCATGTGGCATGTGGTCTGGTGATAGCCTGTTCCGAAAGCCATTTTGGGGTCAATGAGAATGTCGTAGCGCGCGGCGGGCACGTCCTTGTGGAATGTGCTGTGTATGACGCAGTCAGTGCCAAGTACAATGGGCTGGAAATAGTTCTTCTCCCACTCGGCATTCCAGTCCTCGCCCTCGATGAACTCCTCGGTGTAGGTGATTGCAAACCCTTCGAGGGGGAAGGCGTCGACAACAGCCGCAACGGTATCGGCGTCATAGAGCGCCTGTGGGGCATAGGCCGACATTCCGTCTTCCTCGGGCAAGAAACTCTCGAAGCCCACCTCGGCAAGCAGTGCTGCAAGCACGTCGGTGGCAACTTCCTCGTTAGGGGTCACAGTGAATTTTACTCTTGTATAATCGTTCATAATTATCGGTTTTTAGTGGTTTGCTGTGCTAAGATACTGCTTTCAATGTTATTGTGCAAGTACGACGTGGCGCTTATGTATATTATCTCCCTCCCCCTTCGGGTGCTCCCTCTTGCGAAGAGGGAGAGCTTTTTGTTATGTGCGCCTTTTTTTTAATGTGTGGCGGAACCGCAGGTAGAACATGACGCCGGCGCTGGTGAGGCCAAAGGGGAACGACATCCAAACGCCGGGCAGCCCAAAGTCAAGCACAAAACCAAAGATGTAACCTGCGGGCAGCGAAATTACAAAATAGGCCACAAAGGCAAAAAGCATCATAGGCTTCACATCGGTAATGCCGCGCAGTGCATTGGCATAGTTGCACTGCAGGCCATCGCCAATCTGGTAAAGCACAAAAGGAATAATCAGTTGTGCCACAAGCATGGTCACGGCAGTGTCATCTGTGAACACCCCGCCTATGTGGTTACGCAACGTGAACATGGCTACAGATGTAATCACAGCCATTAGTGTTATAAAGTGGAACCCCGATGATGCAACCCTTCTGATGTTGCCCGTGTCGCCTGCACCGCTGTAGTTGCTCACCTTCACGGCCACCGCGGCAGCCATGCCATAGTACATCATGAATCCCAACTGTCCCACTGTGCACATAATCTGGTGCGCGGCAAGGGCGGTGGTTCCAATCCAACCCACCATAATGGTAGTGAGACTGAACGATGCCGTCTCCATACCCATCTGTGCGGCAATGGGCAGTCCTAGGAAGAACAGTTCCTTTTGTCGCACGCGGGTAATGCCAATGTTGCGGAAACCGGCTGCATATGCGCCGAAACGCTTACCCTTGAAAAAGATGACAAGCGAGATGGCGAGCATTGCCATGCGCGAGAGCAGGGTGGCGATGCCGGCGCCAAGCAGTCCCAGTTCGGGCAGTCCGCATTTACCGAATATGAGCATATAGTTACCCGCAATGTTCAGCACATTGCCCGTGAGCAGAATCCACATGGATGTCCTGGTGTCGGTTATGCCGTCGGCAAACTGCTTGAAGGCGTTGAATAGCAGTATGAAAGGGATGGACATCAGCAGCGTGATGTAGTATGGGCGCATGAGCCCAAGAAGTTCCACCGGCTGTCCAAGGTTCGCAATATTCAGGTACAGCACCCACATGGCAAGCACCAGCAACGCGGCAATGGTGCCGTTTGCCAGCAGCGCGTTCTTGAACATGCCACCCGCCTCGTCTTTTTTACCTTTGCCAAAGAGCTTGCCCACAATGGGGGTGAGGCCATAGGAGAAACCTGTTGCAAAGATGATTGCAAGGTTGAACATGTTGTTCACAAAACTTGCCGCCGCAAGGTCGTTGGTGCCGTGACGGCTCACCATGAACGTGTCGACAAAGGACACGAATATTATGCCCAACTGTCCAATGACAATGGGCAACCCCAAACGGGCAAGGTCCTTATAGTGTGCTGTAAAAGACTTCAAAGCTCTATTCTCCGTTATATAATTTGTCGTTTTTCCAATTTAAGGGGTTCTCTATTATGTACACAGCAATTTCTTCGTATCCCTGTTGATTGCGGATGATATGTTCGTAATAATTACGTTGCCAAAGACGAGTATTGAATGGTTGCCATCCATATTGTTTTACCCCATTTATGTATGCATTGGTGGTCATTGTCTTAAACCATTGTACAATGCGATGTAGGGGCGAACCGATGTGTTCGCCCTTCTTTGTATTCGTGTTTGTTGGGCAGACACGTCGGTCTGCCCCTACATATTCGGAGTTTACAATATTAATTGTATTACATTATTGCCACAAGCTCCATTTCAAAAATCAATGTGGAATATGCGGGGATGGGGCCGCTGTCGCGTGTGCCGTAGCCCAACTGGTAGGGGATGTACACAATCCAATGGTCGCCCACATGCATCTGTGTGAGTGCTATCTGCCAGCCTACGATGAGGTCGCTCAAACGGAACGCTTCGGGGTAGCCGCGCTCATAGCTGCTGTCGAACACCTTGCCGTTGATGAGGCTGCCCTTGTAGTGCACGGTGACAACGCTTCCGCCACGTGGACTGCGGTCGCCCTCGCCCTGTTTCAGAATCTTCACAAGCACGCCCTGTGAAATCTCATAGAGCTCTTCCTCACCATCGCGCAACGCCTGCATGAAAGCCTCGTTACGCAGTTTGTATTCGTTGTTTTTCGGTTGTTTCTTTGCCATGGTTTTTTATTATAAAGGGGGCTAAGGGGTATTAAGGGTTACTAAGGGCTATTAAGGGTGATTAAGGGCTTATTATTCCTCACGCATCAGTTCTTCGATTGCGCAGCACAGCTGGTCGGGGCACGATGTTGGCTTGCCGTTGCAGCTTATGCCCTTGAGGCGTGCAATGACGTCCTCGTACTTCATGCCTGTGACAAGGCGGCTTATTCCCTGAAGGTTGCCGTTGCAGCCACCGTAGAACTTTACGTTTGTTATGACACCATTCTCGCCCGATACCTCAATATATCGCGCACATGTTCCGTGTGTTGTGTAGGTTATTGTTTTCATGGTTGTTGTTAATTGGTGATAAAGTCCCTAAAGACTCTGAGGACTTTAAGGACTTTATGGAGTTTATGGAGTTTAATGGTTTATTTTACAAATACCTTTTTGCCGTCAATGATGTAGATTCCCTTGCTTGGGTTCTCTACCTTGCGGCCCTGAAGGTCATAGACACCTTTCACCTTTCCGTTTTCACCTTTCACCTCACTGATGCCGGTTTCGGCATTGCTGTAGGTGAGTGTGAACTCAATGTTCTTGCTCACGTGTGCGAGTTCCTCGTACACGGCGCTGCTCTCCTTGAGTGTGTAACCCTCGAATATTGGGGTGAGCATGGTGAACATCTCGCCACCCTTTACGTAGCGTGTGCCGGCAGCAAGTTCGTTGCCCTCTTCATCGACACACTTGTATGCCACAGCAAAGTAGGGGTGTGGGTTGTAGGTGTAGATGATGAACGGGTGGCCGTCGTCCCAACCGGTGAAGGTGTTGTTGGCGTTGCCGTTCCAGTAGTAGTTGTTGCTTGTGCCCTTTACGCTCCATGTCTCATTTGTTGCGTTGTAGGTGAACTTGAAACGCTCGGGGGTGCTGCCGCCGGTTACCAATGAACCGCGCAACAACTGTGGAATGTACACGCCATGGTTGTTGACAACGGTGAAGATGTTGTTCTCACCCTCAAGGTTCCAGATGAAGCCCGGGTTGGCGTCGGTCAAACCATTGGTGGTTGTGATGCCGTCGCCCACGTTTGTAACGCTAAGGAAACCGCTGCGTGCTGTCTCGTTCTTTGCGTTATATATGAGGTATGATGCTCCGTTCTGCAACTCGGTTACAGCCTCGCCAACGCCTGCCGCACCCATGATGCCTTCGGTGGTGTACACAGCCTCGATGACGGTGTCCTGGGTTGGGGTGAAGCTCTCCTCGCCGTCCCATACAAGGCTTTGGAAAGTGAAGAACTCAACTGTTGGTGCCGCAACGGTGTGTGCCTGGCCAATGGTGCATGGTGTGACAACCTCCTTGATGAGGTTGCCGTCGGGTGTCACGCAACGGTAGGTCACGCTGTTCGACACGCGCTTGTATGTGACAACCACGCTCTGGCTCTCGCTGATATTCTCAAATACCGGAGCGCTCTCGGCGTCGTTGTACTTTACGATTTCGTAGTTTGCAATGGCTGGTGCTGTAGCTGTCACTGTGCTGCCAAGGGCAACTGACTGTACAGCCTCACCAATGTTGTTGCCTGCCTCGTCAACGCACACATAGCCAATGATGCATGCCTTCTCGAATACCCAACCTGTTCCCTGTGGGTATATACCACCCTTGTTCAAGGTGTTGGGGTTGGTTGCTGCACGCTCCGATGTGGGGTACAATGCCTCTTCGCCCACCTTGATGCTGAAGTCGCCGCTTCTTGTGTTATATACATTTGTGAGTGTGGCACCATTCTCGCCCAATGCCATTGGGGCTGTGGTGGTGCTAATGTAACGGCCTGTTGTGGCGTTCTGCAACTTGAATGTCTGGCCGGCGTCGGTTGTGGCGCAGTCTGTGAGCATCCATACATCGGCACCATACTGCTGCTGTGCAACGGTTACCTTGCCGTCGTTGTTGTCATACATTGTCCAGCCCTTGAAACGCTCGGTGTTGTTCACAATGCGGTATGCTGTGCCCTCTACAGGGTATTCAAAGTCAATGCTTGGCTCGTCGGCTACCAATGGACGGAACTCCCAGATACCGCCGTTGCCGTCGGCAGGGTTGCTCCACAGGTTGATTGAGTAGTTCTGCCCGGGGCCTGCGTAGTTGAGGCACATGTTGCCATTCGATACTTTCTGGCTGCGGATGCTGTAGTTATAGTTGTTGCCGTTCTGTGCATATGCCTTGTCGCCAAGGATAAAGTCGTAGTGGCGGTTGCTCTCGTCATAGTCCCAGCGGCCTGTGTTGTTCTCGGCTGTTGGGGTGCCCTTTACCGATCCGTTGGGCTTTGCCTTGTTCACCATTGCCCAACGCTGTGGGTTTGATGGATCCTGCATGAAGGCCCAGAGCTGGTAGTCGTAGCCAGCGTTGTTCTCGTCCTCAATGATTTCGCTGTTCCACAGACGGCCGGCCTTGGCGTTACCTGTACCAATCTCGCTTGAGCCCTCGCGCAACAACTGGATGCAACGGCCCGCGCGTGCGTCGGTGGCTGTTGTTACAATGCGGTACCATGTCTTGCTCTCGTCGGTCGATGCCTTTGGCATTACCTTGTCGTCGTTTCCGCTGTTGCTGCCCAGAATGTAGTGGTGGCCATAGTCGTAGTTATTGTAGTTGAGCAAGAGGGTATCTTTTGTTATACGCTCCTGGAAATCGCTGAAGTTCTTCTTGTCGGCGGGTGTCCATCCTGTCTCGGCAATGGCTGTGAGGCGTGGCAGGGCAAGGTACTCGAGCAAGGTATAGTCCTGTACGTGCTCGGTCCAGAATGTACCCTGTACACCAACATAGTACTTGTGCAGGTTCGCAGGCACGCTTGCAGGTACAGGTACATAGTCATATACAGCCTTCACGTTGTCGGTACCGTAACCCGCTACCGGTGGCTCGTTGGCGTCGGTGCTCTGGCGACGGTTGATGTAGTAGGGCACCTGTGTGGTGATGATTGACTTCATGCCATACTGTGCAGCCTTCAAGGCGCAGGGCTGTGCATTGCCAATCTCCCAGCACATCATTGTGCCGCCTGTGCCCACGATTTTCTCTTCATCGGTTCCGCCGGCGGTGAGGCTCTCGTTCCACATGATTACGGTGCGCTTCTTGTCGCCCTCCTTTGATGTCACGTAGTCCGATACCTGGCGTACAAAGTGCGACTGCAACTGGCGGTAGTTGGTGAAGCCCATCTTCTGCATCATTGCCTGGCACTCGGCATTGTTCTGCCATGCGTTTGTAGGTGTCTCGTCACCACCGATGTGTATCTGGCTGTAGGGGAATATTTCAATTACCTCGTCGAGCACGTCCTTTGCAAACTGCAACACCAATGGGCTTGCAACGTTGAGCACGTCGCTGAAGATACCGCCGCTAATCTGCACGCTGTGGCCTGCATTGGGGTTGCAGCTGAGCTCGGGGTATGCGGCGTTCACGGCGCATGAGTGGCCTGGGAATTCAACCTCGGGTACCACCTCAATGTGGCGCTCGGCAGCGTATGCCACAATCTCGCGGCACTGCTCCTGGGTGTAGAAGTATGGGCCATAAGGCTCACCAGTGTAGTAGCCGCCATAGTTGCGGTCGGTAATCCAGTTGTTGCTGCGTGTTGCACCGACAGTTGTAAGGCGTGGATATTTCTTCACCGCGAGACGCCAGCCCTGGTCGTCGGTGAGGTGCCAGTGGAAGCGGTTGAGCTTGTAGTATGACATTACGTCGATGATGCGCTTAATCTCGTCAAGTTCAAAGAAGTGGCGGGTCACGTCGAGCATGAAACCACGGTACTCGAAGCGTGGAGCGTCGACAATGCTCACGATGGGGAGTGCATACTCGGTCACCGCCTCGTCCTTCACGCCTGCCATCACGTTGGCAGGGAGCATCTTCTTGATACTCTGGAACGCGTAGTAGAAACCGTTTGAACATGTTGCGCTGATGGCAATGCCGCCTGTTGTGACGTCAAGAGTATAACCCTCGCAGCCCAACTCCTCGTTGCCGTTGTAGAGCGACATTGTGATGAGCGCATCGGCAGCCTCGCTCTTGACATCAACAGTGTAACCTGTCACACCAGCAAAGTGATTTGCAAACTTTGTGGCCTCGGCTACAAGGCTGTCGGCCAACTCGCCTGTGGCAATTGTGAAACTCTGTGGCAGAACAAGTGTTCCTTCGCCCACCGTCATTCTCATTGGGGTAGGAGTCAGGTTGACTCTACTGTCGGCTGTTGCCACCATTGGCAGTCCAAGGATGATTGCAAGCAGCAATAAGGTAATTTTTCTCATATTGTTTATGGTTGGTTTATTTATTAACTTTTTTCAATCTCCTTCCCCCTTCGGGTACTCCCTCTTACGTCGCAAGCGGGAGAGTTTCTTAGCTCCTCGGCTTTAAGCACACCTTTCAGTTTTCAGTTTTCACCTTTCAGTTCGCTTTGTCGAACCCTCGGTTATTATTTAGCTTTGACAAAGCCAACTAATCGCATCCCGCGGGGCACAAACTACGGCTGTGCTACCCGCGACCAACTGCTGTTGGCTCCGTCGAACCCTCGGTCCTTGACCTCGGATTTCACCTTTATCAGTCTTCCTCCGGTCTTAGTGTCGGCAAGCAGATGTGGTACTTAACTGCAATGACGCGTGTGAGGAACACTGCAGCGCCGCACATAAGGTGTGTTACCATCGGTGGCAAGCCAAGCATTGAGCACAACGCAAAAACAAGGCCGCCAATGATGCATGCCATGGCATATATCTCCTCGCGGAATATCAGTGGAACCTCATTGATTAGCACGTCGCGTATGACACCGCCGGCGGCACCTGTCATTGCACCCATTATTATTCCCACCCATATGGGCAATCCGCAGTCAATGGTCTTCTGTATACCCACAATGGTGAACAACGCAAGACCAATGGCGTCGAATATGAAGAATGTGCTGTGCATCTTTATCAGATGCTTGCGGAATATTATCACCCACAGCAGGGCAAGGCCTGTACAGGCAAGGTAGAAACCGTCGTGCATCCAGAACACCGGCACGTTGAGCATCACGTCGCGTAATGTACCGCCGCCAATGGCTGTTGCCGCACCCACCACGTAGGCACCGAACCAGTCGAACCTCTTTGCCGATGCAAGGCGTATACCGCTTATGGCAAAGGCGAACGTACCCACAAAGTCTATTATCTGCAGGAATGTGATGTTCCTGAACCACTCAATCAACGAATCAATCATTTTTTGTCTTTTTGCTTTTACCTGTGTGGCCACTTTATACCTATGATAGGTGCAAATTTATAAATAAAAATGAGCTATGCGCAATTCTGTGCTGCCAATGTGAAAAAAAACAGTAGAAAATTTGTTTAATAGAAACGTATACTCTATATTTGTGATATCAAAATAGTATCATTTTGTAAAAGACTCTCCCTCTTGTGCAAGAGGGAGTACAGCAAATCCGGGAGTGAGATTGACAAACCGTATAATTCCTAAATACTTATAACTATGAATGACGTTAATGCAAAGGTTCAGGGTACCGAAAAATTTATTGACCCTGCGAGTGGATGGTTGACTCTGTTTTTGACTATTGCCGGTTTCATTGGCGGTATTGCCGTGCCGGCTGTGATGCTTGCCAACGAGCGTAGTGACTGGTGGGGACTCATGTTCCTCGTTCCCGTGGTGTGCATCATTTTCATGTGCGGCCTTTTCGTGGTAAACCCCAATGAAGGAACCGTAATCACCTTCTTTGGTAAATATGTGGGCACTGTGGTGAAGAACGGCTTCTTCTACTACAATCCGTTTGCAACAAAGAAGAGCATTTCACTGCGTGCACGTAACCTCAATGGCGAGCCCATCAAGGTTAACGATCTCATGGGTAACCCCATAATGATTGGTGCGGTGCTTGTGTGGAGAGTGAAGGATACCTTCAAGGCATCGTTCGAGGTGGACGACTATGCACGTTTTGTCGATGTGCAGAGCGAGGCTGCCATACGTAACCTTGCCGGTGCCTACCCATATGACAATATTGAGAACGAGGACGCAAGCATTACCCTGCGCAACGGTGGTGAGGAGGTAAACGAACTGCTTGAGAAGTCGCTTGCCGAGCGCCTTGCCATTGCCGGCATTGAGGTGATGGAGGCACGCATCAGCTACCTGGCCTATGCGCCCGAGATTGCCAGCGCAATGCTGCAGCGCCAGCAGGCAACAGCCATGGTTGCTGCCCGCCACAAAATAGTCGAGGGTGCTGTGAGCATGGTGCAGATGGCACTTGAACAGCTCTCTGAGAAAGAAATTATTGAGCTCGACGATGAGAAGAAGGCTGCCATGGTGAGCAACCTTATGGTGGTGCTCACCAGTGACCGCGCTGCAACTCCGGTGGTTAACACAGGTACATTGTACCAGTAAACGACAGCAGTGCGTATGGCAAAAGATAAGAAGTCTTTTGTTCTCAGGATAAACGGCGAAACTATGTCGGCGCTCGAACGGTGGGCTGCCGACGAGTTCCGCAGTGTCAACGGCCAGCTCGAGTTCATCATCACCGATGCCCTGCGTAAGGCGGGCCGCCTGAGAAAAAATACGGATGAAAATGACGGAATAGTAGACTGACGCTTATGGATGGATTGTTGAATTTTTCGGTAGCCTTTGTGCTTGTGGCATTTGCCGTGGTGGTGCTCATGGGCAAGGCTGACAGGATGATGGCAAAGTATAGACTCACCTTCAAGGATGGCAAACTGAGGTTCGTGAAGTACCGCGAGTATGACGCCGCATGCGCCCGTCCGTTCTTTGCGCTTGCCCTCTTCGTTGTGGCGGTTTTTGTAGTTTTGGAATATGTTTTCCGTCCCATACCCGAGTGGTGTGCTCTACTGCCTTTGGCGGTTGTGCTGCCCATTGCGTTGTATATGGAGTTGAAGTGCAGGAAAAAGGAGTAGCCGGTAGCTGATAGCGCCTACTTTTGGTGCTATAAATGTTGTGATATTTGTTTTTTTATTATCTTCGCCAAAGATATAATGTAATTTATTTGAATTATGATAAAGCAGGAATGGATTGAGAAGGGATACATTGATGAAGCAATCCCCGAAGGTATTGACCTGAAAACCGAGATACGCCGTTTGTGCGAGGAGAAGAACGCAGTGGTACTTGCGCACTATTATACCGATGGCACCATCCAGGATGTGGCCGATTTTGTGGGTGACAGCCTTGCCTTGGCGCAGATTGCCGAGAAGACAACAGCCGACATATTGGTGATGTGCGGTGTTCACTTCATGGCCGAGACAAACAAGATTCTGTCGCCCGAGAAGAAGGTGCTCATCCCCGACCTGAACGCCGGCTGTTCGCTTGCCGAGAGCTGCCCTGCCGAGGAGTTGGCAAAGTTCAAGGCGCTGCACCCCGAGCACAAGGTGGTGGCTTATGTGAACACATCGGCAGCCGTTAAGGCGCACACCGATATTGTGGTTACATCGACCAACGCGCGTGCCATTGTGGAGAGCTTCCCCAAGGACGAGAAGATTATATTTGCCCCCGACAAGAACCTGGGTGGTTACCTGAATGCTGTTACAGGCCGTAACATGTTGTTGTGGAACGGTGGTTGCCACGTGCATGAGCAGTTCTCAATTGAGAAGATTGTTGAACTGAAGGCTGCGCACCCTGCGGCAAAGGTGCTTGCTCACCCCGAGTGCAAGAGTGGTGTGCTGGCGCTTGCCGATTTTGTGGGTTCTACTGCTGCGATACTTACCTTTGCCGAGAAGGACGATGCAACAGAGTTCATTGTGGCAACAGAGAGCGGTATCCTGCACGAGATGGTGAAGCGTTGCCCAGGCAAGGTATTCTTGCCAGTGCCGCCGTCAACAGGTCCTTGCGCTTGCAATGAGTGTGGCTACATGCGCCTGAATACGCTTGAGAAGCTCTATAACACGCTCAAATATGAGTGGCCGGTAGTTGAACTTGACGAGGAACTGCGCACCCAGGCAAAGAAGCCTATTGTAAGGATGTTGGAGTTAAGTAAATAGTCCACTAAAAAAAGAGTTTTTAGACAAAAGAACAAAAGAACAAAAGATTTTTTGCGATGCGATATTGTATTGGAGCCCCTCTCCAATATAAAAGTGTGCAATCAGTATAAAAGTGATAACCCGTTTTCCCTTTGAATACTGATTGCACACTTTATTGTCGCAAGTGGTCACCTGCGACACAATATCTACATCGCATGGAAATTTCATCCCAGTGGCGTTACCTTTTGTCCTTCTGTTCTTCTGTCTTATAAAAACTTAAAGCCGTTGTTCCTCTTCAAGTGAGAGAGTTTGTTTATTTCTTATTCCGCGGTTGTTGGGCGGGTGGTGTTTGCTTTATGCGCCTTGTAGGGGCAGACCGGTGTGTCTGCCCATTGTTTTAGAACTCCCTCCCGGCTAAAGCCGTACTCCCTCTTTAAAAAGCGGGAGAGTTTTTTTGTTTGCTTCGCAGTTATTGGGCGAACACACCGGTTCGCCCCTACATGCGAGCGCCTTGTAGGGACACGGCATGCCGTGTCCCTACGTTGAGTATTATTCTATTTTTAAGGCTCAAAGGGCGGAAAGGACTAAAAGGCGAATGACACAAATCTCACTCCTTTATGAACTTTATCATCGTTGATACAAGTTCAGCTTTCAATGGCAGGTCGGGGTTGCTGTATGTTGCCAACTGCGCCATCTGTTGCATTGTGTCGCAATGCTTGAGCACATGGTTCATATCCTTTATTATATATAAGGATGATGTGGGCTGTGCGGCGTGCAGTTTGTCGGCCTCGTCAGTACCCACCTGAATATCCTTGTCGCCCTGCAGAATGAGCACAGGGATGTCCAGCTTGGCAATCTCAATGGCGGGGTTGTAGGCGAACCATGAGATGAGGTAGGGCTGGACGCTTGGGCGGTAGAGCGCAGAGAGATAGAAGGGAACCTTCTCTACGGTGCGTCCCTCGCGCAGCTCCTTGCAGATGGCCGCCGACTCCTGCTGAATCTGCATTGGCTGGCTCTGTAGCTGCTTTTCGAGGATTTCGTATGCCGGGCTGCCACAGCCTGCTATTGAGACGTAGGCTTTCACGGCCTTGCAACGGCTTGCAGCAACCATGCCTATGAGCGAGCCCTCGCTGTGCCCTGCGATGACAACCTTGTTGAAACGGGCATCGGTGCCAAGCATGTTTGTCCATGCTGCTGCATCGTCAATATAGTGGTCGAAACGCAAATCCTCTTCCTTGCTGCCTGCGGCTGAGCTCTTGCCAATGCCGCGCTTGTCGTAGCGCACTGTGGCAATGCCGTTGGCTGCGAGTTCCTGAGCAAGGTAGAGCAGTGAGTTGTTGGTCATGGTGGTGCCTATGCTGTTGCCGTTCATGTCAGTTGGCCCGCTGCCGGCAATGATGAGTACCACGGGGCAGGGAAAGGTGCTGTCATCGGGGAGCATGAGCTTGCCGTGTATGTCGCCGGTAGGGGTGTGGAGAGTGATCTCCTCTTCAGCGGCATGGAGTGTTGCTGTTGCAAGCAGCAGCGCTGCAAAGAGTGTAAATAGACGTTTCATGGTCGCTTGGTTTTTGACAAAAATATATAATTTTTTGATTTCAACAAAGAAACGGTATTTTAATTGGACAGAAGTACATAAACCAACGTGCCGTTGGTTACATAAGGTTTTAAAATAAGACTCAAAAATGACATTCCAAACTGTGATTTTTTGTTACTTTCTGCTATTAGATATGTTTGTCGCTAGTAAAACTACGCGACAATGAAGGGCTTGAATCTGTGGCAATGGGAAAACAAGTTCTCACCTTGACACAGGTTCAAGCCCTTTAAACTTGGAAATATTTCCAATGTCCTATCTAATAGCAGAAAGCCTTATGTCCTTTTGTCCTTATGTCCAAAAAAAATAGGCGGACACATTGGTCCACCTATGAAAGTCATATGTCTTGTATTACATTTTGCTGCCGAACTTGCCGCCACCCAGCTTGCCGCCGGTCTTTGCACCGCCGGTGCTCTTGGCTGCGAAGATGTTCTCGCCATAGTTCACGGCCTTGAAGCCTGCATCCTGCTTGCGTCGGAAGGCTATCTCAATGAGACGGTCAATGAGGTCTGTGAAATTGATGCCGCTGTACTCCCAAAGGTAGAACGAGAGTGAACCGGGGATGGTGTTGATTTCGTTGACGAAGATTTCGCCTGTAGCCTCGTCGATGATGAAGTCGATGCGTGCCACGCCGTCGCATGAGAGTGCACGGAAGGTGTCGCAGGCAGCCTTCTGAATGAAATCGGTGCTCTCCTTTGGAAGGTTGGCGGGTATCTCGCGTACGGTTGACTGCATGCCCTGTGACTGCTTGCCACCGCCGTTCATGTACTTGTCCTGGTATGAGAGAATCTCGCCGCTGCGCACGGGAACCTCGCAAACCGATGGCTGGCACTCATAGTAGTTACCGAGCACGGCGCAGTTCACCTCCTTGAGCTTCTGTACGTATTTCTCGATGATTACGCGGCTGGTGAATGAGATTGCATAGTCAACGGCGTCGAGCAGCTCCTCGCGGTTGTGTGCTGCGCGGATACCGACGCTTGAACCGCTGTTGGCGGGCTTAACGATAACAGGGTAGCCAAGCTTGGCCTCAATGCCGGCAACGGTCTCGTCCTGCTTGTCGCTCCACTGCTTGTCGCTGAACCAGTAATAGTCGATGACGGGGATGCCACACTCCTTGAGAATCATCTTCATGGTAATCTTGTCCATGCCGTTGGCCGATGCAAGGGTGTTGCAGCCTGTGTATGGGATGCCCGAGAACTCCATGACACCCTGGAAGGTCCCGTCCTCGCAGTTTGTGCCGTGCAGGGCGGGGAGAATGACATCAAGACGTGTCACCACCTCTTTCTGGAACAGACCCTTCTTGGTGCGGTAGAGGTTTGTATCGCCATAGATGGGCTTCATGTACACCTCTTCACACATTGCGAGGAGTTTCTTTGGATCGCGGTAGTTGGCTACATTGCGCAGTGCCTCGCCGGTGTACCATTTGCCCTCCTTGGTGATGTATATGGGGGTTATCTCATACTTTTCTATGTCCATTGCAGCCATTGCCTGGTTGGCTGTGATTACTGAAATCTCGTTCTCGACGGAGCGACCGCCAAAAACAACTCCTACGTTTGTCTTCATTGCTGTTATATTTGTTTTTTGTTTGGTTCTATTTATTATTAAATGTTTTAACTGTAACCTTTCGCTTTCCGGTTTCCTAAAAAGGCGTAAATGCCGGTATTCTGTGGACCCTTACGGTTGTTTTCAATCTCCCTCCCGGCTTTGCTTTTTTTTCAATCTCCTTCCCCCTTCGGGTACTCCCTCTTAGGCTTTAAGAGGGAGAGTTTTTAGTAGCTCCTCCGCTTTTGAAAGAGGACAATGCGAATAAGCATTGTTTGCGACGAAGGGAGGTTTATCTCCCCAGAGGAGTGCCGAAGGCTTAACCACGCAGTGACGGAGGAGATAGCGTGTATTATTCAATCTTCCTCCCGGCTTTGCCGTACTCCCTCTTAGACTTTAAGAGGGAGAGTTTTTAAAAGCTCCTCCTCTTTTGAAAGAGGGACAATTTTTATTTATTGTACCGCTTGCGGTGGAGGAGATAGATATTTGTATTTATTTGAAATTGTCGGGCAGGTCGTTCTCATAAAGTACCACGTCGCCGGCGCGCAGAATCTGTGCAAGGTGTGCATGTGCGTGGTTCAGCGAGTCGGCAAGGAAGTAGCTGCCCTGTGGCAATCCACCCTCGTCAATACCGCTCTTTATGGCATCGCGGTTAGTAGCGTTGACCACAATGGCGTAGTCGCAGCTCTGGGCGATGGTGCGGCCAAGTTCCTTGTTCGCCTGTGCCTGGCGTGTGCCCATCTCCACAAAGCCGGGAGTGATGACAATGCGCTTGTTCTCCTCGCCCACGGCAAAGCTCTTGAGTACGCCAAGTGCCATCTTGGCACCTTGTGGGTTGGAGTTGTAGGCGTCGTCGAGCACGGTAATGCCGTTCGATACCTTCATCGACAGGCGGTGCTCAACAGGCTGCAGGCGTGCGATGGCATTCTTTTGCTTGTTCACCGGCACGCCAAGATGGTCGGCCACGGCTGTTGCCGCCAATATGTTCAGCAGGTTGCCCACGCCCAATAGACGGCTGTTGAACTGCTCGCCACCATTGAGGGTGAATGAGACGCCGTTCGCACCATATCTTACATCGGTAGCCTTGTAGTCGCCATTGCCATCAACGGCATAGCGTATGAGCTTGCATTGGCTGGTGATGCCGTTGTAGCAGCTGATGTACTGCGAGTCGTTGTTGATGACTCCAAGGCCATCGGCCGGCAGTGAGTTTATGAGTTCGAACTTTGTGTTCTGTATGTTTTCTACGGTCTTGAAGGTCTCCAGGTGCATCTCGCCCACAGCGGTGACAATACCTATTGTAGGGTGCACAAGGTCACATATCTCCTTTATGTCGTTTGATTGTTTCGCGCCCATCTCGACGATGAATACCTGGTGGTAGGGGCGCAGGTGTTCGCGTATGGTGCGTATCACTCCAAGCAGTGTGTTGAAGTTGCCAGGGGTGACAAGCACGTTGTATTTCTCGGCAAGCACGCCGGCAAGGTAGTTCTTGGTGCTTGTCTTGCCAAAGCTGCCGGTTACGCCAATAACAATGAGGTCTTTGTTGCTCTCGATGATGCGCTTGGCATCGTTGTAGTAGTGGCGGTTGATGGCTTTTTCAATGGGGGTGTTCACAAGGTTGGCAAGCAACATTATGATGTTTGACAACACAAGTGCCGCACCGATGATTGTCATGGCCCATTTGCCCGCAAAGAAAATGGCAAGCAGGGCAATGGCAACGAAGAGCAGGATGTTTGTTGCAAACAGGCGTTTCACGCGCATGGTGTATGCAAGTGGTGTCTTGAATTTCTCGCCGAAACAGTAAATCCACGCGGCGGCAGTGACGCCTGCGGCAAAACCGAAACCAAAGTAGCCGGGGATGAACGCACCGGCAAGCATTGCTATGGCAAAGAGACGCTTGATGCCGATGATGTTGCTTGGGAAGAGCCAACGGAAATAGCGGCTGTTACGGTACGACGCAAGCTGGAACATGTGGATGTCGTACTTGGCAATCATCAGGAAGAACAGCAATGCCACAATGGCATATTTGATTGTAAAATGGTCCATTTCAGTCTATTTTGAAGAAATTCTTTATTACTGCAGTGAAGAGTCCCGCGTTCTCGAGGAACGAGAAATGGCCGGTGCCGTGTGCCACGACAAGACCGGCATCGGGGATTAGTCTTTCCATGGTCTTGGCATCGCTCAGCGGTGTGGCGGTGTCAAGGTTGCCCCAGAACAGCAGGGTGGGGGCTTTGATAGCCGGCATAAGGTGCTTGAGGTCCTCGTTGACTACCTTTGAAAGGATTGCACGCATCATTGGCGATGCGTTGCTGTAGTCGCTGGAGCCCGCTCCCTTGCGGCGCTTGTCAATGATGGCCTGTGCCTTGGCTTTTGGCAAGAATGTGTTGCACAGCCATTTCATTGTCTTGAAGGTATAGACCTTCCAGTAGTACTTGAATGGTCTTTTGGGCTTTACTCCGGCAGCATCCACCAGCACCACGCGGCTCACCGCGTTGCGCGATGCATAGACAATGCTCACGCGTCCGCCAAAGGAGTGTCCCATGAGCGCGGGGCGCTCAATGCCGTTGTCCTTGGCAAACTGCTCAACCATGCGTGTATACTCTTCCACACCCCACACCGTCGTTGGTTCGTCCGATGCTCCAAAGCCCGGGAAATCGAAACTGTAGGTGGTGTAGGCTGTTGAGAGCACCTGGTTGATGCTCTTGAATATGTCGCCTGTGCATCCCCAACCATGCAGCAGGAAGACCGGCTCCCCGCTACCTTGCTTGGTGATGTTGATGTTTATGCCGTCGTATTTGTAGATCATCTTTGTTCTATTACTTTACAAGTGTCTTCTTGCCATTGACAATGTATATGCCGGGGGCTGTGATTGCGTCGATGCGGCGGCCGGTGAGGTCATAAATTGCTTTCACCTTTACGTTCTCACCTTTCACCTCGTCGATGGCGGTCTCTGCGTCATTCTTGGTAATTGTCAACGATGTGAGGTAGATTGTGCGGCCAACCTCGCCATAGAGGAAGAATGCATTGTCGCCTTCGACAAATTTGATGGTCTGCTCTGCTAAGGTGTTGTAGAGTGAGTAGCTACGTAGGTCGTAATCAATGTGTGCATTGTGGCTCCTGGTAGAGTTCTTCACCTTCATCTCGGTGAGGCTGTAGCCCTCGGGCACTGTGATTGTGTACTTGATTGGTGTTGCAACCCCCTCGTTTACATACAATGTGAACTTGCCACTGTAGTATTTCATTGCACCAACCTCGTTGCCATTTGCATCGGTTGATACAATCTGCAGGCCGTCGGCGCTGGTCCAAGTTGAACGTGTGTCTTTCTCGCCCCATTCACCGCTCAATGTGCCGGTTGAAAAATCAACGCTCTCCTGTGCCATGGCAGCTGTGAACATTGCCATCATCAGTGAAAAAACAAAAGTAAATCTTTTCATAGGCTTATAATTTTTATGGTTAATGTTTATTGTCTATTATTTTAGACAGTATCCTCGGGCATTGACAATGCCCGAAGATACTGCGTGTATCTCTTTTAGAACTTTACTGCGTTAAGGTGTTTGTCGACAATGATGCCGTCGATGGCCTTGAGGTCGAACTTGACCTTTCTCTTGGCCTTCAATGTAACCTTTACAAGTGCAACGTTGCCGCTGACTGTTGCCTGGTTGCCCTCGTTGACAAAAGTCGGGTAGATGACAGTCTCGCCATTGCCGTGCATGCGGTTCTTGCTGTAGTTGGCCATGTTGGCAGTGTTGAGTGCCTCAATGCCCACGAACTCATAGTCGGCAGCGTCATAAGGCAATGCAAGGCTGAAGGCGTTGGCGTTCTGCAGGTTGTTGCCGCTGATGGTGATTACAACCTCCTCGCCGGCGCTGTATCTGCTCTTGTCGGCAGCAATTACAATCTCGCCGGCAACCTTGTTCTCGGGACGCTCATATACGCCGTCGCCAATGCGTGTTGCGGCAACAGAGATGTCGTATGCATCGATGAGGCCGTTCTCGTTGATGTCGCCAATGCTTACATACTCGAAATCGCTGTCGCTCCTGCGCAGGCCATTGTAGTTGAGGTATGATGTGAGGTCATTCTCATCAACCTTCTTGTCCTTGTTGATGTCGCCCGACAGGTATGTGTCGGTGCCGGGAACCTTGAAGATGTACATCTCGAGGCCTGAGCCGAAGTTACCCACAGCCTCTGTTACCTCAATCTTGATGTATCGTGCCTTTGGATTGCCCTCGAACTCGAACACCTTTACATCGGGTGTCAAATCCCATTTAACCTTCACCGGCTTGCTCCACTGCTCCTTGTTGGTGCTGTAGCTGATTGCTGCCTTCTTTATTGTACCGTTACCGGCATCCTTGCGTCCGACGTAGTGCAGCTTGTCGAGTGTTGAAAGGCCGTTGAGGTCGATGACCATCTCGAACGGAACAGCCGACTGGCTCCATGCTGTGTGCCATGTGGTGCCCTCGTCAAAGTCGAAGAGTTTGTCGGTGCCCTGGCCGCCCTGGTTGGCGCAGCTTGTTGTTGCTGTAACGTCGGTGAGTGCCCACTCAAGCGGGTTGCTCTTTGTTGTGGCCTTGATGTACTCCCAACCGGTTGCACCGCTCTTGTTCACGGCACGTACAAGGAACTTGTATTCTGTTACAGGCTTGAGGTCCTCGAACAACAGGTGTGTGTCCTTGATTGTTGTGTAGAGACGGTCCTCGAACATTACTTCGTAGTAGTCGGCCTTCTTTACCTTCTCCCATGCGAGGTTGATGGTGTATGCCTGGCAATCCTCGTCCTTCATTGCAGGTTTTGGAGTCTCCTTTATTGTGCCCTTTGTCTCGAGCAGACTGCTTGGAACATCCATCTCGTGACCTTTGATTGTGAGTGTTATAGCATTTGCAGTAACATTGCTCTTGGCAACCTTTACCATGATGACAGGGTTCTTTGTCATGTCTACTTTCTCGAACTCGCTGCCCGGTGTAGCAAAGCGGTTGAGGTTGGGCTTCTTGTCATAGAACCACACGTTCGCGCCATTGTTGAACTCCTCTATTGAACCGGCCTTGGCGAGTTTTACCTTCTTGCCGCCAACGGTTACTGTCACCTTTTTGGGTGATTTGCTTGCGTTCACCTTTAAGATGGTTGTCTTTTCCTTTACAAAGCCGTTGAAGTCGCCCTCAGTGGGGTTGACGGTAATTGTCACGTTGCCCTTTGCGTCGCGGCTCTGCTCAATGAGAGTGGTGGTATATTTGCCCTTGCGGTAATACTCGGTAACACCGTCGTCGTCATATTCGGTGAACGATGTTGTGCTGCCGGGGTAAATCTCGTACATGCGCAATGCCTTGTCAATACCCTTCACGTTATTGTTCGGCATTGTTGTGGGTATTATCGCGCCGGCCTTTACAAATACAGGGAGTTTCCAAAGCGGAGCATCGAAGTTGTTGATGATGCAACCGCCCTCGTATGTCTCGCCGGTGAACCAGTCGTACCATGTTCCCTCTGGCAAGTATATGTTGTTACGGATGTCGTTACCCTCATCGTCCATTGCTGTGTTCTGGTAGATTGGAGCAACAAGGATGTATGGACCGTACATGTACTGGTAGCGTGTTGCCTCGCTCATGGTAAAGGCATCGGCCTTGCTCTCGAGGAACATTGCGCGCACCATTGGCTTGCCGTCAACAGCCTCGCGTGCGATGCTGTATGTGTAGGGCATAAGCTCCGACTTCATCTTCATGTATGTACGGTTGATTGATGTAGCAGGCTCGCCAAGTGCGTGGGGGTACTTTTCGTTTGAACCCCAGCCGTCCATGTTGAGCATCATTGGGGTGTATGTCTTCCATTGGTATTCGCGGACGAACACTGGAATATTCTTGCCGCCGAAGATACCGTCGACGTCCGATGTGATGTTAGGCTGTCCCGAGAGACCTGAACCTATGAATGTGGGGATGTGGTAACGTATGTACTCCCACTCGCCGCCTGTCTGGTCGCCGCTCCAAATGGTGGCATAGCGCTGGGTGCCTGCCCAACCGTCGACCGAGATGATGAACGGACGTGCGTAGCGGCCATAGTATGTAATGATGCCTGCTGCGTCGGCAACACCGTTGAGGCCGAACGAGTAGCCGGCACCAACCCATGCAACGTCGGTCTTGAGCACGCGTACACCGCCATCGCGCACCTCGCGTACAAGGTCGCGCTGTAAGAGTGCGCTCACGCCTTCACGTGGGTGGAGGTTCGACTCGGTCCACAAACCAATCTCAACGCCTTGCTCATGTGCATAGTTGCCGAACTCCTTCAGGTTCTGTACGTTGCCTTCGAGTGTGCCTGTCTGGCCATAACCTGTGGCGTAACCGTCATTGGGGAGGAACCAGCCGAGTGGCATGTCCTTCGACAGGTAGCGGTCAATGGCTGCACGTGCCGAGAACATGTAGTGTCCGTTCTCGCCGTTGAGTGACTCCTTGGCGCCGCCGTTGTCGCTCTGGCTCTCCTTGTAACGCTTGCCATCCTCGTAGAGCATGCCGCTGTTGTCGTTGCTTGGTGTCCAGTAGTCGCGGTTGTAGGCGTTGAGGTGTCCCATGTAGAAACCGAACTTGGGCATGAGCACGGGGTTACCTGTCAACTGGTAAAAATCTTTAAGCAGTGCTACACCGTTGTCGCTAATCATGAAGAAAACGTCGAGATGGTTGCTCTCGTGTGTCAGGATGACCTTGTCGGCAGCCTCGGCGCCAAAGTCGTAGCTTCCCTTGTTGAATGTGTACCACATGAAGCCATAACCGTTGGTCGACCAATAGAATGGGGTGGGTGATGACACGCCGCCGTCGGTCCAGCTGTTGGTGTTCTCGATGGCAATCTTTTTGCCGGCATGTGAGAAACGGCCGTTCTGCACGCCACCGCCGTAGAAGAACTCGCCTTCGTTACGCTTAAGGGTGAGGGTTGTCTTTGATTTGTTGAACATTACGGGCTCCACCTCTTCAAATGCTACCTTGCCTGTTTTAAGGTCGGTAACCTTGAGTTGCCCAGTAGCCTTGCACACCTCAATAGCAATCATGCTACTGCTGATGCTGTATGCCCTGCCATCCTCTTTCACGGTGAGCGATGACACATCCTTGCGTGGGTTTTCAACAAGAATCTGTGCATCGGGGTAACCATCCATTGGCTGTGGGTCGCGAATGATGCCGCCGTTGGCGTCGCGGAACATGCGGAAGATGTTCTCGCCATAGAAGTCTATTGTAATTCTATTACCGTCACTGAGACAAAGCTCAACTGTTGTGGGGTTGATTTGCTCAGCCGCTACAACACCTGCTACCTGTTGGCCTTCGTTCAAGGTCTGGGCCTGAACGTTCATGCCGCCTGCCAGAAGAACTGCCGACAGCAGTATTGCCTTAATGCTTTTGTGGTTGAATTTCATGATTATAGTTTTAGATAGTTTATGTGTTCATGCTCATAAAGGGGCACACTGCACCCCTCAATCTGCAAAATTATAAAATTAATTATATTAATATATTATCACGCGTAAAAACTTTTGTCAAAAAAGTCGCTTTGCTGTAATAATTGGCTTTTTCAACGGCGTTTTTGCGCTTTTTGATGTATCTTCGCACTCCGAAAAGTGAATGACAATGATATATCCGCAGAATTTTGAAACGAGAATAGAGTTCGACGCCATCCGACGCATGCTCAAGGATGAGTGTCTTTGTGGGCTTGGCAAGGAGCGTGTCGACGACATGCAGTTCCTTACCGATTTCGCCACCATTGAGCGCAGACTCGACGAGGTGGTGGAGTTCCTGCAGATTCTGCGGGTTGAGGACGGTTTCCCGTCCGATTTCTACTTCGATGTGCGCGAGCCGTTGCAGCGCATACGCATCGAGGGCATGTACATGACTGCCGACGAGCTCTTCTCGTTGCGCCGTTCGCTCGACACCATTGGCCGCATCCTCGCGCTCCTGCGCAAGCAGAGCGGCAATGCTGCCGATGGCGACGACTCGCCCCTCTATCCCTCGTTGCGTGCTCTTGCAGGTGACGTTGAGGCTTTCCCGCGCATCATACGCGATATCGATATGATTATTGACAAGTTCGGCACCGTCAAGGACAGTGCTTCGCCTGCCTTGGCGCGTATACGTGGCGACCTTGCCCGCACGTCGAGCGGCATTTCGCGCACGCTCAACAGCATACTGCGCAAGGCACAGGCCGACGGATTGGTTGAGAAGGATGCCTCGCCCACAATGCGCGACGGTCGCCTTGTAATCCCTGTTGCACCGGCGCTCAAACGCAAGATGGGCGGTATTGTGCACGATGAGTCGGCCAGTGGAAAGACCGTGTTCATTGAGCCTGCCGAGGTGGTGGAGGCCAACAACCGCATACGTGAGTTGGAGGCCGAGGAGAAGCGCGAGATCATTGCCATACTCACCGCCTTTTCGCTCGAACTGCGCCCGCAGGTGCCACAGCTGTTGCAGGCCTATGAGTTCCTGGGCGAGATGGATTTCATACGTGCAAAGGCCGAACTGGCAGCACGTTTCGACGCAGTTAAGCCGTCGCTCGACAACCGCCCCATGATGGACTGGGGAACAGCCATCCACCCCTTGTTGGAGATGTCGCTCCGCAAGCATGGACGCAAGATGTCGGCGCTTGACATTGAGCTCGACGGCGAGCGCCGCATACTGCTCATTTCGGGCCCCAATGCCGGCGGTAAGTCGGTGTGTCTCAAGACAGCCGGTCTCCTGCAGTATATGCTGCAGTGCGGTCTTCTCATTCCTGTACATGAGCGCAGTAAGGCGGGTATATTCCGCAACCTGTTCATTGATATCGGTGACCAGCAGAGTATTGAGGACGACTTGAGTACCTACTCGAGCCACCTGCTCAACATGAAACACACTCTGCGCAACTGCGACAAGCATTCGCTCATCCTCATCGACGAGTTCGGTGGCGGAACAGAGCCGCTCATTGGCGCAGCCATTGCCGAGTCGCTGCTCAAGCGTTTCAACGAGCGCGGGGCATTCGGCATCATCACCACCCACTATCAGAACCTCAAGCATTTCGCCGATGCCACCCCCGGCATTGTCAACGGCGCCATGCTCTATGACCGTGGCGAGATGCGCCCCCTCTTCCAGTTGCAGATTGGCAACCCCGGCTCATCGTTTGCCGTGGAGATTGCACGCAAAATAGGCTTGCCCGAGGAGGTCATTGCAGACGCGTCGCAGATTGTGGGTAGCGACTACATACAAAGCGACAAGTATCTGCAGGATATTGTGCGCGACAAACGCTACTGGGAGAGCAAGCGCAAGGCCGTGCACCAGAAGGAGAAGGAACTCGATGAAATCCTTGGCAAGGTGCAGGAGCAGGGCGATGAGCTCAAGAAGAGCCGCAAGCAGATTCTCAAGGAGGCACGCGAGGAGGCCGAGCGACTCTTGCGCGAGGCTAATGCAAAGATAGAGAACACTATACGTGCTATTGTAGAGGCCAAGGCCGAGAAGGAACGCACACGCCAGGCGCGTCAGGAACTCAATGATTTCAGCAAGCAGCTCGAGGAGATGGCAAAGCAGAAACTGCAGATGCAGACCGACCGCGAGATGGCTAAGATAATCGCACGCCAGGAGCGCAAGAAGAACGGCAAGCAACCAAAAGGTAGCAATGCCCCAGCAACCACAGAAAACACTCCGCGACAGCCCGAGCGCAAGCAGACTAAGATTGAGGTGGGCATGTATGTGCGCATTGATGGGCAGCAGGCAATCGGCGAGGTGATGTCGCTTGCAAAGAACTCGGCAGTTGTGCGTTTCGGTGCAATAAAATCAACCGTTGCAATCAACAGGTTGAAACCCAGCGAGGCACCAAAAGAGGAGGTACGCAAGGTGTCATTCCTCACAAGCGAAACTCAGGAGCAGCTGCACAATAAACGCTTGAATTTCAAGGAAGATATCGACATCCGCGGCATGCGTGGCGAGGAGGCTGTGCAGACAGTGGGTTATTTCCTTGACGATGCCGTTGTGTGCAATGTGCACCGTGTGCGCATTCTTCATGGAACGGGTAACGGCATACTCCGCACTCTTGTGCGCCAGTATTTGAGCACCATGCCGTTTGTGAAGCATTTCCACGACGAGCATGTGCAGTTCGGCGGCGCCGGAATCACAGTTGTGGAACTGGAGTAACGAGGTTCAAGCGCACAAAGTGCGGTTAAAACCGCTGTCGGATTCTTTATTTTGGACATAAGAACATAAGGACAAAAGATTCCTGGCCATGATATGTTGCGTCGCATAGTTTCACTCTGCTTCTATAAATAGCGTGATTCTGCACCCGCGTGAAAACAAGTTTTCCCACTGCTGCATATTCCCACTATTTTAAGTTGGAATAAATCCAACTTTACATCTGCATGGAATCGGAGCATAACCTTTCTGTGGTGTAGATATGGAATTGGAATTTATTCCAAGCTAAAGAGTGTAATCTGTATTTAAAGAGAGAATTTATTTTCGCTTTTATACAGGTTACACTCTTTAATGTCGCGAGGATTTTTGCTTGCGACATGAATATCTCATTGCTGAAAGACTTTTGTTCTTATGTTCTTCTGTCTTAAAAACCTTTTTCAGTTTGCTGTTGTTGCAATCAAGAACAGTAGCGAGAAAACAAGCAACGTAACAGCTGTTTTGCCAAGCAGGGGGTTGAGCGCAGCGCCCTGCGCTTTCTTCAGATATTGCCAATTCTTCAGGTGTAATACAATATACACCAAGACAATGGCCAGGCTCCACAGGCGCAGCTCTATCCACACGGGAGTCATCGCGGCCATAGCCGCCACGCCCGCCAGCATGTAGCACCAACACATGACCTTGCGCCCGAAGATGACTACTGTTGTGTTCTTGTTCACGGCCTTGTCGTCTTCCATATCCCTGTAATTGTTGACAATGAGTACGTTGGCTGCAAGCAGTCCAACTGCAAGCGAGGTCAGCAATGTGCGGTGGTCGAAGGTGCCGGTCTGCAGATAGCATGTGAACGTCACAGGTACAATTCCAAAGAATATTACAACTGCCACATCGCCCAGTCCGTGGTGCGACAAGGGGTAGGGGCCGGCGCTGTATCCCAATGCAAACAGTGCAATTATGGCGCCTACGAAGATGAGCCACCAAGGGCCAAAGAACAGCATTGTGCAACCAATTGCTGCAGCAAGCATAAGTGTAGTGTATGTGGCACGTTTCATAGCAAGCGGGGAAATCTCCCCCTCTGTCACTCCACGACGGAATCCCTCGCGTCCCTTCCTGTCGATGCCGTTCTTGTAGTCGTAATATTCGTTACCGAAATTCGAAGCAATCTGCGCCAATGCTGCAAAAAGAGTGCACAGCAGCGCCACTGTTGCATTGAACGCTCCTTGCATTAGCGCACAAGCTGTGCCGCAAATGACCCCGGCAAGGCTCACAGGTAGTGTTCTCAAGCGCATTGCTTCAATCCACTTTTTCATCTTTCAGTGCTGTTTATGCGGTTACTCTCTCCTTGCGTCTTATGAAGTAGACATATGTGAGCAGAATCACGTTCATCAACAGGGCATAGATAATTGCCGGCAGAGCCATCTCGCCGCTGTTGAAGATAAATGGCGACGAAGCTATGGCAATAGCCTGTGCCGCATTCTGCATGCCAACCTCAATTACAATTGTACGTCTCACGCCGGTTGTGAATCCGCCAATACGCGACAATCCACCGCTGCACAGCATGGCAAGCAGCATGAGCAATGCTCCCGACAGGCCAAGCAGTGCAAAGTTATCGGCAATCTCACGCCAATATTGCAGGAAGAACACTGCTGCAAGTGTCATCAGTGCAGGGAATGCAAGCTTGCCAAGCACCTTTGCCACCTTTCTTGCCGCGTTGGGTTTTATCTTGCGGAATAGGCTTCCGGCCAACAGTGGAACAAACAGCAGCACAATGTTCTGCATGAACAGCTTGCCAATGGGCAAGTGTATGTGCAGTCCGTTGCTGCTCGATACAAAGTCGGCGACAAAATCCATGATAAAGGGTAGAGTGAAAAGTGTTATGATGCTGCTGAGTGCTGTGAGTGTCACTGAAAGGGCAACATCACCTTTTGCAAGCATGGAGAAAACATTTGACGAACTGCCGCCCGGGCAACATGCCACCAGTATCAGACCCATGAAGTATATCGGTGGCAACTTCAATATCCATGCTACTGTAAACGCAATCACAGGCAGCAGAACCAACTGTCCCACCATTCCCAGCGCCACAGCTTTGGGGTTTCTTGCCACATTTGTAAAAGCCTTCTTGTCCAGGTCAATACCCAAAAGAAACATCAGTACAATGAGTATTGGCATCACAATCCATATCGTATTCATGAGTGGAGTCTTTTTACGGTCATTTTATTGCATCCGCAAAAATAACGCGAAAATTTAAAAAAATGAATTGTAATACACTATAGTTGTACTTTATTACAGCAATATTGTCCAAGCCACAGTCAATGTGTAGAAAATTTTTCAAAACTATTGTGTTTTAATTTGTATTGACTACTTTTGCGATATCCACACACTCATGGCGTGGAGTATTAAAAGAAAAAACATACAATCAAAAACAGTTACACTATGGCACAAAGAGTATTGGACCTGCTCAGGCAAATGAAGGAGAACGGCGAGGAAATGCGCCTGTGGAAGAATGTCGCGCTATCGCGTCAATGTCTTGACATTCTTGAAACCATTGACGATGCCGGCCCGGCCGAAAGGGCATTGGTACTCGATAATATCCTGTCGCTCATCCCCGAGTACGATGTACCACGCTACGCTTTGGAACTTGCCCGCTTAGAGCAGCATTGGCTCTCGTTGGCCAATGAACAGGAGTGCGGACTCTCAGTGGACGATGTCAAGGCCTGCATCCATGAACTTGAGGAGTATATCGACTACGAGAACATCACCACCGATGATTTCATACACAAGTATGGCAAGCACCTGAAGTTCGACCCAATACGCCGCACCCCGCTGTGGGAGGAGAACTATTGCCGTTGGGAAGAGGAGTGCGACCGCAGGCTCGGTGATTTCCCCCGCGGAATGGGTTTCTGCTTTGCCTATTGGCACACGTTTGCCGAGGTGTTGCGCGAGGAGGGCGTTGAATGGAAATCGCCATCCCAAATGAACCCACGAGTGTTGTTCGACTGATGTGTGTTACCAAACTGACTACCCGACTATGATTCCCGATTTTGAAATCACCGCAGGAAAGGAGTTCCTGAACCATTTTCTTGAAAAGAGAGACCTGTTCTATTTCTCACCCAAAATGGTGGAGAAACTGCGTGCCGATGATAGCCCCCAAGGCAAATACGGCTACGGACGTTGGCTCTACATAACCGGTGACCGCAGCATCGAACAGCTGCGCACGGCGCGCCACTGTCTTGAGTTTGCCGCAGCCAATGGCATTGCCGATGCACTGTACATGATTGGACGCCTACACTATAATGGCGATTATGTCGACGATACAAAGGGCATTGCCGTCATGGACCGCGAACTTGCCGACAAACTCTTGCACGAATCAGAGGCAAAGGGAAGCGAACTTGCCCGCCTGCATCGCAATTTAGACGATTTCGGGAGCCTGATGGCCCGCGATGCCGATGTCAGCGAGCCGGTTGCCGAGGCAAAGGAACTTGCCACTCAAGGTGCGTCACTCCTGTGGCTGGAGCAGTTGGGATGGATGTACTACGATATGGGTAAACGCGACGAGGCCATTGCCGCGCACGAGAAATGTGTCGAGGGCGGGCATCTCCATGCAACCTATTTCCTTGCTGCTATGTATAACGAGCGCGGCAATGTCGCATACTACGAGTCGTTGATGCAGGATGCCATAGAAAAAGATGTTGCCGAGTGCATGATACTTGGATATGAGTACGAGGACGATTGGGACAGCTACGATGCCGACACACAGGACGAGATTCACCTCGCTCTCGACAAGAACCTGCGTCATGGCGTTGAATTGGGCAACAGCACATGCGCCTATCTCCTTGCCAAGTACCTGCTCGCAGGCACCATGGGCTTTGAAAAGAATATCCCCGAGGCCTTCAGGTATGCACGCATTGGAATGGGATGGCGCTGCCAGCTATGCCACAAGCTGATGATTGAAATCATCAACATCACCGGCATCAACTCACTCATTCCCGCCATCACCAAAGAGTTTGTCCTTATGGCCCGCCTCAACGCATTGCGCTGTGGAGTTAGCGAGGCATACCCATATGTCGTTGCCAACACCCCCGAGTACAAGGACATGGGTTACGCAACCGAACTCGAATACTGGAAATCGCAGTACGAGAAACCTAAAGAACCCGAACCGGGCTTCAACTTTACCTTCCCTCTCGGCAGCAACGACGCCGTTTGCGACAAGGAAGAGATTGTTCCCACTGTGCTTGTCATAGACCCTTCGGGCTTCACCGATTTTGTACAGGCCGATGTCGAACCCATGTCATATAAAGAGATGGCCGCGCTCATTGGCGCCGATGGAGTGGATGCCGTGCACTTCTCCAACCCCCTGAACCAAATTACCAAGGAGTGCAAGCTGCCCAAGCAACTGACAATGTACGTTGACCGCAATGCCATGGCAAAGAACCTGCCCGACAATGCCGTTGCCACAATGCTCTATGGTAATGGCTATGAAATAAGAGGCGCAGTCATCATAGCAATGGAAGACAACCGCTACGACACATATTCATTCACCTACGAGGAAGATATAGAAGCCGTCTACGAGGCTATCGACGACCTCACCGGCCTCTTGCGCCGCGAAACGGACGACGACGGCCGCTACGACCCCTGGGCGTAGAAAGGTGGAAAGTTAAAGCGGAAAACGGAAAGGTGGTGCAGAAATAAAGATAGAGAAGACAAACATAATTTAATCATAAATTTGGGGTTTGTTTTTCGCTTCCATTGTATTACTTTTGCAGAAAACCAACAGATGGGGCGGCATATCGGAAACAACAGCTCCACGCAGTCATTGACCGCGTGGAGCTGTTCTATTGATTGTAGGGGCTTTTACTTTGCCTCTTTTTCTATTTCGTCTTCAACAAGGTGTATCTTGTCGAGGATTACTTTTGCGTCCTGTTTGAGTTTCTCTACCTTCTGGCGCATTACGTCGACAAGGCTGGCGCCTTTCTTGTTCGATACGCTCAAGAAGCCGATGTTGTTCTCATAGGTTGCAATCTCGCTCTTCATGGCCTCGTACTGGCGGATGAGGCGCTCGCGCTCGCGCTGCAGGCTGCCTGCGCCCTTGCCCATGTTGTTGCGGAAGTTGGCAAGCTTGCGTTCATTGGCTGTGGTGTGGAGCTTGTCATAGATTGCATTGGTGGCCTCGCGGTACTCCTTGTAGAGCTTGTCCTTCTCCTTGAAGGGTACAAAGCCTATGCTGTTCCACTCCTGTGTGAGTGCCTGCAGCTGTTTGGTCTGCTCACCGGCGGGGAGGGTGGTGTCTATTGCCTTTATCTTCTCGATGACGGCGCGCTTGAGCTTGAGGTTCTCCTGCTCAACGTTGCGCTGTGACGATGTGGCTGCATTGCGGCGCTCAAAGAAGTAGTCGCAAGCGCTGACAAAGCGTTTCCACAATGCCTCGGAGTGCTTTTGTGCCACGGCGCCAATCTCCTTCCACTCTTTCTGCAGCTTGGTGAGCTTGTCGGCTGTTGCCTTCCAGTCCTCGCTCTCCTTGAGTGCCTCGGCCTGTTCGCAAAGCTCTTTCTTGCGCTCGAGGTTCTTGGCAAGGGTGCTCTTGGCCTCCTTGAAGAACTCGCTCTTTTGAACAAAGAAGTGGTCGCATGCTGCGCGGAAACGCTCGAAGATCTTGAGGTTCATCTTCTGTGGTGCAAAGCCAATCTCCTTCCATGCTGCCTGCAGGTCGAGAATCTGCTGTGTGGCGGTGTTCCATGCCTGGTAGGTGGTGAGGGCTGCGAAGTCCATCTGCTCAATCTGCTCACAGATTGCTGTCTTCTTGTCAAGGTTCTCCTGCTCCTTCTCCTTCTTGGCTTCGAAGTGTTCCTGGTGGCGGCGGTTGATGATTGTAGATGCAGCCTTGAAACGGTTCCACACCTCCTCGCGCAAGTCGGGGGCTACAGGGCCTGTCTCGCGGAATTCGTTATGCAACTGTTGCAACTGGCGGAAGGCTGCAATGACGTCGGTCTCCTCGGTGAGTGCCTCGGCCTGTGCGCAGAGCATTGTCTTGGTCTCAAGGTTCTTCTTGAAATCGTATTCGCGGAACTCGCTGTTTATCTTCAACACGTCGTAGAACTGCTCACCGAGCAACTGGTACTGCTTCCAAAGTGGTGCTACCTGGCTCTGTGGGATGTTCTTTATCTCTTTCCATGCTGCCTGCACTGCGCGGAACTCGTTGACCTCGGGGGTGCCCTGTGCGGCCTTCTCTACAAGTGCCTGCAGCTGCTCGAGCAACTGCTGCTTCTTTTCGAGGTTCTCCTGCATCTCCTTCTCCTGTGCAGCCAACCATGCGTTGCGCTTTGCCTTTATCTGGCCAAGGTGCTGCTTGAAGGCCTCCTCAAGCTCGTCGGGCTGTGGAATAAAGAGTGCTTCCTCGCCACCCTGGGCAATGTGCTCCTTGATGGCTGCTTCAATCTCGGCAGTGCGCATGCGGTAGAACTGTACCTTGAGTGCCTCGACCTCGGCCTTGCTGTTGAGCGCATCGTCGCTCTCGGCAATAGCCTGTAGGCGCTCGATGATTTCCTGACGGCTTGCCGGTCTTGCTACTTCGGTTTCAATTGCTGCATCTTCTGCTGATACTTGTGGAGTCTCCTCGTTGATGCTGTTCTGCTCTGTAAACTCAGTCGTAGCGGCATTGACAGCCTCATCAGGAGTACTCGTGATGTTCAGCTCCTGTGGCTGTACATCCGATTTGATACTTTCGCTCATTCTTTTCTGTTTTTAGTTCAAAAAAATACAACGCAAAAAACAATGCGGCTTCCCATTTTTGCAACGAAAAGCCCCAATGTCTTTCTGCACTTTCTGCAAATATAATGTATATTTTAAGAATTGGTTTAAATTTTCGGGAAAAAAAGGTTTTTGTATGCCTTTTTGTCCTTTATGCCTTTTTTGTCCTTACTTTATTTCGACATCTACAATGCATGGGAAGGCATAGCTGCGGTCGCCTCGCAAGTTGAGGCTGCGGTGCAGGTTGGCGATGGTGCGGCGTGGCTTAAGGCGTGCAATCTTCTTGCCCTTGTAGCGTATGGTGATTTTCTTGTCAAGGTCGGCAAGGTGGTCGTTGAGGTAGATGGTGAGCTTGCTGTAGTCGCACTGCTCAATGTTGATGACATTGCCTTCGATGTTTGCAATGACGGTCTTTCCCTGTTCAACCTCGTCGGCCGGGGCTGTGAGCCAGTAGAAATGTTCGCGTGTGACAAACTCCTGTCGCCATACAATCTGCTTGGGGTAGGGGTTGCGGCGGTACTGTGCCATCCAGCCTATGGCTGCGGTGTCTACGCGGTCCATCCAGTGTCCCTTGCCCTCGATGATGTTGTTGCTGTGGGGGTATTTGCCGGGGTGTGCTGCGCTGAGCGAGTCCATGACCAGTGACTTCTCCTTTGCAAGGATGTTGCGGTCATAGTAATGGTCGTTCTCGCCCATCCAAATCATGAATGGGGTGTTGATGAGGTTCACCTGTGATGCTTCGCCGGGGTGGCCTGCCATCATTGAGGCGGCTGCCCACTTGTCGGCCATGCGGGGTGCAAGACGCCAAACGCCATCGCCGCCGGCCGAGTAGCCAAGAAGGTATACCTTGTTGGGGTTGACGCCCTCGAACACAACGCAGGCTCTGATGACATCCTCGAGCAGTTCGTCGAGTCCCTTGCGGTGCCATAGATCCGATGTGTTCCATGGTGCGCGTGGGGCAACATATACTCCTTCAAATGGTTCATAAAGGTAAATCTGGTTCATCCACTGCTCGTCGTTTACCTCTTTGGGGCAGTGTCCGCCGCCATGCATGGATATGTAGAGGCTGCGGCCGTCCTTGGGAGTCAGGCCGAACACGCGGCATGCGCATGCAAGCTTGATGGAGTCGTGGGTGATGGTCATGCGTTGCCACTGGGGGCCAAGCTCGCGGGCGCTCTCCTTGAGCCACAAGGAGTCTATGATGTAGGCTGCTTCGTCGCAGTCGGCTTTGGTGAGTTTCTTGGTTGCAAATCGCTGGTCGGCAAGCTCACCATGTGGGGCTTTGAGCCACTCGTTGAATTCCTGAATCTGTGCGTTTGAAACGCCCGGTGCCAAAAACAACATTGCCGCAATGGCGGCAATTGTTGTTATGAGGTTCTTTCTTTTCATTTGTATCATAATATTATTTTGCTCAGTGCCATTGAAATTATCATGTAGAAGGTCATACCACTGAGGTCATTTATAATCTGTATGAACGGTCCCGTGGCAACGGCCGGGTTGATGTTTATCCTCTCGAGCACCATGGGGATGAAGGTTCCGAAGCCCGATGCAAAGAGCACGACGACAAAGAGGCTGAGCGGAACGGCCAGAGTGACGATGTCAAAGGCTCCGTACATGAAGAAGTTGTACATGTATACCATCAACGACAGTATGGTGGCGTTGATGATGGCTACGACCATCTCCTTGAGGATGTGCCTGAAGATGTGCTTGGGGTTGAGCGAGTTGTTGGCAAGGCCCTGCACGGCAATGGCCGATGACTGGGTTCCGACGTTACCTCCCATACCTGCAAGCAAGGGGATGAAGAGTGCCATCTCGGGGTGGCTGCCAAGGGTGTTGGTGAAGCAGTTGAGCAGCAGTGACGAGCCGATACCTCCCAACATGCCGATGATGAGCCAGGGAAGGCGCGCCTTTGACTGCACGAAGACGCTGTCACTGGTTTCGACGTCCTGGGTAAGACCGGCGGTGAGCTGTTGGTCGTGCTCGGTCTGTTCACGAACCTCGTCCATGATATCGTCGACGGTAATCTGTCCCACAAGGCGGTTGATCTTGTCGACAACGGGTATTGCCACAAGGTTGTACTTCTCAATGAGCATTGTAACCTCGTCAATGGGGGTGTCAACGTCTACACTGATGACATTTGTCTCCATCACGTGTTTTACCTTTGACACTGACGGGCTGGTAATCATCTTCTTGAGCGGGAAAAGACCGCAAAGGCGCTCGTCGTCGTCGACAACGTAGATGTAGTAGATGTCGTCGAGCTCCTCGGCCTGCTGGCGCATCTCCTTGAGGCACTCGGGCATACTCCAGTTGCCGTTAACGACAACCATCTCGGTACTCATGAGACCACCGGCGGTGTCCTCGTCGTACTGCAGAAGGTCTACGATGTCGCCGGCAAGCTCAATATCCTGGAGGCTCGAGAGCACCTCTTCCTGCTTCTCCTCGTCCATGTCACGGATAATCTCGACGGCGTCGTCGGTATCCATGTAGTTGACAAAGCGCTTGGCAATGGCCTCGGAGGGGAGTTCTTCGAGAAGGTCGTTACGCATGTCCTCGTCCATCTCGGTGAGGGCGTCGGCGGCTGTCTCGTTGTCGAGCTGGCGGTAGAGGAAACGTGCCTGCTCGGTGGTGAGCTCAAGACAGATCTCGGCAATGTCGGCAGGGTGCAGTCTTGAAACTGATTCCTGCAACAGCACGGAGTCCTTCTTTTCAATGAGCTCCTTTATGTGGTTTATGAATTCCTGTGTCATGAATCTCTGCTTTTATGCCAAATCCTGTTCAACTTTGTTTGTCAACTCAATGAAATCCTCAATTGAGAGCTGCTCGGGGCGTTTGTCGAGGATAGGGTCGCTCAAAAGCGGCGATTCCTTGCCCACAATCTGCTGTATTGAGTTGCGCAGTTTCTTGCGTCGCTGGTTGAAGGTGCCTTTTACAATCTTGCGGAACAGTTCCTCGTCGCACTCGAGTGACTGGCGGCTGTTACGCTTCATGAGCACGACGGCGCTCTTGACCTTCGGTGGGGGCGAGAAGACATTCTCGTCGACAGTGAACAGGTACTCGACATCGTACCACAACTGTATGAAGATGCTCAAAATGCCATAGGCCTTTGTGCCGGGATTGGCGGCAAGGCGCTCACCCACCTCTTTCTGTATCATTCCGCTGCAGTAGGGGATGAACTCCTTGTAGTCGAGCATCCTGAAGAATATCTGGCTCGATATGTTATATGGGTAATTGCCGATGAGCATGAATTGTTCGCCGCCGAACAAGCGGTCGAGGTGCATCTTGAGGAAATCGTCGGGGATGATGTTCTCCTCCTGCAGCTGTGGCAGGTTGGCGCACAGGTAGGCTACTGACTCCTCGTCAATCTCCACGACCTTGAGCGGGTGCTGCTTCTCGAGCAGGAAGCGGGTGAGGACACCCATGCCGGGGCCGACCTCGAGAATGGGAATGTCCGGGCATACATCAACGGTGTCTGCAATTCTCTTTGCAATGGACAAGTCTGTGAGAAAATGTTGTCCTAATCTTTTTTTTGCCGTTACTTCCTTCATCGCCAGTCGCTTTTTTATTTAATAATGCTTAAAAAAGCAGTTTTTCTTCAATAATTATTTTATCTTTGCGAAGATACTTGCACCAAGTTGACATCTCCGCAATGTTGCAAAGTTAACCAAAACTATTAAAAACACTCCAAAAGTTGTGAAAAAGATTTTAAATTATACGTTAAAAACAGTGCTGCCTATTGTGCTGGGTGCTTTCATCCTGTACATGGTGTACGATGATTTTGACTTTTCACTGCTGTGGAGCGAACTGAAGGAGATGAACCTGTGGTGGTTTGCCGTTACGGTGGTGTTTGGCGTGATGAGCCACGTGATAAGAGGCTGGCGCTGGAAACTGACACTTGCTCCGTTGGGATATAATCCGTCGGCTGCCACCTGTGTCGACTCTGTGTATGTTGCATATGCGGCGAATCTGGTGCTGCCACGTGTGGGCGAGGTGTCGCGCTGTGTGATACTGGAGCGTAACGAGCATGTGCCTTTTGCGCATGCGTTGGGTACACTGGTGATGGAGAGGATGATTGACACGCTGATGGTGCTGCTGATAACGCTTGTGGCGGTTGCCGTGCAATGGCCAATGTTCTGCGAATTTGTTGGGCAGGCGGGCATTAAGGTGCCGGGCAGTGCAATGTTGTCCACTCCCCGCGGCATGGTGATATCCCTGCTGTCACTGGTGGCAATTGCGGTGTTGCTGTTCTTCTTCTTGCGCAAGTTGGCCATATGGCAAAAGATAAGGTCGTTCGCGGCACGTTTCATGGAGGGGCTTCTCTCTTTGAAAAAGATGAAGAACGGCTGGCTGTTCGTGGTTGAGACGGTGGGTATATGGTTCTGCTATTTCATGCAGTTCTATCTCTGTTTCTTCTGTTTCGGGTTCAGCAGCGGGCTGTCGGTGGCTACGGCTTTGCTTCTTTTTGTGGGTGGCAGCATTGCAGTGGTTGTGCCCACACCAAACGGGGCGGGTCCCTGGCACTATGTGATAATAGGCATTATGGTGCTTTATGGCGTTTCGACAACCGATGCACAGGTTTTTGCGTTGATAGTACACAGCACCCAGACACTGCTTGTTGCCGTGTTGGGCCTGTATGGTATTGCGGCACTGCAGGTGAGGAGCGCTTTGCAAAGGAAAAAGAATGATTAAAGGAATCAAATAATAACAACCAAAAGTTTAATATTATGGCAATCACAATTAAAGATCTTCAGCCACGCGAGGTGTGGAAGCACTTCGAGGCGTTGACACAGGTGCCTCGTCCATCGGGACATCTTGAGAAAATTCAGAAATATCTGCTCGACTTCGGTAAGAGCATCAATGTCGAGACATGGCAGGACGAGGCCGGCAACATTATCATGCGCAAGCCTGCTACTCCAGGACTCGAGAACCGCAAGGGTATTATCCTGCAGGCGCACATGGACATGGTGCCACAGAAGACTCCCGACAGCAAGCACGACTTCGAGAACGACCCTATCACAACTGTTGTAAAGGGTGACTGGCTCTATGCCGACAACACTACACTGGGTGCCGACAACGGTCTTGGTGTTGCTGCTATCATGGCTATCATGGAGGATGCTTCACTGCAGCACGGTCCACTTGAGGCGCTCATCACAGCCGACGAGGAGACAGGTATGTTCGGCGCATTCGGTCTCAAGGGTGGCGAGCTTGAGGGTGAGCTCCTGTTGAACCTTGACTCTGAGGAAGAGGGTGTTCTCTACATCGGTTGTGCCGGTGGTCTTGACATCTCGGCTTCAATGGAGTTCATGGAAGAGGAGAGTGACGATGCCGACGTGGCAGTGCGCGTTCAGCTCAAGGGCTTGCGTGGCGGTCACTCAGGTCTTGAAATCAACGCAGGCCGTGGTAACGCCAACAAGCTGATGGCGCGTTTCGTGCGCGAGGCTATGGACGAGCTTGCTGTGGTACTTGCAAGCTGGAACGGCGGTAACATGCGCAATGCTATCCCCGCAAGCTGCGAGGTTGTGCTCACATTGCCCGAGGAGGCTATCGACGAGCTCAAGGAGATTGCTGCAAAGTACGAGGCTCTCTACAACAGCGAGTATGCTACAATTGAGGAGGGTATCACCATCACTGTGAGCGAGACCGAGATGCCCGAGACTGTTGTGCCACAGGAGATTCAGGACAACCTTGTTGATGTTATCCTCGCTTGCCACGACGGTGTATTGCGTTTCATCCCTACAATCCCCGACACAGTTGAGACATCAAGCAACCTCTCTATCGTTACAATTGGTGAGGGCAAGGCCGAAATCAACATCCTTGCACGCAGTTCTTGCGATACAATGAAGGAGTTCCTTGCACTGCAGCTCTCAAGCTGTTTTGCAATGGCGGGCATGAAGGTTGAACTTAGCGGCGGTTACAGCGGCTGGCAGCCAAACGTGAACTCTCCATTGTTGGCGGCGTTGAAGAATGCATATAACGACATGTTCGGCAAGATGCCCGATGTACGCGTTATCCACGCAGGTCTGGAGTGCGGTATCATCTCTACCAACTATCCAAAGATGGACATGGTGTCATTCGGTCCAACATTGATGTCGCCTCACTCACCAACAGAGCGTGTTGAGATTCCAACAGTAGAGAAGTTCTACTCGCTGGTGAAGGCGCTTGTTGTGAACGGTGTGCTTTAAATACACGTTCTTTATTTATAAGGAAGGTTCCCGAAGGCATTCGGGAGCCTTTCTTGTGTATATGCTGGCATTATTCCAACTTTTTTTCGCAGTTGCTGAAAAAAAGAGATAAAAAGTGTTTTTTTTATGAAAAAAATAATAATTTTGCGGTCAAGCGATTGGGCTTTCTGGTCGTTGACATTATTAACTAAAATCATACAATTATGAAAAAGACATTTAAACTTACTGCGTTGTTGCTTGCTGCAACTATCATGTTCTCTTCTTGTATCGGATCTTTCCGCTTGACAAACAAAATCAAGGATTGGAACAGCAATGTAAGCAACAAGTGGGTGAATGAGGTGATATTCCTGGCTTTCCACATTGTTCCTGTTTATGAGATTGCAATGTTTGTTGACGCTATTGTACTCAACTCAATCGAGTTCTGGACAGGCAAGTCGGCTGATGTGAAGGTTGGCAATACAAAGGTTGTAAAGAACAGCCAGGGTCAGGACGTGGAAATCACAGCTATGGAGAACGGTTATATGCTCTCTAACGGTGAGCAGTCAATGAACCTTTTGTTCGACGAGGAGTCACAGATTTGGAGCGCAGAGTACAACAACCAGACTACACAGCTCATGAAGATGGTTGATGCCAACAATGCTCAGCTCTTCCTTTTGAATGGTGATGTAATGGACATTACTTTGGATGCACAGGGTGTTGAGATGGCTCGTCTGTACATGAACAACAGCTTTGCTTTGAAATAAGTAAAACACTGAATACTTTTAACTGCCGGAGCCGCCTTTTTGGGCGGCTCTGTTGTTTTTACACGGCTTATTTGCTATCTTCGCAAGTGATGAAATGATTTTGTGTATGGAGCACCCCGAAAACAATGAGCAATATAAGGGATTGAAGGTGAACGACGGCGTTGAGGCGCTTGGACCGGTGAATCCCTATCTGGCGACAATGCGGCGCAAAAGGGCTGCACAACTGTCGGTGGATGATTATGTCCAGGGAATACTGCGTGGTGACGTGACGGTGTTGAGCCGTGCGGTGACACTGCTTGAGAGTATGTTGCCCGAGCATCAGGCTATGGCGCAGGAGGTGGTGGAGAGGTGTCTGCCATACTCGGGCAAATCGCTGCGCGTGGGTATAACAGGTGTTCCGGGTGCGGGAAAGAGCACTTCAATTGACGCTTTTGGCATGTACCTGCTTGCAAACAAACCGGGTAAGCTGGCGGTGCTTGCCGTTGACCCCAGCAGTGAACGAAGCAAGGGTAGCATAATGGGTGACAAGACAAGGATGGAGCGCCTGTCGGCCCATCCGCGTGCATTCATACGCCCAAGCGCTTCGGCGGGTTCGTTGGGCGGCGTGGCGCGCAAGACACGTGAGACAATAATCCTGTGCGAGGCTGCAGGGTATGACAATATATTCGTTGAGACTGTGGGTGTGGGACAGAGTGAAACTGCGGTCTATTCAATGGTCGATTTCTTCCTGCTTATACAGATTGCCGGTGCGGGCGATGAACTGCAGGGCATAAAGCGCGGTATAATGGAGATGACCGACGGAATTGTGATAAACAAGGCCGATGGTGACAATGCCGAGGAGGCCCGTCGTGCTGCGGTACACTACAGGAATGCCTTGCAACTGTTCCCCATGCCGGCAAGCGGAATGCGCCCCCAGGTGTTGACGTATTCGGGATTCTTCGACCTGGACATTGACAAGGTGTGGGGTATGATAGATGGGTATGTGGCAAAGGTTAAAGAGAGTGGTTACTTTGACGAGCGTCGCCGTTACCAGCAGAGGTATTGGATGCGTGAGGCTATTGAGGAACAGTTGAAAGCGCGTTTCTACAACACCGATGGCATGGGCGAGATGCTTGCGCGTTATGAGCAGTTGCTCCTGCAGGGCAAGACTACGTCCTTTGCAGCTGCAGCAAAAGTGCTTGAATTCTTTGACAAGGAGGGTGGCGATGCTGGATAAGAAAACATTGAGGCGCGAGGTGCGTGCAAGGGTTTCTCAGATTGCTGCAGCCGATGCGCTGGAGCGTTCGGAAACCATTGGGCGTGAGGTGGAGGGGCATCTTGCCGTGAGTGATGCCAGGGTGGTTGCGCTCTTTTCACCACTTGGTGACGAGCCGCAACTGTGGCCGTTGGTAGAGCGCCTGGCAAAGAGAATGTCGGTGGTGTTGCCGCGTGTCGAGGGTGAGGTGATGAATTTCTACAGCTATGACAGTTGTGCGATGGCAAAAGGTGCTTATGGCATAAACGAACCCCAAAACGGGTTGCCGGTGGATGTGTGTGAGATAGATGCTGTCATTGTGCCCGGTGTGGCTTTTACGGAAGATGGTGCAAGGATGGGACGCGGCAAGGGTTACTATGACAGGTATCTTTCGCAAAGCGGCTGCAGGGCACTGAAGATTGGGGTCTGTTACCGTGAACAGATTGTGGAGTCGATACCCACCGAACCGCATGATGTGACAATGGATACAGTGATATATAGATAAGGGGGTGACCCAAAAGTAAAAAGGGTCGCCCTCTTATTTTCTTTTATCTCATTTGCGCTCTGAAGCAAGATAAATTGTAAAAATATAGCTATTCCTTTGATAAACATTGGAATAGCTATTGTTTGTTTGGGGAAATTTTA
>JAZREN010000007.1:0-2369 GCA_045660825.1 Bacteroidaceae bacterium
CGTAGGGTTGCGGGTGGGGCGCAGCCACCGCACGATGACGAGGGGACAAGGCTTTATGCTCACCACGCAACTCACCGTGAGCATGTTCCTTACCTTTGCCGTGCTCGGAATGATGTATGCGTTTGGCATCATAGAGAAACAAGAATTCGGAGGTATCTCCGAAGACCGCACGCCTTACCAACAAGCCATCATGATTCCTCAACCCACTTTTGAAATTGCCATTCCAGACTTCGCTGGTCGTTTGGCGCAGAACAGAGACGTAGAACACGTGGGGTATAGCATTTACAGCAATGCTGAAGTTGCACCAGACCAACTCGACAAAACACTGGTGCGTAACTTCTGGACCTATGGTGATGACGGTATCGTCAAGGGTTACGGTTACAGTTTCTTTTCCACCAGCGAAAATCTGATTGACCTCTTGAAGGTAAAGATTACCCCCAATCTCCCTGCCGATAGCACGGTACACGGTTTTTACAGCGCCATTTACGTACGCACCGAGCAGGCAGAGCGTCTGCGCAAGAAGTGGAACCTTGACGTCAGTCGTGACGAGCAAGTGCGTCCGCTCTACCAACAACGCTCCTACACGCTCATCGGTTATGCTCCTGCCCTTCCGGGGTATCGTCATGGTTCTTATACTTGTCCTTCCTTCTGGATGGTGGACGAAGACATCGACAGGCGCGACTTGCGCAACCTTTCGGAATTGGGGGCTCACTCGCCCAATGCAAATTACATCATCTTCCCCAAGGAAGGAAAGTACAACAAGGTGAAGGACGACATCACCGAACTCTACCGCGAAGCACGCCCGGGCGACCGTAATATCCTGCCGATTCACAACCTTGCCGATGAGTGGTTCAACGCTATGCGCATGATTGAAATGATGCGCCAGCTCTGCCTGATTCTCGTCATCGTCTCCATCCTCTGCATCGTAGCAAGTGTGTATTCCGCCATTGCCCTTGAAAGTCGTGGACGTCAGAAGGAAGTGGCACTCCGCAAGATTCACGGCGCACACACTCGCGATATCATCCTGCTCTTCGGCAAGTATTACCTGCGCCTGCTCGCTATCAGCGCCGTAATCGTTATTGTCATTTCCAGCGCCGTCATAGCAACGATACTCGTAGTCGATGGAGACATCGGCCTCGGCAAAGACCTCCCCTGGCTCTTCTTCTACCTCATCCTCGCCATCCTCATTGTCGTAGCCATTACCCTTCTCACCATCAGCCACAAGATTTGGAAGGTGAGCAAGATTCAACCGGCGGAGGTGGTGAAGAAGGAGTGATGGGAAAGTATATATATTGTCTAGAAGCTCTAATCCCTCTAGGAATTCTAGACCACCTTACCGCCTCATTAACTTATAAACCTTATAAAACCTCAATAATTATGATTACTTTAAAGAACATCAAGAAAGTATTTGAAACTGAAGACATTCAAACTTGGGCACTCCAAAATGTAGATCTCGAAGTGAAGAAAGGCGAATTTGTGGCCATCATGGGACCTTCGGGTTGTGGTAAATCTACTCTGCTCAACATCCTGGGCCTATTGGACACTCCCACCCAGGGTACTTACCTGCTCAACGGTGTTGACGTGAGCACCATGAACGAAGACCAGCGCACGGATATCCGCAAGGGCAAGTTGGGTTTCGTATTCCAGAGTTTCAACCTCATTGACGAGCTGAACGTGTCGGAGAACGTGGAACTGCCTCTCATCTACATGGGCGCCAGCAAGAAGGAGCGCCGCGAGAAGGTGAAGGAGGTCATCGAGCGTGTGGCCATGTCGCACCGCGCCCAGCATTTCCCCTCACAACTCTCGGGTGGTCAGCAGCAGCGCGTAGCCATTGCGCGTGCCGTCATCTCTCGCCCACAGATTATCCTTGCCGACGAACCCACGGGTAACCTGGACTCTAAGCACGGCAAGGAAGTGATGGACCTGCTCAAGCAGCTTCATGCGGAGGGCACTACTATCGTGATGGTGACGCACTCTCAGCATGACGCCAACTATGCCGACCGCATCGTGCGCCTCTTCGACGGTGAGGTGGTGGCGGAAGTGGAAATGTAAGATCGTCATACCTTTTTATCCTATATTCACTGATCTTCGCACTCTTCCCGGTTGGCTTTATTTTTCTGATGGGGACTACGGAACTTGTCGTTTTCATTGAACTTTATTATGATTAGTGTAAAATTTTGAACTCGTGAGAACTGTAGTTCCTTTTTTACGTGATATGTAAAAAATAAGTTGCTTCAGTTTAAGTTGGATTTTTGATTGATTTTCTCTTTGCGAAGAAGGAGCATAGCGGGCTATGTGACTGATGAACAAAGAGAAAAGCCACTAAAAGACAACTTTATCTAAGTTCATAACAAAATTGTTGCATAAAA
>JAZREN010000008.1:0-81708 GCA_045660825.1 Bacteroidaceae bacterium
CTCTACAACATCGCTCTGGTAAACTGTTTCTCCGTCAACTCTAATGGCGATAGCCTTGACGGTAGCACTGTTCTTGAGTGTTTCGTTAAGAACGTAGTAGCCACTGCGCTTGGTCGTTCCAACACGTGGCTCGCTGTGATATTCTTCGAAACTTGGTATGGTTCCATCTATTGTATAGTATAGAGTATCGCTCTTGACAGATGTTTCAGCTTCTACAAAGACCTGGTTCTCATATACACCCTGAGGCGTTTTGAATGTTGGTTTTTCAACCTCTACCATATCTGCAGGCAACTCATATTCAACAGTGATGCTTTTTACATAATATGCACGCTGTGTTGCTGTCCAGTTGATGGTGATGTCGCCGTTTGTGTCCTCGCAGTCGAATGTGTAGGCTGCATCCGATGTCTTGGGTGCGTAGGCCGCTGATGTCTGGCTGCCCACGGTGATGGTAATCTTTGCATCGCCGCTGGCTGCAATACTGCTGTTCACGGTTACGCTCTTTATCTTGTAGCCGGCAAAGGCCGATGTGCCCAGTTCGTATGATGTGTTCGGGCTGTTCCTTGAACCAATCTGTATACCTTTGGTTGCGCTCCAATCAATGTAGGTAGCACCGCTTGCGTTCCACTCGATGTCGCTGAGTGTCAATGTGCCGCCGGTGGTTGTGAGTTCGCCTTTTGAAAATGTGTGTGTGTAGCTCTCGGCGTTTGCTGTTGCAAGAACGCAGAAAAAAGTGAAAAGTGAAAGTAGAATTTTTTTCATATCGATATGTTTTATTTTTATCAATAAAGAGCTGTTTGAATTTATATTGCCAGCTTCTATAATAAAATATTTTTTTAAATTTAACCTGAGTTCGATATAAGAATTTATACTAAAATTTAGCGTATTTTGTCATCTCGAACGTATGTGAGAGATCTCTTATTTTACGATTTTTTTGAGATCCCTCGTCGCTACGCTCTGTCGGGATGACAGGTCCGCGATTTGATTTAGCTTATATCGAACTCACGTTAATTTAAACGGCTTTTAAGTTTCAGTTTGCAAAGTTAGTGATTTATTGATAGATATTTGATATCGCTTGTGTTAAATATTGCGTTAGCGGCCCGGAAATTTCCGGGCCGCTAACGCAATAGTATTTCAGTTTTTACTGTTTACTGTTCTTTACTTCTTCTATCTTGTTTATAAAAGCATCGATATCTGTTTCTGTCTGCATAATTACACCAGCGGGTTCTCCATTGGGTTCAAGAATCAGGTAAGTCGGGAACATCTGCACGTCGAATTTTTCCAAGATGCGTGCACCTTCGTCGCTCTCGTCGCCAATGCTTATGCTCACAAATTCCCTGTTCAGGTATTCAGCCACTTTGTCATGCGGGAATACCCTGTCTTTCATCATCTTGCATGGCACACAACCGTCGGTGTGGCACTCAATGAAAATGTGCTTGTTCTCTGCTGTGGCTTTCTCTATAGCTTTTTCCAGTGTTATGTCCTGGAAATTTGTTCCGGGACCTGTGTAGAACTCGGCAAAACGTGCCTTTTCTATCATGGATGCCATTTCGGGACCAGGTGTCGGCGCATGAGCCGATATAATTTCGCCCTTTTTGCCAATGATTATGTAACGTGGAACACTTGATATCTGGAAGTCGCTCTCGAACTGTGATTGTTCCTCGCAGTCGGGGAACAGGTTAATCAAGCCCTGCATGTTGTGCTTTCTGATGCTCTCTATCCATGCCTCCTTGTCCTCGCTGCGGTCAATGGAAATTGTAGCGAAACAAACGTCGCTCTCGTGGCGGAACCAGTAGCGCATGCCTGTGAATTTGTGCATGTGCTCAAGACAACTGTGGCACCATGTTGCCCATACATCAATAACAAGTACCTTGCCTTTGAACTCCTCAAAGGTGTGCTCGTTACCTTCGATATCCTTCAGCACTGATATGGGTGCCGGGTTGCCCGGCATTAGGCGGGTGAAGAGCCTGTACATCTCAAGCACTTCGGTTTTCAACGGGCTGTCGGCAACGTTCTCCTCAATGAGCGGCTCAATGCTCTTGAGCCCGTCGGTGCATCCGCTGTTCTGCAACGGGAATTTCAGCCTCTCAAGGTATTCGTTGTGCAGTGCGCTGTTCTTGCTACTGAAGACGGTGCGCAGCTTGTTATAGTCGTTCTCGTTGAGCGCTCTTATCTCATAGAATACCGTGGCTGTCACTCCGTCGCGCGAGTCGTTGAAACTGTTGCCCTCCTTCATGGCCTGCAGGGTGAAATAGTGGTCGGCAAACTTGCCTATTTTCTTTGTGTTTGCGAACTGCGCGACAACCTCATTGTCGAATGACAGCTCGGTCGCGTGCTCGGGTAATCCGTAGATGTCCTCGTTCTTGCCGCGGCATTTGAACATGTACTCTCCGCTGTTCCATACAAAGTGGCATTGGTTAAGGGTGTGGACTCCTTTTTTATCCTCGGCTATGGTCTGTTTAATGGAGTCGTACAATGCTGTTATCTCTGCCGCATTGTCGAACTTGCGCAGCCAGATACTGTCGTATAGCGCAATATCCTGGGCTTCAACACTCTCATTGCTGTTCTGTGATGTTCCACATGTGGTCGCTATAAAAGCAACCAATGTAATTGCTAAAAAGCGGAAATAGTATTTCATAGATGTATGGTTGTTACTTGTTTATACCATAGGCAATACCTTGCAGGTCAATGCCGTATTGCTCTTTCATGTGTTTCACGGTAATCTCATACTTCTCGGTGAGCATGGGGTAGAGGCTCTTGGGATAACGCGCTTCGAACTCCTCGGGTGTGAGCCACATAGCATTCTTTATGTATGCGTTGAAAAGGTTATACTCCTTGTATTTGTCCTTTTCCCAATAGTAGCAGCTTACCACGCTTTCAAGTGGACGCCACAACTGTTTCAGCTGGCCTGTTCCGAAGTTGTCGTTCAGGTCGTCAATGAAACCGAGTTTGTACTTGTAGTTATCCTTCGATGGGTCCTTGTGGTCCATCTTCTTGTCCTGGCTGAAGTCGAAGCCTGTCCAGAACTCGTCGGGCGAGGTTATTTCCCCCTTGTCCATGGCATTCTTGATGGCCTCAATCATGAATACACAGCGCAACTGCTTGAGTGCATATTCGGTGTCGTTTCCATTGATGATTTCGTCCTTGAAACTGATGGCCCAGTTGTCGAAGTTACCAAGCTTGATGGTCTTGTATGGGTCAAGTGTTGTGCCACCGCCATTGTCGCCGCTGTCCTCGCCAAAGTCACGTGGCTCTGTGCGCAGATTGTGTATCATATAAATCTTCACAGGGAACGACGATTTTGCGAACTCCTGGCTTATGTTAGGGAAAATATAGTTGTAGAAGTAGTCTACATAGAAGGGCAAATGCTCGTCGGGAAGGTTCCATGCTGCATCCTCACGCTCCTCGTCATAGCCTGCAACATAGATGTCACCAGTACCCACTGACACCCAGTCGCGGTTAAGGTCCTCTTCGGTAATATCCTTGTAAAGGAGATACACACCATATTCCTGCTTTATGTCATAGATGAGCGAGTCGTATTTGCTGTCACCCTGTGGAAAACCTCCACGAATGGGTGAGTAGTTGCCCGATGGGGTAATCACATCATCCTCGTGGCAAGCGCACAGGGAAACGAGGCTTACCAATATCATTGCTGCTGTAAATAGATGCTTTTTCATAATATTTCAGTGCTGTGATTGTGTCTGTTACTGTGGTTGTCGTTTACCCGGCAGTTCGTTCTGCTCGAGGCTGCTGTTGCTCTGCATTGCCTCATCGGGGATGGGGATGGTGTAGAGTGGGTCGCCCTCCTGCAATGTGTAGTCGCTGCTCTGCGATTCGTTATCGTACCATGTGTGTGTGATGGCCGGCATGCCCCAACGTCGCAGATCGAACCAACGGTGTCCCTCGTAGCACAACTCGCGGCGGCGCTCCTCACGTACGAACTGCACCAGTTCGTCGTTGCTGCCGAACTCAACCTCTTCAAAGTCCTCGGGGTCAAAACGCTTTTCGAGCAGGGTGTTGAGTGCTGCTGTCGCCACTTCGTCACCGCCGCCGCCAAGCATTGCCATTGCTTCGGCATAGTTCAGATAAGCTTCGGACAGGCGCAGACAACGGCCGAATGTGCCTGTTGCTGTCAGCGGCAGATAGTAGGTAGTGCCAATGTTTACCTTGCCGAACGCCATTGGCATCTCGCCGCCTAATCCGTCGGGTGCCTGTACAATGTAGTGCATAAGGCGCAAATCCCAGTCGAGGTAGCTGCTGAGTAGGCTCTCCGATGCCTGGAAATATGCGTGCATCTTCTGGCCTGATATTGAGCTTGTTGTGTTTGCATAATCGTATGCCCATTTGAACATGTCGGTTACATTGCCATATGGCCAAATGGTCTCGCTACACTTGTATGTAGGCATGTTCAAGTATGTCCTCACATATTGGCCGTCTGTGTTGAGGTCTTCAAACTGAACGTCGTTAAGGTCGACAAGTCTGAAACGCTTGTCGTCCATCACCATCTTTGCATATCGTGCGGCCTCTTCCCAGCGCTCCATATAAAGATATGTACGCGAGAGCATCAGCTGCACCATAGGAAGGCTTGTGCGGTAGTTGTCGCTCCACTGCTCGCTCTCGGGCAGTTCAAGATATGTCGCTTCGGCTGTGTGCAGGTCGCTCAATATCTGTGCATAAACCTCGGCAACTGTCTTTCTCTTCAGGTAGTCGTCGCTTGGCTCAATGCCACTCTGCAGCTTCAGGGGAACACCAAGTGCCGTGGAGTCACTGTTGTATGGCTTGCCGAAAATGTTCACAAGGTTGAAGTAGTAGAAACCGCGCAACGCGTATGCCTGTGCCTTTACCTTATTAATATTATCTTCGGTGTCCACAACATTGGGTATGTAGTCGATTACTGCATTGGCACCCAAAATTACTTCGTAGTACGACTGGTATATGTTCGTGTGTCCTGCGGCAGCCTCTTCCATCATCTCGAACATGTCGGGCTGCCAGGTAAATGCTGCCAGGTATTTCTCGGCCTCGAAACCGTCGGTAGGTGTCTGGTAGGGGGCTGCCTCAATGTCATCATCGAGCAGGTTCAGGAAAATGTTGAATCCTGTCATGTCATTGCGTTGATAGGCCTCGCCAAGCAACAGTTCATTGAGTGATACTGCATCCTTGGGGACAAATTCGCTTGTCGAATTGGGCTCAAGGAAATCTCCACACGATGTTGCCGAAAGGAGTGCAACAGTTGCTGCAAATATGTTGAATATTTTCTTCATAGTCTTAAATTCTTAAAGTCCTATACCAAGTCCTATTGAGTAAACTCTTGGCTGTATGCTGTTGCCAAGTTCAGGGTCATAACCTCTCCACTCCTTACTTGCTATTACAAACAAGTTGTTCACGTTGGCGCTCACTGATATGCGCGAGAGGCCCAACTTCTGGCATGCCTTACGTGGCACGTTGTACGAGAGTGAAATCTGTGTACAGCGCAAGAACGATGCATCCACAACCCTTGCGTCCGACTGTGCCCACATTGAGTAGATGTTGTCATAGAGTCCGTTGGGCAGGTTCAGGTTATAGAGGTCGCGCACCGATGTGTAGAGTGCCGGAATGTTTGTGTGTGCCTCGTCGCCGGGCTGTTTCCAACGGCTGTTGAGTTCATTCGACAGGTTGCTGTATATGTCCGGCATCTTGCCGTATGTGAATGTAGAGTAGGGGTTCGGCAAGCGCTTCTGTGCTCCAAGGTTCGCGGCAAAGTCAATGCCGAAATTGAAATCCCTCCAACGTATTCTGGTGTTGAAACCACCCGAGAAGTCAGGCTCCTGTTGTCCCGAATATACAAGGAATGTCGTCGGGTCTACGCTACCGTCACCATCAACGTCATCATATGTGGCGTTGGCAAATGTGGGGTAACCGTTTGTGCCGTTGAGGCCGGTGAACTGGTAGGACCAGAAGGCCGACAGCGGGTAGCCCTGCTTCAACGGACGGCTGCTGTTGCCGCTAAGGAAGTCGTAGTGTGTCAGCTCATCGGCCTTGGCTGTGCGGTCATCGGTCTCCGAACGGTTCCAGTTCTTGCCCGCATTCATACCTACAGTCCATGCGAAGTTGTTAGTGCGTATCGGGGTATAGTTGAATGTGAACTCAACACCCTGGTTGGTGATGAGGCCACCGTTGAGCGGCATTGACTCCATACCGTACTCCTGTGCAATGTCCTGGCGGATGATGGCATTCGAACGGCGGTTATAGTACTCGAAGTTCATTGTAATGCCAAACAGCGCTACGTCAAGACCAAGGTTGGACGACTTCGTACGCTCCCATTTCAACTGGTTGTTCGGGAGGCTCGAAATGGTCAGGTAATACTCGTTGTAGCTGGTGTGCAGGCCCTGGTATCGCACAATCATCTCGGGGCTCAACGAGTTTACCACGTTGCCCTGTATACCGTATGTGGCACGTATGTTGAACTGGTCGAGCCAAGGCAGGTTCTCCATCATGAATGGCTCCTGTGCCAATTTCCACGAAGCACCGAACGACCATGTCGGGTCGAACTGCTTGTTCACATCCTGGCCGAAGCGGTTCGACGCATCGGAACGCACGTTCATATTGAATACATAGCGGTTCTTGAGCGAGTAGGCCACTGTTGCATAGAACGACAAATAGTTGGTCAGCGTCGATGTCTTGCTCCAACCGCCATTGTACAGCTGAGAGAGCGCTCCCCAACCGATTGAAACATCACTGCCTATGGGCTTGAAATTCTCGGGCAGTGTTGGCGACACAAGAATCTCGCCGCGCTCGGGGACATATCCCCACACGGTGTTGCCCTCGCTGCTTCCCTTGCTTGAGCGTATTTCCATACCGAGCATTGCATTCAAGCGATGGTTCTCGTTGAACTCCTTCGAGAATGCCAAGCGGTGCGATGTGCTGTATGAAACAGTCTGTGAGTTTGCCTGCTGTAGAACACCGCCATAAGGCATCAATGCCGCATTGTACTTTTCCGAGCCGGCTTTCTCTGTACCGTAGGGGAAACCACGATACAGCTGCTCAACCTGTGAAGTCTTTTCACCGGCATAGCTCTCGCTGGCATTGTTATTCAAAGACATGCTTGCCGTTCCCTGGTAAGTGAGCCAACTTAGTATCTTGAAGTTTACGTTCACCGATGCGTTGAATGCAGTTCCCGTATTCTGCGAGAAACTGTTCTCCATCTCGTTGAAGATGTTGTATGCAAATTGGTTGTGCCCGCCAAGCTGCGTGTTGTACTGGTAGTTGTAATATTTCGAGTAATATGCCGGAGTGCCATCCTCGTTATATGCAGGGATGGCGCGGCTGGTGTTCATCGCATAGTTGTATGGGTTAACACCGGCACCGTAACCATCGGAGTTCCTTATGCTACCGTTGAGCTGTGCGCTGATGCTGAGCTTCTCATTGACATTGCTGTTTATGCTCAATCGTGTAGTTACCTGGTCGTTGCTGTTGCCCACCTCGTAACCGTTGTTAATCTGGTAACCCAACGATGCGTTGTAGGTGTATTTGTCGGTACCGCCCGAAACGCTCAAGTTGTGGTTGTTGCTCACCGAGTTACGTGTAAGCAGTTCGAACCAGTCGGTGTTTACCGTCTCAAGGCGCTGCAGATGGTATGAGAACTCCTCCTCGGTTATCATTCGTCTGTTGAACATTGCCATCAATCCCTCGTAGGTATATATCTGTGGCAGAGGCTCGTTCTGGTAGCGTACACCGGCCTCGTATGCTTCCTTGCTGAACTGTATGCGCTCCAATGAGTTCATGAAGTCATACATCTCATATGTGGGGCGCTCCCTCACCGATACGTTGGTGTTGTAGTTCACGCTTATGCGTCCCGGCGTACCCTTCTTTGTGGTGATGACAATGACGCCGTTCGAAGCCTTTGAACCATAGATTGCTGTTGCCGAAGCATCCTTCAATACCGTTATGTTGTCAATGTCCTGTGGGTTCAACCATGATATCTGGTTACCGATGAGCTCCTTCATGTCCGATGTCAGGGCTGCGCTGATGTCAATTGACAGCGGGTCTTCCTGGATTACACCATCCACAACCCACAGCGGGCTTGTGTTACCGAGGATGGTCGATGTACCACGGATGGTGATCTTTGGTGATGCACCCACACGCGCCGATGTGTTCACAACCGACATACCGGCAATCTTACCCTGCAACATCTGGTCGATGCTCTGGTATGCAGGCATCATGATGTCGTCAGCCTTCACAGTTGTGAACGCACCCACCATGTCCTTGCGTGGCAGTCGCGCATAACCGTCCTCCACAATAGTCACCTCTTCGAGCATCTCGTCATCGGGCATCAGCTGTATGTTGAATGGCTTGCCTATGTTCTGCGCAGTCAGTTTTATTGTCTGGCTCTTAGAACCCATGTAGCTGAATACCAAAGTCAGCTTTTCGTTTTCGCTGAACACCAAGTCAATCTTGAAATCTCCGTTTATGCCGGTGCTTGCACCCTTCACCATCTTCTTGTCCTTCATCACCACGACATTGGCACCCGGAAGCGGCATTTCAAGTTCATCGACAACTGTACCTGTGATTGTGCGGCCGGCTTGAGCGAATGCTCCAATGCTGCCGGTGAGGCACAATACTAGGCATAATAACCTGATAATCGTAGATTTTGCTCTCATAGCTTATAGCGTTATAGGTTGTAGTTACTATTGAACGTGTAAAATTAATGTTTTTTTGGAACCATCTTTTAGATTTATCGAAAAAAATGCGGTAAAAGGTAAAAAAAAGTTTCGGTCTTTTGTCTGCTCCAAAATTAAAAAATCCCGTTCCCTAACGTTGGAATGACGGAATTTACTTAATTTTGTAAAAAATATGCTTATGAAAAAAGACAACAATTCCGAACTTTTACCAATAGTAAATGAGGCTGGCGAGGTTATTGGCAGCGCCACTCGTGGCGAGTGTCACGATGGTGCAAAACTCCTGCATCCGGTAGTGCATCTGCACCTGTTCAATTCGGCAGGACATCTCTATCTGCAGCATCGCCCACAATGGAAAACCATACAGCCTGGCAAGTGGGATACGGCAGTTGGCGGGCATATCGACTATGGCGAGGATGTCCCCACTGCACTGAAAAGAGAGGTGCGCGAGGAACTTGGAATAACGGATTGCGAACCGCATTTGTTGAATAGCTATCTCTTTGAGAGTGAACGTGAAAAGGAATTTGTATATGTATATAGCGCGGTGTACGACGGCACAGTCACACCAAGCGAGGAGCTAGACGGCGGCCGCTTCTGGACTCTCAATGAAATCAAGGCCGCAATGGGAAAAGAAATGCTCACTCCAAACTTTGAAATGGAGTTTGTAAAAGTGATAGAGTGGATGGGGAAGTAACAGTTCTGTCATTGAGTTAAAGGATGTATCTTTTGGAATATGTATGATTCTTCCAAAAACATCCTTTAGCCTTCCAATTATCTCAACAACTGAATGTATGTAATGTGTATGATTGATGAACTATAAATCCTGACAATCGCCATTAGGGAGAAGATAATCAAGGACACTCTTCCAATCAGGGAATCTTTCTGAACCAAAATGTATCCATTCTCCCTCAAATTCGTTTGTTCCGTTCTTGCCTCGGTCATCTATCAATATATCTCCTATGCATAGATTCTTGCAATGTGTGATAACCATCCGCTTGTGGAATACGTCGTCTAAATATCGGGTTATCCACATCACTTTGTCACTCCATGCCGATGGATTTTTCCATGGCGCTGTTGAGAGTATGTAGCAGTCATAATGTTCATTAAGACGGTGCACTGCATCTATTGCACCGCTCATTGGCAACATCTGTCCAAACAATCCAGGAATCTCATCATATCTACCTTCATACTCTTTGAGAGTTTCTTTATTCTGTTTGGTCAATGCCGACTCAAAATCAACAAGCACACCATCCATGTCGAAATAGAGGCGTTTCTTGCGTTGTGTGGTTCCGTTTTTGTTTATATCGTATGAATCCCGTAAATCTGTGAGCACAGAACAGAATTCCGATTCTGTCAAGATGGTTTTGTATGAATTCTGTTCACCCTGACTATGATACAACTTCATTCCACGAGTTGACATTAAAGCCACACGGAAACGCTCATTCTGTTCAAACATGGCCTTGTATGCTCTGCGTATCAAGTTCTGAAAGTCTGTACTTTGACGGTTGATTGCAGAGCCTTTCCACCAAACAGTTTGATCTGTCTGCCAATGAGCCGATGTCATATTCTTGGCATTTTTACCTTTCATGGAACATACTTGCCTCTGTTTATCTATATTCTGAAATTTCAATGATTGTAGGAAACCCTCCATACTTCCGCATAGCACTCCTTCAAAACGAAATCCATTACTGCATAGGTTAGATAAAACATTGGCTGGATATGGACTCTTGCTCCATATGTCCAGTGCCCTGCCTCTCCACACCTGTAATTTTATATAAAAGTTCCTTAGTTTCATTATGACTTTGTTTACTTTATATTTTAAGATGGGGATTTGATGAACTTTCTATCATTAATTCCGAATTTATTTATCGGGTGAATGTAAAAAAGAGGAAAATTCTCTCGAAAATTCCTCTTTTGTCCAATCGTGCGCGTGATAGGACTCGAACCTACACGTCGCAAAACACCAGATCCTAAGTCTGGCGCGTCTACCAATTTCGCCACACGCGCGACTGTCTTTGCTTTTGCGAGTGCAAAGGTAGGATAAAAAACCGAGAAAATCAACCTTCTTGCTCCTCTTTTTTGCTGTAGTACTCAAAAATAAGGGCTTTTGCTGTTTCAATTATGGTGTCACGTCCTTTCTGCCAATCTTCGCTTGTGATATTTACTTTAATGTCGGGCTCGATGCCGAACTCGGTGTGTCTGTAGTTTATATCGAGTGTGGGGCAGGCTGACAGGCGTACTCTCCAGCCGTTGGGCAGTGTGCTGTTGAGTGGCAAACCGCTGCCGCCGCCTGTCTTGTCGCCAACGATTGTAACGTGTGGCAACTCGCGCATAATCAATACAAACTGGTTGGCTGCGCTGTATACACTTCTATTGGTGAGCACCATCACCGGGCGTAGCCAACGCGAACCTTTGCTTGGTTCAAGATAGAGTGGCTCGGGGTTTGAAAAATCGTGGTGCCCTTTGCCTGTCTTGTGCTGCATGTAACCGTAGTGTAGCTCTTTCTCCAGGAATATCGATGCCAGTTTCTCGGCCGATGTAATCATTCCGCCGCCGTTGCCTCGAATATCCAGAATGATACCTTTGCACTCTTTAAGGTTATAAAGCATGAGTGACAGGTTGTTTGTACCGAAACTGCCCGAGAAACTCTCAACGTATACATAGCCTATGCTATCGGGGAGAATGGTGTATCTGATGCTGTTGGTGAGTTTGAAGTCTGTGCCAAGATAGTTTCGCTGTATCGAGTCGCTGAAATTTACGGGTTCCTTCAGCTTCCACTCCCAATAGTAGCTTGTGCCGAACATTGACGTGAGGTTTACATGCCCGTCGCGCAGTTCTCCAAGCATGTCGCCAAGCGCATCGAAGAGTGTGATTTCGTTGCTACAGGTGTCGACTATGGGCTTGTATTTGTCATATACTGCATCCCAATCGAGCCCATACTCTTCCTCGGCCTGTGCAAAGAAGCAGTAACGCTCGTCAACGAGCTGCCACAGCGCCTCGAAGTTTTCGTTTCCGCAGCCCTCGAACTCTTCCTCGCCAATGCAGCTTGTGAGCAGTGCAATGGGTAGAATCAGGTATGTAAGAAATCTTTTCATCATAGTCCTTTAATATGGCGAGTAATCGTTTAGTCTGTTGCTTTTCTTTACTTTGAATATTGTCCTTGTGAATCCAATAGAAAAGGTGTTGCGGTATATGTGGCAGTTTATGTCGTTTATACGGCTCTGGTACATGTCGGCAATGTATGAAAGGCGCAGTGTGGTGGCTTTGATTGGTATGTCGAGCGATAGCATGTGGCGCCACGATGGGTTATTGCCGGGGTGGGTGAATGCCACAATGTTCTTGGCGTGCCCAAGACCGAAAATCTCGTAGTAGCTTTGCCCGAACTCGGGGGCGAACATCGCGCCTATGAGCGGGATGTCAATCTGGTAACGTGCAATCCACTCGCTGCGTAGTACCGGGAAATGGTATATCGCCATTCCGCTTGCGGCAAGTGCCGTGCGTAGCTTGGCTGCAGCCGGGTTGTTGCCACCTGCCGGGTTGTAGAGTGCGCCGCCCTCAAGCTGAATCTGTGCTCCGGCAAGCAAGGTAAGGCCTTGCGCGACCTTGCAAGGATGGTATCCGCTCCAGTTGTAGCTTATGAGGGCTGCGTATTGGAGATTGCTGCCCTGTATGGCATAGCCGGCTGTGATGTTCAATAGTTTCTGGTATTTCCAATGGTAGTTGCCGGTGCATGCATCGCGGAATGCTTCGTGGCTGTAGTTAAGACCCAACCCTTTGTGGTTGTAGTTGCTCAGGTATGTGTCGAGGTTGTTGAGCAGCGTCACGCCTAACTGTGAACTCTTTACTACAATACGCTCAGGGATAATGGTGTCGGTTACAATATATTGAGCCCTTGACATTGCCGGTAGTGCCAACAATGCAAGGGCTGTAATTATGATGCGTATTGTTCTCATTCGCTTTCGCTTTCAAAGAGTGACAGCTGTTCGCCTGTCTCTGTTGCGGGTCCTTCATCTTCGGGTTCCTCAGGTACCTCGGGTGGCGGCGGGAACTTTGTAGGTTCAAGTTCTATAATCTCGTCAATCTCGTAGGTGGTAAGTCGTTTGCCACGTGCCTTGTAGCTCTTTACGCCAATGAACTCGTCGACCTCAATTACCAATGGCTCGCGGAAGTTGTCGTTGCCACCGAACATCACCTGTATGCGTGGGAATGGTGTCTCGCTGAACCAGATGAGTTGGTTGTCCTTGTTTTCGCCAAGACAGTTCTGTCGGCGTGCACCGGCTTCGAGGGTGAATCGCTTGATGTATGGATATCCCTGTTGCGATGCGTCGTAGAGCGCTGCGCTCCAAACCTTGGCGGGGTCGAACTTCTCAATTACCATGAGGTCGTCGTCAAAGTGGTTGTTCAAGTCAACTGGCATGATGTCGAACTCACCGTTCTTGCGTATTGCAAGTATCTTGTCGTCGTTGTGGAACTCGCCCAAATATTCACCATGGTTGTCGAAATTGATGCGCAGGATGTCGCGGTCGAACCATACCTGGCGGCCGCCAAGCGTTGAACTGCCGTGCTTCTTGAGCGTAATGCGCAGAACCTCGTTCTTGGTGAGTATGTTACCCATTGACTGGCGTCCCTTTATGGCGATGGTGCTGAAATCCTTCTCGATGATGGAGTTCCTGAGTCTTGGGTTGGGGCGTAGCATAACCTTGATGATCTCGGCCTCACCGTTGGGGTTGGCTGTGAAGTATGCAACCTTTGAACCGGGCGTGCCTTGTGTGAGGTCGTACTCGCGGTCGCGTGTCATGCCGGTGGCGGCAAAGCGCTTGATGTAGTGTATGCCGTTCTTTCCGTCGCGGTACACAACGTTGTATATGGTGCGCTTGTCATTCTTTTTGAATACATCGACGTATATAACGTTCTTGCCCACGAAAAGCTTTTCGCTCACCTTGACAATCTTGTACTTTCCGTCCTTGTAGAAGAGGATAATGTCGTCGATGTCGGAGCAGTTGGTGACGAACTCGTCCTTTTTGAGTGATGTTCCGATGAATCCTTCGGCGCGGTTTATATAAAGCTTCTGGTTTGCCTCCACAACCTTTGCTGCCACAATGGTGTCGAAGTTGCGTATCTCGGTCTGGCGTGGATAGCGCGCACCATATTTCTCCTTGAGCATGGTGAACCACTTGATGGTTACGGCTGTCATCTGTCCAAGCTGCTTGTCAATGTCGGCAATGTCCTTCTTAAGGCGTGCAATCAGCTCCTCGGCCTTCTCCTTGTTGAAACGCAGGATACGTGCCATCTTTATCTCCATCAGACGCAACAGGTCGTCGCGGGTGATTTCGCGTATGAAATCCTTCTTGTATGGCTCAAGGCGCAGGTCGATGTGTGCAAGAGCGCTGTCCATGTCGGGTGCCTGCTCGAACTCCTTGTCCTTGTATATGCGCTCCTCAATGAAGATGCTCTCCAATGAAGCAAAGTGCAACTGTTCGAGCAGCTCGCCCTTGCGAATCTGTAATTCAAGGCGCAACAGTTCCTTTGTGCTGTCGACCGAACGGCGTAACAGTTCGCTCACGGTGAGGAACACCGGTGTCTGGTTGTCGATTACGCAGCAGCATGGAGTGATGCTTATCTCGCAGTCGGTAAAGGCGTAGAGCGCGTCAATGGTCTTGTCGCTCGAAACACCGGGTGCAAGCTGCACAAGAATCTCTACCTTGTCCGATGTGTTGTCGTCAATCTTGCGTATCTTGATTTTTCCGTTGTCCACAGCCTTGAGGATTGACTCAATGACGAGAGGTGTTGTCTTGCCGAATGGTATCTCGGTGATGGTCAGCGTCTTGTTGTCGTCCGATTTTGTAATCTTTGCACGTATGCGTACACGGCCGGTGCGGTCACCATCGTGGTAGCGCGAAACGTCGATGCAGCCACCGGTCTGGAAATCGGGGTAGAGCTGGAACTCCTCGTTCTTGAGGTATGATATCGCTGCGTCGCACACCTCGTTGAAGTTGTGCGGCAGAATCTTTGATGACAGACCCACGGCAATACCCTCAACGCCGTGTACCAGCAACAACGGGAATTTGACAGGCAAGGTAATAGGCTCCTTGTTGCGGCCGTCGTACGATAGCTTCCACTCCGTCGTCTTGGGGTTGAAGACCACGTCGTGCGCAAAGTGTGACAGACGTGCCTCAATGTATCGTGGCGCAGCTGCAGAGTCGCCGGTGAGGATGTTGCCCCAGTTTCCCTGGCAGTCTATGAGGTAGTCTTTCTGTCCCATCTGCACCAAGGCACCGGCAATTGATGCATCGCCGTGTGGGTGGTACTGCATGGTGTGTCCCACCACGTTCGCCACTTTGTTGTAGCGCCCGTCGTCGAGTTCGCGCATTGCGTGCAGGATGCGTCGTTGCACGGGCTTCAGTCCGTCGTACAAGTGCGGTACCGCACGCTCCAGAATAACGTATGAGGCATAGTCAAGGAACCAGTTGCGGTACATGCCTGTCAACTTGTGCCTTACGTCGCCGCTCTCGTGGTACTGACTGTGTTCGGTAGCTTCGCCATCGGCACCCGCGGTGTTTTCTTCGGCATTCGCGTCGATGATATTCTCGTCAAGTTCGTCGTTGTAATCCATAGTCTTGCAATGAGCTGTGCGCTCTGCTATTGTTAGGTTTTAGGACTTTGTGTCAATTAATCTGCGAATATAATCAAAATTAACGAAAAAATGAAATTTCGATGGATTTTGGGCTTATTGATAACGTTTCGCGCCAGGCAAGGCAAGCTTCTCGGGGTATTCCGTCGCGCGGTCAGAAAAAGGCTCTTGCTTTGAAAAATGGCTGAGTACACCCATTATTCTCGTTTATTTGTCATTATATTTGAATGTTTTTGGAACAAACAGCCCGTTTAGTCAAGTTTTTTCCTTAAAAAACACTATCTTTGCATGATAATTGTAGACTATAATATAAATTTAAATAAAACTATGGCACAGGAAGATGTATTTAAGAAAGTAGTTGCGCATTGCAAAGAGTATGGTTTCGTGTTCCCTTCAAGCGACATTTATGATGGCTTGGGCGCAGTGTACGACTACGGACAGATGGGTGTAGAACTCAAGAACAATATCAAGACCTATTGGTGGCAGAGCATGGTGTTGCTCCATGACAACATCGTAGGTATTGACTCGGCTATCTTCATGCATCCGACAATCTGGAAGGCATCGGGTCACGTTGACGCATTCAATGATCCCCTCATTGACAACCGCGACTCAAAGAAGCGCTATCGCGCTGATGTCCTCATCGAGGAGCAGATAGCAAAGTATGAGGAGAAGATGGAGAAGGAGGCTGCAAAGGCTGCAAAGCGTTTTGGCGATTCTTTCAACCGCGAACTCTTTATGGAGACAAATCCAAAGGTTCTTGCCGAGAAGGAGAAGCGCGATGCTTTGCAGGCACGTTTTGCAAAGGCGCTCAACGATATGAACCTTGAGGAACTCCGTCAGATTATCATCGACGAGGAGATCGCATGCCCAATCTCCGGTACACGTAACTGGACCGAGGTGCGCCAGTTCAACCTCATGTTCTCAACCGAGATGGGTTCAACAGCCGACGGTGCAATGAAGGTTTACCTTCGTCCCGAGACTGCTCAGGGTATCTTCGTGAACTACCTCAACGTGCAGAAGACAGGCCGCATGCGCATTCCATTCGGTATCGCACAGATTGGTAAGGCATTCCGTAACGAGATTGTAGCACGTCAGTTCATCTTCCGTATGCGCGAGTTCGAGCAGATGGAGATGCAGTTCTTCGTACGCCCCGGTAGCGAGCTCGAGTGGTTCAACAAGTGGAAGGAGACACGTCTTGCATGGCACAAGGCTCTTGGTTTCGGCGACGATGCATACCGTTACCACGATCACGAGAAACTTGCACACTATGCAAACGCTGCCACCGACATCGAGTTCCGCATGCCATTCGGTTTCAAGGAGGTTGAGGGTATCCACTCACGTACCAATTTCGACCTTGGCCAGCACGAGAAATATTCGGGCAAGAACATCAAGTATTTCGATCCCGAGACAAACGAGAGCTATGTTCCATATGTAATTGAGACATCAATCGGTGTTGACCGCATGTTCCTCAGCGTAATGTGTGCATCATACTGCGAGGAGCAGCTCGAGAATGGCGAGACACGCGTAGTTCTCCGCTTGCCTGCCGCTCTTGCTCCAGTGAAGCTTGCGGTGTTGCCTTTGGTTAAGAAGGACGGTCTGCCCGAGAAGGCTCGTGAAATCATGAATGAACTCAAGTTCAACTTCAACTGTTATTACGAGGAGAAGGACTCTATCGGTAAGCGCTACCGTCGTATGGACGCAATCGGTACTCCTTACTGTGTTACAGTTGACCACCAGACATTGGAGGACGGCATGGTTACACTCCGCGAGCGCGACACAATGGAGCAGCGTCGTGTTGCAATTGCAGATTTGCGTAATATTATCCAGGATAATGTAAGCATCACATCTATTTTGAAGAAATTGTCTTAATAACAGATAATGAAAAGTATCAGAATATTGTTCACTCTCACCTTGTCGGTCCTTTTTGGACTGACATCGTGCGAGGAGACCACCGAGGTTGGCGAGTTCGACAACTGGCAGCAACGTAACACCCAGTATGTTGATTCTATAGCAGCCGAGGCCCGTGCCAACACCTATGGCGACTGGAAGATTTTCCTCGAAGATGGACTCGATGCTTCAAAACAGTGGGGCAACGAATGCTATGTATATTGCCGGGTAATAGAGGATGGCACCGGTAAGGAGCATCCGCTTTATACCGACAGTGTCCTTGTAAACTACAGTGGACGCCTTATTCCATCAGCAACTTACCCCGATGGCTATCAGTTCGACAGCAGCTACAAGGGTGAGTTCAATCCTTCGTTCAATGTACCTGTAGGTATGCCTCTTTCGGGTACAGTCCCCGGTTTCAGCACCGCGGTGCAGCAGATGGTCGATGGTGATGTGTGGAAGGTGTATATCCCTTATCAGCTTGGATATGGCGAGAATGCATCGGCTTCAATCCCTGCTTGTTCGACATTGATATTTGATATAAACCTTGTTTCTTTTCATCGTTAAACAGTTCTAGTTATGGAATTAAAGGAGAATCAGTTGCAGATAGAGCTCAAGGAGGATATTGCCGAGGGTACATATGCCAACCTTGCAATCATTGCCCATTCAACATCGGAGTTCGTGCTCGATTTCGTGCGCATGATGCCGGGTATCAGCAAGGCAAAGGTGAAGTCGAGAATTGTTATGACACCCGAGCATGCTAAGCGTCTTGCGCTTGCCTTGCAGGACAACCTCATGAGATACGAGGCTCAGTTCGGTGAGATACGCTTGCCCGAGCGTGGTGGATATGCCGCGGGGGAGCCGTTTAAGGTTGAAGCGTAAAGAAAGCCTATTTCTATACATAAAAAGAGTCACGCAAATTTGCGTGACTCTTTTTATGTACATCAGTCTACCATCACTCCGTTCGAGCGGAACTCTGATAGTGAGAAGCCAGTATGGCGTTTGAAGTAGCGGTTCAGGTAGCTTTGGTCGGGGAAATGGAATTCGTTGACAAGTTCCTGGAAACTCTTGTGTGTGTATACGAGGTTTACCTCCAACTCAATGATTGTAAAGTGGTCAATGATTTCCTTTGCATTCTGTCCGCTGGCGCGTTGGCAAATGGAGTTCAGGTGGCGGGTAGAGATGCGCATCTTGTCGGCGTAGAACTGTACCGACCTGTCCTCGCGGAAATTGTTGGTGAGCAACACACGGAACTCGTGGAACAGCTTGTCCTTGCTCTCGCTGATGTTCTCCCTTGTCGATGTGTGGTGTGCCTTGCTCACGTGCTGTATGTACAGCAGCAATGAGTTGACGGCAAGAATCACATTCTGTCGGCAATAGTCTATGTTGTCGTCGTTACCGGCGGCTTCAATGTCAAGGATATCTATCTGGCGGAATATGTTGTTCAGGAACTCCTTCTCGAGGTTGCTGTTGCCTCCCTGGTGTGTGCGGCATTCCATTGCCTGTATGGCCTCGGGGCTCATGGAGCTGCGTGCTGCAAGCCAGGTGTGCTTTGACAGACCGAGCAGGCGCGACGAGAAATCGCTTGTGATGTCGAGTAGCAGAATGTTTGAACCGGTTGGGCAAATGATTATCTGCCCAGGGGTGAAACGGAATTTCTGCCCGTCGATGGTGAAGAGTGCCTCACCGCTGAGACAAAAGAATATCGATGTGTGCTGTAGCTGGTAAACGTGCTGCACGAACTGTTGTAATGATGACTGCGTTGTGGCAAAACCCTGTAACGGCAGTTTCTTCAAATATATATTGGTCATAATCTCCGTTATTTTATGCTGTTTTTGGATATATGGCGCAAAAATAGTCAAAATATACAACTGTGCAAATAGTTAATGTACAAAAGCGTAAATAAAGGACAAAGAGTTGTAATTATGTTACGGTTTGTGGCATGATGCTACATATAACTGTGCAGGCCGCCAAGCAGGTAGTTCACGCCAAAGAAGGTGAACAGCACCGCCACGAAAGCTGCAATGCAGAAGATGTGGAATGCCACAGGCTTTGCCATAAAACGCAAAGAACGTGTGTGAAATGCCACTGAGCACACAAGCAGCGTCACCAGCGCCCACACCTCTTTGGGGTCCCATCCCCAATAACGTCCCCATGAGAGGTTTGCCCACACTGCGCCTATGAATATGCCACATGCAAGTAGCATGCTGGCGGGGTAGAGCAGTAGACGCCCAAGCAGTGTCTGTTGTGTTCTTCTTTTTTCGTCCTTTGTACACAATGCCATTACGGCATTAACGGCAGTGATGGTTAGCAGGGCATAGGCAATGATTATTGTTGTTACATGAATGCCTAATAGGGGGGTGCGCAGTATTGGCTGCACATCCATATCCTCGTCAAAATTCCATGCTGCTACTGCAAAAACAATAACAGCAACAACAGGGAGGAGCCTCTTCAATAGTGCCAAGTGCCTCGTGCGCCGCAGGGCAACAGCAAACAGCGTTACAAAAGCTGCAAGCAGCATAAGCGCCTCGGTGCCATTGGTTCCTGGGAACACACCACGCTTGCACCATAGCACACACAAAAGCATAGGCACGCTCAGCAGCACACCCCACATTTCGCCCCATCCGTTCCAGTACTTTTCTTCAACCTCATGCCTTGTGCCTTTAACCTTTCCGCTTTTACCTTTCAGTTTATACAACAAGGCATTGAAGCCACTCCTTCTATCAAAGAACAGCAACAGGAATGAGATGAATACCATAAGATACCCTACGTAGCTTATGGTGCGTCCTGCAGGGTCATGTGAAACAAGCAGCGACACATTGCCATTGTGTACATTTTTGATGCAGAATTGGTAGCCGTCTATTTTGGTTGGCGCATTCAATGAAACAGTGTGCGCAGTCTCACCCGCCTTGTCAGCGACAACAATGCGCACAATATAATCCCCCACCGTTTCACCACCGTTGACACGTACAGTGTCAACGGACTCCAGTTGCATACGGAACGGCAGTCTCTGTAATGTACCGTCACTCATTTCAAACATGGAGGCCGGCGCACCCTCCTGCGCAATGGCAATGTCGCCACGTTTTGAGGTGAGGAAAGATACCAAAGCTCCAAGCAGTATTACCACGAATGATGCATGCAACAAGGCGAGCGTTGTGCGCTTTGATGAGCATAGTATGTATGTCATTGCTGTGACTGCAAACAGTGCCCACAAGGTGATGAACCACCACGAGTGGTAGATGTGCTCTGTGGCATACGATGACCCCCATAGGCTACCAATGATTGTTGCGGCAATCAACACCACAACAATGAGCCCCATGCTGCCGAAAGAAAATATTTTTAAAAGTCTTTTCATTTGTCAGGCGGTGAGATGCTCAATAAGAACCCTGCCGCCAATGAGCAGGAGGATAATACCGCCCCACATCTCGGCATGCAGCTTCTTTGCAAAGCCATTGCCGCATTTCAGTCCCAGAGCAAGGCCCACAAGCGTGAGCACGAACGACACCAGGAATATCACTGCCAGCGGGTAGCATAGCGATGCGGCACTCTCATATCCCATGCACGAGAACGAGATACCAACCGCCAGTGCGTCTATGCTTGTGGCAATTGCAAGAGTGAATATAACCTTGTAGCGGCGTGGGTTGAATCGTTTCTTCTCCTCTTCCTTAAACGACTCTATAATCATTCTCACACCCATGAAACCAAGAATTGCGAATGCCAACCAATGGTCGACACTCTCAATGAGTGCGCGGCACATGTCTGTGCCCCACCAGCCAAGGAGCGGGTTCAGCGCCTGGAAGAAACCGAAGAGGAAAGCCATGGTGAGCATGGGTTTCCAAAAGACCTTTTTAAAGAATATTCCGCTGGCTATGGCAACGGCAAAGCAATCCATGGCAAGAGCCAGAGCCATAAGCCAAACTTCAATATGTGTCATACTGTGTGCTTTGAGTTCATGAAAATTAGACAGACGCTCCAAATCCCTGCATACCTGTCATTCTGAACAACGTGAAGAATCTCAGAGATACTTCGCTGCTCTCAGTATGACATGATGTATTTGGTTACAACAACAATGTCACTATAATTTCATACAAATGTACATCAATTATGGATAGATATCGCCCAAAAACAATAAAAAGTATTAAAGCTGTTGCAAAAAATAAAAATTGCCCATAACTTTGCAAGGAATTACTGCCGGGGCTATCTGGATTTGACAGCGGGTAGAAAAGGTATGTAAGCACGCAGTGCATTGCCGGTTCGCACTATAATCTGAGCAGGCAAAAAATTATCTGGCAACAATACTTACGCTCTTGCTGCTTAATCGAAGTATAGTAGATTAGCTTAATCCCTGCACCAGGTGCGGGGACGAGACATCACCCGGACGCTGTTGTTCCGAAGCAATCCGACATGGTGGTGCAGGCAAATCGGGACTAACCATTGCAGGCCTCGATGCATTGGCGACATTTTAGAGGATAAGGCGCAGGTTGGCGGTCGCGGTCTTGCCTACGCCCGAAAATCCCACCGATGACTAAGCGTGTAGAAAGCATATTGTTTCCCTGTTTGGACGAGGGTTCGACTCCCTCTAGCTCCACAGCTTTGAATGGAATTGCCGTTTCTTTTAGAAATGGCAGTTCTGTTTTTTTACCGGGTGTACTTCTTGAATTCTTTAAGTGGGACGTATTGCCCAATCAGGTTCCAGCATACAATTAGTTCCTTTCTTTCCTTGTGGCGCACGATTGAGGCGAATTCAAAAGGAGTCAGGCTTTTAAAGAAAGGATAGGCATCGGCGTCAATGCAATACTGCTCTTTTCCGTTCACGGTGCTTTCAAAGAATACCACAACTTCGTTTCTGTCAATCTGTACGTTGGTTACGTCATAATCGGCAAGGTATTCAATGCTGCTGTCGACCGATGAATTTACAGCCTCTAAGAGGAATTTCCAACATAGCTCGTCCTCGATCTTGTTGACGATATTGGCCCATACTTTCTTCTCTTTTCCTTTTGAGGGATTGCGGTCAACAAGTTCAAGCACTGTAGGCAAGCCGAAATTGTTTTCCGGCACATTGTCCAAACATAACTCAAGCCGCTGCGCGGTATTGTCATAGTTGAATTCGGTATATCCAATCTCTCCGCTTGGCAAATCGCATGCTTGCAGCACCTGTATTGTCTCCGTACCATTCCCGTCGACAAGGAACATGAAGTTGTATCCCCTTACCAACTTGAATGAGTATATGCTGTTACTTTCGGCGCGCAGTTCCATTGCTATATATGCTCCATGGTTCTCGGATTTTGTCTCTATTACACTAAAGAACCATAACGTACAACCTTGCTGGAATGTTTCGCCCGGTGTTATCCAGAACGACGAACTGCCTACATCCAACAGGTGCCCCTGCTCACGAAGAAAGTTCTCAAAATATGTGTCATCGGTATAACTCCTTATAACAACTCTCAAGTTGTATATGAGCTTGAGAATGGTAAGTTCGTTGTCTGTAATGTTTGTAAAGATTGATTTAGCACTTCCTTCGTAGGCTCTGTTGTTTGTCGGGTACATAGAATACAGGGCCTCGTTTAGCAATGTCAGCTGCTTCTTCAGCATTTTCCTTCCTTGCCCTGTGTATGGGAAGATATTGTTACATAGTATGTAAAAGTAGGCAACAGCACCATAATACACGTCGGGTGTTTCCAGTTTCAGCTCTTTCAGTTCCTTGAATGTCTTTTTGTCCAGTTTTCCCTGTCTCCCATTGACAAGAACCTTGAAACCCTCATCTTGCCATTCGCTACCGCCGGAGTGAGTGTCACGCAACATGCTGAACAGCCTCTTGCCAAGCTTTATGCTTTCTGCCACAATGTATATGTCACTCTCCCCAATGACAAATTCAGTGCATATTTTCTCCCACAAGCAGTTGGTCTTGTCATTTGAAACAGACTCTCCTCTTCTTATGCGCCCAATTGTTGAGCGGCTGCCTTTTGTGTAGCCAAGAAGCAAGGCTAACCGGCTGAAATTGCCGGTGAATACATAATTTTCAAAAAGCAGTTGCAGAATTTCTTGTCGTTGATTCATGGTGATGGTTGTTTTGTCGAAGATAGTATAATATTTTGATTTTTGTACCAAAATAACGCCGTTTTGGTACAAAAAATGTAACCATCGTATTGTGGGCAAAACAATGGTGCACTCAATAAAGGTATAACAGTAAATTTGCGGGAAGTAAACAGGAATTTGTAAAAATGACCCCAACGAGCGTTGTGTTACAAAAAAATGTATTACTTTTGGGGAGTGGCGGCATACATTGCCGTCGTGACATAAAGTATAAAGCGTTTTTTGCTTTGTCCCGGAATACGAAATCGCCAGTTTCAAAAAGAGAAGGGATGGAGAGAACACAACGCTCATCTGTTTTGTATATCAACAATGCAGCGGTGCATTGTATATATACTCAACGGCGTGGGTTCATTGTTTCTTTTATTCATCTTCTCGTGGGCGTTTGGCGATGCCTGTATTCCGATGGATTAGAGGAAAGCAATAGCTTGCGCCTTTTTTGTACCCTTATGTATGGCGTGTTGATAAAGCTATTGCGATGCAGGAGCAATTGAGGTGTGCGCCTGTTTGTATGATGGAAATATATATAGTTAACTAAATAAAATTTAATTGTTATGAGTGACTTTGATGCTAAAAAAGTAGATCTGGGTGGCTACGAGAAGAACTACAGTGAGAGTGGCCTTTGGGATAAGATCAAGAATGTTGCCACTAAAGCAGGAAAACCTGTAATTAAGAACGCTTTATTGTTATATTATGCGTTGCAGTCGGCAAATGTCTCTGCTATGGATAAGGCAAAGATTGTTGGTGCATTGGGCTATTTCATTTTGCCAATAGACATCGTTGCTGATTTTCTTCCTTTGGTGGGTTTCACTGATGATGCAGCTGTGATATTGTTTGTGCTGAAAATGCTTTATGGCAAAATTGATGATTGGACAACCCAACAGGCTGACAAAAAATTGAAACAGTGGTTCTGATGTTGAATTAAACTGATATATGATTCTATTTATTGTTATAGTGGTAGTTCTGTTGCTTGTGTTTAAACCAAGGCAGAAGGAGCAGAAAGAAATAGAAAAAATGGTCACGAATACGCCGAGACTCTATCTCAAGGGCAAAGAGGTGACTGGTTGGAAAGCTTTTCTTGATTTGGCATCAGATGCCGAGACGATTGCGACATTTCTTTACGAGAACGGATATGTTACAATTACTATGAGAAATGGAAAGAGATATTCGTCACATTTGAGCAATATGGCCTTTTCAATGTGGAAGCAGAAAGGTGTGGTCTTTTATGAATGTGTCTTTGGCAAAGAAAGACTGTACTCTCATAAAATGAACTTTGTATTTACAGATGAGGAATGGAAGCAGATATTCGATATATTGTACATGTCTGCTACAACATTATGATTTGTTGACCCCAGAAGAACCAAGAACAATATTCAATAAATCTGCATCATTAAATGGTGCAGATTTATTATAAATGCAGTTGTCCCATTGTCGTAAATGTCTTAAATTAACCTGAGTTCGATATAAGCCAAATCAAATCGCGGATTTGTCATTTCGATGGAGTATAGCGACGAGACGTGTTGTTGAGGCTTAGGCCGAAAAAATCTCAAAATATCGCGAAAAACGAGTTCTCTCACATACTGTTATTTCGCTACGTTCATCGAAAGCTACGATTAGGCGAGAGCAAAGAAAGTTTACTTGCTTTGCCGAGCGGTAGTAGTTTCGTAAAACAAAACCTCTTCAATTTTTACATTAAGGTATGGTCGAGATGACAAAATACGCTAAAGTTTAGTATAAATTCTTATATTCACGTTAAAATAAAAATCAGGGAGCATGCATTCGTTTGCAGCTCCCTGATATGTTGATGATTTATACTTATCGTGCGTAGTTTACGGCACGTGTCTCGCGGATTACGGTAATCTTCACCTGTCCGGGATATGTCATCTCGTCCTGAATCTTCTTGGCAATCTCGCCCGAGAGCTGCTCGGTCTGCTTGTCGTCAATCTTGTCGGCACCAACGATTACGCGGAGCTCGCGACCGGCCTGGATGGCGTAGGTCTTTGTAACGCCGGGGTATGACATTGCAAGCTGCTCAAGGTCGTGCAGACGCTTGATGTATGCCTCTACAATCTCGCGGCGTGCACCGGGACGTGCACCTGAGATGGCGTCGCACACCTGTACGATTGGAGCGATGAGGCTTGTCATCTCTACCTCGTCGTGGTGAGCACCGATGGCGTTGCAGATATCGGGTTTCTCCTTGTACTTCTCGGCAATCTTCATACCATACTCTGCGTGTGGCAATTCGGTCTCCTCGTCGGGCACCTTACCTATATCGTGGAGCAAGCCGGCACGTTTTGCCTTCTTGGGGTTAAGGCCAAGCTCGGCAGCCATCACAGCACAAAGGTTTGCTGTCTCACGTGCGTGCTGCAAGAGGTTCTGGCCATATGATGAACGGTATTTCATCTTACCGATGATGCGTATGAGCTCGGGGTGCATGCCGTGGATACCCAAGTCGATGGTAGTGCGTTTACCGGTTTCGATAATCTCCTCCTCAATCTGCTTCTTCACCTTGGCTACAACCTCCTCAATGCGTGCAGGGTGTATGCGGCCGTCGGCAACAAGCTGGTGCAATGCAAGGCGTGCAATCTCGCGGCGAACAGGGTCGAACGCGCTCAGTACGATAGCCTCGGGTGTGTCATCGACAACAATCTCAACACCTGTTGCAGCCTCCAATGCGCGGATATTGCGTCCCTCGCGGCCAATGATGCGTCCCTTCATCTCGTCGCTGTCAATGTGGAACACGGTTACCGAGTTCTCTATTGCTGTTTCTGTTGCAACGCGCTGTATGGTCTGTATCACAATCTTCTTTGCCTCCTTGTTGGCTGTCATCTTGGCATCGTCGATGATGTCGTTGATGTATGATGCAGCCTCGCTCTTAGCCTCCTCCTTGAGTGACTCAATGAGGCGCTCCTTTGCCTCCTCGGCCGAGAGTCCGCTGATAGCCTCGAGCTTCTCGCGCTCCTGGGCATGCATCTTGTCAAGCTCCTCCTGACGGCGCTCAAGCACGCCACGCTGTGCCTCAAGGTTCTCCTTTACGGTGTCGAGCTCGTTCTTGCGGCGCTGCAGGTCCTCGTTGCGTTGGTTGTACTGTATCTCGCGCTGCTTGAGCTGGTGCTCGGCCTGCTGAATCTTGTTGTTGCGCTGCGAAATCTCCTTCTCCAATTCGGCCTTCTTGTTGAGGAACTTCTCCTTTACCTCAAGCAACTTGTTCTTCTTTATTACCTCGGCCTCTTTGTGCGCGTCGTCGATGATGCGCTGGTGTTTTGCCTTCAAGGCAGTCTTGTTTATCAAAAATTGGACAAGGAAGCCTACTACCAAACCGGCTGCCAGTCCGATGATCAATGTTGTAACATTCATAATAGTTATAAATTTTAATATATAATAAAACGCACCGCCATATCCCTTCGCCGGCATGCGTTGCCGATGCAGGTGAATATTGCAATGCGTGAAACTCCAGTAAAAAACTGTTCTTGCAGTCCTATGCCTTCAGGGTGTCATCTACCAGACGTGTGAGCTCAGCAATCTTGCGTCTCATCTCGTCCGATGTAATCCCGTCTGAACCACTCACGGCGTGGAATGCAATGTCAAGTGCGACCATGGTCATCACTCTCACGCCTCCTTCGCCCGAAAAGAGGTCTTTATATCTTGACAGTGTATCGTTGACAATTCTTGCAGCTTGCCTGAATGATGGCTCCTGGCTCGCCATTATTGTCAGCGGGTACGATGTACCGTCTATTATAAGGTTAATTCCCAGTTCTCTATCTTCCATATGCAGTTTATTCCGGCTGTTTCTTTAGCGACTCAATGCATCGGTCGATTTCACGCACCAGCCTCGATATCCTCTCCTTTGCGTTCTCAATTCCACTTTCGCTAAGGCTGATTATCTTGGCTTGTTTAAGGTTGTTGTAGCTGCTCTCGAGCGCAGCGCAATGCTTTTGCAACTCAATGAGGGTGTTCTCCTTCTCCTCAATTGTGCGCGACAACTCCTGGTTGTGCTCCTTCAACTGCTTGTGCTCATACACAAGGCGGCGGAGCTTCTCCTCTAAAGATGTCATTGCATTTCTGTCTTGCTCGGTCATGGTACAACAAACTTTTCACAAACAAAAGTGTTCTGTTTTGTGATTTCCCGCAAATTTAGAAGAATTTTGCGAAATGTAAAAGATTTAGTGCTTTTTTTGTCGGTGAATATGGTTTTTTCTCCTTCCGTTCACCGTTTTGCACTCATTTGTTCTGCAGGAATATCTCGAACTCCTCTTTCCATGTGTCGGTCAGGCCCACACACCATGCCGTGAACTCGTCAATCCTCAGGTTGTTGATGTCATAGTCGAACCTGTGCATGATGTCATTGCTATAGCGCTTCTTCGCCTCCTGCTCAACAATCTTGGGTTTACGGAATGTCTCGTACAAATCTTCGGCACCAAAGCAGTGAAGCACCTCGTGTGCAATCCCAAAAGCACCATGTGGTGTTCCATTTTCGTAGCACTCATATACTACGCAACTCTCAGTGAAAAAATCGATGTGATATTCTGGTGAGTAAGCGACTGCATATGAGCGTCCTCTGCCCTGTGCAAAAACCACAATAACACAATTATCGCACTTCTCGTTCTTCTTGAACCACTCATAGAACTGCCCAATGTTCTTGTATCCGACAGCCGCAAGCGCCTTGTGCGCCACACGGCTATCCTCCTTACCGCTTCCATACCCGGGTGCAACAGCCATCTTGATGGTCTTGTCAAGTCCGTAGGTACCATATTTGAAACTTACGTTCTTTCCATAACGTGCAGCCTCCCTGCTTATCCAGCCCGCAGCCTTGTAAAGCTCGTTCAACCGTTTCTCCTTTACGGTTCTATCCCAATACTTGTCACCTGCAAAAACGGCAAGCACATATATGCTCCCTGACAAACTTTTTGCCGAGCCTGCATTGTATCTCTTGTGCTTTGGACGGGGTGGTGTGGTAATAGAGTGTTGTCCTCTGGACGTAGTATGCTCCTTTTTCTGCTGCGGTGTTGCAGTCATGCTGTTTGTTGTGCAGCTACCTTTTCCCGATTTCCCGCAAAAAAACTCTTTTAACCGGCTGAATATTGACATGGGTGTTTGTGTTTATGTGTTTGGTTGTCTTCTGAATCCTCATGGAAGCTCAGGCTTTAGCTTGAAATCCTTCTTTCTCATTTCCTCAAAGAGAGTCTTGTCAAAGTGTGGATTACAACACATACCATTCATAGAACTTCTAACCTCTCTCTCGTATGCATCCTGAAGTCTTTCATCCAATGAATCAATGCAATAGGGGATAATGGCAACATCTTTTCTTGTTACGAACATCTTTTGATGAAGTTGTCCATAATTGTGTTGTACAAAATCGGCCATAGTGTTTCTTGGTAAAGAATATTCAAGACGATTATAGTCTCCTCCATTTCCATAAAAAGAGAATACGTACTTGTGATTCATGATTTCACTCGGTTTCATTTCGAAATGAAAGTTCTTTTGTCCACGATCGTTAATCTGTAGCAAAGGGGATGAGAGTCTTATTATTTTATCTCTCAGTAATTCAAACTCCTCGTCCGACATGTTGTTTATGACATCTGCCAAGCTTTTTTCTATGTACTGCATGGCCTGTGGACGTGATTTTGCGAAATCATTTATAGCAGGCTTTAGTTCTTGTTCTATGTCCATTCTCAAAAATGGCTTGCCGAGTGTTGCGCAGAATGCAGGTAGATCTACGTCACAGTAATCAACATGCATTTCAATACGTTCTTTCATGGAAAGGTCATATTCAAACATACTGTCAGGTGCATGCATGCGCTCGTTTGCTGCCATGGTATATTCGTTGCGCAAATTTTCGAGTGTATGGATGCATCCCTCTATTTCTATTAGTTTGCATTCTGCTTCCCATATTAGTAACTTGTATATCTCCACAGCAATCTCTTGGCGCTTGATTTCATATGCAATCTTCAACTTGTTTTTTGCCAGGTTGTTTACATCGTAAAGATGTACTTGTGCTCTATGTGTCCGAAACCTGTACAGAATATTGTTGCGACTATTTTCATAGTCAGTCATCGCCATCTTGAGAAACCATGACTTTTTTTCAAATTCATTGTTTCGTAAATCTGTTGCTTCGGTTTCATTTTTTTGGATTAAGTTTCTCAAAATGGATATTAGAGACTCAAGGAACAGCCTTGTTTCGGCAACTTTGCCCTCACGTTGCAACTCTTCAATTTTAAGCCCAAACAGATGGGTATATTCCTCTCTAAGTGATGCAATGGTTTCTCCTGTATTGATTTCGTGTAGATTGTTAATGTAGTGGTTGATTATATTATTTGTTACATCAAAAGTGTCGTATATGTTTGTTACAGGTTCTCTTAGCTTAAGGATACGTGATGATTCAAATATACGCTCAACGAGCAAATCGTCATGCAAACCGATATCTCTTATCCATTCCATTGTTGCATCCTGCGGGTTGTCACTTTGCTGGAGCATCTTTTCAATCAACTTAACAGCATATCTTTTCGCATATAAATCGGCCAACTCTTCGCCTTTGTATACTACCTGGCATGCGCCAAATGATTGTACCCAACCTATCTTGTTAAGTATATTATACCTACCGTCAAACCACTCAGCCCCTAATCCTGTGCTCTGCGTATTTAAATTATCTGCGAAAAGGTAAACAGCAATGTTCTCGCAAAGGGTATCAATTTGGTTTACAATCACTCCATTGGGAGTACTGTTGTCAATTACAAAGAATTCGTCAAACAATGGTCTTGTAAAAGTGCGGGTTGCGCCATTGATTTCAAATGTAATAGGGTTGCCCATGCTAGCTGACATCAGATAGTCCAAGTCCATGATTGCGGAGTAAGCATTTTCGCGAACTCGTCTTACTTGGTTACCCATTGGGTCAATTGCGCGGAATATGCCATGCATGACACCATGCCCTATTATGTTGGCGCGGTTACCAAAGTTGCGTTGAATCATTTCCGCCACATTGATGAACGAACCGGCACCGGTACCACCACACAATGATGTTACAATATGCACTTCAACATTTGCAGGAGCAACTCCATATATGAAGTTTGTAACCTGTTGCCATCGTGCTTGTAAGGCTTGCTCAATTGTTGCTCTCAGTAATTCTGTGTAGAAACGTCCGGTAGTTCTATAAGGCGGTGGGTACATTGGGACGTTGCTTTTGAAAAATAGAGAATTGCCTTCAAACATCCAATTGAATGCACCATTTTCTACATGTGCCCTATAATAATCGCGCGGATCTCCATTGTAGTTTAGAGGTACAGCATCATCTTCTATTGAGGTTGCAAGGGCTGGCGAAGTGTATGCGCTATAATAATCCAACACAAGGAATGCAATATGTGGTGGAATGTTCCCCACGCCATACATGTCTTCATACATCTTTTTTGTGTGTGACACGGCCTTGATTCCAGTTCCTCCCAGTCCAATATAGATTGTCGGTTTCATAATCAGTGTGTTATCGGTGGATAAATGCGTTATAATCACAAATGTATGATTATTTTATAGAAAAAAGAAATGTTTCCCTGGAATTTGGGTACAACAAAAGGGACTGACTTGAAAAGCCAGTCCCTTTGATGTTGTTGCGTCTATCAGTTTACAAACATTGCGCATTTATGTACTTTTCATTTCTTTTTGGCTACTGTTGCATTCTTAAATGCAACAATCTCGCTATACTTGAGCAAGCGTACATTTACTAATTGCATTCGGTATTTGTTTGTCGACTCTATCAATGTGGTACCAGGAGCCAATTTATCCAATACGTCGTGTCGGTAATTTTCCAAATCAGGCGCGATAGCAGCTTTGGCATCCTGTTTCAATGTTTCAACGTATGCAAACAGGTTAGAGTTTCTTTGCAAATCGCTTATTATGTCGTAATCGACTTTTATGGCAATGTCGCTATATGTATTCTTGACCATATGCTCTGTTACTGAGAATCCCTTGCGTTCCAAATGCTCCTGCAACTTGGTGATAATCTTGTTGCGTAGCTGCAGCTTGAAGTTTGCAAGGAACTCAGCGTCTATTGCAAACTTATCTATTTCTTCGCACAAGTCAACATCGCACTCACCGCTGTTCTTTAGAGTATTGTTGAAATATTTATCAAGAATATCCTCCGACAAAAGTGATACGTTGGAGAATGTTGAAGCAAGACTAATCTTGTTGCTGTCCTGTTCAACTTCCTTGTACCATACTCTCAAATTGTTTATCAGTGATATGATACTGTTGTACATCTTCAACAATTTCTCTTGCATGGTTGTAAGGTTTGTTATTACTGTCCATGCTGCGAATGCTGAGAATTTAAGTGTCTTTATTGTATTCTTCCTTGTGGCAATCTCTCCCTCATTTCTCTCAATCTTTACTTTTAATTCATCGCGCTCTTCTCTCCAGACCTTCCATTTTGAATTTTGTCTGTAGACGATGATACCGATTATTGCTGCGGAAATGAGTATCATTACCCACCAACTCAACTGGATGGTACCACCATTTTCAGCATCCAAAAATTTAACAACCTTCTCCAAGAAACCACCTATTTTGTCATTGCTGATTGCGCTGAGCAGGTTGTCCTTGGCATTATTATGTATATTTACCAGCCACTTATTCAAATATATGCCGCCAACGAATGTGAGAATGACAAAGGCAATCATCTTGATGATGGCTATCAAATTGGATTTGTTAAGCTCTTTCTTAATTTCCTCAAGTCTTTTTTCTGCCTCCTTGTTCTCCTCTTCGCGCTTGGCTATCTCATTATTATGGAATTCAGTATTAGCGTTGACGAATCTTCTGTTATCATTTGAATTGGCGAACTTGATTTTCAATGCTTCAAAGTATGCCTGCCATTCATCTCTTTGCTTCTTATATAGGCAAAGAGCATGCTTCTCGTTATCAAGTGCAGCCTTTGTAATGTAATAACGGATAAGGATGTCGTCACTATCAATCTTTAATGACGGGATTTCACGTAACTCAGGCATTTTGGTTTGGAGTGAATCCACCTCTGTTATAATTGCTGCAAATCTGAACAACTCGGGGTTGTTGATATATGCATATGGTATGTAGCAATATCCTTTGTCGCCCCAATCCTCGCCCCAAGAGTTGCGGACAAGGAACATGTTCAATTGGTCGCTGAAACCTACAATAGCCATGGCATGGTGTCCATGCTTTATTTGTTTTTCTGGATTGTCGGCGTTTGCTTTTGTTTCTTCGATTTCCTCCTGTGAGGGGAGTGGAATATATGCTCCAGCTTCAAAGAAACTTGGGAACAATGCAAAGCTACCGGCAACGGGGTAACCGTCCGACAGAGCCGATTTGATTGCGTCTGAATTAAGCTTGACACTCAATGCTTTTCTGAGCTTTCTCTTTCCTGCATCCTCATATGCTTCGTCCGATGGCTTTTGGGTGTATATCTCCTCATGGTATGGCCATACTTTTTCCAGGGCAATACCATATTTGATGAGAGACTCCATTGATGGTTTGTAGCGTGAACCGCTGTCCTCATCTGTGCTCACATCATCGGCCTGATCAAGATGTCTGGCGTTGTAATACAGGAAGGCTTCGCTAAGGTCGCAATCTTCCTGCTTGCTCACCTTCATCATGTATTCAAAGATAGATGTCAGTGTGAATGCAACGCAGGAGCCCTGCTGTCCCTGGCTCTTTATACAACTGAAGTTTCCTCTCAAGTCTATACTTTCAACGTTTACTTCATGCTCTTCGTAGCACTCCTGTAGAGGTTCTTCTTCAACAGATGGAAGCAGACGGAATTTTTTGTCGTCAATGGTAACCTCATTGCTTACAAAGCACTCCTGCGCTCTGCCACTCTCGTCAATGAGCTTTTCAAGTTCTGAAGAACTCTTTTCAAGTTCGCGTATCTGGCTTGATGAGTTAAGAATTTTCTGATTGATAATCTTCAACTCCTTCAATGGGTTGATGAGTTCATCTTCACCATCTTTGTAGAATTTGGCTACGTCCTCAGTAATAAAGAATTCTATAGCCTCGTTGTACAAGTCGCTTAGGTTGATGTTCTCGGAATTGTACACAGCGTTTGCGAACAATTCATAGTCCGATTTCGATAGCAGTGCTGCAAGGATGGCTGCTTTTTCGGTCATGTTCCTTGTTTCCTGAAATTTGGCCGAAATGGATTTAAGTATGCCTTCTATCTCCTCTGCAATTTCCTTGTGGCTGCCTTCTGCACAATCGGTCTTGTGCTTGTTGAGGAATGTTGAGAGAATGTTGTCGCGTCTTCTCAACATTTCATTAGTTGTCTGGAATGTATTGTTTATATCTATCTTCTCGTCATTTACCGATGCGCTGTCTATTGCTGCAAGCGTTGCCTTGTTGACAAGGTAATTGATAAATAGATATTCACTGAAGTAGAGCGACGAGAAACCAATGCATGTAGCTTCTGCCTCGCTGTTTATCATTGGGAAAATCTCCTTGTACGATGTTGACATGAGTATTGCCAACTGTGCCAACATGTCTGTGAACTTGGCCTTGTCCATACCAAGCGCCAAGCCGCTTGTTGTGCTGTCGTGTATGAATACTAGGTGGCTCTTCTGTTCAACGAATCCCAATTCGTTACGAATCTTGTCAAATTTGTCAAGATTCTTTGTTGTTGTGGCTTTTGTGTTGTAATCCTCTTCAATAATCTTGCACATGTCATCACCGAATGTTACGAATGTGACCTCTGTCAGGTTGCTTTTGGAGGATGTCGCGATATTTTTACACAGGTTGCCTACAAGACCTATGCTTTCTTCCTTGTACAGTGGGAAGTATATCAAAGTATTTAGTAAGCTTTGTTTTCTGGCATTTTCGACAGTAAGTACACTGTCGAAAATACCAGTAAACAAATTCTCTTTATCATTACTATTGCCCTGTTCAACGTTAGCCCAGGATAAGGCTATGTTGTTGTTCAGACAGTCTATTGTCGTGAATTCAACGCTACCTTCTTCTTTACCGTCTTTAACACAAACTTTAAGTTCGCGATAGTTCAAAAGGCCATCTGATTCTGAATCAACCAAGTAGTACTTGTTGAAATTCAGTGCCGTTAGGTCATTTTTAAGAAGGTCGTAAACAGTGCCTTCCAACAATGTCTCAAATTCCTTGCCAACGAAGAAATGTACGCAATAGTTCATTTTATCAATTAATTAAGATTGCTCAATGTGTTCTTCAAATCTCTGCTCAAATATTCAAATTCTGTCATGATAGCCTGCAATTCGCCACCGTTACCCTTCTGTGAGTATGTGATGCTGCTCTTGTCTGAGCATACAAGTTGGTTGATGTAGTCATCAATGCCACGTTTTACGATACCATCGATAATACCCTGATAGTAACTGATACCCTTGCTGCTGACCTCACTCTTGATAAGTGAATAGAACAGATCCTTTTTCTCGGGGAGAACTCGTGTCTTGAAGTAGTTGAACGCTGTATCACGGCGTTTAGTTCCTGCTTCTTCGAGTGGCACCCACTTCTTGATACCGGGACGTGACATTGTCTCCTCATCCCAATAGTAGTAATTGCCTTTTTGGCAGCTGATGAACTTTCTATGAGCCTTGTCCTCTTTGTCTTTCTCCTTGACAACAATACCGCGCTCGTCCTTTTCCATATTTCTCTCAGTTTCGATGATTTCATCCCAACCGAAGATGTGACCACATACCCAATAGAACATTGCCTCATTTGACATTTCTGGTTTCAACTTGAAGTCGTTAGCCTGCATCCAATCAAATATTGTGTTGTCGTAGTGAGGGTTGAATGTATGTTTGTTGCGTACATCCTTATTGTAGCCAGTCTCAATGATGGGGTCAGGGAACTCATTCAGACAGTAAGGGATAATTGCACCATCAACACGATAGAATATAACTCTCTGCTTCATGATGTCTGTATCCATTGAAACCCAGTGCTTGTTCAATACATTGTGCATGAATGCAGGGTCTTTCTGGAAACGTGTAAGGATGCTGTTGTCCTTACCATAATATGCAACCATAAAGTTAGAGACCATCTTCTGGTTTGCAGGTGAACCGGCAATCTTCTGACCCTTGTTGTTGACGTCAAGCAATAGAGCAGACTTGCATGTGATTGTCTCAATCAAGTCCTCCCACTCCACATCGCTGAGCTTGTCAATTACGTCAAGCACCAAAGTATCACGGTATCTCTTTGTTCTGTCAAGAGTGTCAGTGTAAGCAAGAATTGCATTAGACAATTCCTCTTGAGCGTACTCTGAAATAGGTTTGCTGAGTGTGCTTGCAAAATCGCAGATGAGCAAGCTTGCAGCATCGTCAGCTGTAAGTGTCATATTTACTCTCTCTGCCTGTGAGAGGTCGTACTCAAACTGCTTTGCCGAAGTCGTGCTCTTCTGAAGACCTTCTAACTCATTGCTGTATGAAAGTGCAATGTTGTTGAGCGTAGTCATTGTGTTTTCTACGCTGGTTTTCAATGTCTTGGTCAACTCAATAAGCTCGTTGAAAATGCCCTCGGCCACTCTGCGGCGCTGTGCCTCGTATTTCTGTTTACGAATATTATTTGCTGTTACAGTTATACAATCTTCAAGTATGGTTTCTTTTGCCTCGGTGCTTCTGAATTTCCATTTGAAACCGTTTCTCTTATCCTCATACTCCTTGTAACCATCCTCTAGTTTCTTGTAAAGCTCGGTAATTGTCTTGTCAATGCTGAGGTACTCCTCCTGCATTTCACCCTTGTATTGTGTACAAAGTGAAATGAGCTTGGTAAGGAATGTGATAGCATTACCAACACCATTCTCCTCTTTAAGGTATTTCTCAACCTCTTTCTTCAATGCTTCTTCAATGGCTGTCTTACGAGCCTTGATTTTTTCTTCGCTTGTGAAACCGTTCAAGTCATTGATGTATTTTTCTGCATTGTCCTTTGTCTTGGCATCGGTGTCGTTGATGTCGAGTTCTGGAGCCTTCAACTTGTTTATTTCATTTCCAGGGAAAATAGAATCGATGAGGTAGTTGAACTGGTCGCCATCCTCACGAATCATTACATTGCTGAGCATTGTCCAATTGATGGCTTCCTGTTCAATTTCAAATCCCTGTGAAATCAACTTCTGGATAAGAATCTTTGCAACCTTGTATTTATATACTTTCGCAAGTTCCTCACCTTTATATACTACCTGGCAAGCACCAAGACCGTGTACCCAACCTTTCTTGTTCTTTATGTTGTATGAGCCATTTGTCCAACCAACGTTGCTTGCAATTGATGCAATGTTGTTACCCAATTTGTTTCCAGAGAGATACATGCTTGTACCAACAACCTCGCACAATTCTTTTATGCTGTTTACAACACCACCCTGATTTGTCTTGTTGTCAACTACATAGAAAGTGTCAAAAAGAGGTCTGGTGATTGTTTTTAATTCATTGTTGAGAGACAATTTCTTGGGCTCTGATGGTGTGGCGTGCATTGTATAGTCGACATCCATAATTGCAGCATAAGCATTTGATATTACACGTGGTGTCTTGTTTCCGCTTGGGTCCATAGCTCTGAATACACCCCAGTTTACACCATAGCCATATAGGTTCACATTTGTTGGATATGCTTCCTTGATGATGTGGGCAACAGTCATGAATGAACCGGCACCTGTACCACCGGCAATAGACATTGCCATGTGTACATCTACGATACCACCTGTTGTCTGGTTTGCAATATTCTGCACTCTGTTGAAACAGTTCCTGATTCTTGCGTCAATGTGTGAGTAGATAAGCTCTGTGTACAAACGACCGGTAGTTCTTACCTGGCTTGCGCCATCAACAATCTTGCGTGCAATGTAGCCTGCGTTACTGGGGAACATCCATTTGTACTCTCCCTGCTCTTTGCCTGACTCATAGAAACCAAGTGGATCAATACCGTCGGGTATCTGCATGAAATCTGTGATTATCTCTGCTTCCAAGTTGGAACTTTTAGGAGCTGTTGTGTCAAAGTCAATTGCGATGAAAGCAATCTCTCTGGGGATTTTGCCCTCGCCAAACTCCTGCTCATACATTTTCTTTGTCTGAGAAATCGCCAATATACCGGTACCGCCAAGGCCGATATAAATTGATGGTCTGATAACTAATCTTGCCATAGTTGAATGAATTAAGTTGCTATTATGTTTTTATTGGTTACGTTGTTTTTATTGTAGCCTTTTCGCCGTTTTCGTTGATGATTTCAATAGGGCTACGGCGTATTCTCTCGCCATTGATTGAATATCGTCTTGCTCCAGTGAACGAAATGCTGTTGCTTCTGGTGCCACGGCCGATAGTAACCGGTGATGTCCAAAAATCGTGATATTCATATGGCCTGCTTCCTTTGAAAAGCTTTGCAAGGAAAGAATCCTTGGTCTTAGTGCTTGCTGTGCATACAAGGCTGTTGCCGCCCTTCATTCTGATGGTTCTTTCTGAACCGTTCTCATATGTGATTGTAACCTTTGAGAATGGTGTTTTACGCCAAAATACAAAACGTGACAGAATATACCATAATATGCTAACAGTCAAGAAAATACATGTTGCCCATATGACTTTTTCTTTCAATGGGTTCATAATGGTCTCTTTGTCGGCCATCATCTTGTTGTCATCACCGAAGCGTTCGAAAGATATTTCGTCGAGCACTTCAATTTCACCACCGTTGGGAATGTATTTCAATGAATAGATGTGCTCTCCGTCCTTTGCGCTTTTCTTGAATTCAAGTGCAAATTTCACTTCTGTTTCGTTAGTTGTGATTGTAAAACTGTTGCCTTCACAAAGTACGTCGTTTTTGTAGACCTTTACATCTTCAGCTGGAATTTCATCACCATAATCATCTGTTGTGTATACTGCAATAGTTATAGGCTTGTCCTTGAGCCAATTTTTGCTGGCTTCATTCCATTCAAGGTCAAGGTAGCGCTCCATCTTTTGGGGAGTGTATTCGTGCCACCCCCAAGACTCGTAGGCCTTGGTTTCACCGAACAGTGCATACTTGTCTTTGCTCTTGTCGCAAGAAACCAGTATTGTCATTACTGCTAAAAATGGTAGTATACGAAGTAATGCTTTCATTTTATTCTGTTTTTTGTTTATTCTTCAATAGTTTCAGCTTTTCTGAGCTTGATTTTCAAAGTCTTCTGTACTTCGTTTACCAACTCAAGTGACTTTGAACTTGTGTTCGACAAAGAAATTATATAAACATATCCATCATCGCTTATTAATTTCTCGTTGACTACATTGAAGTTCAAGTCAATGGTGCTGTTGCTATATATGTTCTCGTCAACAGTCTGCTGGTTATATTTGAGCTTGACTTCGATTTTGCCGTCAACAACCTCGCAAACATCGTCAATCTTGACATAAGGGTTATTGTCTGATGTCACTTTGATTTTTATGCCTTTAGGTAGCTCATAGTTTTTTTGTACCTGATTGATGTTGATTGTTTGTGTCTTTCTGTTTTCTTTGACAGCATCGATGAAATTGTATTTGCCGGCTGCTGTTGCCGAAATTTCAATCAGCCTTTCTTGGGGATTGATTATCTCAACATTGTCACTAGGTCTTATCTCGGCGCATGCTGCATCTGTTAGGCGGATATAGATAAGCAACGGGTCTCTTTTGCTCCATTTTTCATTTATTTCCTTGACGAATGATTGGTCTTGGCCTATATTAAAATCGTCAATGCCGTCCGTAAGCATGTATATGGTTGTGCTGTGCTCTGTTACATTAACATAATCCCTTTTTGCATCCATTAGTGGACCGTATAAATTTGTGAGACCATGGTGCGGTTGCACGAACGATTCAATTTTCTTTATAAGTTCGCGCTTACCGTTGGGAGTTGCTGGATATTTCCATGGGGAGTCATAAGTCATTGGTTCACCTGTTGCATCGGATACATATGGTCTTGGTACGACGGTTTTTGCATCGATTCTTTTCAAACCGGAATTACCACTGATAATACACTCTTGGAAAGGACAAACGACGATAGTGTCGCCTGGATTTGTCTTTCTAGACTTGATTTCGTTTATTAGCCACTCTTTGGTGCTGTCCCAAACATCCTCTACACCTCCTCTTTCTGGACCATGCATTGAAAGCGTTACATCCCAAAGATATACATAAAACTGCTTGTCTTTCGTTTCTTGTGCGTTGACTGTTATCGTTGGCACAGCAAATGAAAGCAACAGAACTGCGATAATAGCTTTGTAATTCATATTATATTTTTTATTAATTTGTCATTACCATGCTTCTCCCCAAAGGTAGCTGTACTCTTCGTCAATTTCGAGGTCGAAAAGAATTGCCTTTGGATAAACCTTTGTTTTGCCACCCAAGGCAATGGCGTCCTCAAGATATTTGGTCAATTCATCTTCTTGCCCATTTTCGTGGTATTTCTTAATTTTCCTTGCAATCTTAATTGAATCACCATCGTTTTTTAAAGATTCGTCAACTAAATTGTATCGCTCTTTGTAGTCGGAATAATATTTTTTGAACTTCTTGTTCTGGTTGCCGATGAATACTATTTCTCTGGCAACAAGGTCTTCTCTAAAACGAAGGAAGTACTCTCCTACGATTTTGTCATTCGTGTTCTTGTATTCGCTCCAAAGCTTGTGGTTGATGGTGTTTTTGTTGTCTTCTACTTGATTGTAGAAATTACGTGCATCCTCAATGTATTCTTTCTTGTTGGCAGGCTCCGAGTGGGTCGAAGTGCATGAAATCAAAAGCGACATGATCGCAATGATGTAGAAATAGTTTCTCATATTATAAAATGTGTTTTTTTTACCTTGAAATAGCTGTAAAGGTTTGTGTATCAAAATGTTGGCAACTTTGTGTTTTAGAACGCAATGTTGCCAATACGCAAATATAAAGAAAAAAACATAACAAATGCAAAACTTTGTTATTTTTTATTTGCGTTGCTCATTAAACCTTCGGTTTTTAACATTTTGAGGTAGTGGGCGGCTTTCTTTTCGAGGGCGAGGGGGTAGGCGCGGGAGGTCGATGGCATGCGCCAGAAGTTGTACTTGCGTTCGCCTATGTGAATGGTTGTGCACTCGCCCATTGGGGGTGTGTCGCAACCAAAATGGGCGACTATTGTGTCGGTGGCTTTTTGCCCGGTAGTGACAATGGCGGTGCATTGTGGCAACTGCCCAAGCAGGGCCTCGATGTCGGTTGGGGCAGTGACTTCGAGGAACTTGTCCGAGGCGTTTTCCTTCAGCCTCACGACCTCGCACGCGGTGTCGTAGAGCGCTATTCCTCGCCGGGTGCAGAACTCCACAACAGCCTCCTTGTTGAAGCGCTTTTCGCCCTTCAACTCAAAATGGTGCCTGTCGCCAAAGAACAACAGGCCCATTACGCGCCACATGTCGTTTATCCAGTTAGGATAGAAGAAGGGCATTGACCACTTGGCTTGTGGTGGCGGAAAGCTGCCCAACATCAGAATCCTTGCATTCTGTGGCAGGAACGGCTCGAGGGGGTGTCTTTCGGTGATGGCCATGTTTTTAAAGAGATTTTGGATATTACTGCGGATAGATGTCCTTTGTCTGGTTAATCTTGTCGTACTCCGATTGTGTAATCTCTTCTGTCAGGACAATCCCGTTGCCGAAGATGGTCTTTTCTATTACAATTCTGCTCCAATCCTTTGATATAATCATCTGGGGTGTGTGGAGGGGAAATTCCGTCCTGCCGTCGCCCTGCAGTATGCATTGGCGGAAGATGTAGGAGTCGTCGGTCTCTTTATGCAGGATGTAGCGGACGGGATGCTTGTGTGCCATTCCCAAGAGGCTTGTCTCGGCCATGTATTTGCCATCCTGGTAATAGAATTTGAAATCGCCCACCTGGTAGTTGTCGTTCCTGAAATAGATGTTGCCGGTGCGCATGCCGGTGGTGCCGCTGCATGGATGTGATTTTGTGTCTTGATTGTATGAACCACCTCCTATGTATGAGATGTGGTATGAATTATCCCATCTCTTCTTGATGTATTTGCTTACGTCTGAATTGTTCACGGAGTAGTTCTGTGACTGGTCGCCACTGCCATATACTACAAGGAAGTCGTCTCCGTCCGATTCAATGAGGTGGATGCTGAGGTCGTTGCCCCATACATCTTCCCTTATTTCGGCAGCCATCTTGTCATAGTTGTCGGCTATGAAATAGCCTTGCGAGGTGTACTCGCTTGTGCGGCTCATCACTACGGTCCACAAGCTGCCGTCAAAGGCGGCGTTGGTAATGTAATAACCCCTGTCCCAATTGTGCTTTATCCAACTCTTTATGTTTGACAATTCGTCGCGGCGATAGCACTGCATCCAGTAGTCGTGTCCCTTGGACATTACTACAAGCCATTTGCCTTTTCCTCTTGAGATGGATGTGATTCTGTAGTCTTCGCTCCACTTGGTGTTTATCCACTCCTGGGGCCATGTGGTGGAGTATTTGTATGTCTGCTTTCCTATCCCCGTGTTTTTAGCCATTGTGACGAACCAACCATTCTTTGTGTAGGCCGCCGAAGTAATTCTCCTTTCCTCCTGGTTCCAATGCTTCTTTATCTTGTCCTCTTGCAAAGCCTTCCCTTTTCCTGAATAGAACCATGTCTGGTTGGTGTATGGTCGGCCGTTCTCGGTTATGATGATGGTCTTGTCCTGTGCATTGGCCAGTAATGTCATTGCTGAAAGCAATGTGAGGAGCATGAGTCTTTTCATAGTGGAATGTTATGTTTGGTTGTTATTTCTTTAGATGTTTCTTGCCGTTCACAATGTATACTCCGGGTGCAGTGACCTCCTGTAGTCTGCGGCCGGCAAGGTCATAAATATCTTTGCTCTTTGCTCTATCGTCTTCTCAATGCCGGTAGCGCCTGCTTGTACGGAGATACTCTTGGCCTCGTTGTCAACGGTGACGGTAACCGGCTCTTCATTTGTTGAGGCAATGTGTGTGGCAGTGATTCCTTCGCCTGCAGTGATGGCTATGAAACCGCCGTCGTATATCGTGCTGCTGCCGGTGTAGCCGGGGAGGGTGCATGTGATTGCGTCGATGTCGGTGAGTGAAACGGTGTATATGTCATATCCGTAAACCGGTTCTATAGCCCAGTGTGATGCGGCAGTCCAGGGACCCCATGTAGACACGCCTTCGTTATTGCCATTGCATTTGACATCCAAAGTTGTAGGGTAGTGCCGCTGTCGGCAATGTCATTGGGCAGGACACCCAATGAAACACGGCCGTTCCTCTGGAAACTGATTGCGTTGTTTGTTACTTGTGCTGTGCTGCAAAGCGATGCAAGGAGCATCAACAGTGCGATGGCATATTTTTTCATATTTGCAATGTTTGTTTGCTTATTATGGCAAATGTATGAAAAACAGTTGAGAAAACAATTCTATTGCAAATAAAAAGAAGGGATTGGATAATGGCAGATGCCTCCAATCCCTTCTTTTGTAGGAATGTCCACTATTTCTTTGGTGTCTCTTTCTCTTCGATATTGCCGTCGAGGTCGAATCGCTCGAATCTCGCTCGTGCATTCTTGCTTTCCTGTGCAATCATCTTTTTCAGTCTTTTCGGATTCTGGTCAAAAACATCCATCTTGCAGAAATCATCGGCAAAACCATCGCCTTCCTTAAGGAACGATTTTTTTGCATCATCCGGTATTGTGCGCTCCGGTTCAATCTGCATCTTTATTGCTTCGGCCAGGTCCTTGACTATCAAGAGGTGGCTGCTGTGGTAAACAAGTATCTCATATCCAAGGCGTAGTGTGACTGCGTTGCAGTCTTTGCCACCACCCAAAGTCGGGGTTCTTGCTTCCTTCGCCAATCCACAAGAGGATTGCAAAGAAAAATGTTATGACCATCAGAAGCTTTACCGATATCCATATCTGATGACGTGTTGCATCATAATGCTCTTCTAAAGAGCTGGTATCCCTCGAAGAATTTTGGAATTTTCATTCTGTTGTCTGTTTATGAGTTCCTGACAGGTGTTCTCGCGGTGTGGCATGACGTTGCGACTGCAAACCGCGGTAAAAAACAATAGGTCCCTCATTAAGGAACCTATTGACTATCATTTCTTCTCAATGTCTTCCATGTTCTTGCGTGGCTCTTTCTTCGCGAGTGTGATGATGTTGTACACATACTCTGTAATCCACGCTTGTGAGTAGCCGAGCTTCTCGTTGTAGTTGCGAACTGAATATACGGTGCGGAATGTGGCCTCGTCCTTCCAGTTGTTCTTGGTGAAGATGTCACCAACAATCTTCTCGGTCATGCTGTGCAGGAGCTTGTGCATGAAACCCGGTACGCGGAACTTCCACTTGAGCAGGTTGCCCACAAGCATCATCAGGTCGTTGTTGAAACCCTGGAATGCAAAGAGGAATGGCTGGGCGTCCTGTATCTTCTTGCAGTTCTTCTTTATTGAACTGTCAATCTCCTTGAAGAAGTTGTCGTCGAGCTTGTAGATCTGCTCGAGCATCTTCTTGCACTTGCTGCGCTCGCCCACGCCAAGTTTGTTGTTCTGTGTGGGCACCTTGAGGGTGCGCTTGAAGGTTGCCAGGTCGGGCAACATGTTGATGTTGGTTATGCCAATGTTAGCTGCCATGGCTGCCTGGTAGTATACTCGTATGAGGGTCATGAAATCCTCCATGCCACCAACGCGCTGCTCGGCGCTTTTGTCTTTCTTCTTGAAAAAATCAAATAATCCCATTATTGAAATTCTTTATCTGTTATTGTTCCTTAATATAAAATAGGGCGCATCACTTCTTGCGGCTGTTCTTGATTCGCTCGCGCTCCTCGAGCATCTTGCGCTGCTGCTCCTGCAGTGCCTCAAGGCGTGCCATCATGTTGGTCTGCTTTGCTGCTGAGTCCTTGTTCTTCTCGGCATATGCCTCCATCTTCTTGAGCAGCTCGTCTTCCTTGACGCTCTTTCTCAAATAGAGTGCAATGATGATGCTGAAGAGGGTTGAGAGGAAGTAGTAGTAGTTCAAACCTGCAGAGTAGTTGTTGAACATGAAGAAGAAGATTACCGGCATGAGGTACATCATCCAGCGCATCATCTTCTGCTGCTGCTCCATCTCGGGTGTTGTCATGGCTGGTGCCTGGAGCTTGCTGGTGTAGTATGTGTTGATAATCTGTGTCACTGAGAATAGCAAGCAGAAAATGCTTATGTGGTCACCGATGAGCCACAGATCCTTGTTCCAACTCAAAAGCGCGTCGAATGCCGAGAGGTCGTGTGCCCAAAGGAAACTCTCCTGGCGCAACTCAATGGCGTTTGGCACAAAGTTGAAGAGGGCGATGAAGATTGGCATCTGTATGAGCATTGGCAAGCAACCGCCCATTGGGCTTGCGCCATATTTCTGGTAGAGTGCCATCATCTCCTGCTGTTTCTTCAACTGGTCCTCCTTCTTGGGGTATTTCTCGTTCAGCTCATCGAGATATGGCTTGAGGGCACGCATCTTTGCCGATGAAACGTATGACTTCTTTGTGAACGGATAGACGCAGAGCTTTACAATGAGTGTGAGTAACAGCAGTACGATACCCATGTTGAGACCTGTGCTTGAAAGGATGTCGAACAGGTACATGATGAAATAGCGGTTTATCCAGCGTACTATTGGCCAACCAAAGTAGATGAGTTCCTCAAGCTCGAGGTCGTTCTCGGGGTTGATGGCCTCGACGTTTGCATCCTTAAGGGCGCTGAACTTATTGGGGCCGAAGTAGAACTGGAGGCCGGTTGCTGCTGTGCCGCTTGGGTCAAACTGTGCTGTTGTTGTAGTTGTGCACTCCTTGAGTATCTTCTCGCCTTCGGGGATGCTGTTGGATGCGATCTTGGTGTTGCTGAAACTGCCGTCGGCAATCATTATTGACGAGAAGAACTGGTTCTTGTATGCTACCCAGCTTACATTCTCGGTGAGCGACTTGCTGTCGTTCTTCATCTCGCTGAGGTTGTCGGTGTCGTCATCTGTCAGCTTGTATGTGAGGCTGGTGAAGCGCTGCTCAAAGTCATAGCCCGGCTCCTGCTGGCGCAACAACTGCTTCCATACGATGTCTACCGACTCACTTGAACTGAGCAACTCGCCCATGTTGTTTGCCTTGATGTAAAGGTCTGTGACATAACTGTCGGGGCGCAGCTGGTAGATGAAATCGATGTAGCGTCCCTCGTTGAAGTCGAGTCGCAACACGGCCTTGTCGGCTGTGACCTCCTGCAGGGCAAAATAGCACAGCTCGGTGTTGAGGTCTCCATACTGGGGTTTCATCTTGAATGTATATGCCATTCTGTTGTCGCCAGGCTTGCTGCTGCTCTTGAGCTTGTCGCTGCTGTCAAAGAGCACTACGTCGCCGCCCTGCTGGTCCTTATAGTCCTTGAGCGATGCGCTTGTGATGCGGCCGCCAAGGGTGCTGATGGTGACACTCACCTTGTCATTTGACAAAACAACGGGTGTTTCCACACCGTTATATACTTTGTGGAAAATGCTTGTGGTGTCGTTCTTGATGCTCTCGAACTGTTTCTTTGCATATTCAGCGCGCTCCTGCTCGATTTTCTGGTCCTGGATTTTCTTCTGGGCAATGCGCTCCTGACGTGCTTTCTCTCGCTGTATGTCCTCGGGACTCTTCTGGTTGAATTTGAAGAAACCAATGATTACAAGTCCGATAAGTACGTATGCGATAATGGTTTTTTTGTTCATTTTTTATGTTGTAAGTAGTTTATAATTCAAATTGTTTCCGCAATAGACTTGCAAAGATATGAAAAAAATAACAATATTCTCCATTTGCGGGGCGCTTAAATGCAAAGTTTATATTTATTATGTCCGTTGCGCACATTTATTGTTAAAAATTATTATCTTCGCACATCAAAAATAAAGCTATGAAAACAAGATTGACTATTTCTCTATTCTCTTTGTTCGCGTTGTCTGTGGCAACAGCACAGGACAATTCGGAAGTGTATGACTATTTCAACAGCAAGATTGATGAGGCTGTTGCAGCGGCGACTGTGGTTGATGGTGATGATACCGAAGATGCTAACCACGTGTATGCCAAACTGTTTGCGACACCAGTGCTCTATGAGTCGGTGGTGAAGGAGGCTTTTACCGGCAATGACGAAACTGCGGAAAACGATGTGAAGGCGATGGACGCCGAGCGCGAGGCTGTGGTTGAGGAGATGATGATGAATCTTTACCGTACTGCTCCCGAAAAGGTGCAGATGACCGAGGCCGAGTTGCGCAGCGAGAAGTTCGTTCCTACGAATGTGGCAAAGGTTGCTGCTCCAAGCCTTAACTTTGCAAAGTTGGAAATCCCGACCGATGTGGCCGGTGGCATGAAGACCACTGTGAAGAAACCAAGCAACTGGAAATTCTCGGGACGTACATCGTTGACATTTACACAGAACTTCATCTCGGAGAACTGGTACCAGGGTGGTGAGAGCAACTACGCCATGCTTGCGACAATAGACCTCGACATGAACTATGACGACAAGGACCGCATCACATGGACAAACCACTTTGACCTTGATTTGGGCTTTGCTACATCGCAGGCCGATACACTTCACTCTTTCAGAACAAATACCGATAAGTTGCGTCTTGAGTCAACATTCGGTTACAAGATTGTGAAGAATCTTGACCTTGCGGCAAAGCTGAAGGTTGAGTCACAGATGTTGCCAAACTATCCTGTGAATACAGCCGATTTCATCTCTAACTGTCTTGCTCCGCTCGATGCGAATGCTTCAATCGGTTTCAACTTCAAGCCAAATCTCGGTAACTTCAAGCTCGAAGTCTTCCTTGCTCCTCTCTCGGCCTACAATTTCCGCTATGTACACTATGAGCGCCTTGCGAACTCGCTTGGTGTGAACGAGGATAACGGTTTTGATGTCGGCAAGGGACGTGCAAGACACGACTATGGTACCCAGCTTGTGGTTACAATCCCTACATATCAGTTGACTTCGTTCCTCGATGTGTATTCACGTCTTGAGTACTACACCAATTATCACCGTGCATTCTTCCAGTGGGAGACAAAGTTCAACGTTGCTCTCAGCAAGTATTTCACAGCTTCGTTGATGCTTAACGCACGCTTCGATGACAGCGTGACAATGCACGACGAGTGGAAGTTCTGGCAGTTGAAAGAGCTTTTCACACTTGGCGTTGCCTACGCTTGGTAAGAGATAGGACCGAAAAGAAATATTTCACAATAGACAGTATACCATCATGAATTTCAGTACGTTGTTCCCTGTTACCGAACCGACCTGGATTTATCTTGGGGTGCTGTCTATTGTGCTTTTTGCGCCGTTGTTGTTCAATAAACTGCGCATGCCGCATATCATCGGAATGATTCTTGCCGGCTTGCTCATCGGGCCCAATGGTCTGAACATTCTTGACCACGATGACAGTTTTGAACTCTTTGGTGAGGTGGGACTCTTCTACATTATGTTCCTTGCCAGTCTTGAGATCAACATGCAGGAGATGAAGCAGGCAAAGGGTGGTGCATTGCTCATGGGACTTGCCGTCTTTGCAATACCCATTGCACTCGGTCTGTTGGCGAACATCTTCATTCTGAAGTATGATAACCTCATGACCGCGATACTGCTGGCGAGTATGTATGCATCGTACACCCTGATATCGTATCCCATTGTGGCACGTTATGGTCTCTCGCGCCTGCGTTGCGTGAACTTTGTGGTGGGCGGTACTGTGATTACCGACACGCTCACCCTCTTTGTGCTGGCAATCATTGTTGGTATATCCAGGGGCGAGGCAAATGTGTGGTTCGTACTGCTCATGTTCGTGAAGCTGATAGCTGTGGGCGCAATAATCATTTTCCTCTTCCCGCGCATTGCACGCTATTTCTTCCGCAACTATAACGACAGTGTCATACAGTATATCTTTGTGATGATGCTGCTGTTTCTTGGTGCGGGATTGATGAAACTTGCAGGCATGGAGGGTATCCTCGGTGCCTTCATCACCGGTTTGGTGCTCAATAGGCTCATCCCTCACTCGTCGCCCCTGATGCGACGTATCGACTTTGTGGGAAATGCGATATTCATACCGTTCTTCCTCATTGGTGTGGGTATGATGATTGACGTAAGCGTGCTCTTCAAGGGTGGCAATTCGCTCATGGTGGCCGGCGTGATGGTCGCTACCGCACTCACGGGCAAGTGGATTGCATCGTTCCTGGTGTCAAAGGTATATCGCATGTCGTCGGGTGAGCGCAACCTTATGTTCGGTTTGAGTACCTCACAGGCTGCTGCAACGTTGGCTGCAGCCATTGTGGGTAACAAGATTGGGCTGTTGAACGATGATGTGCTCAACGGAACCATTCTGCTCATTCTTGTAACCTGCATTGTAAGTTCCATTGTTGCCGACAGGGCGTCGCGTGGGCTCATCCTTTCGGGCAAGGCGCTCAATGCACCGGCCGGGGTGTTGTCAAAGAAGACTCTCCTTGCACTCGCCAACCCAAATATGGTCGACAGGCTTATGGATTTGGCACTGCTTGTGCGCAAGGAGAACAGCCACATCCCCCTCTCGGCCATCACTGTTGTGCTCGACGAGGATAAACAACGTCAGCAGCAGGGTGTAAAGGTTCTCGACCATGCTGCCAACATTGCTGCGTCGGTGAATGTACCGCTGCTCACCAAGATGCGACTCACAACCAACCTTGCGCACGGTATTGTGCACGAGGTAAAGGAGAACGACTATCGCGAGCTGATTCTTGGTTTTCACAAGAAGGAGACTGCCAACGACAGCTTCTTGGGTAACGTGTTGCCCGAGGTGCTCAACTCGCTCGATTGTCAGGTTGTAATGGCGCGCATGAACATCCCGCTGAATACCGTTCGGGTGATTCACATAACCTTCCCTGCAAAGGCTGAGTTCGAGGCCGGTTTTGCCTATTGGGTAGAGGAGACTGCGCGCATGGCAAGCGGCTTGGGTTGCAGGATAATGTATCACGGACACCCCGACACAACGGCAAAAATCAAACTCGAACTGAAGAAACATGCGCCAATCGATGCTTCATTCTTTGAAACCGACGGCGGTAACGACCTCAAGCGACTTGCTCAGGTTATCAAAAAGGATCACCTGCTCATCATTGTAAGCGCACGCAAGGGCTCAATCTCATTCCGCCCATCGCTCGACCACATCTTTGTGCAGTTGCAGCGCGATTATCAGGACACACCTATCATGCTCATATACCCAAGCGGCTACAAGGTAGAGGGTGGTGAGACACACTGATAAAGGTTAAAACGGATAGGTGAATCAAATTACTATGGAAGATAAGAAATACGACATTTTTGTAAGTTACAGCCGCGCCGACATGGATGTTGTAAAGCGCTTGGTCGATGATATCCACGAAAAGACGAATGCCCGCTGTTGGGTTGACTGGAACGGAGTGAAGAGTGGCGACCAATTTGTCGATGTTATTATAAATGCCATTGACAGGGTTGATACGGTGCTGTTTATCTTGTCGGACAATTCCATGGCTTCGGAGTTTGCAAGAAGGGAAATCGACTATGCACGTAATACTGGCAAGAAGATAATTCCTGTGGTTGTTGATGGCGGTAAACTGCGTGGCTGGTTCCTCTTCTATTTTGGATCGATAGACTATACAGATGTAAAGTCAACATTGCAATATGATAAATTGATATGTAATATTGAAAAAAGATATGTCAATAAATCTGTTAAGTTAAAAGACGACAAAATCCCGAAGAGAAAAGAGCAACTATATAAAAATAAGCCTTTTTGGTTTTGTTTAGTATGTCTTTTATTTTTTAGTTTGTTTATAACCAAGTTGGTTGATCAAAAAAATGATAAGCAACTTTCAACTTCTTATGCCGTAGGCGACTATTATATCGATGGCACAAAAGAGGGAATTGTATTTGCTGTTTACGAAGGCGGAATTCATGGTAAAATCATAAGCCTTTGTGAAGGTAAAGCGCAATGGGCTGTTGATTCTGTGTGGACAAAACAAACAAACGCCGTATTCGATGATGGTGGTGTAAGTAATATGGATATAATCAAAGCATGCCCCAACTGGAAAACTGATTATCCAGCTTTTATGTGGTGTTCCTCTTTGGGTGATGCCTGGTATCTACCTGCTATAAAAGAATTGGAATTGATATATGCAAACAAGGATGTTATAAATCGTGGATTAAATGATCGGGGGTATAGTGGACTTGGAGAAGATGTATATTGGTCATCTACAGAACATAGAGAGGATATTTCTGCAGCATGGCGTGTCAAGATGAGTGATGGTACAACTTATTATCGTCGCAAGAAACTAAGTAATACCAATATACGTGCAGTTGCAACTTTTTGATTTTTAGGATTTACACTCAAGCAAGCTTGGTGTTTCCTCGTTTAATCACATCTTTCCGCGTGCCGGGCTCTTTGGTCCTTTGGGGCGACCAAAGGACATGATAGAAAGACTTGAAATAAATTCAAGTGAACAATTAAGGTTGAGAATAGCTGTCGAATATAATGGAGAACGAAAACGAAATTCACGGTAAAATTCTACTGAGCCCCTTTTACTTGAACTCCAGTATTCCGCCGTTAATGATGTTATTGTGAGTTATTGTAGTGCCTTTTATGCGTTTGCCGTTGAGGCGCGGCTTGGGTTTTTTCTTTCCTTTAGATTCTTCACTGCGTTCAGAATGACAGACTTTTTTGTCATTTCGATGGAGCGTAGCGACTGAGAAATCTCTTTCAGCTTTTTGAGATTTCTCCTCCTTACATTCGTCAGAATGACAGGTAATTGTAAACTCCTTTCCATTCGCAAGGTGTAGCTTTACCTCGGGGAACAGCGGCATGCCAAGCTCATATTCTCCGCCACAGGGGTTGACGGGGTAGAATCCCATTGCACTCATCACATACCATGCCGACATCTGTCCGCAGTCCTCGTTGCCGCAAACGCCGTCGGGACTGTTGCGGTACATCTCCTTCATAATCTGCTGCACATATTGCCTTGTCTTCCCGGGCTTGCCGATACGGTTGAACAGGTAGGCTACGTGGTGGCTGGGCTCGTTGCCGTGGGCATATTGCCCAATCATTCCTGTGCTGAAGATTGGCAGTTCGTCGTTTTCGCTCGGTGAGTAGGTGAACATGCTGTCGAGTTTCTGCTCAAAACGCTTCTTTCCCATCAGTTCTATAAGCCCATCAATGTCGTGTTGCACGCTCCACATATAATGCCATGCGTTGCTCTCGCAAATGTGTGGGGTATATTCGTCGGGGGTGAACCCTGGCTGGAACTCGCCCTTGCTGTCGCGCGGCTGCATGAATGTTGTGGCGGGGTTGTATTGGTTGCGCCAGTTCACGGCACGGTGGTAGAACACAGTGGCAATGCTGTCATGTCCCATAGCTTCGGCCATGCGTGCTATGCAGTAGTCGTCATAGGAATACTCCAGGGTGCGCGACATTGCCCAGTTGTCGGCATTGTATGGGTCAACGACATCGTATGGCACGTAGCCGTTCTCCTTATATAACCCTATGCCACGGTATTCGTCGCAGTTTGCTGTGGCAACACATGCTGCAAGTGCCTTTTCGGCATCGAAACCGGCGAAGCCTTTGAGGTAGGCATCGGCAATCACCGGCACGGAGTGGTAGCCAATCATCATGTCGGTCTCGCTGCCCCACATGTTCCATACCGGCAGGCGCCCGTGCTGCTCATAGTGGACAATGAATGAGTTTATCATGTCATCGACCAGCTCGGGCGCGGTGTAGGTGAAAAGCGGATGCGCCGCACGGAATGTATCCCACAGCGAGAAGGTTGAGTAGTTCTGCCATCCATCGGCAGTGTGGTTTTGCTTGTCGGCGCCGCGGTATGTGCTATCGACATCGCAAAAGAGGGTGGGGGCAATCATTGTGCGGTAGAGTGCTGTGTAGAAGCATATTTGCTCGTCCTTTGTACCGCCTTTTACCTCAATGCTCCCTAGCCGATTGTTCCAATGTTCTTGTGTCGCCGTGCGGTAAAGGTCAAAGTTGTTGTGCGGTGCTTCGGCGGCAAGGTTCTTTGCTGCACCCTCAAGCCCGGTGCCCGAGAGGGCAGTTGTAACGGTGAGCTCCCTGCTTTCGTCAAGGGCGAAAGTCATAGTTGCCACACCAGGCATAATCCATATGTTGCCGTTGCGTATAACTTGTATTGAATCGCACTTGAATGATGTTATAGGCCTTGAAAAGCGTGTGCGGAAGTATACCTCCTGTCCGCGTGCCCAACCGTTGGAGTGGCGGTAGCCCTCAATGGTGTAACTGTCGATGATGGCGATGTGGGTGGCTTGTGTGGCATCCCAGTTGGTTGCCTTGCCAAGGTTAAGCAGCACCGTTGCTGTGTCGGTGGGATAGGTGTAACGCTGTACTCCGCAACGCTCCGTGGCGGTCAGTTCCACATCAATGCCGTAACTCTCCAGATGCACGCGGTAATATCCCGCTTCGCACTTCTCGCGCTCGTGGCTGAATGTGGAGTGCACTCCCAATGGCTTTGCTGCAATCTTCAGTGGATAGGTGACTGGCATGAAACTGATGTCGTAGAGGTCGCCGGCACCAGTGCCGCTAAGGTGTGTGTGGCTGAACCCTGCAATGGTGCTGTCGGGGTAGAAATATCCCGCAATCCTGTCCCAACCGGGCAGTCCGTTGTCGGGGCTCAGCTGTACCATGCCGAATGGGGCTTGTGCTCCGGGATAGACATTGCCCTTGCCGTCGGTGCCTATGAGTGGGTTCACTAGCGAGGCGTAGTCAATCTCCTGCGCTGTGGCTGCAATGCATAGCAAGATAGCGCATATGGTTGAAATGATTTTTTTCATAGTATTGGGGTTGTTGATTGCGAAGATAGCAAAAAAAGAAAAACGAGGCAAACGCCTCGTTTTTACTGTTTATTTATTGCTGTTTCTCAAAATGGAACGGCTCGAACTGCGAATCCTTGTCAACCCAATGTGGCTTGCGCATTGCATAGATAACGAACGGTGCGCCTGTGACCACAATACAGCCGATTATGAGCACTGCATACCACACCGCGTTGCTTCCAACCGCAATCTGCGCCGGTGGAATGAAACTGAGTACAAAGGCGAGCAAACTGCCAAGGAAACCAACACCAGATACCAACCACATGAGGCCGTTGCCGCTCTTGCCAAGGCGGAAGGGACGTGGAGCATCCTTCATGTTATAGCGCAGATAGATGGCTGCGGCAAACATGAGAAGGTACATTATGAGGTAGAGTAGCACTGTGAGCTGTGAGAGAATCTGGTAGAAACTCTGTACCGATGGCATGATGACGAACAAAAGGCTCAACAATGTCACAACGCCGCCCTGAATGAGCAGGATGTTCTTCTGTACGCCAAGCTTGTTGCTCTTCTGCATGAACGGTGGCAAATAACCGGCCTTGCCCACTGCAAATATACCTTTTGAAGGGCCCGATACCCATGTGAGTACTCCTGCAAGCACGCCAAATGCAAGCGCAATGGCAATGATTGGCGACAGCCATGACATCCTTATGAACTTGAAGTAGTTGTCGAAACCAACAAGCAGGCTCTGTGTGAGGTTGATGTCCTTCTGTGGTATGATGATGCCTAGCGAGAATGTTCCAAGTACAAAGATGAGCACGGTGATTATGGCACCCAAGAACACTGCTTTGGGGTAGTTCTTGCTTGGGTTTTCCATATCCTTTACGTGGATACCTGTCATCTCCATTCCGGCATAGAAAAGGAAGATACCCGATGCAAGTACAAGATTATCGAGTTTGGTGATGTCGGGGAAGAAATCGCCGCCAAAGTCCATCTGTGACTTGCCGCCCCCGATGAGGTAGATGATTGCAAGCAGCACAAGCAACGCTGCGGGGATGATGGTTCCTATGAGACCACCTACTTTCGCCACTTTGCTCACCCAACCGAGTCCCTTTAGGGAGATGTATGTCGCTATCCAGTAGATGGCAAGCACTACCACAAGAGTGTAGAACTTGTTCGATGCCAATGACATGTCGGCAGTGTCGTTCATTCCGATGAAGGCCAGTGACACGGCACCGAATGTCAATACTGTAGGGTACCAGATGGTGCTCTCAACCCACTGCAGCCAAATGGCAACGAAGCCAAGACGCTTGCCGAACGCTTCGCCCACCCATCGGAACACACCGCCTTGCTTGTCCTGGAACATTGCTGCAAGTTCGGCTGCCACAAACGAGGTTGGAATAAGGAATACAAGTGCTGCAAACAGGTAATAGAATGCCGAACTGATGCCATATTCGGCCTCGGCGGGTAATCCGCGCAGCGACACAACGGCAGTGACGTTCATGATTGCCAATGTTGCCACGCCCATTTTTACGGTTTTTGTTAATGTTGACATAGTTATCCTTTTTTTGATGGTTATAATCGTAAAGAATAACACTGCCGCGGAACATATGGTTCAACAAAAAGATGGCACACTTTCTTGTGCGCCACCTTTTTGTTGGTATTATAGAACTTTAGAGATTTCTCCCTTTGGTTCGAAATGAAAAATTTGATAATTCTTATTCTTCAGTATCCTTGCTCCAGTTGAGCTTTGCCATGCGCTGGTAGCTTGCATAGCGCTTCTGTGCCATCTCCTGGGCTGCATCGAACAATTCGCCGGCCTCTGCAGGGAACTGCTTTGCAAGTGATGCATATCGTACCTCGCCCTGCAGGAACTCCTGGAACTTGTCCCACTGTGGCTCCTTGCTGTCGAGTGTGAATGGGTTCTTGCCCTCCTCCTCGAGTGCAGGGTTGTAACGCCACAAGTGCCAGTAACCGCACTCAACGGCTGCAGCCTGCTCGGCCTGTGCCTTGCCCATACCGCGCTTGATACCGTGGTTGATACATGGAGCATATGCAATTACCAATGATGGACCCGGGTAAGCCTCGGCCTCGCGGATAGCCTTCAAGCACTGGTCATAGCTTGCACCCATTGCAATCTGTGCCACGTATACATAACCATATGTTGTTGCAATCATACCAAGGTCTTTCTTGCGTATGCGCTTGCCCGATGCAGCGAACTTGGCAATGGCACCAAGAGGTGTTGCTTTTGATGACTGACCGCCGGTGTTAGAGTAAACCTCGGTGTCGAGAACAAGGATGTTCACATCCTCGCCCGATGCGATTACGTGGTCGAGACCGCCGTAGCCGATGTCGTATGATGCACCGTCACCACCGATAATCCACTGTGAACGTTTAACGATGTACTGCTTGATGTCGAGAATCTGCTTGCATGTGTCGCAACCGCAAGCCTCGCAGGCCTCTATGATTGCAGGAGCAACCTCCTTTGTCACCTCGGCATTGTTCTTGTTCTCAATCCACTTCTGTGCAAGAGCCTTGAGCTCGTCTGTGCAGCCTGCGCATGCCTGAACCTCGGTAAAGAGTCTCTCAAGACGCTCGCGCATCTTGTTCTCTGCAAGCTTCATACCCAAACCGAACTCGCAGAAGTCCTCGAACAGTGAGTTTGCCCATGTAGGACCTTCGCCCTTCTCGTTGGTTGTATATGGTGTTGAAGGTACTGAACCTGTGTAGATTGAAGAACAGCCTGTTGCGTTGGCAACGATCTCGCGCTCGCCGAAGAGCTGTGTCAACAGCTTCACGTATGGGGTCTCACCACAGCCTGAACATGCACCCGAGAACTCAAAGAGTGGAGTAGCGAACTGTGAGTTCTTTGGATTGCTCTTCACGTCAACAAGGTGCTGCTTGCTCTTCACGTTCTTCACGCAGTAATCCCAGTTTGCAGCCTCGCCTCTCTCCTGCTCAAGCGGAACCATTGTGAGGGCCTTGCCGGTCTTTGGATGTCCTGGGCAGATGTCGGCACAGTTGCCGCAGCCAAGACAGTCGAGCACGCTCACCTGAATGCGGAAGTGCATGCCCTTCATTGCTGCAGGAGCCTTCATTTCAATCTTGTCGGCATTGAGTCCGGCAGCCTCCTGCTCATCCATTACAATTGGGCGGATTGCAGCGTGAGGACATACGAAAGCACAACGGTTACACTGTATACAGCTCTCCATGTTCCACTTTGGAACGAAAGCGCTCACGCCACGCTTCTCGTAAGCCGATGTACCAACAGGCCATGTGCCGTCTTCCAATCCCTTGAATGCCGAAACGGGGAGTTTATCACCCTCCTGCGCGTTGATTGTACGTACAATCTTTGTGATGAACTCAGGCTCGTCGCGCTTAACCTCTACATCGTCAGGCAAGTTTGCCCATGCGGGGTCGATAACGAGTTTCTGGTATTCGCCACCACGGTCAACAGCAGCATTGTTCTTGTCAACCACGTCCTGACCCTTCTTGCCGTATGATTTCACGATGAACTTCTTCATCTGCTCAACGGCAAGCTCTACAGGGATTACACCGGTGATGCGGAAGAATGCACTCTGCAGAATGGTGTTTGTGCGGTTGCCCAAGCCAATCTCCTGTGCAATCTTTGTTGCGTTGATGTAGTATACGCTGATATTCTTCTGTGCAAAGCATCTCTTCACCTTGTTAGGCAGGTTCTTTGCAAGCTCCTCACCCTCCCACACTGTGTTCAAGAGGAATGTACCGCCGTTCTGCAAACCGCGTGTAACGTCATACATCTTCAGGTATGCCTGTACGTGGCAGGCTACAAAGTTAGGAGTGTTCACCAAGTATGTGCTGCGTATCGGGTTGTCACCGAAACGCAAGTGTGAGCAGGTGAAACCGCCCGATTTCTTTGAGTCGTAAGAGAAATAAGCCTGGCAATATTTTTCGGTGTTCTCACCAATGATCTTTACAGAGTTCTTGTTTGCACCCACTGTACCATCGGCACCAAGACCGTAGAACTTGGCCTCGAACATGCCGTCAACCACAGCAATCTCCTCCTTCTTGGGGAGTGAGAGGAAGGTAACGTCGTCCACGATACCAATTGTAAAGTGGTTCTTTGGCTCGGGCAATGCAAGGTTCTCATATACACCCATGATGAGCGCCGGTGTTGTGTCGTTTGCAGCCAATGCGAAACGTCCACCAACGATTGTGGGGTTGAGCTCTCTGAGTTCTGGAGTGCTTGAGAATGCCTCAACAACATCCAGGTACAAAGGCTCGCCGTTGCTGCCGGGCTCTTTTGTGCGGTCAAGTACAGCAATGCGCTTCACTGTCTTTGGCATTACCGCTGCAAGGTATTTTACCGAGAATGGACGGTACAGGTGAACGCTTACCAAACCAACCTTCTCGCCGCGTGCCATCATGTAGTCGATAGCCTCTTTGATAGCCTCGGTTGCCGAACCCATGACAACGATTACGCGGTCGGCATCCTCGGCACCATAATATGTGAAAGGTGCATATTTGCGGCCTGTGATGGCTGAAATCTTCTCCATGTACTCAGCAACGATGTCGGGAACAGCATTGTAGAATGGGTTCTCGCTCTCCTTGTGTGTGAAGAATGTCTCGGGGTTCTCTGCTGTACCGCGCACAACAGGGTGTGTGGGGCTCAACGCTCTGTCGCGGAAATCCTGGATATAGCTCCAGTCAACGAGTGGAGCAATGTCCTCCTGCTCAAGGAGCTCGATTTTCTGTATCTCGTGCGATGTGCGGAATCCGTCGAAGAAGTTAAGGAATGGGATGCGGCTCTTGAGTGTCGCAAGGTGTGCAACGGGAGCAAGGTCCATCACCTCCTGTACCGAACCCTCGCAAAGCATTGCAAAACCTGTCTGGCGGCAAGCCATAACGTCCATGTGGTCACCGAATATACTCAATGAGTTACCTGCAAGCGAACGTGCCGATACGTGGAACACTGTTGGCAATTTCTCGCCGGCAATCTTGTACATGTTAGGAATCATGAGCAGCAAACCCTGCGAAGCGGTGAAGGTGTTTGTCAAGGCACCGGCCTGCAGTGAACCGTGCAGTGCACCCACGGCACCGCCCTCTGACTGCATCTCCTGCACCATGACAGTCTCACCGAAAAGGTTCTTGCGGCCTTGTGCCGCCCACTCGTCAACATATTCGGCCATTGTTGATGATGGTGTGATAGGGTAGATGGCTGCTACCTCGGAAAACATGTAAGCGACATGTGCCGCTGCCTGGTTTCCATCACAAGTAATGAATTTCTTAGTCTTTGTCATAAAGTAATGATTTATTTCGTTTATCTATTTGACACTGAATGCAACGCTTTTTACCATGGTTTTTGTTTTATGAAGCACGGCTGAATAAGCGGTCGTAATCGCAAATGTACAAAATAATTAGAAATACATTAAAAAAATGGCAGAAAAATGACTACTTTTGTGATAATTTAATTCCAATTGTGAACAAGTTACGGCATTTTATGACTTTATTCTTGCTGTTGCCGCTTTTTGCGGTGGCACAGGATGTCGTGCATGACAACGGAATTGCGTATAAGACAGGGAATTACCGCGGCACATCCCCATCGTCTCCCAAATATGAATACCGTGCCGTGTGGCTCACCACAATTGAGAATCTCGACTGGCCTCATTCGCAGGTGAAGACGCCTGCCGACGTCGAAAGGCAAAAGAACGAACTCACCGTTATCCTTGACTCTCTGCAGTCTATGCATATAAACACGGTGCTCCTGCAGACAAGAGTGCGTGGCGATGTCATTTACCCGTCGGCAATAGAACCGTTGTCGCATGTATTTACAGGTGTGACAGGAAAGTCGCCCGGTTACGACCCTTTGGCTTTTGCCATTGAGGAGTGTCACAAACGTGGCTTGCAGTTGCACGCATGGCTTGTTACCATGCCAATAGGCAAGGCCGAACATGTGGCGCGCTTGGGCAAGAGTTCGTTGCCAAGAAAGAATGCTGCATTGTGCACCCGCTATAAGGGGGCGTGGTACATGGAACCGGGCAATCCGGCAACAGCCGATTATATAGCATCACTTGTGAAGGAGATAGTGCAGAATTATGATGTCGATGGCATTCACCTCGATTATGTCCGTTACCCCGACAGTGTCGACGGTTACCCCGATGGTTCACTCTATGTAAAACACGGCAGACGCATGTCGCTTGCTGCGTGGCGCCGTTCCAATATAACCCGCATTGTAACATCGGTCTATTCAGCTGTGAAGGAACTGAAACCGTGGGTGCGTGTGAGTTGTGCTCCGCTTGGCAAGTACAATAACCTCACGCGTTATAGTTCTTTGGGGTGGGATGCCTTCAATACCGTCTATCAGGATGCCCAAAGGTGGTTGCGCGATGGTGTGATGGATATTCTTTTCCCAATGCTCTATTTCTGCGGCGACAATTTCTATCCCTTTGTGCTCGATTGGTGCGAGAACCGTCATGGACGTCACGTGGCGCCCGGAATAGGCATCTACCGTCTCATGCCCGAGCATGGCGGTTGGCCACAGATTGAGATTGAAAGGCAGTTCCACACCTCGCGCAGTGCCAAAGCCGACGGCATAATGATGTTCCGCACGGCCCATCTTCTGGGTAATGCAGGTGGAGTGCGCGATGTGTATACGAAAATATATGATACCCCCGCTCTTGTGCCGTCAATGGACTGGATTGCCGATGCGCCTGCTGTGCCGTCGGTGACAAGTTGTGTGCGAGATGAAAAAAGCGTAACATTGAATTGGAATGCTGTCCGGCCAGTTGATGGTTTCCCTGCTGTGCGTTATAATGTATATGCCGCAATAGGTGATACGCTTGATGTAAACTCAATTGACAACCTTGTTGCAACATCTTTGCCCGACACTGTATTCTGTTGGTCTTGCCGCAGTGTAAACAACATCACAATGGCTGTTACGGCAGTTGATGCCTGTGGCGTGGAGAGCGAACCGGCCTTTGTACGGGCTACATTCGGTGGTGCAATACACCGTGGCAATATTATACTATTGCCAAAACCACGTTCTTGGGGGCAACGCATTGCCGTGAAGGATATCTATGGCCGTGAAGTGTATGCAGGCAGGTATTGCCGTGAATTCAATGTGTCGGGTTTTGAAACCGGACGTTACACCCTTACAGTGCGCAACCGCCATGGAGCACCGTTGCACAAGGTGGAGTTTGTGAGGTAATGTGAAAACTGAAAACTGAAAACTGAAAGCGGAAAACTGAAAGCGGAAAACTGAAAGGTGACAGCTATATATAAAAACGACGATTGGGCCCCAATCGTCGTTTTTATATATAGCTTAATTGATTCTTTTTACTTCTTCTCCTTGTTGCCGAATACCGAGATATTTACGTATCTCTTTGGGTTCTCCTTCAGGTCCTCAAGCAACGCATTGGCAGCCTCGCAAGTCTCGTTGAGTTTGCTGTAGAGGGTGGTGTCTTTCAGCAACATTCCAACAGTGCCGTTACCTTCGTTGAGTGCAGTGGTAATCTGCTGAATGTTGTTGAGTGATGTCTCAAGGGTAGCAATCATTGTGCCGTAGTCAACCTCGCTGAGCTGTGACGAAACCTTCAACAAATCGTCCTCGAGCTTGATAACCTTGTCAAGGGCTGTAGGTATCTCGTTGTTCACAAGGTTGTTCAACTGCACCGATGTCGCATTCAGCTGTCCACTCAATGCCTCAAGGTTGTTCAAGGTGTTGTTTATGGCTGGGTTCGAGAATATGTTGTTCAACGATGTAAGCATTGAATCCACTTTGGGTAGCATTGCCTCAATCTGTGGAACCATATTGCCTACCTCGCCCATGGCACCTGCTTCAAGCACTCCATTGAGTGTGGCGCCCGGCTCAATGACGCCCTCGCCATTGCCAAGTACAATGCATATTGTGCTACCGCCCATGAGCTTGTTGTGTATCTGTGCATAACTGCCCTCGGGGAGCTTCATGCCTTTATCGATGCTCACGGTAAGATATACCAGGCTGCTCTCGTTGAAATTGTGCTCAATGGAACTTACGTTACCCACCTTGCAACCATTGACGTAGACCGGTGCCGAGTTTGTCAACTCGCCGATGTTGGTGAACTCTATGCGATACTTGTCAGTGTCGTCAAAGATGTCGATACTTTTGAAAAAGTTGATAAGGAAATAGATTACGAACATTGCTGCCAATCCCAGCAAACCTACTATCAATTCGCGAGAAAATTTTATCTTGCTCATTTTGTCTGTCTTTTAAATATTTCTATTGCCTGGCGTGTGTTGATCTTCTCTCCGTTGAGGAATGCTACAATGAATGCATCTGCGAACTTGTCAGATATCTGCTTTTTCAGTTGTAGAATCTTGTTGTAATCTTCACTCTCGCCGTGTGTGTATTTATAAATTCCGTTCTCCTTGTAGTAACCGGTCTTCAAACCCTTGAACCGTTTGTCGTCGCTTGCCAGTTTGCTGTCGGCAGCCATTATCTGTATCTTGAATACAGGCTTGCCGCTGTTCTTGGCATTGCTCTCTACTTTTGCTTCCTTACCCTTGTCGGTGCCTCCCTGCTTTGCGGCAGTGCTTTTGCTCTCTTTCTCCTCCTTGCTCTTGCCATAGAGCTCATAGTACTCGGCAAAACCGTTGAAGATACCTTTGGCAAGCTTCGCCTGTCCCTCCTTTGATGCAATGATTCCCTCGTCCTTGCTATTGGTTATGAATCCCAACTCAACGAGAATGCTTGGCATGACAGTGCGGTGTAACACCAGGAAACCTGCAGCCGATACCCCCCTGTCGTTCAGTGTGGTGTTGCCCAGCATTCCCTTCTGTACCATCTCGGCCAATTTTACACTCAACTCCATGTCGTGGCTGCGCATGAGTTCAAAGATTATGTAGCTCTCGCTCGAGCGTGGGTCGAATCCCTTGTATGTCTCCTCGAAATTATCCTCGGTGAGGATTACCTCATTCTCGTACATTGCGGCAGCTTTGGCCTCGGCATCAATGCCTGCACCCAGGGTGAATGTCTGGCAACCGTTGGCACTTTTGTTTGTGCTTGCGTTGGAGTGAATGGAGATGAACAGGTTTGCATTTGCCTTGTTCGCGATGTCGGCACGTCGTGCAAGTGGAATCTTCACATCCGTTGTACGTGTGTAGATGACCTTTACCTCGGGATATGCTTTCTTTATCATTTCGCCCAGCATGTTCGACACTGTGAAGTTGATGTTCTTCTCCTGCGACTTCTTGCCCAGCGCACCGGGATCCACGCCGCCATGACCGGCGTCAATGACAACGGTAAAAGTCTTTTTGCCGCCCTTTTGTGCCACAGCTTGTGCTGTAGTCAGTGTGAGCAGCAAAAACAGCAATGCGAATTTTAAATTGCGGAGAATGTGTCCCATAAACAACTGAACCCCTGTTTTGTTTTCCCAAAAACACAAAAACAGAGAAATTTTCTACAAAAGTACAGCATTTATTATAAATGACAAAGCGACCACCTAAATTTTGACATTTTTTGGCTTATGCAAAGCTTGACTATTGATAAAAATCATCTTTCTGCATTGAAGTACTTGCTTTTTTTTGTATTTTCGCGTGATTTATAAATAATGTACAAATGCATTTTATAGAATTCAATATAAGATACGATATCAGCGATGGTGCTACCGTGCATCTGTGCTACAGGCTCAATGACAACGGCAACGTTACCGAGTGCTCAATTCCGCTGCGTGAGGTGCAGAAGGGGTGGTGGCGATGTTCATTGGAGGTTGATGACCGTTATGCCAATATAAATTATGGCTATGAACTGCGTCTTGATGGCAATAGTCTGTGCACCGAGTGGGCGGGAACACCTCACACACTCCGTTTCAATTGCGTGAACCGCAATTATATTGTGCACGACATGTGGCTCGATTCGCCTGCCGGTTGCTATGGACAGACAAACCTCTTCCGTTTTTTCGACAAGACAGTGACAAAACTCGACGAGCCATCCATCAATTGGTATAACCGCAGTGTCACATTCTCGGTCTATGCAACTGGTTTGCGCACTGGCGAGCGCCTTCACCTCACAGGTGATGCCGATGTGCTTGGTACATGGGACCCTGCCCGTGCTTTGCCAATGCAGCAGCGTGTGCAGAACCGTTGGAGTGTCACATTTGATGTTGCCACATTATGGAGTGGTGCGCTCAACTATAAGTTCATCGCTATCGATGATGCCGGCAATGTACGCTGGGAGGGTGGCGACAATCGTCACATCCTGCTCCCCGATTTTGAACAGAGTACAAACTATTTCTATCAGCTCGACGGAGTGTCGTTCGATGCTCCTTCGCTCCGCTTGGCCGGTACCGTCATTCCACTGTTCTCATTGCGCTCGGCGCATGGGTGGGGTATTGGCGATTTCGGAGATATAAAACTGATGGCTGACTGGCTGGTAGCGACAGGTCAGAATATCCTCCAGCTCTTGCCGGTCAATGATACAACAGTGCGTGGCGGCAGCGAGGATTCCTATCCATACAATTGCGTTTCGGTCTTTGCTTTGAACCCCATATACGCCGATATGTCGCAGTTGCCGGCGCTCTCTAAAGTGCGTCGCAATGCATTCTATCAGAAGGAACGCGAGGCTTTGAATGCTTTGCCGTCGGTAGATTATGCAAAGACTTATCGCTTGAAGATAAACTACTTGCGCGAACTCTTTGACGAGCTTGGCAGTGATGTCCTTGCAAGCGATGGCTATCGCGCTTTTGAGGATGCTCAACAGCAGTGGCTCAAGCCCTACGCGCTGTTCCGTTTCCTCTCGTCGCGCCTGCATAGCAACATTTGGGATTGGGGCGAGTACTCGCACTATGACAGTACCACTGTAGAACGTGTTGTTGCCGAGTACCCCGATGCCGTACACGAGATGCGTTTCCACTGTTATGTGCAGTATCTGCTCTTTACACAACTTTCCGATGCCCATGAGTATGCCAACAGCCGTGGTATTGCGCTCAAGGGCGATATTCCCATTGGCGTAGCTCCGAATGGTGTCGATGTGTGGTGCGACAGCGAGCAGTTCAACCTCTCGGTGTCGGCTGGTGCACCGCCCGATATGTTTGCTGCCGATGGCCAAAACTGGGGCTTTCCTACATATAACTGGCAGGTGATGGCCGGTGACGGGTATGCATGGTGGCGCCGCCGTCTGCAGTACATGTCATGTTTCTTCGATGCCTATCGCATTGACCACATTCTTGGTTTCTTCCGCATTTGGGAAATACCTCGCACTGCCAAGAGTGGCCTTGCCGGCAGCTTCTCGCCCAACCGACCATTGTCGGTAGAGGAGATGACAGCTGCAGGATTTGCTTTCGATGAGGCAATCCACACAGCGCCATATATTGATGAGGCACTGCTCAAGAAGCATTTCCCCCGCAAAGTGAAGCAGATAGTTGATGCATTCCTTGATGAGCAGCCCGATGGTACTTATCGTTTCAAAGCCGAGATGGAAAATGCCAACCTGTTGGCCTACTACATATATGAGCGCACTCCCAAGCTCTCACAGGCAATGAAGGATGCCTTGTTGCGCATTTATGGCAACGTACTCTTCATGCGTGACCTTAACGAACCGGCAATGTTCGTTCCACGCATCCTTGGCAGCAATACCGAGGCCTATGCACAGCTTTCGCAGGCCAACCGCATAGCATATGACCGCATATATGAGGACTATTTCTATAACCGCCATACAATGTTCTGGTATCGCGAGGGAATGCGCAAGCTCACTCCGTTGCTTCTCTCAACCCCAATGACTGCTTGTGGCGAGGATTTGGGAATGATTCCGGCTTGTGTGCCCTGGGTGATGAAGAACCTGCAGGTGCTCTCGCTCGAGATACAGCGAATGCCAAAGCTCTATGGCGAAACATTTGCCCGTCCCGAGTGCTACCCCTATCTCTCGGTGGCAACCCCCTCTACGCACGATATGAGTACCCTGCGCGGTTGGTGGCGCGAGGATGAGGCTCTCTCGCAGCAGTTCTATAACTGCGTGCTGGGCTTTGATGGTAAGGCGCCTATTGAAATGGATGGCCGTGTAGCGCGCGCAATTATTGCGCAGCATCTTGCATCACCATCGGCTTTTGCACTCTTTGCTTGGCAGGATTGGATGGCTATGGACGAGCGTCTGCGTCGCGAGAGTTATGACGACGAACGCATAAACGTTCCTTCGAACCGCGACCACTGCTGGAACTATCGTATGCACATTCCGCTTGAGCAGTTGATGCAGGAGCGTGCGTTCAATGAGGCTGTGCGTTCAATGGTTGTCGATAGCGGCCGCTTGATATAAAAAGCTTCATGGTGCCCAAAATCAAAGCTAAACGAATAAAAAACAAAACTTTAATATATGAACAACACTTTTCGTTCTTCCCTTTTGGCCGGAATCGCAGTCGGCATTGCCGGTTGGGGATATTTGGCCTATAAGGATATTATAGGAGCAGTGCTCTTCTCATTCGGTCTGTTGACTGTAGTGAATTATAAACTCAAGCTCTATACCGGAACTGCCGGTTTTGTGGCTCTGCGTGCCGAGGATGGCAGCAACCGTTGGTTCAAGGCAATCGGTGAACTCCTTTTTATCCTTTTGGGTAACATTACAGGTTGCTTGCTTGTAGCTCTCTTTACACGCCTGTCGCCATTGGAACTCGGTGCATCGGCACAGGCAGTTCTTGAGGGGCGTCTTGCACTCGGTCCTGTCAAGGCCGGTCTGTTGGCTATCGGTTGCGGTTTCATCATGACAACCGTTGTAACCTTTGCCCGCGAGGGTAAACCATTGGTTCTGCTCTTTGGTGTGCCTCTCTTCATCAATTGCGGCTTCCCACACTGTTTGGCCGATGCCTTCTATTACTTGGCCACACCATTGTCATATACAGGTGAGCATCTTTTGGAGATTGTAATGCTCTATCCATGCCTTGTCATCGGTAATTTCATTGGTTGTAATCTCTATCGCTTTGTAATGCCAAAGCAGTAACTTTTATTATGCTGATACAACACTCCCTGCGGTTGCCATTTTAGGGCAACCGCAGGGAGTGTTGTTATATGGAATTGAGGAAGCCCGATGTTTCCGTTTGTAACGGGCGGACACATCGGTCCGCCCCTACATTCGGGTGTTCTTGTTTATATCTGAAGACATTTTGTCATGTTGAGCGAAGTCGAAACATCTTTGATTTCGTGTACAACCGGATACGTCATGCCGTGTCTCTACTGTTTGTGCAATGAATAATGTAGGAATCCTTATATTCGTCCCGACAACCCTGTAGGGGCGAACCGGTGTGTTCGCCCGGTGTCCGCGATTTTACAATCTCCTCAGTCGCTCCGCGCCAGCTCCTCTTACTCAAGAGGAGCAATATTGTTTTGTTTTATTCACGCTTTGAGGTCGGATACGGCACGTCGTGTCCGCCTTTTTCCTCTCGTGGCGTGTCATATCGACCGCAATGGAGATATCTTTTTTACCCTGATTTTAGAGATCTCTCGTCACTTCGCTCTGTCGAGATGACACTGTTTTGCAGTTGCGGACACGGCCGCAGTGCCCTACGTTGTGGTTTCTCGCGGCCCGCCCTTTTGTGCTTTTTACCCCAATACTGTTTATTGCAAAAAGAAATGGCGACCTTGCGGCCGCCATTATCTTTTATGGATTTACTTGATTAATTACTTAACAAGTACCTTTTTGGTCTCGATTACACCGTTGCTGTAAACTGTTACAACAATGTTTACACCGCTTACAGGAGCAGGGATTGCAGCACCTGCAGGTGTGTAGTAACCTACAGAGAGAACCTCGGCGCCCTCAACAACGAGGTCAGAGATAGAAGTCTCCTCTGCGTCGTCTACGAAACGGAGTGTCCATGAAGAAGCAGTACCTGCACCACCAGTCCAGTTAACGATTGTACCCTGAGTACCTGCACCGTTACCGTGACCTGCTGTGTGGAGAGGATCTGAATTGATAGCGTAGATTGTGTAAACGTTAGCCTGGAGAGGTTTAACAACATATACAGCTGCGCTGAAGTCATCGGCCATTGCAACCTGTGTTGTACCGCCACCTGTACCAGCGTAACCATTGCCGGTCTGGAGAGCGATTACATCATTGTAGATCTTGAACACGTTGTTAGCCTCAGCCTCGGGAATACCGTGCTTTTCTGGGTCGTTCTCGCCATCATACTTCTGGAACTGGAATACGAACTCATCGCAATCTCTGTTGTATACAGCAGGAGCGTCCATCCATGCAAGACCTGCTTCTGTAGCGTAGATTGCCTTAACCTTACCCTGCTGTGCATAGTACTCAGTGTAAGCACTCTCGATAGCATACCAGTAGCCATCCTCAACCTGAACGCGCTCAGCATTCTGTGCCAAACCTACGTTCTCAACGAATGCCTCAACAGCAGCCTGAGCGCCTTCCTTATTCTCGTTTGTAACAACAGCCTCAACTGCGTCAATTGCTGCCTCAAGAGCTGCGATGTCGCCACTGATGCAACCTGGGTCGTTACCAACTACAAGACCAAGAGCTGAAAGTGTCTCGCCGATACCGTTTGCCCACAAGTAGTAAGCGTCATCCATTGAAACCTCATAGATGTTCCACTCACCCTCACCGTTAGCCTTGTTGAAGTGGAGGTAGTCACCTGCGCTGTAACCGTCACCGTTCTTGAACTCTTCGGCCTTAGTGGCGTGTGCCTCAAGAATTTCTTTACCATATGTTACATCACCTGGGAGAACGCTTGCGCAAGGACGACCTGCGAGGTTGCTGTCCCAGTCCATGAAGACGAACTTGTTGGCATTTACTGTACCCTTCTCAACCTTTACAACATCTGTTGTATCGTTAGGATTTGTCCAGCTCCAAGAAGCCTCGATGTTGTTGTCCTCGATGTCGCTGTAGATTACGAATGTGTTCTCAAGGTTACCAGACTTAACGAAGTTAACCTCGGCTGCATTAGCAGGATATACTGTCAAACCGGTGCTCCAGCTTGTGCTTGTAGTTGTCTCGCCTGTCTCCTCGTCTGTATTCTCATTAACGGTCTTGTTCAAAGCCACGAACTCAGCGTTTGCCAAGCTGATGATGTTCCAACCGTTCTCTGTCTTCTTGAACATGTAAACGCAAGGATCGTTCAAAGCAGCCTTGATGTTTGTGTGGTAAGGAGCAGCACCTGCATAGTAGCGTGGAGCTGCCTCCTGTGTCTTAACGCGGAGGTTACCGCTCATGATGTAGATACCACCGTCTTTCAACTGTGAAGCGTCAGTGATCTTTGTACCGCCCTTAACATTGTATGGGTTCTCACGGAAGATAGCTGGATCATACTCCTCGCCATACTTTGTGATACATACTGTACCGGGAGCCAAAGACTTGTTCTCACGACCGATAGTCTTCACTGTGAATGTGCTGACAGATGTACCCTCTGGGAACTTCACGTCGAGGTATACATAAGTCTCAGGTGAGAATGTACCGTTACCCCAGATAGAGTGGTAGAATGTAGTAGTCTCATCATCGAACAAGTTCTCAAGTGAACCCTCTGATGTCTCCAAAGAGTTTGTTGAAACAAGTGAAGATGAAAGAGCCATTGCGTTGCCTTCTGCATCAAGTACCTCAAGACCTGAGAGTGCTACCATAGGATAACCCTTGTACTTACCGTCGCCTGCAGCGCTACCAACGTTTGTCTCAAGGAATGTCAAACGGATACCGTCAACAGCCTCGTTGAGAACAACCATCTGCTCCCAATCGTAACGGTTGTTGTTAACCAATGTACCAAGAGGAGTTGTGTGTGGGTTCTCGGCTGTGTAAACCTTAGGCAATGTTACATACTCAATCTTTGAAGCGAGGAACGCATCAATATTGCCCTGTACACCGTTGATGAAAGTCTTCATCTGTGCGAGGTAAGAGTATGGATCCTCCTCGGCCAACTCATACAACTCTGAACCATTACTACTAATGTACTGCTCAATATGTGCAGTCCATGCCTCCTCTGTATAATAACCATCCTGTGGGTTGCTTGAAGGAGTCAAAAGGTCAACATACTCTTCATAAAGAGTATTGTAATATACATTAACAAGCCAATCAATCTTTGAGAATACATATGCACCCATTGCGTAGTTCAATGTCTCAACATCGGCAAAGACCTTCTCAATATCAGTATATACACCGGCTGCAAGGTTGTTCTCGGCCTCGCCAAGGACAATCATGAACTCATCATAGATATCCTCATGACCCTCAACGGCTACGCTGTCCATGAATGTATAGATGCTCTTTGCTTCCTTGATCGCATTGCGGACAGGGATAGAAGCATACTTTGCAGGATAGTTCATTGTAACCTCCTCGAGTGTCCAATCGAATGTGGCGATGTAAGCGTAGTTCAAACAGTAAGGATTACCCTTCTTGTAGAACTCATAACGCTCCTGGTTGAAATTCTTTGAACCACCGGTTGAAGGTGTTGCACCCATCCACATAGTGTCCTCTTTGCCGTCATTCACGAATGGGTAGCTGAACTCGAAGCGACCGTTGCTCAATGGATGAATGCTGATTACAGCAGCGTCAGACATCTTTGATGTCAAGTTCTGAACACCGTTTGCACCATTCCAAGCATTACCGTCACCGGCAGGTGTAGAGATGAACTTACCCTCAGCTACAAGGTAGAAGTAGTAACCACCATCAGTTGGAATCAACTGGATAGCATACTCTGGAGCTGGAGTCTCGGCAACAGCACCACCCTTTACATACTGTGAACCAGGACCTACGTTAGGATCCTTTGTTGTCTTGTCACCGAAAGCGCCCTCTGTGCTGTTGTGGTTGTTTACATATGTGTGATACTCAACAGGAACATTGCTCTTCATTACGAAGTACTGTACGCCCTCAAGAGCCTCCATTGATGTAATTTCTGCACCAACTGTGAATGCCCAGTCTGCGTAAGGAACATAGTCAACACCACCCTTTGTAAGACCAACGAGCAATGGAGCGTTCTTTGGGTTACCCGGACGTGCACCCCACTCGAGGATGAACTCGCTTACAGGAGTCTCGAATGTGAGCTCAAGGTGGTGGAACTCGGCCTGAGCACCTGTCGCGCTCCAGCAAGAGTGCCAGTAGTTGTTCCAGTTGCCGTCGTTCAAAGCTGCAATACCGGCACCGTCAGTACCACCTGAAAGTGTGTTGTGGTCAGCGTTTGAAGCAGCTGTGTAAGGGATAACAGTCTCACCATCGGCAGCATATACAACCAACTCGCTGAGAGCTGTAACAAAGTTGTTGCCGTTTGGCTTCTCACCGTTGTAGTTCTGTGCAACAGTGAAACGCAAGGTTGTCAAAGCCTCGGCTGGCTTGATGACATCCGATTTGTAAACCTGGACGGTCGTTGTACCTTTTTGTACATTCTCACCAGGAAGACCGTCGCCGGCACCCAGAGAAAGAGACCAATCCTGTGCATTAGCACCTGCAAATGAAGCAAATGCCAAAGCAAGAGTCAGAAATAAATTTTTTCTCATAATGTAAAAAATTAAAAAATAAAAAAATAAAATCTCTCAAAATCAATATTGCCGTCGTGTGTGCACGATCATTGTGTTGACTGTCAATGCATTGTGAAATAATTCTTTCGCAATCCTACACAGCAACGGTATTTTATCACGCAAAGGTTATGATAATTATTCAAAATCGCAAGAAAAATGTGTGAAAAATAAAAAGTTTTAGGTTAAAACGAAAAAAAAATAGGGGGGGGTGATTTTTACAAAAAAAATCCTTATTTTTGCAAGGATATATTATAATAAATGTATAAAAACCTAAGGAAACCTTAGAACCCTTAGTCTCCTTAGTACCCTTTTTAAAAACCTTATAATTTATTCAATATGAAACTTAAATCTTTACTAACCGCATTCCTTGTAATGCTTGCAACCTTTGCTTTTGCACAGGTTGAGGATGGAAAGGTTTACCGCATTGTGAGTGCCAAGTATGGTACAGTTATGTCGGAGAGCCCAATCCTGCACACACTTTCATGCGCGTCAAAAGGTACAGCAACAGACTACCACGAGATGTGGATGTTCAACGCTGCCGATGACGGCAAGTTTACAATTAAGAATGTCTATACACAGCGTTATGTGCAGTACGAGACCGGCCGTAATGTCCAGTGGAAGACCGGCAACACCGTGACACAGTTCACTGTAACCGAACACCCAAGATTGAAAGGTTGCTACAACATTGACCTTACTCCAACAAAGAATTGGGGTATGCACTGCGATGGTAGTTCAAACATTGTGCCCTGGAGCTACGGTGAAGGTGAGATTTCCGGTACAGAGTGGACTTTTGAGCTCGTGAATATCAGTGCCGACGAGATTGCAGCAGCAGCTGCTGCGTACCAGGACTATGCAAAGGTTCTGGATAACGCCGATGCCATTGCGGCAAAGGTAGAGGCTCTCTTTGAGGATAAGTCTTGTACCGTTCTTAAGGCCGAGTGGACTGCGAAGAGCGATGCAGAGGTTGTTGCAGCATTGGAGGGTGTTCCTGCCGATTTGCAGCAGGCTGTTCTCAAGATCAAGAACAATACATGGGACAGCGTTACACGCGAGAAGGATTTCCGTATCTATGACTACAAGCCATACAGCAATCCCGAGGTTTGGGCCGACAGACTTTTTACACGCCCTTACAACCGTATAAACAACCCTACAGGTATCAGCACAAGCGACTCAAAGAGCTTTATCTATGTATTTGTTGAGGATATCCCCGAGGGTACTACAATTGATCTTGCCGAGATGGCAAGCACCAAGTATTTTGGTAACGATACCCGCTTGAAAGAGGGATTGAACATCGTTCCATGTGCAAACAAGGACGGTTCGCTCTACATCCGCTACGTCTGCGAGACAGCTATCGACGGTAAGAAACTTGCCGACTATCCAACCGTGAAGGTTCACATTGAGAACGGTTACGTGAACGGTTTCTGGAGCAAGGAGCGCGGTCACACCAACGAGGATTGGGTGTACATGCGCGACAACATGTTCAAGAATCCAATGGCTGTGCAGGCAGCAGGTGACCTCACTGTGCTCAACTTCCGCACATATGAGTTCCTCAAGGAGTGTCCTAACAACATCGAGGGCGTGATGCGCCTTTGGGACTTCTGGAACAGCCGTCAGAACCACTACATGGCTCTTGACAAGTATTATCCATGGATGAACAACAAGCAGCTTGCCATGAGTGATGACAACGGCTTCATGGATGCAAGTTCATACCGCACACACTACAACAACAACACACTGGGCACAATTGTGAACTATGACCTGCTCATTGCCGATGCCGGCAGCTCTTGGGGTCCAAACCACGAGATCGGTCACACAAACCAGTATGCGTTCCAGATTGTGGGTACATCAGAGGTAAGCAACAACGCGCTTACAAACTTCGCAATCTTCGACCAGGGTACACACGTGAGCCGTGGTAACAACATGGAGAACCAGATTCTTGACTTCGAAAACAAGATTCCTTATGTTGTACGCGGTGAGGGTATGTATGGTTCAAAGCTGTTCAGTATGACACGTATGTACTTCCAGCTGTTCCTCTACTTCCACGCTGCGGGCAAGGATACCACATTCTATCCACGTCTGTTCGAGAAGCTGCGTTATGACCAGCTGCCGGGTTGGAGAGTAGGTTCTTGGGACGAACTTGACGAGAACGGTTTCTACAAGAACTCTGTGAATGCGGCTCAGGACCAGTTGAAGTTCGCCGAGGCTTGCTGTGAGATTGCACAGATGGACCTCAGTGAGTTCTTCGAGGCTTGGGGCTTCTTCATCCCGATGAAGAATGCGTTTGTGGGCGACTATGGCCACCACTGGGTTTACCTTCTCGAAGAGGATGCCAAGGCAAGCAAGGCTCGTATGCAGCAGTATGAGAAGAAGGGTGGTCACTTGATGTTCCTCGAGGACCGCGTGCGCAAATCGCCAAGGAAAAAGAGCCCATTCTGCGACGGTACAGGCTACCGTGCGAACTATGCCGACTGGGATGGCGAGACTATCGGAACAGTTGGTAACTTTGGTCAGTGGATGGACTACATCGACGAGACTGTGAAAGCTCAGGGGTACTACTATGCCGTTTCAAAAGGTAAGGTGGTTATTAAGGAGGCCGAGAATGCCGGTGGTGCGCTCGGTTTCAAGCTCTACAACGCCGAGACAGGTGAGTTGCTCTCATACACAAACAAATACGAGATGAATGTTCCGGTATCGGCTGCAGGTGCGACATTGAAGGTTGTTGCAGCACAGGCCGACGGTACCGACTATGTTGTGCCTCACGCTTCACAGGGTCCCGAGTCAATGCAGAAGGAGGCTCTTGACGGTTCATTGAAATCGGCAAGCGCAATTATTGCCACAAAGGCTGCAGCAAACACTGTTGTGGGTTATTACTATCCCGAGGCTATTGCTGACCTTGAGGCATTATACAAGGAGGCGAATGCCGCTTACAAGGCTAATGACACAAGCAAGTATTCGTTTGCCGAGTGGAGCATTATGCTCGACGATGAGTGCAGCAAGGTTCTCAACAACGAGGATGCACGCATTACCATCAAGGAGGGTGCTGTGTTTAGAATGAGACGACTGCTTAATCCTTACAGAGGTTACTATGCTGTCGGTGAGTATCCTACGGCCTCTGCTACAAACAAGGCCGACGGCAACATCGATTGGACAATCGAATATGCAGGAAAGGTTGGTGAGTACTATTTGAAGAGTGCTTCAACAGGTTATTACATTACAAACCTGACAACTGCAGGTGCATTCCTTGAGACAAAGAAGCAGAGTGATGCAATCAAGTTCAATGTAGGTTATACCGATGATGGTGGTGTAAACTTTATCCTTGCCGACGGCAGCGAACAGACTCTTGGTCTGAGCGATGGCGGAAGCGTCGGTATTCTCCCGCTCAACGAGACCGGCGCAAAGTGGCGCGTGGATATTGTTGAGGACAACTCACTTGCATTCTACAAGGCTGCTGTTGAGGAATTGATGACCGAGGCCAACATAAAGATTACCGAGGTACTTAACCTTGACAGCCTGCAAACAATGAACATCTTCAATGATGGCATCATTGTAAAGGACAACAACCTGAACACATACGCACTCAACTTGCTCGATACATATTATGAGGTATCGGCAAACATGGAGAATGCTACCGCAACACAACTACAGAAGTATGCCAATACGTTGCGCAAGCAGCTCGCCGACATCGAGGGCAAGTATATTGTGACAGCTCCAATGGTGACAAAGGGCGAGCAGGTTATATGGTACTACATCATAAGCAACAAGAGCGATAAATTCGCAAGCATCTACAACGGTACAGCGTCTTCACGTCTTGGCCGCGTTGAGATGAGCGAGGAGGTTACCGACGATGCTTTGTGGAGCTTTGCTTCAACAGGTAAGCCGGGTGAGTTCAAGCTCTACAATGCCGGTCAGCAGGGATTTGCATACCGCCAGGGCACAAAGAACTACATCTTCACATCGGCCGAGGAGGATTGTCTCCCTGTAACAATCACATATGACGCCGAGAATGGCGGTCTGTTGCTCACTGCTGCCGACAGAATAATCTATGATGGTGGTACTGCAGCGCAGCTTTCTCCAACCATGAAGTCTTACTGGAGAGTGCAGATTGCCCTTATCGAGAACAACAAGGAGGTTGCCGACATTATCACAACAATTGAGACTGTGATCCCTGAGGCTACCGAAGGTGGCTTGCTCTATGACTTGAATGGTCGCAGAGTAGTGAACTCAACAAGAGGTATCTTTATCCAGGGTGGCAAGAAGGTATTGGTGAAGTAATTAACCGAATAAACATATAAAAGAAATGGTGACTGTAAAGGTCGCCATTTCTTTTTGCAATAAACCGCAGGGCGGAGACGGCATTGCCGTCTCCGCCCTGCGCACGAAGACAAAGATGTTTCGACGTCGCTCAACATAACCTATATAATATAGACCAACATGAATTATTGTTTTTTTGCTTAAAATGCACTACTTTTGAGGCAGTATTATATTGGATAATTCTGCAAAATAACAAAACCTTAGAATATGAAACTTAAAAATCTACTTCTGTTGTGTCTAATGCTTGTGGTGACAGTGGCTGCAAATGCGCAGCTGACCACCAACAACGCACAGCGCTATTATGCCGAGTTCAAACACTATTTCGAAGATGACATCTGCACAGAGCTAAAAGTGCCCTACTCTGCCATGACCGACGAGCAGTTGCGCACTGCCATGAGTGCGATGCCCGAGGAGCTTATAAACATTGCTCTCAAGGTGAAAAACAACGCTTGGGAAAAACGCGAAAAGGAGTTCCGCGTATTCGAAGCCAAGCCTTACAGCAACTCCTACAACTGGAAGTACCTGATGAACGTGAGACAGTACAGCGAACTGCAGAACCCCACAGGTATCAGTGCCGACAATGAGTATGTGCTCATTTTCGTGGGCAGCGAGTTGCCCGATTCCATATGGATGGAGCTTGCCCCTGTGGCCGGAAACATGACTCGTCCATTGATGACAAATGTGCTCCAAAGCGGCTTGAATGTGGTGAAGATACCCGACACCGAGGGCGACGACCGTATGTTGTTCATACAGTATTATGTTGACACAGACAGCACAACGACAAGCAAGAAACTTGCCGACTACCCCAATGTTCCCATCCACATCGAGGGTGGTTATGTCAATGGTTACTTTGACCTTTCACGCCACACCGACGAGGATTGGCGAGACATGACACAGAACATGATGAAGCACTACTCGGTGCAGGTGCTTGGCGAGAGGGTTATGTTCCACATGGAGCTCAAGAATGTGCTGGCGGCGTGCCCCAACACAATCACCGACGCCATCAAATGGTGGGACCAGTGCGTAAAGTGGCAGCATGAGCTGATGGGTGCCGACAAGTACTATGACCGTTGGAACGACCTGATTATGGCAAAGGACGGCTATGAAGGTATGTTCATGTATGCGACAGAGACATATACTTACTATGAGTATTACACACTGCCCGACATCCTGCCTTGGGAGAAGGTGTACGCCGATCCGGGACAGATGTGGGGACCTGCACACGAGATTGGCCATGTAAACCAGAATGCAATAAACATTGTATCATGTACCGAGGCCACCAACAACCTCTTTGCCAATGCACAGATTTTCCGCACCGGAAAGACAACTACACGTGGAAACGGTGTGAGCGTGTGCCGCGAGGATTTCAGCAACAAGACTCCGTTCCCGTTGCGCGGCAGTGACATCATCGCAAAGTCGAGAATGTTCTTCCAGCTATATCTCTATTTCCATGCTGCGGGCAAGGATACCACTTTCTATCCAAGAGTTTTCGAGGCTTTACGCAAGAACCCGCTTGACAAGGGACCAAAAGACCGCAACTGGACTTCGCTGACACAGGCCAAGGATGACCAGCTGAGATTTGCCGAGGTGTGCTGCGATGTTGCACAGATGGACTTGAGCGAGTTCTTTGAAGCGTGGGGCTTGTTCGAGCCAATGACAGATGCGGGTGTGGGCGATTATGAGAATTTTATCGTAAACCTTACAAAAGAGGAGGCCGAGGCGAGCCGTGCGCGCATGCAGCGATATGAGAAGAAGGGCGGTCACCTCATCTTTATTGAGGACCGCATAAAGCCATCGCCAAGAACAGACGGTGTTGCCGGTAACAGGCTCAACTTCAACGACGAGTTCGCCATTGGCAAGATGGGTAGCACAGGACAGTGGAACGACTACATCGACGAGAGCGTGAAGGCGCAGGGCTACTACTATGCAAGGTCGCTTAACACCATCACCATCAAAGAGGCTGCCGGTGCAAAGGGTGCGCTTGGTTTCAAACTCTACAATGCACAGACGGGCGAGTTGCTCGACTTCAATAACGGCTATAAACTAGCTGTTCCTGTGGCACATGCAAATGCGCCATTGAAGGTTGTTGCTGCGCAGGCCGACGGAACTGACTACACTGTGCCCAGCGTTGCCGACAGTGACGACGAGGAGATGCAACTGGAGTCGTTGAATGCGACATTGGCAACGGTGAAGAATCTTACAAGCAAGACTACCACCACCGGCAAGGAAATCGGTCACTTCTACAAGAGTGCGCTGACTGATATCAACGCGCTATACAACGAGGCCAAGGCTGCTGCCGACAACAAGGATACAAGCAAGCATAGCTACAAGGAGTGGGCTGCATTGCTTGAGGAAGAGATGGAGGCATTGAAGAAAGACCCATCGGCACGTGCTTACTTGAAGGAACTTGATGTATATACACTTGCCAACGGCGAGTTAAGGAGCTATAGCTTGTGCTATGACAGGTATGGACTGAAAGCGAACACAACGCAGCAGACAGCCAACACTTCGGCCGACAAGCGTTGGATGTTCGAGAGCACAGGTGTTGCACACCACTACTACATCAAGAATAAGAACGGCCTCTACATCAATGACATGGCCGACAATGGTACATCATGCAGCGGCGAAGACCAGTCAACAGCCTGGGTATTCAAGGCGAACTACCTTGACGATGGAACAGTCTATTTCACCACACAGGATGGACTCTATCTTGCAATGGATGTCAACAGCTACAACATTGTTGCCGGCAAGGAACTTGTGAGTGCTGCTACATGGGGTATCCGTGCTGTAGAGCTCAACAATACAGCGATTGAGGAGGTTGAATTTGAAGCTGAAAACGAGGAAGTGAAAAGTGAAATCTATGACCTCACAGGTCGCAAGGTTGGGAACCCTACAAAGGGTATGTATATTGTGAATGGCAAGAAGGTTTTTATAAAGTAAACCTTATTAAATAATACGTTGAAAGGCAGCCTTTCGGCTGCCTTTCAACGTATATGAGGTCTAGACTCACTTGCTTTAACCAGTTTTCAGTTTTAACCGCACTCCGTGCGCTTGAACCTGCTCCCGATCGGCATAGTAAAAGTAAACTTTTTCTCTGCTCTCGCTTACTTGCAGCTTTCAGTTTATTTCAAGGAGTTCCATCTCCTTCCAGCGCTCGATAATCATTTCGCAATCTTCGCGTGCGATTTCTTCTTCAACCTCGTACTCGGCAAGCAGCAGCGCTACCATCTCTTCGATGTCAAATGACTCTTTCGGGGCAACATTCTCCCAAAGATAGGCTGCCGTTTCGTTAAGGCTGATAATCTTGCTGTAGTCTACGTTGTCGGCACCTGCGGGGACAATGATGTACTCGCCGCATACATTCTGTATCTCAAATCCTTCCTTGATTTTCATATCGTTTGTTTTTAATTGGTTGCTTTTGTCAGTTTTTTGCTCACAGTCTGCGGTATATTGCCAGCAGTATGCGGCGCAGTGGTTTCAGCGCGTTCCACATTGCCGAGTAAAATCTCCATTTACGGTTTCCGGTGCTCACCTCTTTGCCTTTGCGTATGAAACCGTCGGCAATACCAATGATTTTGTCATATGTGAACTGCTCGGTCATGCTGAGTGGGTTTCCGTCGCCGCGCATGGTGTATGTGCCGTTCTCAATTTTTATCACCCTGTGCAGGGCGTATATCTGTTCGCGTACTTCGGCAAGTACCACGTCGCCAACCTTTGGTTCGCGTGGCGGTGTCAGGATAACCTTGTCGCGGCCGTTCTCAAGGAATGGGCGCATGCTGAAACCCCTGACAACGAATGTCACGCTTTTCTTTCCGTCGCGGAATGCGCGTGTTATCTCCTGCATGAACAGGTGGTTGTTCACTCTTTTCTGAGTTATTCCGTTGCTCATAGTCCAAATGTGCTGCTTGACAAAAGGGCTGCCTCTTCATCGGGGCGGCAATAGAGAGTGTGCACTGCTATGCGCTCAAGTACTTTGGTTATTGTGCTGCATATGGCAATGTGTATCTCCTTGTCGAACTTGAGTGTCGAGCATGAGCATAGCATGATGCCGAATGCTGTCGGTATATTTTCCTTGCGTATCCAGTTCTTCTTGTCCTGCTCAATGGCTGCCATTCCGCCAATGGGGTAGTGGACATTCATGTATATGGGGCGTTTTCCGCTCCATGGAGAACCGTAGACGATGGGTGTGCCGTCGGGTGCTATGCGTATCACCGGATTGTCGTCGTTGATGAGTGTGCTGCCTTTGATGTATTCAACCCATTTGTTGCTGTGGGTGCTCTTACCCTGCCCGCTTGCTCCCAGGAACATGTAGCCCTTGCCGCCATTCTCAACGGTGGCCGAGTGCATGAGCAGGGTGTGGTGTTTGGCTGTACACATGGTGAATATTACCATCAGTGTGTTGTTGAAACCGAACGTAACGTCGCTCTCGTTTCCTCGCGTGGTGATGGTGAATCTTTTGCATTCGGCATCGCTTTGCATGAAAGCGCACGGATGCCCATATTCGTTTATTGTAAGTATCTGGTATGCACCGCTGTCCTGTCGGTATACCTCGAACTTTGCACTGGGGCATGGGAATGTCCCCACTTTCTCTCCACGCCACGATGGTTGGATGCTGTTGTCCGATGTTATTTCAAACAAGAGGTCTTCTGATTTCCCGCATTCAAATGGAGTGAGGTTGGGCAATATTGACAGGATGTCGCCGTCGAGTGTCGTAATGGCGAATTTGTGGTCGGCGACGGTAAAAAATCTTTTCTGCATATTTCTCTTTTGGCACATTGTGGACCTATGTGCTTGTAGGTTGTTTATTTAGATGCAAAAATATGAAAAAACGATTGAATATTCAATTGAATTAACAAGTTGTTTGTTCTTTTGTTTTTAATTTTTATTACCTTTGCGATGAGCCGCAAGGTGTAATAGGCGGCTGTTGTGTGAATATGTCTTATACCATCAATGTGCGTGGCAGGCTGATGCCGCTTGATGAACCGGTGGTCATGGGTATACTGAACGTTACCGATGACTCGTTTTTCGATGGGTCGAGGGTAGCCTCGCCTGTCGATATGGTGTATCGTGCCAAGGCGATGCTTGCTGCCGGTGCGGGCATTCTTGATGTCGGTGCTTGCTCCACACGCCCGGGCTCAACGCCTGTGACGCAGGATGTTGAGTTGGCAAGGTTGCATGCGGCACTCGAGGTTCTCGACAAGGAACTGCCCGATGCGGTTGTTTCAATTGATACCTACAGGGCTGCGGTGGTGCGTGAGTGTGTTGCGTCACACAATGTCTCGATAATAAATGATGTCTCATGTCTGGAGTGGGACGATGATATGCTGGCTGCTGTTGCCGGTTGCAAATTGCCTTATGTGCTTACCCATTCCATGGGGTTTGCCGGCGAGGCGGTGGAGTATGATAGTTTCATGCCACAGGTGCTGCAGCGTCTTGCTGCCAAAATGTGGCAACTGAGGCAGGCCGGTGTGGTCGATGTCATTGTTGACCCCGGCTTCGGGTTCGGTAAGAGTGTGGAGCAGAACTACTGCATGCTTGCATCACTGCGTGAGTTTGCAATGCTCGATGCTCCTTTGCTGGTGGGGCTGTCGCGCAAGTCAATGATAACCCGTCTGCTCGATATTGAACCCGGCGATGCTTTGGCTGCAACCACAGCGCTGAATCTTGTTGCAGTCAGGAATGGTGCCAACATACTGCGTGTTCACGATGTTCCCGAGGCTGTGCAGGCTGTCAAACTTGCACGGGCGATGGATTGTAGATGAATAGTGTCAGCTTTTGATTGTTATACCTTATATATAAAAAAGAATGTTTTTTGATTTTACCATAAAGGATATAATAGACATCCTGCTTTTTGCTCTGTTGTTGTACTACCTGTACAAACTCATGAAGGACTCGGGTTCCCTGAATATATTTGCCGGAATTATGATATTCCTCTTCGTCTGGTTGCTCGTCTCTAAGATTCTTGCCATGCGCTTGCTTGGCTCGGTGTTTGACCAGATGATGAATGTGGGTACAATAGCATTGGTGGTGATATTCCATGAGGAGATACGTGGCTTCTTCAAGAATCTTGGCTCGCGACGCTATTTCAAGTATCTCTCAACTCTGTTCTCGCGAAAGGACGAAGAGGGGGTTCCCAAGGCGGTGATGCCTGTTGTAATGGCATGTATCAGTATGGCGCAGCAAAAAGTCGGAGCCCTGATAGTGATAGAGCAGAAGGTAAGTCTGGATGACGTCATAAAAACCGGCGAACCTATAAATGCCGATATCAGTCAGCGCCTCATTGAAGCTATATTCTTCAAGAATGCACCTTTGCACGATGGTGCCATGGTAATCAGGGGTGGCCGCATTGTTGCGGCGCAATGCATATTGCCGGTGTCGCACGATTTGAACATTCCAAGACGTCTCGGTTTGCGCCATCGCTCGGCAATGGGCGTTTCTCAAATGTCCGATGCCATAGCAATTATCGTTTCCGAGGAAACCGGTAACATTTCTGTTGCGCAGAACGGTAAGTTTATGTTGAACCTCGATGCTCATAAACTGGAACAGATTCTCTCGGCGCAGTGCTAAGATTGATAATTGTAGAAAAAATCTCCCCCGTAACTGGGAGATTTTCTTTTTATAGATAAGAAACACTACTTTCTTTTAAATAAAAAGAGCCGTTCGCATTCAATTTTTGGGGCTATCGGATGTGACTCTTTTATGACTCTCCGCAATTGTTCTCAAAAACACCGAAAAATGCTGATTTTGGCAAAAACTGCAAATCATTGAAAATCAGCATGTATTAAAAAACGGTCAAAAAAAAGTTGATTTTTCTTGAAAAAAAAGATGGGTTTTGTTTGTCAGTTCAAAAACTTGCATTACCTTTGCACTCGCTTTCGGCAAGCAACGCGGTAACGCGATGACTAACGAACAGCAACGATAGATCCTTGACAACATTCCATTACAGACAAGCAGTACAACCTTGCTTAGTTTTCATTAAGCAAGAAAGCGTAAGGAACGAAAAACGAACCGTCAATAATTTGAAAATATTTATTCCGGCCAGTAC
>JAZREN010000009.1:0-10144 GCA_045660825.1 Bacteroidaceae bacterium
ACCTTTTCAACTACAACGACCACCGCGACGAACTGCATGGAACAATAAACCGCGAGTTCAAGAAAGAGGCACCAACCTGGGGTGACAGCATAATGATTATACACGACATCTATTACTATCAAAGCGAAACAGAGTCTTCAAGATTTCCTAAAAACAAGAACCTGTACATTGAAATGGAACAAGGGAAAGTTGTAATATCTCCCAAATTCTACAACCCGGACAATTATTCAATATGGGGGAGAGATAATATACATCTTTCACTTTTGGAAGATGACGAATACCATATTTCAACCACCGACTCGTTGTTCAAGAATATGGTAACAAGGTTAGGTATAAAGGCCGATGTTGCAACAGCCGTATATGCAAAAAGCATCTTCGATATGTTCGTTTCCGAGGATAGTATGAATGTGAATGCTCCCTATGTGCGTACATTCCAGACAAGAGAGGTTGAGGGCTTTACAACGGACAGCGTATCATTAGGTATATGCGGACAGGGCAAGATAATAGGTACTGTTGATATTCCTGCAAGTGAGATTATAAAAGGAATGGAACCGTTGGCAAAATGGCAGTTCGTCGCCTTGGCACTCATCGCCCTATTGTACCTGCCTGCAATATATGTACCCAAGAGACTACGTTATATGCAGAATGTAAAGTTCATAGGCAACAGCTGCATAGACTTCAATACAAACACTGTTTACTATTGGAACGGTGGCAAGCTGTCACTTACCGACAAGAGAGCCGAGGTGCTGAAGGTGTTTGTTGACTCTGCACCCGAATACAGACTGCTTAAAGAGGATATATGCCGCAGGATATGGAACCGCGACGGCAAGGATGCCCAGGCGTTGTATAATGTTGCAATGAGTGAACTGCGTAGCTACCTCATTGCCGAGGATGATTCCCTTGAGCTAAAGACACTCACCAACGAAGGAGTGGTACTTATTGTTGATATCAAACAAAAACGCAAATTCCCATTGTTGCATTTTATAGGAAGGATAAAAGGGTAAAAAACCGATAACAAGAAGAGGGCGATGCAAATCTGCATCTACCTCTTCTTGTTATCGGATAAGCGACGCTCAACTTGCACGCTAACTTCACCCAATCCTTATACAGACTCTATCACCGGGCAAGAGTTCCTCGTTGATATAATCTGCCGGTATCTCTTTGGGAACTGTCACAATGGTGCCTACTCCTCCACTCGCGCGAGCTTGACGGTAAAGTGACGCATGAGCTCTGTCTCCCAGACAATCTTCACACCATGCTTGATGCTGTCGCGGCGGTCGTACACATTCTTCAACGCTACGGCAATCACATCCATGTGGTTGTTGGTATATACACGGCGCGCGATGCACAGGCGCAACAAGTCGAGACCGCCAAAGCGGTTCTCGCGGGTTACAGGGTCGCGGTCGGCAAGGATATAACCGATTTCGCAGCCACGGATACCGGCTTCAAGGTAGAGCTCAATTGCAAGTGTCTGCGCAGGGAACTCCTCTTTTGGTACGTGCGAGAGCACGCGGTCGGCATCGATGAAGAGGGCATGACCACCCACAGGGCGCTGATAAGGAATGCCGAACTCATCCAGACGCGCAGCAAGATACTGCACCTGACGGATTCGTGTCTCAATGTTGTCCAGCTCGGTATTCTCCTCCAGTCCGACTGCAAGTGCAGCCATATCGCGGCCGTTCATGCCACCATAGGTCAGGAAGCCCTCGAAAGGAATACAATACTTCTTTGCACCCTCGTACCAATCCTCGTGGCGGGTAGCAATGAAACCGCCCATGTTCACAAGACCATCCTTCTTTGAGGACATTGTCATGCCGTCGGCAAGCGAGAACATCTCCTTTACAATCTCCTTGATTGTCTTGTCGGCATACCCCTCTTCGCGTGTCTTGATGAAATAGGCATTCTCTACAAAACGTGCAGAGTCATAGATGACGCGCTTGCCATACTTGTCGGCCAAGGCACGCACCTCGCGCAGGTTCTGCATTGAAACAGGTTGTCCGCCGGCGGTGTTATTGGTAATGGTAACAATTATAAAAGGAATCTTGTCACAATGCTCCTGCAATGCAGCCTCCAGTTTCTTTGGGTCAACATTGCCTTTGAAAGGAAGTTCGAGCTGTGTATTCTTAGCCTCGTCAATGGTACAGTCCAGAGCAACAGCCTTGCGGCTCTCGATGTGCCCCTTGGTTGTATCGAAATGGGAGTTGCCGGGCACAACAGCACCGGCTGTAACCAGGTGGCTGAAGAGCACATTCTCGGCAGCACGTCCCTGATGGGTGGGGATTACGTATGAGAAACCTGTGAGTCTCTCAATTGTATCCTTCAGCTGGAAGAACGATGAAGAGCCTGCATAGCTCTCGTCGCCCATCATCATTGCAGCCCACTGGCGGTCGCTCATAGCGCCTGTACCCGAGTCGGTAAGGCAGTCAATGTATACTTGTTCCGATTTCAGTTGGAACAGATTATAATCGGCCTCCTTCATCCACTGCTCACGCTCCTCGCGCGTGCTCTTGCGGATGGGCTCGACCATCTTTATTTTCCACGATTCGGCAAATGGTAATTCCATAGTAATAGATATTATTGGTTAGTATTTCAGTATATAAGCAGCAATTTTATAGCGCCAGCGGCTCGTATGGCAAGCCCCAAGCCTCGGCAACCTGGCGATAGACAACCTTGCCCTCTACGACGTTCAAGCCCTTGCGCAGCTCCTCGTTGTCGGTGCATGCCTTGCGCCAGCCCTTGTCGGCAAGCTGCAGAGCATAAGGAAGCGTTGCATTGGTAAGTGCCAATGTCGATGTATAAGGCACGGCACCGGGGATGTTCGCAACGCAGTAGTGCAGAATACCGTCGACATAATATGTAGGTTCCTCGTGTGTCGTGGGGCGCGATGTCTCTAAGCAACCGCCCTGGTCAATGGCAACATCCACCAGCACGGTGCCCGGCTCCATCAATGAGAGCATGTCGCGTGTGACAAGCTTCGGTGCCTTTGCGCCCGGAATGAGCACTGAACCGATGACAAGGTCGGCAGTTTTCAACTCCTCACGTATATTGTACTCCGATGACATCAGTGTCTTTACATTGCGTGGCATCACATCTGTCAGATAAGCAAGACGAGGCAATGAGATATCGCAGATTGTGACATCGGCACCCATACCGGCAGCCGTGCGTGCAGCAGCTGTACCCACAATACCCGCACCAATCACAAACACCTTTGCAGGTTTCACACCCGGAACACCGCCCATCAGTTTTCCCTTTCCGCCACGTGGGCGCTCAAGGAAGTAGCAGCCCTCCTGCACAGCCATGCGGCCGGCAACCTCGGACATAGGTACAAGCAACGGCAACGAACGGTCCTTGCGCTCTACGGTCTCGTATGCGCAGCACACTGCCCCACTCTCGACCATAGCCTTTGTAAGCGGCTCGCTCGAAGCAAAATGGAAATAGGTAAACACAAGCTGTCCCTTGCGCACAAGGGCATACTCGCTTGCAATGGGTTCCTTAACCTTTACAATCATCTCAGCAATGGCATATACATCCTCAATTGTAGGGAGAATCTTTGCCCCTGCCGCAATGTACGCATCATCGCTGAAACCACTGTTAACACCCGCAGTAGCCTGCACATAGACTGTGTGCCCATGCTTTGTCATCTCCTGAACACCCGATGGGGTCATACCCACACGGTTCTCATTGTTCTTGATTTCCTTTGGAACACCGATAATCATAGTCGTAAAGTTTAAAGTTCGACAATTGATCTTTTCGTGAGTGAAAGTACATATTAAACAATTAAAAACAAATATTTGAGTATTAAAATTTCTAAATAGGCAATGTAGCGCGAAATTCAGCTGTTGGAAATCTTTTATTCAAAGGCTGTTTTCAACCATTGATTAGTGATATAAAAACAGAGGGCTGACACATCGGTCAGCCCCTACGGATTGTATCCTTTAATATAAACAGTAAACTTTTATTTCACCATTGCCGATAGGGAGTGAATAAAAGGCCAAGTTCAAGGCTTGCGTAGGCTTCAAAGCCGCAGTTTACTAACCGTAAATGAGGATTTTGAAGACAAGCGTAACACAGAAATTTGCTTTTTAGTCACTCCCTATCCTTTATCTTGTCTTATAGAACATCTTAACAGGTCTATAGCAGAAATTATCGTGTTTTTCTAGAACCTCGCCGGTGTCGGTGTCAAAGAGCCATACGCTGCCGTTAAGGCCCTGTTTCTGCGGGTCGTAGAACGAGACGTATGTAACCTTGTGGTCTTCGCTCATTTCAAAGCCCGTAATTTGTGCTGTGGAGCTGCCGACGGTTAGCAATGTGGGTGCCTTTGGCAGGTCGGCAATATTTGAGGTGTAGTTCCAACGGCGCACCTTGTTGCCATCGGCAAAGAACATGGTATAGTATGTCTTGTTGGCAATACAGGGGGTTGAAATCTTTATAGGGTTGTTCATCATTGTTGTCAGCTGCTGGTTGGCAACATAGAAGACTGATGCTTGGTTAACATAGTCATAGCCCCAGAAATCTGTATATAGCACCTCGGTGCGGGTTGACACGCCTGGTGTGCCGGCAAGCTTTGACATGGCAAGAAACTCCTGGTGTCCGGTCTGATTCTTCTGCGCCTGTGTCATCCTAATCTTTACCATTGTTATGAGTTCACGGTTCGCAAAGTGGTTCTTTGTTGCGAAAAGCGAGTCGGTGAGTAACATGCTGTATGGTTCTCCGCAGTAGTAAGGGCCATAGCCGTTATAGATGAGGCTCATGCCTTTGTTGTCATTGTCGAAAAGGAGAATATCATAATATCCGCCGTTGACATCGACTATACAACTTTGCGCGTATGTCTGTTTATGTTTGAGTGGCTCAGACACCACACCCTCGGTCACGGAGAAGTCGTAGACCTTGCCGTTCTCGCAGATGATGGGATAGATTGAACCGATGGGGCTCACCGATGGCACGCCAAGTATTGTAGGCTTGAAGTCATCATACTCGGGCACAGTGAACATATTCTCTATTACCATTGTCTTTTCGTTGAGGTAATAGATGGTAGGTTCGTCGTTTCTCTCACCACCGCCCTGGCAGACGATTATAAGGCGGCCTCCGCTCTGCACCACATCAACAGCACCCGCAGCAAAAGCCTCATCGGGGTTATTGCGGGTAAAGCAGTCGTAGGCGGTAAACTTGGCCGAATCGGCCTCGGTCATAGGTTCCTGCATGAACGAGAGCATTGATTTGCCATCGGTGTCTTGGCTCAAGACTGTAATTCCGTACTCATAATCGGAATTGACATAGAGCACAAAGGGGAAGAATGCCTTGCCGTCCTCGTTCTCCACAATGAGGCGGCAGTTGAACTTGCCCAAATCGTTGCCCACATACTCGAACACCTCGTCGTGCGAATAGGGTTGGAGGTCAATCTCCCAAGTGTATGAGAGTGGCTTGTCAACATTCTCCTGTGAGATGACAGGCTTGATGACAAGGGTGTCGAACTTGTATATATTATACACGGAGTCTATTCCCTGCTCTATTGTTATATTTGAGAGAAGTTTGTCGGCCGGGGTTGACTTGTCCTCAAAACAAGCTACAAACAATGGAAGAACCACCAGCTGCAAAAGCCATTTGAAATTTTTCATATCCGGTAATCTTAAACGTTACACATTCTTCGGGTCGGGGAAGTCGAATGGGAAATCGGGGAACTCCGATAGAATGTAATCCCTGTTGGCAGGGTCATTGAAATAGTTGTACATAGGGGTGTATATGTACTTGATGAACACTGTGCGGTACTGGTAAGGGTCGCCGAACTCAATGTGCTCAAGGTTCTCGCCATAGAGCTTTACCATCGCCTTGTAGGTCTCGGGCTGGATATCCTTGACAGCATGGAAATACTCCACCATCTTGATGAACTTGAGCGGATGCCACTCGCCAAGATACTTTTTCTGCCAGACCTTCTCGCCATGGGCATTATACCATTCGGGTTGGTTCACAGAGTTGTCGAAACGGAACACACGCACCTGGTGCAGAGAATCAAGAGTCGGGGTAAAACAGTCGTTCTGCGCCAGTCTTATACATAGCTTATAGTGTGTATAGCCTGTAGCGTATGTACCCTCGAGCTTGTCGCGGTAGATTGTGACAGGTATATATCCCACAATTGAATCGGGCATTACACAAGCCTCGCCGATGGTAAAATGCACGCCCTCCTCGGCAAATGTAGAATCGGCATCTATGTAATAACCGATGGGACGCTTTTCACTGCTCACGCTACCCATAACCTGAACGGGGATGTTATAGGTGTGGGTCTTGACCTCGACCGGTGTTACACTGAACGAGTAGTTGAGCGTGTCCTTGGTAAAGTAGATACCTGAGTTAGAGAGGTCGAACCTCATGTAGTTGTCGTCCTCGCATGAGGCAAGGAGTGCTGCAAGAGGCAACACCGCCGCCAACATTGTACGCTTTATAATAGTTTTTATTTTCATAGTCTTTTGTTTGTTGTCTCCTTTATAATGTCATCCTGAGCGGATGCGAAGGATCTATTATATTTCAAAGATTTTTCACTACGTTCAAAATGACACGCAGAACTTTAACCGCACTTTGTGCGCTTGAAGCTGCTTACGCTTGCAGCTTTCAGTTTTCACCTTTAACCGCACTTTGTGCGCTTGAAGCTGCTTACGCTCGGCATAGTAAAAGTAAACTTTTCCTCTGCTCTCGCTTACTCGCAGCTTTCACTTTTCAGTTTTCAGCTTAATTGCGGTTTTCCTTCTCGGCATCGGGGAGAGGTATTGCATAGATACCTGCCGATGGCTCATAAGTTGTCTTTCCGTCGTGTGAAAGGATGGGGAGGTTCTGACGCTTCATGTTGAAGTAGGTCTGTCCCTCGCCAATCATCTCCTTGTAACGCTCGTCGTTTATGAGTTCAACGGTGAGCGGTTTGCCGGTGAGCGGTTCAAGGCCACGATGTGCGCGCACTGTGTTGTAGAGTTCCAACGCACGGTTATAGTCACTCTCGAGCAGAGCCTCGGCTGCTATGTAGTACATCTCGGGGATGCGAATCATGTTTATTCCCAGGATGAGGTCGGCCGGGCGGTTCGATGCGTTGTTGTTCAGTTCATAGATATCGGTAAACTTGCACAGGCGGTATTTTGTGCCGCTGCCTGTTCCCGACTCGGAGAAGTAGGCCATGGTGCGATAATCGGAGCCTGCAGCGTCCTTCTCATAGAGCGACATGAAATCGTCGCGCAAATCGAGCGAATAGTACGATGTCATCTGCTGCAACTTGGCATTCACGTTTGCATAGAAGCCAGCATAGTAGATACCGAAGATTGTCTCTTTCTTCGAGAGCACACCGGCAAGGTCATTAACGACCTCGGTCTTCTCCTTGAGGGTATATTTGCCGTCGTTTATCACCAAGAGTGCATAGTGTGCGGCATTCTCCTTGTCGCCCATTGTAAGATATACACGTGCAAGGGTTGCCTGCACGGCACGGAGGTTGAAGTGAATCTGACGATCGAGCATGAAGTTGCCGTCGCCCTCGTGGCTATCCTCATCGGCAAGCAACAGTTCGGCCTCGTGAAGGTCATTGAGGATATGCTCATAGTTCTTCTCTAGACTCTCGAAATCGGGGGTAATCAAAGAGAAATCGGTAGCATAGGGGATGCCATCGGCCGCGGGGTTGACAGTATACTGTTGGGCGAAGAGGCGCACGAGGTCGAAATGCATGAATGCACGCAAGCCCAAGGCCTCGCCACGATAGAGTGTATATGGGTAGGTTGTTGCATCCTTTACCAACGGAGCATCGAGAACGCTGTTCACATTGGAGATATTCTTGTACATCGCAGTCCAGGCACCATCAAAAACACCTTTCACCGACGAGTGTGCCCAGTCATATTCACTCATGGCTGTAACGCCTGTGCTTCCGTTGCACCACATTGTCTGCGAGAGAATCTCGAGTGTAGAGAAATAGAGTTCCTGGCCATAGAGCGACTGGGTACGCATCTGGGAATAGACACCGTACATGGCATCCTCAATACCCTGTTGGGTACTCAACAGTTCGTCACGTTTTGACTGTCCGTCGGGGGTTATGTTCAAGAAGCCCTCGCACGATGTTGTCGTGAGAAGCGCCACAGACATCAATACATATATAATCTTCTTCATAATTTGCACAATGTTTAGAGTGTTACATTAAGATAGAACTCGAATCCCTGGCTGTAGAGGTAGTCGGTACCACGCTCAATCTTCACGGTTGAGAGGCGCAGGATGTCGGTGAAGTTTATACCGGCACGCAGGTTGCGCAGTTTCATACGCTTGCACAGCTTGTCGCTGAACTCATAGCTGAGGTTGAGCGAGCCAAGCGAAAGGGTATGCTCCTTCTCGGCAAAACGGTCGGTCTGCTCGGGGCGCGATGTATCGGCAATATCCTTGTACAGTGCGTGGTCGCCCGGCTGTTTCCAACGGTCGTCAAAGACACGCTGGTCGGCATTACGCATGGGGTCGGCACCCTCAACCTTTGTGGCACGTGTGGTGTTATATACCCATGCACCTGTGCGGAAGTTCAACAGAGCATAGACGCTGAAGCCTTTCCAATAGAGGTTAGTGCTGAATGTTCCTGCAAAGGCAGGCTCGGTGTCGCCAATGAGAACCTTGTCGGCAGGGTCGTAGTCGAATGTATACTCACCGTTGCGCTTGATGTAGACCTCGCGGCCTGTTGCCGGGTCAATACCGGCCGAACGTACCAGTTTGAGCGCTGTCACGCTCTCGCCCTCGGCATACTGCGGCAGCGGGGTGAGATAGAGGTCTGCATTCTCCTGATTCTCTTTGTTTATCTCCTCAAGAGCCTTGTCAATCTTGGTAATCTTGTTACGGTTCATGTAGCCGCTTGTGGCAAGACGCCAGTAGAAATCGCCAGTGCGGAACACGTAGCCGTCAATCTGGTACTCGATGCCCTTGTTCTGCAACTCGCCAAGGTTTGATGTTGCACTTGTGACACCTGTCGACGGAGCCTTTGCTTTGTCGAGCAGCAAATCCTCGGTATTGCGTATGTAGGCATCGACTGTAAAATTCAAACGGCGGTCGAACATACTCAAATCAAGACCTACGTTGTAGTTCATGGTACGTTCCCAAGTGAGGTCGACATTACCTATTGTCACAGGGATAGCACCAATTCCGTTCTTGTACTCATAGTCGTTGAGGTACTGGTACATTGTCATTGCCTGGAAGGGGCTGAATGTCACCTTACCGGTGTAACCGGCACTACCGCGCACCTTGAAGACATCGAAATTCTTCTTTACAGCCTTCATGAACGACTCGTTCATCACATTCCATCCAAGACCGCCAGACCAGAAGTGACCGAAACGGTTGTTCTCGCCGAACTGTGAAGAACCGGTTGTGCGCCATGTAGCATCGATGAAATAGCGGTTGCGGAACGAGAGGTTGCCTGTTGTAAAGAAACCTACATCGGCAGTCTCGGCCTGTGAACCGAAAGGTTTGCTGTCGGTTGGATAACCCGCAGCATTGCCAATGTACGACATATCGTCGTTGAAGAAACCTATTACCTGCAAAGTTTCGGCACTGCTCTTGGAGTGGTTGATTTCCCAACCGGCCGAGAGGCTCACAAGCGACTCGTCCTTGAAGAACTTGTTGAATGTACCCACGATGTTACCGTTGTAGCCTATGGCATCGGTGGTGCCTTTTGTATATTCACCCCTCTTGGAGAGGTCGGTAACATATTTGTAGGCCAATGAGTTTGGCGATGTAAAGATATCGCTGCCACCCGCCGCGCTTGTGACGTTGAAATGACCTGTGAGCAGGAACATCTTGCTTATGTCCCAACGCAGGTCGGTACTGTTTGTCAATGTGCGCTCTCCGCTCTTGGAGAAACTGCCGAGCGAAGCCTCGTACAACGGGTTGTTCAAATCCCATGATAGATTCATGTTTGGTGTGCCGTCGGCATTGTACATGCGGTCATAGGGGTTCATCTGCACATACTGCGAGAAAGAACCGTAAGGCGAGTTCTTCACCGCCACCTCCTGATATGTGGTGCGGTTAGAGAGTGTGAGGTTACCCTCGTAGTACTGGAGTTTGAAACCGATTCCTGTGCGCTTGCGGTAGTCGCCCTTCATTACACCTGGGGTATCGCCAAAGCGGTCTGTGAGTTCGTAGCGGAGGTTTG
>JAZREN010000010.1:0-47456 GCA_045660825.1 Bacteroidaceae bacterium
TAAGGACCTCGTTGATGCAGCTCCTAGCGTATTGAAGGAGGGTCTTCCTAAGGCAGAGGCTGAGTCTTTGAAGAAGACTATCGAGGAGTCTGGTGCTGAGGTTGAGATTAAGTAAGCCCACCCAAACCCTGCACAAGGGTACAATGGTTAAGAACCCGAAAAAAGGGTTCTTAACCTTTTGTGCGTAAAAAGAAAAGTAAGTTATAAAACATTTACCACGATGTCGTTAAAAACTGATAATCAAAGAATTAACTTTGCTTCTATAAAAGATCCAATGCCTTGTCCGGACTTTTTGGAAGTACAATTGAAATCGTTCGAGGATTTCCTCCAGCTTGATACTCCTCCCGAAAAACGTGTGAACGATGGCCTTTACAAGGTCTTCGCGGAAAATTTCCCTATCACCGATACGAGGAACAATTTCGTTTTGGAGTTCTTGGACTATTATATTGATCCCCCCCGTTACTCTATAGCAGAATGCTTGGAGCGCGGATTGACCTATAGTGTTCCACTCAAGGCAAAGTTGAAACTTTATTGTACCGATCCCGATCACGAGGATTTCGATACTGTCATCCAGGATGTGTTCCTTGGACCCATCCCATACATGACAAAGCAGGGTACTTTCATTATCAATGGTGCTGAGCGCGTTGTGGTATCACAGTTGCACCGTTCACCGGGTGTGTTCTTCGGACAGAGCGTACACGCTAACGGTACACCTTTGTATTCAGCACGTATCATCCCATTCAAGGGCTCTTGGATTGAGTTTGCTACTGACATCAACAATGTCATGTATGCATACATTGATCGTAAGAAGAAGTTGCCTGTAACTACTCTTTTGCGTGCTATCGGTTTCGATAGCGATAAGGATATCCTTGAGATATTCGACCTTGCAGAGGAGTACAAGGTGACAAAGACAAGCATGAAGAAGGTACTTGGCCGCAAGATGGCCGGTCGTGTTGTGAAGACACAGCAGGAGGATTTCGTTGATGCAGATACCGGTGAGGTTGTATCAATCGAGCGTAGCGAGGTTGTTGTTGAGCGAGGCACTGTTCTCGATCAGGATCTCGTTGACCGTATTCTTGACAGCGGTGTCGACACAATTCTTCTGCACAAAGAGAATGACGATCCCAATGCTGTTGACTATTCATTGATTTTCAACACGCTTGACAAAGATACAAGCAACTCTGAGAAAGATGCTATTGACAGTATCTTTAAATTGTTGCGTAATGCGGACCCTGCCGATGATGCAAGTGCCCGCGAGGTAATCAACAACCTCTTCTTCTCGGAGAAGCGTTACGACTTGGGTGATGTCGGTCGTTACCGCATCAACCGCAAGCTCGGCCTTTCTACCGACATGGATGTAAGGGTGTTGACAAAAGAGGATATCATTGAGATTATCAAGTACCTCATTGGTCTTGTGAACTCAATGGCTACAGTCGATGATATCGACCACTTGAGCAACCGTCGTGTACGTACAGTTGGCGAGCAGCTCTCGAACCAGTTTGCTATTGGTCTTGCACGTATGGCACGTACCATCCGTGAGAGAATGAACGTTCGTGACAACGAGGTGTTCACTCCAACTGACCTTATCAATGCAAAGACTGTTTCGGCAGTAATCAACACCTTCTTTGGTACCAACGCGTTGTCACAGTTCATGGACCAGACCAATCCGCTTGCCGAGATTACTCACAAGCGTCGTCTTTCGGCTCTGGGTCCTGGCGGTCTTTCACGTGACCGTGCAGGCTTCGAGGTTCGTGACGTTCACTACACCCACTATGGTCGTCTCTGTCCTATCGAGACTCCTGAGGGTCCGAACATCGGTTTGATTTCATCACTCTGTATCTATGCAAAGATCAACGAGCTCGGTTTCATTGTTACTCCTTACCGTTCAGTAGCGAACAGCAAGGTTGACATCGATAACAAGAACGTTGTATATTATACAGCTGAAGAGGAGGAGGGCAAGATTATTGCTCAGGGTAATGCTCCACTCGATGAGAACGGTAACTTCATCCTCAAGAAGGTGAAGACACGTCAGGATGCCGATTATCCTGTTGTTGAGCCGGGCCGCGTTGAGTTGATGGACGTTTCTCCACAGCAGATTGCCTCAATTGCTGCATCACTCATTCCGTTCCTTGAGCATGACGATGCCAACCGTGCGCTCATGGGATCTAACATGATGCGCCAGGCAGTTCCTCTCTTGACAACCGAGGCTCCTATCGTAGGTACCGGTTTCGAGAAGCAGCTTGTTGAGGATTCACGTACTCAGATCGTTGCCGAAGGCGAGGGTGTTATTGAGTTTGTTGATGCTTCAAAGATTGTTATCAAGTACGACCGTACCGAGGAGGAGGAGTTCGTAAGTTTCGAGCCTGCTACAAAGGAGTACATCATTCCTAAGTTCCGTCGTACAAACCAGAATATGACTATCGACCTCCGTCCAATCTGTGACAAGGGTCAGAGAGTCAAGGCCGGTGATATCTTGACTGAGGGTTATTCTACACAGGCCGGCGAGCTTGCTCTTGGTAAGAACCTCCTTGTTGCTTACATGCCTTGGAAGGGTTACAACTATGAGGATGCTATTGTACTTAACGAGAAGGTGGTACGCGAGGATGTGCTCACATCTGTACACGTTGACGAACTCTCTTTGGAAGTTCGTGAGACAAAGCGTGGTATGGAGGAGTTCACCGATGATATTCCAAACGTGAGCGAGGATGCTACAAAGGACCTCGACAAGAATGGTATCATCCGCGTTGGTGCCTATGTTAAGCCCGGCGATATCATTATAGGTAAGATTACACCTAAGGGTGAGTCTGACCCAACACCAGAGGAGAAATTGCTCCGTGCAATCTTCGGTGACAAGGCCGGTGACGTGAAGGATGCTTCACTCAAGGCTTCGCCATCACTCCAGGGTGTTGTCATTGGCCGTCGCCTCTTCCAGCGTGCCGAGAAGACACGTTCAGCGAAGATGGCCGACAAGGCTAAGCTTCCAAAGATTGATGACGAGTTCCAGAAGAAGGTTGATGCCCTCAAGGAGATTCTTATCGAGAAGCTCTTGAAACTTGTCAACGGACGCGTTTCACAGGGTGTCAAGGATTTCATGGGTACAGAACTCATTGCAAAGGGTGCCAAGTTCACACGTCCCGAGCTCGAGGCTCTCGACTACACAGCTGTACAGCTCAGCAAGTGGACTGCCGATGCACACACAAATGACCTTATCCGTGCTCTCATCATCAACTTCATACATAAGTATAAGGAACTCGATGCAGAGGTTAAGCGCGAGAAGTTCGCTCTTACAATCGGTGACGAGCTTCCTTCGGGCACAATGAAGATGGCAAAGGTTTACATTGCCAAGAAACGTAAGATTGGTGTGGGTGACAAGATGGCGGGTCGCCACGGTAACAAGGGTATCGTGTCACGCGTCGTACGTCAGGAGGATATGCCGTTCCTTGAGGATGGTACTCCGGTAGATATCATTCTGAACCCTCTGGGTGTGCCTTCACGTATGAACATCGGTCAGATTTTCGAGACTGTACTTGGTCGTGCAGGTAAGGAGCTTGGCGTGAAGTTCGCTACTCCTATCTTTGACGGTGCAAAGCTTGAGGATCTCTGTACATGGACCGACAAGGCAGGTATTCCACGTTACGGTAAGACCTACCTCTATGACGGTGGTACGGGTGACCGTTTCGACCAGCCAGCGACAGTGGGTGTCAGCTACATGCTCAAGCTCGGTCACATGGTTGAGGACAAGATGCACGCACGTTCAATCGGTCCTTACTCACTTATCACTCAGCAGCCACTCGGTGGTAAAGCACAGTTCGGTGGTCAGCGTTTCGGAGAGATGGAGGTTTGGGCACTCGAGGCATTCGGTGCAGCACACATCCTTCAGGAGATTCTGACAATCAAGTCGGACGATGTTGTAGGCCGTTCAAAGGCATACGAGGCTATCGTTAAGGGCGATCCTATGCCAACACCTGGTATCCCCGAATCACTCAACGTGCTTTTGCATGAGCTTCGTGGTCTTGGTTTGAGTATTTCGTTTGAATAAATAATTCCTTCACGTTTGTCAATATAAAACTATGGCTTTTAGAAAAGAAACAAAGACAAAGAATAATTTTTCGAAGATTACCATCGGTCTTGCTTCACCGCAGGAGATTCTTGGTAATTCATGTGGAGAGGTGTTGAAACCGGAGACAATCAACTACCGTACCTATAAGCCCGAGCGTGACGGTTTGTTCTGCGAGCGCATTTTCGGTCCGGTAAAGGACTACGAGTGCCACTGTGGTAAGTACAAGCGCATCCGCTATAAAGGCATCGTCTGCGACCGTTGCGGCGTAATGGTTACAGAGAAGAAGGTGCGTCGTGAGCGCATGGGACACATTCAGCTTGTTGTTCCTGTAGCACATATCTGGTATTTCCGTTCATTGCCCAACAAGATAGGTTATCTGCTCGGTCTTCCTACAAAGAGCCTCGATGCAGTTATCTACTACGAGAAATATATCGTCATCCAGCCGGGTATCATGGCTCGCAAGGCTGACGAGGCACGCCAGGAGATGTCTGGCAAGGAGAGCGTACTCAACGGTGTCGATGCATATCAGTTGCTCACCGAGGACGAGTACATCACAATCATGGATAACCTGCCACAGGGCAACGAGTATCTCGATGACAGTGATCCTAACAAGTTCATTGCCAAGATGGGTGCCGAGGCTATCCAGGATCTTCTTGCACGCATCGACTTGGATTCGCTCTCATACGAGTTGCGTAACCGTGCCAATACCGACATGTCGCAGCAGCGCAAGAACGAGGCTTTGAAGCGCCTTCAGGTGGTAGAGTCTTTCCGTTCTTCAATGGCTGCTTCAAACGGCAACAACCGTCCCGAGTGGATGATTATGACAGTTATCCCTGTCACACCTCCTGAGTTGCGTCCTTTGGTGCCTCTGGATGGCGGTCGCTTTGCTACATCAGACCTCAACGACCTCTATCGTCGTGTCATCATACGTAACAACCGTCTCAAGAAACTTATCGAGATCAAGGCTCCCGAGGTTATCTTGCGTAACGAGAAGCGTATGTTGCAGGAGGCTGTCGATTCACTCTTCGACAACTCACGTAAGGCAAGCGCCCTCAAGTCGGGTGCAAACCGTCCTCTCAAGTCACTCTCTGACAGCTTGAAGGGTAAGCAGGGACGTTTCCGTCAGAACCTCCTCGGTAAGCGTGTTGACTACTCTGCACGTTCGGTTATCGTCGTTGGTCCTGAGTTGAAGATGGGCGAGTGCGGTTTGCCAAAGCTTATGGCTGCCGAACTCTACAAGCCATTCATCATCCGCAAGCTCATTGAGCGTGGTATCGTGAAGACAGTCAAGTCTGCAAAGAAGATTGTTGACCGTCGCGAGCCAATTATCTGGGATATCCTCGAGCATGTAATGAAGGGTCACCCTGTGTTGCTCAACCGTGCGCCGACACTTCACCGTCTCGGTATCCAGGCGTTCCAGCCAAAGATGATTGAGGGTAAGGCTATCCAGTTGCACCCACTTGCATGTACTGCGTTCAACGCCGACTTCGACGGTGACCAGATGGCTGTTCACTTGCCACTCAGCAACGAGGCTATTCTTGAGGCTCAGATGCTTATGCTCCAGTCTCACAACATATTGAACCCATCAAACGGTGCACCTATCACTGTGCCTTCACAGGATATGGTACTCGGTTTGTACTACATCACCAAGCTGCGCGAAGGCGCTAAGGGCTCGGGTATGACATTCTACGGTCCCGAGGAGGCTCTCATCGCTTACAACCAAGGTCGTGTTGCAATTCACGCACCTATCAAGGTGATGGTTGAGGATATTGATGAGAATGGCGATTATATCCAGGTATTGCGCGAGACATCAGTTGGTCGAATCATCGTCAACCAGATTGTACCACGCGAGATGGGATATATCAACCAGATTATATCAAAGAAGACATTGCGCGACATCATTACTGAGGTTATCAAGCGCGTGGGTGTGGCTCGTTCTGCCGACTTCCTCGACGGTATCAAGAACCTCGGTTATCAGATGGCCTTCCAGGGTGGTCTGTCATTCAACCTCGACGATGTCATCATTCCAAAGGAGAAAGAGGAACTCGTACGCAAGGGTAATGAGAAGGTTGAGGAGATTCTCGCAGAGTATAACCTCGGTCTTATCACCGACAAGGAGCGTTATAACAAGGTGGTCGATGAGTGGACACACGTTAATGCCGACTTGGCAAACGTATTGATGAAGACTATTTCTACTGACGACCAGGGCTTCAACTCAGTATATATGATGCTCGACTCCGGTGCCCGTGGTTCTAAGGACCAGATCCGTCAGCTCTCTGGTATGCGTGGTCTTATGGCCAAGCCACAGAAGGCCGGTTCAGAGGGTGCACAGATTATCGAGAACCCAATTCTTTCTAACTTTAAGGAGGGTCTTTCGGTGCTCGAGTACTTTATCTCTTCTCACGGTGCGCGTAAGGGTCTTGCCGATACCGCTTTGAAGACTGCCGATGCCGGTTACTTGACACGTCGTCTTGTAGACGTATCACACGACGTCATCATCAACGAGGAGGATTGTGGTACATTGCGTGGTCTTGTTTGTACAGCACTCAAGAACGGTGACGAGATTGTTGCTACTCTTGGCGAGCGTATCATGGGCCGTGTATCGGTGCACGATGTTGTTCATCCAACTACAGGCAAGATTCTTGTACACTCTGGCGAACTCATCACAGAGACTATTGCCGATGAGATCGAGAACTCACCAATCGAGAGCGTTGAGATCCGTTCAGTGCTCACTTGTGAGTCTAAGCATGGTGTCTGCGCCAAGTGTTACGGCCGCAACCTTGCAACAAGCCGCATGGTTGAGAAGGGTGAGGCTGTCGGTGTCATCGCAGCCCAGTCAATCGGTGAGCCTGGTACACAGCTTACACTCCGTACCTTCCACGCCGGTGGTACCGCTGCCAACATTGCAGCCGATGCTACCATCCGTGCAAAGCACGCTTCACGCCTCAAGTTTGAGGAGTTGCGTACAGTTGACACTGTAGAGCCCGATGGTACACCTGTGAAGATTGTTGTAAGCCGTTTGAGCGAGGTTCGCTTCATCGATATCAATACAGGTATTGTATTGTCTTCACACAATATTCCTTACGGTTCTAAACTGTATGCAGGTGAGGACGAGATTGTTGAGAAGGGCAAGGTAATTGCTTCTTGGGACCCATTCAACGCCGTTATCGTAACTGAGGTAGCCGGTAAGGTTGAATTTGAGTCTGTAATCGAGAACATCACATATAAGGTAGATGTCGATGAGAGTACAGGCCTGCACGAGATTGTGATTATTGAGTCTAAGGACAAGAATAAGATACCTACAATCCACATCAACGACGAGAATGGTACATCACTCCACAACTACAACCTCCCTGTGGGTGGTCACGTGGTTGTTGAGGACGGCGATGTTCTCAAGGCCGGTGATGTACTTGTGAAGATTCCACGTGTATTCGGTAGCGCAGGTGATATCACCGGTGGTCTCCCACGTGTAACAGAGCTCTTCGAGGCACGTAACCCATCTAACCCTGCAGTGGTTTCTGAAATCGACGGTGAGGTAACAATGGGTAAGGTGAAACGTGGTAACCGTGAAATCATTGTGACTTCAAAGGTTGGCGATGTGAAGAAGTACCTTGTTGCCCTCTCTAAGCAGATTCTTGTTCAGGACGGTGACTATGTACGTGCCGGAACACCACTCTCTGATGGTGCCGTTACTCCATCGGATATCCTTGCTATTAAGGGACCTACCGCTGTTCAGGAGTATATCGTCAACGAGGCTCAGGATGTCTATCGTTCACAGGGTGTGAAGATCAACGACAAGCACTTTGAGATTATCGTACGCCAGATGATGCGTAAGGTACAGATTGACGAGCCTGGTGATACACGCTTCCTTGAGTTGCAGATTGTCGACAAGCTCCAGTTCCAGGAGGAGAACGACCGCATCTGGGGTAAGAAGGTGGTTGTTGACGCAGGTGATTCAGAGAACTTGAAGGCCGGTCAGATTATCACAGCCCGCAAGTTGCGCGACGAGAACAGTATTCTCAAGCGCCGTGACCTCAAGCCTGTTGTTGCACGCGATGCAAAACCTGCGACATCTACACAGATTCTCCAGGGTATCACACGCGCCGCATTGCAGACACAGAGCTTCATGTCGGCTGCATCGTTCCAGGAGACAACCAAGGTGCTCAACGAGGCTGCCATCAACATGAAGAGCGACAACCTGCTCGGTATGAAGGAGAACGTGATCTGTGGTCACCTCATCCCTGCCGGTACCGGTCAGCGTGAGTTCAACAAGATTGTAGTCTTGGCAAAGGATGATTACGAGCGTGCTCAGGCAAACAAGAGAACAGTGCTCGATTTCTCTGACGACGACGAGTAATAACAAATAAACTATACACAAAAAGCCGATAGGATAAATTGTCCTGTCGGCTTTTTGTATGTAGAAAGGTGAAAGGTGAAAAGTGAAAGGTGAAAACTTGTGCTCTGCTGGTCGCAGAAAAAATATGTTGTCAAAGCAATAAAAAATAAACAGATGGTCTTTTAGCTTTCAGTTTTCAGATTTTCCATTTCACCTAAAACAAAGAAGCGGATTATTTTAAATAGTCCGCTTCTTTGTTTATTGGTCCTGATAATCGTTTCCATCTTCGGCAGCCATGGGTAACTCCTCGTCATTACTGCCTAATTTATATTTTGGCGGGGCAAAGTTCTTCCTAGCCTGTCGGCGTAGTTCTATAAACTCGTCGGCATCCTCCTTTGAGAATACATCGCGTATCTCATCATCGGAATAGAGCAGTGCTGCTGCCGCGCCGGTCATCATCTCTACTCCAATTTCAATTTTTGAAGCTTTTTTGCTGCTTTCGTCAGACTTGGTCATTGTTGTTTGGGGTTTTCTGCTTTGTTTGAAGATATAACAATCTCTTTTGCAAATGTAATAAATTAAACACATCAAAGTATGTTATATTGCAAATTTAACTTTAGGAAATATAAGTTTGTTGTGTCTGCTGGCTGTTTTCTAACGTCGAGTGCTCCATTGTTATGGTTATATTCAAAAAAAAATAGAACTATTATGTAAAAATTTAGGATAGTTCAATAAAAAGCGGTTATTTTGCTTAATAAAAAGTTTACTACAATGAATGATATAAAAGTTAAACCGGCCGGTGGCAAGTTAGGTGTAATGTGTGTTGGTTTGGGTGCTGTTACGACAACAGCCATTACTGGTGTACTGATGTCGCGCAAGGGCTTGTCAAAACCTGTTGGCTCGTTTGCATGCGAGGGTATCATGCGTGTTGGAAAAGGCAAGGACAAATGTTACAAGGAGGTAAAGGACCTTGTTCCTATTGCCGACCTCAACGATATGGTCTTTGGCGCATGGGACCTCTATGAGGACGATGCCTATGAAGCTGTATACAAGGCAAGTGTGCTCAAGCCACAAGATGTAGAGCCTGTGAAAGACGAACTGAAGGCTATAAAGCCATACAAGGCTCTGTTCGACAAGAACTATGCAAGCAACATTGATGGCCCCAATGTGAAGGTGGGTGTTACCCGTTGGGAACTTACTGAACAGTTGCGCGAGGATATACGCCACTTCAAAGCTGCAAATGGTTGCGACCGCGTGGTGGTGATATGGATTGCAAGTACTGAGAAATTTATACCCCGCAATGACGAGGTTCACGGTAGTGTGGCTGCCTTTGAAACTGCAATGAAAGCCAATGATGTTGTCAATATCGCTCCAAGCATGTGTTATGCCTATGCAGCTATGCGCGAGGGTTGTCCTTTTGTTATGGGCGCTCCAAACCTTTGTCTTGATATTCCTGCAATGTGGGAACTTGCCGAAGAAACAGGTATGCCCATTGCCGGTAAGGATTTCAAGAGTGGACAGACAATGATGAAGACTGTGCTTGCACCTGCGTTTTTCACCCGTCAGTTGGGCGTTACAGGATGGTTCTCTACCAATATCCTTGGTAACCGCGACGGTATGGTGCTCGACAACCCAGAGAACTTCGAGACCAAGCGCCGCAGCAAGACATCGGCTCTTGAGAATATTCTCGACAGTGATGTCTACCCCGAACTCTACAGCGACATGTATCACAAGGTGCGTATCAACTACTATCCGCCACGTGGCGACGAGAAGGAGAGCTGGGACAATATTGACATCTTTGGCTGGATGGGTTACCCAATGACAATAAAGGTGAATTTCCTTTGCCGCGACTCAATCCTGGCAGCTCCGCTGGTGCTCGACCTTATTCTCTTCAGCGACCTTGCACTGCGTGCAGGTGAGAAGGGTATTCAGGAGTTCCTTTCCTTCTACAGTAAGGCTCCGATGCACAAGGATGGCGAGAAACCCGTACACGATTTGTTCAAGCAGTTTGCGATGCTCAAGAACAAGATTCGTGAGTTTGCAGGCTATGAGGCCGATCAGGAACTTGACTGATTAAAAATAAGAATGCCGTAATTTGAGATTCGCTTTTGGGAGTTAATCCGGGTGGTAAGTCTTAATTGCGTCAAGAATTTTTGGATAAAAAACATGCAATTTGCAAAAAGTTGCATGTTTTTTTATGTTTATTACAAAAAGTTGCAGAATTGATATATTTATTCTATGAATATGTGTATATTTGCAATATATAAGTAATAAATATACAATTTATGAAGGTAAAGAATTCACGTTTGGACGCCATACGTCTTATACTGTCAACGCAAGAGATTGGCTCTCAAGAGGAATTGCTCAGTGTGCTTGCACAAGAGGGTTTTAAGTTGACACAGGCTACTCTTTCGCGCGACTTGCATCAGTTGCGTGTTGTAAAGACCGTAGGTCTCCAAGGACGATACAGATATGTGCTCACACGTCCGCACCAGCATCGCCACGACTCCAAGCAGGACGATGTGCGCCCTGTGACTACACCGCAGGAGACAAGCGGCTTTATGTCGATAAAGTTTTCGGGCAATATGGCTGTAATACGTACCAAACCAAGTTATGCAAGTACACTTGCATACCACATTGACAACAATGATTTCCCCGAGATACTGGGTACAATAGCCGGTGATGATACTGTGATGCTTGTGGTTGCCGAGGATGCGACACGAGGTGCTGTATTGAGGGCTTTGAGAAGTATAATTCCGAATATTTAAGGCAGAGAGAATATGGAAGACAAAGTTTACGACGACGGTATTGAAATTATCATAGCAAATGCTTCGCACGAGAAATATGTTGACGAAATCCTTGACACCATCACTGCTGCGGCAAAGGTACGCGGAACAGGTATTGCAAAACGTACACATGAGTATGTTGCGCAGAAGATGAAGGAGGGCAAGGCTATCATTGCAATTGCCGGTGACGAATTCGCAGGATTCTGTTACATCGAGAGCTGGGGCAACAAGCAGTACGTTGCCAATTCGGGTCTTATTGTAAAGGACAAGTTCCGCGGTCATGGCTTGGCAAGACGCATCAAGCAGAAAGCGTTTGAACTCTCGCGCCAGAAGTGGCCCCATGCAAAGCTCTTTGGATTGACAAGTGGAGGTGCAGTAATGAAAATCAATACCGAATTGGGCTATGTGCCTGTCCCATTCTCGGAATTGACCGACGACGAGGCTTTCTGGAAGGGTTGTGAGGGATGCGTGAACCACGATGTACTCATGCGTACGGAACGTCGTTACTGCATATGTACAGCTATGCTCTACGACCCCGCAAAACATGGTAAAAAGTAATAAAAGATAAAAACGAAAATACAATATGGAGAAGAAAAAGGTTGTTGTTGCTTTCAGTGGTGGTTTGGATACCTCATTCACAGTGATGTATCTTGCCAAGGAGAAGGGTTATGAGGTGTATGCGGCTTGTGCGAACACCGGCGGCTTTAGTCCCGAACAGTTGAAGCAGAACGAGGAGAACGCCTATAAACTGGGCGCAAAGGAGTATGTAACACTTGATGTTACACAGGAGTACTATGAGAAGAGCCTACGTTACATGATATATGGTAATGTGTTGCGCAACGGAACGTATCCCATCTCTGTGTCATCGGAGAGAATCTTCCAGGCCTTGGCAATTGCACGCTATGCCAATGAGATTGGTGCCGATGCCATTGCTCATGGCTCTACAGGTGCCGGAAACGACCAGATTCGCTTTGACATGACATTCCTTGTTTGTGCACCGGGTGTGGAAATCATCACATTGACACGCGACATGACACTTACACGTGAATATGAGGTCAATTACCTTAATGAGCATGGTTTCAGTGCCGATTTTACAAAACTTAAATACTCATACAATGTAGGACTTTGGGGTACATCAATCTGCGGTGGCGAAATCCTTGATTCCAAACAGGGCTTGCCCGAGAGTGCTTACCTCAAGCAGGTAGAGAAACAGGGCGAGGAGGAGTTGCGTCTTACATTCGAGAACGGCGAACTCAAGGCTGTCAACGGCGAGGAGTTCGGTGATCCCATCAAGGCTATCCAGAAGGTTGAGGAGATTGGTGCTCCTTACGGAATCGGACGCGATATGCACGTTGGTGACACAATTATTGGCATCAAGGGGCGTGTGGGCTTTGAGGCAGCAGCTCCAATGCTCATCATTGCAGCACACAAGTTCCTTGAGAAGTACACTCTCAGCAAGTGGCAGCAGTACTGGAAGGATCAGGTTGCCAATTGGTACGGAATGTTCCTGCACGAGAGCCAGTATCTTGAGCCTGTGATGCGCGATATTGAAGCTATGCTCGAGAGCTCACAGCGCAATGTCACCGGTACAGCAATTCTCAAACTCATGCCAAAGCACTTTGAGACAGTGGGCGTGGATTCACCGAATGACCTTGTGAAGAACAAGTTGGGTGAGTATGGCGAGGTGCAGAAGGGTTGGACAGCCGAGGATGCCAAGGGCTTCATCAAGGTAACATCGACACCTCTGCGTGCATACTATGCAAGTCATCCCGACGAAAAGATTTGATATTTAGGAGTTTGATATATATCTTTGTAATCAAGTTGAACAGCTTCTAAACAATTTCTTTATTACATATGATTAAAGTTGGAATTATAGGTGGTGCCGGATACACGGCAGGTGAACTTCTGCGTCTGTTGTTACAGCACCCCGAGGTTGAGATAAAGTTTGTACATAGTACCAGCAATGCCGGCAATTATATTACCGACGTGCATGGCGGTCTGCTTGGTGAAACCGATCTGGTATTTACAAGTGAAATGCCTTTTGAAGAGATTGACTTGCTCTTCTTCTGTACAGCGCATGGCGATACACGCAAGTTCCTCGAAGGTCATGCTTTGCCCGATGAGCTAAAGGTTATTGACCTGTCGATGGACTATCGCATCAAGAGCAACGAGCACGATTTTATCTACGGTTTGCCCGAACTGAACCGTCGCAATACTTGCAAGAGCCGTTATGTGGCAAATCCAGGCTGCTTTGCAACCTGTATTGAACTTGGTCTTTTGCCTTTGGCAAAGGAGCACCTGCTCAAGGGCGACGTGTCGGTAAATGCCATAACAGGTAGCACCGGTGCCGGTGTAAAACCATCGGCAACCACACACTATAGTTGGAGAGACAACAACATCAGCATATACAAGCCTTTTGAGCACCAACATTTGGCCGAGATTATGCAGAGTATCAAGCAACTGCAGCCCGACTATGAGGGAAGCATCGATTTTATCCCTTATCGCGGCTGTTTTCCACGTGGAATATTCGCAACATTGGTTGTGAAATGCGATCTCGACATTGAAACGCTGTATAAACTGTATGAGAGCTATTACGAGCGCGATTCGTTCACACATGTAGTGAAGCGTCCGCTTGACCTCAAGCAGGTTGTGAACACCAACAAGTGTCTGATACATCTTGAAAAGCATGGCGACAAGCTGCTTATCACATCAATCATCGACAATCTGCTCAAGGGTGCAAGCGGTACAGCAGTCCATAACATGAACCTGCTCTTTGGTCTTGCCGAGACTGTCGGTCTGCAGCTCAAACCGTCGGCTTTCTAAAGTTGAACCGTTACTTTAAAGCAGAGGACAATGAATCTATACGATGTATATCCGCTTTTCGATGTCAACATTGTAAAGGGCGAAGGTTGCAAGGTCTGGGATGACAAGGGTAACGAGTATCTCGACCTCTATGGCGGTCATGCTGTAATATCCATCGGTCATGCCCATCCCAAGTATGTCGATATGATAAGCCACCAGGTAGCAACGCTTGGCTTCTATTCAAATTCAGTAATCAATACACTGCAGCAACGTGTCGCAGAGAAGCTTGGCAGAATAAGCGGTTACGAGGATTACAACCTCTTTTTTATCAACTCCGGTGCCGAGGCGAACGAGAATGCCTTGAAACTCTCATCGTTCAAGAATGGCAAACGCCGTGTAATAGCCTTTAAAAAGGCATTCCATGGCCGCACCTCACTAGCTGTGGAGGTTACAGACAATCCAAAGATTGTAGCTCCAATCAATGCAAATGCCCATACAACATTTGTTGCCATCGGTGATATTGACGCCGTGCGTGCCGAGATTGAGAAGGGCGATGTCACAGCTGTCATCATAGAAGGCATTCAGGGAGTAGGCGGTGTGCAGATACCGTCACCAACCTTCCTGCAGCAGTTGCAGCAGTTGTGTGCTGAAACGGACACGACTCTTATTCTCGATGAGATACAAAGCGGTTGTGGACGCAGCGGCAAGTTCTTCGCGCACCAATGGGCAGGCATAAAGCCCGACATCATTACACAAGCTAAGGGTATAGGTAACGGCTTTCCTGTGGGTGTGGTGCTCATCAGCCCCAAGTTCCAGGCTGTATATGGCGAACTTGGCACAACATTCGGTGGCAATCACCTTGCATGTGCCGCTGTTGAGGCAGTGCTCGATGTGATGCAGGCCGATAATCTGCTCGATAATGTGAACAGGGTAGGAGAGTGGTTGCTTACTGAACTGAAGAAGATTGATGGCATCAAGGAGGTGCGTGGCCGGGGCCTAATGATTGGCATTGAGTTCGACGAACCTGTAAAGGATATCCGCCGCAAACTTCTCTTTGAAGAGCGCGTCTTTACTGGTGTCAGCGGAACAAATACCATCCGTCTGTTGCCACCTTTGACATTGACAATGGAGCAGGCCGAGCTCTTTATTGACAAGTTCAGGAAGACGTTAAAAACTGAAAAGTGAAATCGGAAAGGTGAAAACAAAATTTAACTACGCTTCGCGTGATTGAACCTTTCGGCGGTTCAATAGGTTGTTATCACCTCGATGGTTTCAAATAACTATATACAAATATCGTTCTCTTTTGAAAATCTTGCTTATTTACGGTATATCTAGTTTTTACAACAGTACTTTGTCCCCTATTTTCCCAATATTTATTTAGATATTTTCCCAAAAACCAATCATCATAATCAAAAGGGCACCTGTAATTTTGGCACCAACTATTTGAATGAACAACACTTGTAATTCTCAAATACTCTTCTACCGAATAATCTTTAAAGAAATTTTCTACTATAAATGAAAGTAAATCATCACTTTGATAATTATTCGGGTCTAACAAAATATCTGTGATTGCTTCATCTTTTAAGCATTGAACCATATCTTCTGTAGAAGCGAAGCAATGGTGAGAGAAAGCTTGTAATCCATTAAGGATTGGAAAGTTGCTACAATTTATACAAGACCCATCAACATCATCAATCTCAACATAATATGTTCCTCCCAATTGAATTTTAATATTGGATAAATATTTTGCTAGTTCATAAGTCAAAGGTATTTTGTCGTCTTCAGCATAAATATCCCACTGTGTCATTACACGATGTAGGATATCATCCCTGCTCGACCTTAGCTTAAGTATTTTATTATACAACGGTATAGACCATTCTTTTACATTCTGAATAGCACTTGATAGCGTAAACTCTTTTGCAAGTTTAGAGTACTTTTTGTTGTATGTTACAATTTGCCAAAAATTTTCCAGTTCTTTTACGTGCTCTTTGGCAATTTCACCAATATTGGGTATTTGTAAAAGTAGAGAATATAAGTGAGGGCGATGCTTTCTTATCAACTCACCCCAACAACCACTTTCAAGCAAAAAAGCCAAAAGATTTTCAGAAGTCCAATAGAAACGTTTATTGTCAAGTAGGTCTGCAAAAATACCCTTATACCAAGATGAATATTTTTGAGAGATATATGTGAAAAAAAACTTCATATCTTCAGCATCCCATTCTGTGCATCCATTTCTAATGAAAGTATCCCAATTTATAAAATCCTTGTGCTTTCTAAGAAAACCACTGCTTAATTTAGAAAATTTGCTATAATCAATATAATCGCAAGACAAGATGTATTTCTCATATCTTATTACATCATCTTCATTCCATATCAAATTAGATTTGTTTATAAGTAAATGCCATATTATTTGGTCTTTATACATTTCAACAAGGTCAAAAGTCCACTCTATTCTTTCATAGATTGTTTCACTTGCAAATATACCGTGGTCTTTAATATTCAGTTCCTTATCACAATCATTTCCGCCGTAAATTTTATAAGAGAAGATATGCTTTCCATCAAAATAACCTTTAAAGCTGAATTTTTTATCTTTAATGAACTGAATTTCTTGTTCTAAGACTTGCATATAACCGTTTATTGCCTTACCTCTGATTCTTGGATGATTGCCTAAAATATGTAAATCCAATATTTTATCACTATGCTTTTCTAGCAATTCTTCAAGTTGAGATATATGGCAATATCTTTCAGACATATTACCAATATCAAAAATATCTATTCCATCTTTAGTGATGATTTCAAAATCTTGCCAATTTATTAGTGTAATTTCTATAAAATCTTCATCCCAACTGCTTCCTCTTATTCTCTTTACGCCATCATTATACACCTCGTATACTTCAAAATTTCTAGAAAAGGTTCGAGGAGAAGTTTCCGTGTGGGAAGTTTCAAACATCTTGGTTTTACGCTTCATCCATCCAATAATCGTAGGATGGTATTTTATCATTATTTCAAATAGTTTTTTATCGTTCATCATATTTGCGAATTAAATCTTTAAATTTAGTTGTCTACAAACTATATGACTTCAAGCAGAAGTGCACCAATAAAAACATTCCACCAACCTTCCTAAAGAATCAAAAGAATACCATATATTATTACTTTCTAGCAAAGTACTCCATCCTTACCCGAAAGAGGCACGCCGGCCTTCAATTGTTCAATAGCTTGCGCCTTGAACAGCTCAAAATCGAATGAATTGCTCATAAATAAAATGTGTCTGTAAAGTTAATAAATTCTTTACTTGACACACTTTATTTTATAGTCTTACCCGCTTCGCGTGATTGAACCTTTCGGCGCGAGCTTTCACCTTTCCGTTTTCCGTTTTCACCGAGATTATAGCTTCAACCAACCGGCGGGGTCAAGCAGTGTCTTTTCGCTGTAGAGCTGGAACAACAGTCGCGGGTTGCCGTCGCCTGCATCAATCGCTACGTCTCCTATTATGTCTCCGGCTTTTACAGTGTCGCCACTCTTCACATGTACATTCTCAACATTACAGTATACCGATATGTACTTGCCATGACGTACCAGTACGCATGTATAGTCATTGTGGTGGAACACTGTTGATACAGTGCCCTCAAAGATCGAGCGTGCTTTTGCGCCTTTTGTGCCTTTGAAAGTGAGACCACCGTTGTTTATCATAACGCTACCTTTGCCCTCAACGGCATTTCTTTGTCCGAATTTGTCGACAAGCAGGTAAGCTCCTGTTATGGGAACAGGCATCTTGCCCTTGTTGGCCTGGAATGTGCCAGACATCTTTGCAATGCCTGCATCTTCGCTATACTTAGGAGAACCTTTTGAAGACTTTTTATTATTGTTGTTTTTGTTTGCAGCAGAGCCTTTCTTCGCATTTTCGGCTGCAACAATCTTTTCAACCTCACGTTTAATGGCTGCATTGAGTTTGTTGAGCTCGTTACGCTGTTTCTTTAGTGCGGCTTCCACCTTCTTCTTCTCCTTCTGCAGACCTGCGATAATCTCCTTCTGCTCCCTTTCCAGTTTCTGTATACGTGCGCGTTCGGCTTCTTGCTCTTTCAGTGATGCCTTCTTTGCTGCGCGTGCCTTTTGTAGTTCATTGCGTTTAGCCTTGAGTTCGCCCTGTTTCACCTCCAGCTCTGCAATCTTCTTCTTGAGACTGTCTGCAAGCTCCTTGTGGGCGTTCATGTAACTGTTGGTGTAGCGGTAGCGGCGAGCCATCTGGTTGAAGTCGCCTGTTGAAAAGACGAACATCATCTTGTTTTCAAAATTGTCATATTTACGTGCCTTGCGCAAGGCCTCGGCATACTCGGCACGTGAAATCTCCACGCTATTTTCTTTCTGGGCAATCTCTTTGGCAAGTGCCTTCATCTCCTTGTCTATGACGCCCATCTTGTTGTCGAGAGCCTTGACCTCTTTCTGCAGTACGGCTACAAGCCCCTTGTATTCGTCAATCTTTGCTGTGATTATCTTGAGATTGCTCAACTTGCTGTCTATGTCTTTTTGTGATGACAAGAGTATGGCCTCCTTCTCCTTTATCTCCTTGCGCAGGGTGTTGGCCTTATTGCGCAAGCCTTCGACAGAATCACTTTGCGCCTGCGTGCTCGGTGATACTGTGAAAAGGAGTGCCAATGTCAATATGTAGCCTAATAAGCGGTTTCTCATTGTTATCATTTTATAGACTTGAGGAACTCGCCGGCGTTCTGCTTGCGGTATGAACTGCTGATGCTACGGCTTGAAAAATCAAAAGATTTGTTGCTTGTCTTGCTGAGTTCAATACCGAGTCTTATTTTTGTATCACCGTCGAAACTGATGTGCATACTGTTGGGGAACATGGTGCCGTCTATTTCGGCAAACCTCGAATAATCGCATCCAATGCTGCCACCTGTAGTGCTACGTCCCTCCATTGACACAAGGCAGCCATTTGTCTTCTCTACTGTAAAGCCGTATCTCATGTCTGTGTTCTTCTTTGTTGTAAGCTTGTAGCCGTCACTCATCTCCTCTATGTTCATCTCGTCCAGTCCCTTGTAGGCAATGCGTCCGTCGGGCAGGAACGCATAGTCAAGGAATATCGCTTCAAGAGCCCTGTAATTGATTCCTCCAAGGCCAATTGATGCAGCCTCGGAGTAGGGAACTTCGGTGTATTTCTTGGTCAACTTGTTTATGAGTCTTACCTTGTTTGGCAGGAACTCTACACACGCCGCTTCAACGAGTCCCAATGGAGTGATGGTAATCTGTATTCCTTCACCTCTCTTGACGCGTAACTTGCCCTTGAGGCTTATGCTGCTGCCGCTGACGTCAAGGTTCAGTGTGGCATTGCCCGAGATATACTGCAATGCCATGGTGTCGGGGGTTACAGCCTGATATGCGGCAACGATAGCCTTGTAGTCTTGAATTGGTTCCACTTCCTGAACCTGTACTGCCATTTTTGATTTACATCCTGTAAGCGTCAACGTCAGCACAAGCAGTGCCAACGTAATTCTGTTAACGTTTCTTCTCATTGTAGATTTTGCCTTTTTTTATTTTTTTGTCCAATAATTTTGTGTCGTCACCGGCTTCGGCGGCTTTCTCCCAGTAGAATACGGCTTTCTCTATGTTGCCGCATTTTGCAAAAATGTCACCGATGTGGTGTAGCACTTCGTAGCTCAACTCCTCGTCAAGTGATAGTATCTTCTCGGCATACGCCTTAGCCTCTTCATAGCGTTTAAGTTTGAACAGTATCCAGGCATATGTGTCAAGGTATGTCTGGTTGTCCGGTTCGGCGCTGATGGTCTTGCCGCTCATTTCCAATGCCCGTTGCAGGTCCCTGTTCTCGAGTGAGAGAAAATAGGAGTAGTTGTTAAGTACATCGAGTTTGTATGCGTCATACATCAATGCCGAATCATATGCCTCGTAGCACTCTTTTGTCATCCCAAGTTCGTGGTATGTGTCACCTATGACAGTGAACATGGCTGCCACAACTCCGGGGTCGGTATCGGTGTCGCGCTTGGCAAGTCCCTCCTTGTATATGTCAATGCTCTCCAGCTTGCCTCCTGACATATACAGCGATAATCCTTTGTAGAAATACAGCTCCAGTACCTGGGGAAGGTAGAGCAGTGCCTCGCTGGCATATTTGAAAACGGCATCCTTGTCATCGGCGTCTATTGAAAACTGAAGTAGTTTTATTATGGCTGAAATGTTCTCAGAATCCAGTTCGACAATCTTCTCGTATACAGGTATCAGCACTTCGGGTGTAGCCTGCTTGTATTCCAGATAATCGGCATAGGACATGTGCAGTTCCAACTGGGCGAATGGTAGCCGCAGCAGTTCCTGGAAAAATGGTTCTACGTATGCGCTGTCACTCGTTTCTTTGTACAATATGTAGTTGACGAGATTCTGCATGCGTGTCTCCGTTTCAACCTTCTCGCACTTTATCAATGTTTCAATGGCGTTGCAGAATGACTCGTCATCCTCGGTCTTTGCGTACAGGTCGACCAATGAACCAAGTGTCAAGGCATCATCGGGGTATTTTTCAAGAACTTTCATGTAGGTCTCTTCGGCCAGTCCATACTTTTCAATCATTGTGTATATATCGCCCAAGAATGTCATGAAACGGCTATCATCCGGGTTCTCTGCAATAGCCTGCTCAATGATGTCAATCATCTCGTCGTGTCTGTTCAGTCGTAGGAACAGTTGTAGTCTTTTTGCAGTAAGTTCGGTCGATTTCCCTTCAAGGTTCTCAATCTTTTCGAGCGTTTCCAACGCTTTGTCAAAATTGTCGTCGTTGTAATAAAGGGCATATAGTGCCTTGTATATCTCGCTTTTCGAGTGGGCGCTGTCTACAATCCTTTCATATACGTCTATGGCGGCTTTCCAATTGCCGGTGCGTGCATATTGGTTCACCAATGCATCGTTATAGTCTTCGTTTGCAGGGTCTTGGCATACAATCTGCTCAAGCATGTCGCATGCAATGCTGTCTTTACCCAATATACTGTAATAGGGAGCCAGGAAATATTGTATGGCTGTAGAAGTGGAGTCGAGCGAACGGCAATACTCGAGCATTTCAAACGCTTCGTCATATCTCTCCTGCTCCTGTAGTGACACCGATTCCAAATGAAAATAATCGACGGCACGCTTGCGTGCGTCGATATTTTTCTCATTGTTCTGTGCCTGTCCGTCTATGGCTGACAGCAATAGAACCAAGCCCAAAAGGTATTGCCAGATATGTCTCATGCAACAACTGTTTAAACACCGGTATGTCCGAAACCGCCTGTGCCACGGTCGGTCTCACCAAGTACGTGACACTCATACCATTCAACCTGCTCGTGGCGTGCGATGACCATCTGTGCAATGCGCTCGCCGTCTGTTATGGTGAATGGCTCGTTCGACAGGTTCACAAGTATCACGCACACCTCGCCGCGATAGTCCGCGTCAATTGTTCCTGGTGAATTCAGTACTGTTATGCCTTTCTTTATTGCAAGGCCACTGCGTGGACGCACCTGAGCCTCGTAGCCTGCCGGCAAGGCCATGAAAAGACCGGTAGGAACCAGCGTCCTCTCTAATGGGTTCAGTACAATGGGTGTGTCAATATTTGCCCTCAGATCCATGCCTGCCGAGAGGGCAGTTGCGTATGATGGCAACTGATGTTTTGATTTATTTATTATTTCAACTTTCATATCTTATATAATTGTGTAAAGGTGGAAATGTTGTCTCTTAAATCAATTAATTCTCGCCTTTTTCGTTCTCGCCTATTTCATAGAATACCTTGTTGGCTCCCGATGTGAGCTTTATGGCTTCAGGGTTCTCGCGGACGAACGACTCGATATAACGCATTTTTGTGCTGTCCTGCATCTCATCGACAGTTATCAACAGGCCTGTCTCTTCGACATTGCCAAAGTCGTAGTTCACGGCTGTACCGAATATCTTCATTGTTGGCGAAAGGCCCATGTATGCATTCACCATTGGCGGAATGGCAAGGCCGAACTTGCGTACCTCCTGTTTGAGTATCCTGTAATCCTCCTTGAATGCCTCTTCCGTGAATATCTGTGCGAGCTCGCTCTCGTCGGTCTCAAGCTGTAGTGGGTTTACTGGAATGACAAGGCCGTCCTTGTCGGGAAAGTGCTTCTTCAGGAAATAAAGAATCATGTCGCGTGCCTTTGTCAGGTACGAAGGGTACATGGTTACTTTGCCGTAGAAATACTTCACATCGGGGACTACTATAGTGAGCGCTCCCAAACCGTCCCACAGGTTGTCGAGTGCAAAAAGACTTTTTGAACCCATGCGTGTCGACTGGTACTCAAGGGCGACGAATGCGCGTCCAAGTTCCACTGTGTAAGGCAACACCTCGTTCAGGAACTTCTCCGAGAAACGGAACATGCCATGTGCTGTTGCAATGATGGGCTCACCATTTTCGTCAAAACGGACATCCTTTCCATGGATGTAACGGTAGCCTCCGATTATATCGTTGTTCTCGGGGTTCCACACAATGAGCTGTTTATATGGTACCTCCATCGTGTCGAACTCGTCAATGTCTACCTCCTTGCCTGTGCCACCACCTGCCGCACGGAATGCTATTTCGCGCAGACGTCCAATCTCGCGCATCACATTGGGTGCTTCTGCCGCAGTGACTATGTAAATCTCGTTGTCACTCCTGTGTGTGAAACGCAATAGCTTGTCTTCGGTGAGTTCTGCCTTGAGCAGTTCCTTTGGAACCGGTGCAATGATGTCTTTCATATTGTTCCAGTGTCTGTTTATAGTGTATATACCACATCCTGGACATATTGTGCCCATTCAGTCGCGCTCTTTGTTTTGTCGAATATCTGCCAGGGGATTGGTTTGCCTATCGTTACCTTGAACTTCTTGTTCCTGTTCTTGAACATCTCGTCACTGAGGTAGAGCATTGCAATGTTGAATTTGAATCCAAAGAATTTGCCTATGTTCGCAAGGCGATAGAAAAACTTAGAGTTCTCTCCTTCGAAATGGATGGGAATGACATCTCGCTGTGACTGTATGCTCTTTGTTATGAAGGTTTTTTTCCATGGAAGATCCTTTACTACACCCTTTCTCTTGCGTGAACACAGTCCGGCAGGGAACATCACAATGTGGTTGTCGCTCTGGAATGCGGCGTTTACCTGCTGCGGCAGGTCGCGTGCCTGCTTGCCTGTCTTGTTTATGGGTATCCAGAATGATGATATCTGGGGAAAGTTCATCAGCAGGTCGTTGGCCAGGAACCTGATTTTTCCGTCATACACAGGTCCCAGAATGTGCGCAAGTCCAAGTCCGTCCTGTGCACCAAGCGGGTGGTTGCTCACGAATGTGTAGCGGCGGTCATCCTGCGGCAGGTTCTCCAGCCCATGTACCTCGAACGAGTTGTTGAAATACTCCATGAATGCACTTATGAACTCAAGACCCTGTTTGTGCCCAAAAGAGCGCAGAGCCTCATTAACCTCGTCCTGGTGTATTATCTTTTTCAGGTATGAAATGACAAAACCGGGGATATACTTTGCTTTCTTTCCGGCTTTTGCGGCCAGAATGGCCTTTACGTCAATTTGAATTATGTTGTCCATGATGTAATAGTTTTGTGGCGTGGCTGTGAACCCGCAACTACCGCAAATATACTAAATAATATTGAACGAGAACTGTTTTGACTTTAAAAATGAGTGAGAAAAGAATAAAAGCGAGTGCGATTTCACACTCGCTTTTATGAATCATTTGTCACTCTTTGTACGTGACTGTCTTATCTCTTTCCTGATGGTGTAGAAGATGAACAACAGGAATACCGACAGCAGGCCTGTATTGCATAGCATTTTTATTATGCTGTTCTCTGCCGGGATTGCCATTGAGGCGGCATAGAGTATGCCAAACAGTGCTGTGAATTGGAATATGCTCTTAAGGTCATAGTCTATCGCATTCCTTTTCTGTCCTACGAAATAGGATATCAGCATTGCTGTCATATAACCTGTAAATGAAGCCCATGCGCAGGCAATATAGCCATATCGTGGTACAAAGATGATATTCACGGCAAATAGCAACGCACAGCCAATGAAGGAGAAAATTGCGCCCCAATAAGTCTCGTCATTGAGTTTGTACCAGAATGACAGGTTGAAATATATGCCCATGAAAATTTCAGCCGCCATTACTATGGGTACAACCTTCAGTCCTTCCCAGTAGTTGCTGTTTATGATATATTTGAGTATATCCATGTAGAAAACCACTACAAGGAATGCCAACATTGATACAATGATGAAGTATTTCATTGCTTTTGCATAGAGAGTCTTGCTCTCCTTCTCTTTGCTGTTGTTGAAGACGAAAGGCTCATAGGCATACCGGAAGGCCTGCATCAGCATTGCCATTATGGCCGCTATCTTTACGGCGGCTCCATATATGCTGAGTTCCTGAATGCCTTTTTCTCCGGGGACAAGCCATGTGTATATGATTTTGTCGGCATGCAGGTTCAATATACCGGCTATTCCCAGTATAAGCAATGGCCACGAGTATCTGAACATGCTCTTGAGTAACTCCTTGTCAAAGGTAGGACGGAACATCTTTAGTTCCGGAATCAGGAAGAATGTTATGCCTGCAGTGCACACTAAGTTGATGAAGAATACGTAGAATGCTTGGTTCCCCGGGAAATATATGCTGCCGAAAAGATCGGGGTTCTTTGCATACAGGTGTGGCAGTGCAATGAACACAAATAGGTTGAGGGCAATGTTCGTGAATATGTTCAGCAATTTCAGCGACGCGAATTTGATTGGCCTTTTCTGCAATCTCAATAGTCCGAATGGAATGGCCTGCAGTGCGTCAAGGGCAACGACAACGGCCATCATGCCAATAAATTCGGGGTGCATCTCATAGCCCAGCGTTCGGGCAATTGATGGCAGAAAGCAGAAAATGGCAAGCAGGAACAGGCCACACAGTGTTCCGACAACCTGCATTGACATTGAGAAGACTTTTGATACATTGGCCTTTTCTTTGCTTGCAAACCTGAAGAAGGTGGTCTCGAATCCAAATGTGAGAATGACCAGCAGGACAGCTGTCCAGGCATATATGTTGGTGACGACGCCATAGTTTCCGCTCTCTACGCTCATCTTTGCTGTGTAGAGCGGAACAAGCAGGTAGTTGAGGAAACGTCCTACAATGCTGCTCATACCATATATGGCGGTCTCTTTCAGTAGTGATTGCAATTTGCCCATTCTCTCTTTGTTTTAGAATAATGTCCCTTGTTCGTTGTTGCTGAAACGGCTCTTGCCAAGATGCTTGTAGGCAAGGTCGGTTACTTCTCGTCCGCGCGGTGTGCGCTTGATGAAACCCTCCTTGATGAGATAAGGCTCGTACACCTCCTCTATGGTGCCGGTGTCCTCACTCAACGCTGTTGCGATAGTACCAATTCCCACCGGGCCACCCTTGAACTTGTCAATGATGGTACAAAGAATCTTGTTGTCAATCTCGTCGAGTCCATATTTGTCAATATTGAGCGCTTCGAGTGCCATCTTTGCAATGCCATTGGTTATGTGGCCGTCACCCATGACCTGTGCAAAGTCTCTCACACGGCGCAGCAGCGCATTGGCAATACGTGGCGTACCACGGCTTCGGCGTGCTATTTCATATGTCGCATCCTCGTCGAACGATACGCCAAGTATCTGCGCTGAGCGTCCTATGATGCCGGCCAACGTCTTGCTGTCATAGTATTCAAGGTGCATGTTGATTCCGAAACGTGCGCGCAGCGGGGCTGTCAGCAGTCCGCTACGTGTAGTGGCGCCGATGAGTGTGAACGGGTTCAGGTCAATCTGTATTGAACGCGCCGATGGACCCTTGTCAATTAGGATATCTATGCGGTAGTCCTCCATTGCCGAGTATAGATATTCCTCCACAATGGGCGACAGACGATGTATCTCGTCAATGAAAAGCACGTCGTTTGGCTCCAGTGATGTGAGTATGCCGGCAAGGTCGCCCGGTTTGTCGAGTACAGGGCCCGATGTCACTTTGAAGCCCACGCCCAATTCGTTGGCGATGATGTTGCTCAAGGTTGTCTTTCCAAGTCCCGGGGGGCCATGAAGCAACACGTGGTCGAGTGACTCGCCACGCATCTTGGCGGCCTGGACAAAAATCTTGAGGTTGCTCACAATCTTCTCCTGTCCGTTGAAATCGGGAAAGGAGAGAGGACGCAGCGCATTCTCGAACTCCTTGTCGCTGTTCTTGCCGCGAATGTTGAAATCTCCGCTCATATATTGTTTCCTGTTTTTCAGTGTAAAATTCTATTTATGCAAAAATAGTACATGTAAAGATGATTTGAAAGCCAATTCTCTTTTTTATATCCCCCATTTTAGCCAGACTGCTATGATTATCATCAGGACAAACAAAAGTATACCTCTCTTTTGTCCTTTGGTAAAATAGAAGAAATTTTTCATGTTATTTTTCAATTAATGTGCCGCCAATAGGAAATGTTGCACTATTTTTGTCATCAATTACGTAGCAAAGTTATAAATAAAGTTGTTATTTCTATTGTATTTGCGCAATAAACTGTTGGTATGAAAAGAATAAAGGTTCTACTGAAACAATACATCCTGACGTTATTGACGTTGGTGCTGATATTGTGCCTTACATTTTACAAACCTATAGGTCTCACGCGTACAAGCACCATTATCGGGATAGACAAACTGGTCCATTTTGTGATGTACTTTACGCTGTGTGCTGTGTTCTGGTACGAAAGTTTCAAGATAACCTTAACGCCAAAGAAATCGCAGATGGCCGTCTTTGCGGTTATCCTGCCAATAATTTTCAGTGGGGTCATGGAATATCTGCAGTATCTCCTTACATCGTATCGCAGTGGCGATTTCGACGATTTCGTGTTCAATACAATAGGTGTGCTGGCGGCGCTTATGTTCAGTCTTTTTGTTACACGACCCTGTATGGCTTGTAGAAAAAAATAAGCCGGCAATTGTTATTGCCAGCTTTTATAAGGGTAGCGTGTGAGTCTTGAATTGTAATATCGTTTGTCGCCTGTGACCTCCTGCCCAATGAAACCGGGCTTCTCGAAAGCCTCATCGGTGTCGCACAGTTCCACCTCGGCAACCACAAGTCCTTCATTGTCGCCAAAGAACTCATCTACTTCAAAAATGTGCTCTCCGCATTTTACAAGGTGGCGTATCTTGTCTATAATTCCGTCATGACACAGTTTCAACAAGTCCAATGCTTCTGCGACAGGAATCTCCTTCTCCCATTCAAAGCGGCTCAATCCGCCGTCGAGTGAAGGTCCTTTTATGGTGATGTAGCCTTTGTTGCCACGCACTCTCACACGGGCGGAATTGCCGCCTTCGCGACATATGTAGCCTTGTGCAATGCGGTCGCTCTTGAAAGCCATAGCCTTGTAGCTATCATTGGTGACAAGGAATTTTCTCTCTATCTCAATAGCCATTTTTTCAAAGGTTAAAGGTTAAAACGGAAAACGGAAAGCTGTGGTTAGTTGTTTGAACCTTTCAGTTTTCAGCTTTAACAGCACTGCGTGCGATTGAACCTCGGCTGCACTCGCCGTGAAACGCTAAAGCAAGCTTTGCGTTTCGCTCGTTGGCACGAGTTTTCAGTTTTTATCACTCTCCCTTGTCTGCAAACTCCATGAGGTATGCCTTGACAAAACCATCAATTTTGCCATCCATCACACCATTCACGTCCGATGTCTGGTAACCTGTGCGGTGGTCCTTTACGCGACGGTCGTCAAATACGTAGCTACGTATCTGTGAACCCCATTCGATTTTCTTTTTGCCGGCCTCAACCTTTGCCTGCTCTTCCATGCGGTGCTGCATCTCCTTGTTGTAGAGGATTGAACGCAACTGACGCATGGCGTTCTCCTTGTTCTTGGGCTGGTCGCGGGTTTCGGTGTTTTCAATGAGAATCTCCTCCTCGGCACCAGTGTATGGGTCCTTGAATTGGTAGCGAAGACGTACACCCGATTCCACCTTGTTTACGTTCTGTCCACCTGCACCACCGCTTCGGAATGTATCCCATGATATGCGTGCCGGTTCAATGACAACCTCAATACTGTCATCGACGAGTGGGGTAACGAATACCGAACTGAACGATGTCATTCGCTTGCCCTGTGCATTGTAGGGGCTCACGCGTACCAGACGGTGCACACCGTTCTCGCCCTTGAGATAACCATAGGCGTATGGACCCTGCAATTCAAGAGTCACGGTCTTGATACCGGCGTCCTCGGCCTCTTGCAGGTTGGCAACAGCCACCTTGTAGCCGTTCGACTCGGCCCAACGCATATACATGCGCATGAGCATGCTTGCCCAATCCTGTGCCTCGGTACCACCGGCGCCCGAGTTGATTTTCAGCACGCAGTCCATGTCGTCGGCCTCGCCACGGAGCATGTTCTTGAGTTCAAGCTCTTCAATGGCTGTGAGTGCACGTGCATATGCATCGTCAACCTCGTGCTCCTCAACCATCTCCTCGCGGAAAAGTTCCATGGCCATCTCGGTCTCCTCGGTGCGGTTGTTCACCTCCTTGTAGCCCTCGATCCAAGCCTGCAGAGCCTTCACTTTCTTCATCTGTGCTTCGGCTTTCTTGGCGTCGTCCCAAAAACCTGGTGCCTGTGTGCGGAGCTGTTCCTCCTCAACCTGTATAATCTTTTCGTCAATGGATAGGTATTGCTTAAGGGCTGCAGTGCGCTCCTTGATGTCCTTCAACTGGTCGGCTGTAATCATCTCTATTGTCTTCTATATTAATTATTGTGCGAAGATACAACGATATTCAAAAATACGCAAGAATATGCGCGTGTAAAGGCTGTTTTGGTGGTGTATTCTTCTCATTTGTTGATAAATTCCCTTTTGCGGATTTTGTAGATGAGGCTTGCTGTTGTACCTTTGCACTTAAAGAAAAGTGTATGAAAGCAAGCGAAGCAAATGTCAAACAGGCGGTTGAACTGTTAAAGGTTCTCATAAGTACTCCTTCCGTAAGCCGCGAGGAGGGTGAGGCTGCCGATAAGCTGCAGCTCTTTATAGAGCGCGGAGCACCGGTGAGGTGCGAGGTGCACCGTCACCTCAATAACCTGTGGTGTGTTGCTCCGGGTTTTGATGCTTCGCGTCCCACACTGCTCCTCGATGCACACATTGACACAGTGAAGCCCGTCAGCGGTTGGAGCAAGCACCCATTTACCCCGATAGTTGAGGGTGATGCCATATATGGTTTGGGTAGCAACGACGATGGCGCTTCATTGGTGACTCTCTTGCAGGTCTTTTACCAGATATGCCAAAAGCCACAGCTGTACAATACCGTGTTTTTGGCATCGGCCGAGGAGGAGGTGTCGGGAGCAAATGGTATCGAGGCTGTTCTGCCACATTTGCCGGCCTTTGACTGCGCAATAATGGGCGAACCCACATCAATGCAGCCTGCGGTGACCGAGAAGGGACTTATGGTGCTCGACTGCGTTGCCGAAGGCGTCTCGGGGCATGCAGCCCGTAACGAAGGTGTCAATGCCCTATACAAGGCTTTGGCTGACATTGAGTGGTTCCGTACCCACAGATACACAAAAACTTCGGAACTTTTGGGCGATGTAAAGATGACCGTCACCCAAATAAACGCCGGAACACAGCATAATGTAATCCCCGACAAGTGCAGCTATGTTGTTGACGTGCGCAGCAACGAGTGTTATTCTAATCAGGAGTTGTTGGATATAATCAAGTCGAATGTCGGCAGCAATGTCACAGCGCGCTCTACAAGACTGAATTCATCTTTCATCTCATTGGAACATCCTCTTGTGCAGCGTGCCGTTGCAATGGGTTGTGTCCCTTATGGTTCGCCCACACTTTCCAACCAGGCATTGGTGAGCGGTGTTCCAACATTGAAGATGGGACCCGGTGACACAGCTCGTTCACACACCGCCAACGAGTTTGTTCTCATAAGTGAAATCCGTGACGGCATTGAAAAGTTCTGCACGTTGCTCGATGGGTTGAAACTATAGAATCTTATTTTGATACAGCAATACCAAGAAACAGGTTCATATCTCCCTATGTGGGTTTATGAACCTGTTTCCTTTTATCTCATTGCCAGCGCCTTGTTCTCGCAGGCTTCCATAATCTCGCGTTCTCCCTCGCCCTTGTCGTTTATTCCACAAAGGTGCAGTATGCCGTGTATTATCACGCGGTGCAGTTCCTGCTCATATGTAGCACCCACCATTTCGCTGTTGCTGCGCACGGTGTCGAGCGAGATGAAAAGGTCGCCGCTTATTACATCGTCCTCGCAGTAGTCGAAAGTAATTATGTCGGTGTAATAGTCGTGCTGCAGATACTCGCGGTTCACCTCAAGAATTTTCTCATCGTCGCAGAAAATGTAGGCAACATCGCCCACCTTCTTGCCATATGAAGCCGCAACAGCCTTTATCCATGCGGTTGTTTCACGTTTCTTTATTGCGGGCATCTTCACGCCTTCGGTCTGGTAACTTATCATAATGTCATGTTTTTTGTCATATGTTTATCCAAAGAAAATATATCCTATTATTATCGCTGCTATTATTCCGGCAAGGTCGGCTAGCAGGCCGCAGGTGAGTGCGTGGCGTGTCTTCTTTATTCCCACGCTGCCAAAATAGACTGCAAGAATGTAGAATGTGGTATCTGTCGCTCCCTGGAAGACGCATGCCAGGCGGCCTGCGAAAGAGTCTACACCATAGGTGTTCATGGCATCCACCATCATGCCGCGTGCGCCGCTGCCGCTTAGCGGTTTCATTATGGCTGTAGGCAGTGCGCCGACAAAGTCTGTACCCGCTCCCATGGCATTGGCGCACCATGCAATGCCGTTCATAATGATATCCATGCCACCCGAAGCACGGAACACTCCAATGGCAACAAGGATGGCAATTAGGTAGGGGATAATACGTACGGCGGTACCGAATCCATCCTTTGCTCCCTCAATGAACGCCTCGTATACATTGATTTTGGCTTTGACGCCCGATAGTATGAACAATATTATGATGGAAAAGAGTGTCACGCCTGCAAGCGATGTAGAGAGTGCTTCTATACGCACCTGTGAGAGTTGCATCATGCCCCATGTGCCACCGGCAATGAACAGGCATACGCCTAAAAGGAACAGCACCATTGTGCGGTTGAAAAGGTTTATGCGCTGGTATATGCTTGTAACGATGAGGCCCACAAGGGTGGCAACAGTAGTTGCCAGGAGTATGGGCAGGAATATGTCTGTGGGGTTTGCTGCGCCCATCTGTGTGCGGAATGTAAGCACAGACACCGGTATAAGTGTCAACCCCGAGGTGTTGAGTACAAGAAACATTATCATGGGGTTGCTGGCAGTATCCTTCTTTGTATTCAGTTCCTGTAGCTCCTGCATTGCTTTCAATCCCATGGGTGTGGCGGCATTGTCAAGTCCCAGCATGTTGGCCGAGAAATTCATGAACATAGTTCCCATGGCGGGGTGTCCTTTGGGTACGTCGGGGAAAATCTTGCTCAGCACCGGGCTCAGGAATCTTGCCAGTGCAGCTACAAGACCGCCTTTCTCGCCAATCTTCATTATTCCCATCCAGAGCGAGAGTACACCGGTCAGTCCCAAAGAGAGTTCAAAGGCGTTCTTTGCCGATGTGGTACTTGCTGTCATCATTTCGGTAAAAACCGTGGTGTCGCCACAGAATATCAGTTTACCAAGTGCTATGACAAACGAGATTATGAAAAATGCAATCCAAATATAATTGAGTACCATTGTATGCTGTCGTATATTCTGTGCGAAGATACAAAAATAGGGGTAAACGAGCAAGATATATCAAACTTGCTTGAATATTTTACAGCGAGTGAATGCTGTTTTCGAGGCGTCTCAAAAATAGGTGTGAAAATAAAATATGATGTTTTTTCTTCTGGTCCAAAACAAAAAAGCCATTATTCTTGTTATATATTCATACCCTGGCGATTTTGCCGGAACAAACATTTAAACATCAAACATTTTGGATACAGCAAAATTCAAAAGGGAACTGCTTGAAGTTCAGTCGGAGTTGCAACGTTTTGCCTACAAACTCACGGCAGATAAGGAAGAGGCAAACGATTTGCTACAAGAGACATCGCTTAAGGCGTTGGGTAATATGGAGAAATATACTCCGGGTACAAACTTCAAAGGGTGGGTGTATACGATAATGCGCAACATCTTCATCAACAATTACCGCAAGGAGGTGCGCGATCAGATATTCGTTGACCAGACAGATAATCTGTTCCACCTTAACAGCCCACGTGAACTCGATGACTATGTCACCGACAACGATTATGACACCAAAGAAATATACCGCGTTGTACATAGTCTACCACGTGACTACCGCATCCCATTTCTCATGCATATCGCAGGTTTCAAATATCGCGAGATTGCCGACCGTCTTGGTCTTCCGATCGGCACGGTGAAGAGCCGCATCTTTTTCACTCGCCAACAGTTGCAAGGTTTGTTGAAGGATTACAAATAATAACATCGGGCTCACCTCAGGAGATGAGCCCGATGTTGTATGAGGTTCTGGTTATCAGATATTCGCAATGCGCATAATATCGGCAAAGACACCGGCAGCTGTTACGCTGGCGCCGGCACCGTAACCCTGGATGAGCATCGGGTACTCCTTGTAGCGCTCTGTTGTGAGCAGGATGATGTTGTTGCTGCCCTCGAGGTGGTAGAACGGGTGGCGCTCGTTCACCTTGCACAAAGAGACGCTTCCCTTGCCGTTTTCGTACTTGGCAATGAAACGCCAATGCATCTTCTCGGCTGCGAGTTTCTTGCGCTCCTCCTCAAACTGTGCATCAAGTTGTGGCAACTTTGCCCAGAAATTGTCCAATGTGCCGTCGAACAACTCCTGTGGTATGAACAGGTTGGCTTCGACATCGCTCTGCTCAATGGCATATCCGGCCTCGCGCGCAAGGATTACCAACTTACGTATCACATCCTTTCCGCACAGATCAATGCGTGGGTCGGGCTCGCTGTAGCCCTTCTCCTGGGCAAGATGTACGGCCTGGCTCATTGGGATGTCCTTGCTCAATACGTTGAAAATGAAGTTCAGTGTGCCGCTGAGCACTGCCTCAATCTTCAGTATCTTGTCACCGCTGTTTATAAGGTCGTTGATGGTGTTGATGATTGGAAGTCCTGCACCTACGTTGGTCTCGAACAGGTATTTGATGTTGCGCTGGCGTGCAATCTGCTTCAGGTTGTTGTATGTGGCGTAGTCGGCCGATGCGGCAATCTTGTTTGCTGCAACCACACTGATGTTGTGCGACAGCAGGTCGCCATATATTGCTGCTACTTCGCTACTTGCAGTACAGTCCACGAACACCGAGTTGAAGATGTTCATCTCAATGATGTCGTCGCGTAGTTTCTCTATGCTGCTTGGCGCGCTCTCTTTGAGTGCCGTGCGGTAGCCTGTGGTGTCGAGTCCCTCACGGTCGAAGATTGCGTTGCGGCTGTTGGCAATACCCACGATGTTCAGTTTGAGCCCGTGTTCTTTCTTCAGTGTCTCCTGTTGCGATACAATCTGCTCAATGAGGCTTCCGCCGACGGTTCCCACGCCGCAGATGAAGAGGTTCAGGACCTTGTACTCCGAAAGGAAGAACGAGTCATGTATAACATTCAGGGTCTTGCGCAGCAAATCGGCCTTTATGACAAAGGATATGTTTGTCTCCTGTCCGCCCTGGGCGCATGCAATCACATTGATACCGTTGCGTCCGAGCGTCTGGAACAACTTGCCTATGATGCCCGCATTGTGGCGCATGTTTTCACCAACAATGGCTACGGTAGAGAGTTCGCTTGTTGCGTGCACACTCTCCATCAGACCCATGGAAATCTCCTTCTCAAACTCCTTGTTGAGAACCTCGGTTGCCTTTTCTGCATCCACATGGCGCAAACCGATTGATGTGCTGTTCTCCGACGATGCCTGTGCAACAAGGAACACGCTGATACCGGCATTGCCCAGTGCACGGAAGATGCGGTGGTTAACGCCCACAACGCCCACCATACCGAGTCCTTGTACGGTGAGAAGGTCGGTGTCGTTGATGCTTGAGATTCCCTTGATGAGGCGCCCTTCGCTCTCGCTGTGGGCATCTATTATTGTGCCTTCGCCACTTGGGTTGAAGGTGTTCTTTATCTTTATCGGGATGTTTGCCTTGAAAACCGGGTAAATGGTAGGTGGGTATACTACCTTCGCACCAAAGTTGCAGAGCTCGGTGGCTTCGACGTAGCTCAAGTGACCTATGGTGTAGGCGTTGTTGATTACGCGTGGATCGGCTGTCATGAATCCGTCCACGTCGGTCCATATCTCGAGGCAGTCTGCATTCAGTGTCGCAGCAATGATTGCCGCTGTGTAGTCGCTGCCGCCACGTCCAAGGTTTGTTATCTCCTCGCTCTCCTTGTCCTGGGCAATGAATCCCGGAACAATGATGATCCTTTCATCGCAACAGTCGAAATGTTCGTGTATAAGTCTGTCGGTAATGTCATCGGCAAGGATATATTTCTTGTGCTTTGTCTCGGTCTTTATGAACTTGCGGGCGTTGAAGCGCACGGCCCCCTCGATGAGCGCTGTTACAATGCGGCTCGAGATTCTCTCACCATAGCTTACAATGGTGGCCTCGGACTTCGGTGTCATGTTGTTGATAAGTGCGAGTCCCTGGTAGATGTTGTTCAGCTCTCCAAGCAACATGTCCACCTCTTCCAATAGCGCTTTGCGCTTGTCATTGTCTGTGATTACGGTGTCTATCAGTTGGTGGTGACGTGCAACAATTCCGCGGAACTCGTCATTGAATGCCGTGTCGCCACAGGTTGCAAGGTCCGCAGTTTTTATAAGTTTGTCGGTTATGCCGCCCAATGCAGACACAACAACAATCACACGTTCATTGACGGCAGCCGCCTCGACAATGTTCTTTAGGCTCAATATGCTCTCTACGGAACCAACAGATGTTCCGCCGAATTTCATCACTTTCATTCTCTCGGTTGTTTTTAATGCAGTTTCTGTCTCTACTGCGATATTCAAAGTGCAAATTTACTTTTTTTGCGCTAAAACAGCAACAATTCACTATCTTTGCACTGCAAATATTGCGAATAACAATTTAAAAAGTCTTTTATATATGGTATCGGTCGACGGATTGGCTGTGGAATTTGGTGGAACAACGCTTTTCAGCGATGTCTCGTTTGTGATTAATGAGAAGGACCGTATTGCCCTCATGGGCAAGAACGGTGCGGGCAAGAGTACCTTGCTAAAGATACTTGCCGGTGTGCGCACTGCATCGCGTGGCACGGTGTCTGCTCCAAAGGATACTGTCATTGCATATCTGCCTCAGCACCTGATGACCGAGGATGGCCGTACCGTCTTTGAAGAGGCATCGCAGGCGTTCGCCCATCTTTATGAGATGGAGGCCGAACTCGACCGCATGAACAACGAACTTGCTACCCGTACCGATTATGAGAGCGACGAGTATATGGCTCTTATTGAAGAGGTTGCCACAAAGAGCGAGAAATTCTATGCCATTGACATGACACACTTTGAGGAGGATGTTGAGAAGACGCTCCTCGGTCTTGGCTTTGAGCGAAAGGATTTCGGTCGCCAGACAAGCGAGTTTAGCGGTGGTTGGCGTATGCGTATTGAACTTGCAAAGATGCTTTTGCGCAACCCCGATGTGTTGCTGCTCGATGAGCCTACCAACCACCTCGACATTGAGTCTATCGGTTGGCTCGAGGAGTTCCTCGTGAACAACGGCAAGGCAGTGGTTGTAATCAGTCACGACCGCAAGTTTGTTGACAACATTACAACCCGTACCATTGAGGTTACAATGGGGCGCATATATGACTACAAGGTCAACTATTCACAGTATCTTGTGTTGCGTGCCGAACGCCGTCAGCAGCAGATAAAGCAATACGAGGAGCAGCAGAAGATGATTCAGGAAACCAAGGATTTCATCGAGCGTTTCAAAGGTACATATTCAAAGACCCTGCAGGTCCAGAGCCGTGTGAAGATGCTCGAGAAACTTGAAATCATTGAGGTCGACGAGGAGGATACATCGGCATTGCGTCTGAAGTTCCCGCCATCGCCACGCGCCGGACAGTATCCGGTTATTATGGATGGCGTGGGCAAGGCTTTTGGTGAGAAGCGTATCTTCTCGGGTGCGACACTCACTATTGAACGCGGTAACAAAGTGGCTTTTGTGGGACGTAACGGCGAGGGAAAGTCTACGCTTGTAAAGTGTATAATGAAGGAACTGGAGCACGAGGGCTCTTTGCAACTCGGTCACAATGTACAGATTGGCTATTTTGCACAGAACCAGGCATCGTTGCTCGATGAAGAACTCACTGTGTTCCAGACAATTGACGATGTCGCTAAGGGAGAAATTCGTAATAAGATACGCGATTTGCTCGGTGCATTCATGTTCGGTGGTGAGGCAAGCACCAAGAAGGTGAAGGTGCTTTCCGGTGGTGAGCGCACACGCTTGGCGCTGCTGAAACTGCTTCTTGAACCGGTGAACCTGTTGATTCTCGACGAGCCCACCAACCACCTCGACCTCAAGACAAAGGATATCCTGAAACAGGCATTGCAGGATTATGACGGTACACTTATTTGTGTGAGCCACGACCGTGACTTCCTCGATGGGCTTGTGACCAAGGTCTATGAGTTCGGTCATGGCAAGGTCCGTGAGCATCTTTGCGGAATCTATGAATTCCTTGCTGCGAAGAAGATGGAGGAACTTAGCGAACTCGAACGTAAATAAAACAAAGATTGCTTGCCGGCGGCAAGCAATCTTTGTTTTATTATGATATTCTCTTTTTCTTTCAATACAGCGCCTCGTATTGCTTGGCAATCTTTGCCCAAGTGTATTCTTCGCAGGCAATCTCTTTAAGTTCCTTGCCGTTGTCAACGCCCTTTGCTATGAGTGCTGTCAACTCTTCGGCATTATTGAAATAATGTGCCTTGTTCTTGGTCGTTTCACGGTTATATACCACATCGAATGACAGGATTGGACGTCCAAAGAACATTGCCTCAACAAGTGATGGATTTGTGCCGCCTGCGCTATGTCCATGAATGTAATACTTGGCATTTTTGCGCAATGTGTAAAGGATGTCAAGGTCGTAAATGCTGTCAAGCAGCATGATATTGTCGCAGTTTCTGTATTCCTCCTTCAACTTTCTGCTATATCCGTTACGGTGCCAATTTCCAATGAACACCAACTTCTCCTTGCTGTTCTTGAAAGCCTCAAGGGTTATATGACAATTATTTTCGGGTTCAATGCGGCAAACGCTGATTGAGTAGCTGTCGTGTTCAAGGTTGTATTGCTTAAGTATCTCCTCTTCGCGTTCCTTTGTAATGTCAATGAGTGCATGGTTGCCGCCATATGCAATGAGGGTCGACTCCTTGCCATATTCCTCTCTTACATAATCCTGTATGCCCTTGTTGTCTGTGATTATGACATTTGCGAAACGTATGGCAATCTTCTCCGAGAGTTTGAGGAATCTCTTTACCCAGCTTTTCCATTTTGCCCTGCGGTATTCAAGGCCATCGATGTTCACTATTACTTTTTTGCGGCAGAAAAGCTTGAATATAGGTAGGAACGTACATCCCGAGACGCCAAGAATGAGGATTGCGTCGTAGCCACAGATTGAGCGCATCATGGATACGATATCATAAGGTATGCTTTGTACACCGTTGGCTCTAAAGCAGACATATTTCAGCTTGGCACCTTTATGCTCCTTTATTTTTGGGGGCATATCCTTGCTGCTGCAAAAGACGGTGTATTGTATATCATCGGAGCAATTGTCTCCAATGATATTTTCGACCAAAGTCTCAAAACCTCCGTAATTTGCAGGAACTCCTTGTGTTCCTATGATAGCGACTTTTTTCACTCTGTTGGTGCTGTAAACTTTGTTTACAAAATCATTGCAATGTTTTCAACCATATGCTTGGCGTTGTATGATTTGGATTTCGCCAAAGCATTATTTGACAAAAATACGAAAAAATCTTTATTGTGTAAAATCTTTTCTATACACTTTTCTATCTCTACAATATCCTGAGAGTCTATTTTGTAACCATTCTCGCCGTCTGTGACCATCTCGGCAATGCCACCCACAGTGGGCACAATCACAGGTAGTCCGGCCGTCATTGCCTCCAAAGCTGTGAGTCCGAATGTTTCAATTGCCTGTTTTTTATTCGTCAGGTTTATTGCTATCGATGCTCGGTTGTAGAACGGTGTCACGTCTTCCTGGCGTGGATGTATTGTCAGGTTTTCAGTGAGGTTAATTCCATTCTCTTTCAGGTAACTGTCAATGCTCTCCTGTGAGTCATTAATAACAAGCTCAAAATGGTATTTGTTCAATCGTTTTGCAAGGGTGATGAACTCTTTGGTACCTTTGTATTCTTTCAGTGAACCAAGCATGAGTACGCGTCGGTTCTTGAAGGCCCTTTCGCTATCCGGGTTCAGTCTGGCTACAAGATTCTCCTGCAGGGCGTTAGGAATGACTGTTACTTTTTTCTTCCGTCTCAGGAACGAACGTTGGTATTGCGATACGCAAATTACCTCACTGGCAATCCACTGCATAATCTTTGCCAGAATGCGGTATGCTGTGCTTTTTGCTTTGGCATTCTCGTGGTAGTGATAGACCACTTTCTTTGCTGCCATGCGTCCGCCAATTGCGGCGCCCACCGGCAGAATGGTGTTTATGTATATGACAATATCCTTCTTGAATATGTAGCCCAGTGCAATGAAGAATGTCAATATCTGCACCCATGTATAACGTATGGCTCTTACAAACTTGTTGCGTGCGAACTTGTAGTTGTACTGCTTGAGCTTCAGGTTCTCCTTGCCGTTGAGTTCGTCAAGTACACCGCCACGCGAAGTCACAAGGTCTACACTGTAGCCTTTGTCAAGCAGCCCTTCTATTACGGTTCTCAGAACCTGTGGACTGCCGCTATGGTCGTTGAAAAGATGAAAACAAACTATACGCATCGTTTAGTCCTTTGTGGTCTCAATCGCTGTAGTATACTCTTTTTATTCTCACGGAAACCGATGTCAAAACCTCGTATGGTATTGTCTCAAGCCATTTTGCCACTGTTGTAACGGGTAGGTCGGGACCAAAGATTTCTACAATATCGCCTTCCTTGCAATCAATGTCTGTAACATCAATCATGCAGACATCCATACATATGTTCCCGATGTATGGCGCTCTCTTTCCGTTTACAATGCAGTAGCCCTTGCCGTTTCCCAGTTTGCGGTTGAGTCCGTCGGCATATCCTATTGGCAGTGCTGCAATGCGTGAATCGCGCTTCAGCACTCCTTTGCGGCTGTAGCCGACTGTCTCGTCGGCGGGAACATCACGCATCTGCAGTATTATGGTTTTCAGGGTCGATACAGGGTGCAGGTTGGGGTTTTCTTCAATTGGTGATATACCATAAAGGCCAATTCCAAGACGTACCATGTCGTGTCGGGCTGTCTCAAAGCGTTCGGCACCGGCGCTATTGCATATGTGTCTCAAAATCTTGTGGCTGAATGCATGTTGCAAGGTGTTTGCGGCAGTGTCGAAACGATCTTGTTGCAGCTTTGAGAAATCATCGAACAACGGGCTGTCGCTGCCGGCAAAGTGCGAGAATATCGAGCGCGGAGTCAATGCGTCCTGCTGTTTCAGAATCTCTGTCAGTGCGGGGATTTCGTCGGGTTGGAATCCAAGACGGTGCATTCCTGTGTCTACTTTGATGTGTACAGGGTAGTCTGTTATGCCCTCACGTCGTGCGGCTTCAATGAGCGATCTGAGCATCCCAAAACTGTAGACCTCGGGCTCGAGCTTGTTGTCGAACAGTGTGCCGAACGAACTTGGTTCCGGGTTCATGACAATGATTCCGGTTGTTATACCCTCCTTGCGCAGCTCGGCACCCTCGTCGGCTACAGCAACTGCAAGGTAGTCGACGTGGCACTCCTGCAAGGTGCGTCCTACCTCCAATGCTCCGGCGCCGTAAGCTCCGGCCTTTACCATACATACGGTCTTTGTATCGGCTGCAAGGCTATTGCGATAGTAGTTGAGGTTGTCGCGTAGGGCGTTGAGGTTGACTTCCAGTATAGTCTGGTGTACCTTTTTCTCAAGAACCTCTGTAACGTCTTCAAAATGGAATGAACGTGAGCCTTTGATAAGTACACACTCGCTCTGCATACTTTTTATGATTGGCGATGTGAGTAGCTCTTCAGTGTCTGCAAAGAAATGACACTCCATCCCTGTGCTGCTGAATTGTTCTGTCTGGGACAATATGTCGTCGCCGATTCCAATGAACCTTTCAATTCTGTGCTCTTTCAGACAACTGATGACTTTGCTGTATAGCGAAGCTGCACTCTCGCCGGTCTGTTTGATGTCGGCGAGTATGATGGTGCGCTTTAGTCCGGGCATGGTCTTGCATCGGCGCTCCATGAAATCGAGTGCGATGTCAAGCGATGCGGTGTCCGAGTTGTAGCTGTCATTGATTATCATGCATCCGCGTTTGCCCTCCTTTACCTCAAGGCGCATGGCGATGGGTTCAAGTTGTGCCATGCGTTCGGCAATTGTCTCCGCAGGAATCATGAGGTACAGGGCTGCTGCAAGACAGTTGATAGAGTTCTCTATCGAAGCGCTGTCGATAAAAGGTATGCGATAACTGCCGTCAATTGTCAGATAACGGTATTTTATGACGGTCCCGTCCTCTTCCTGCGTTACCGATGCTATGTAGAGCGGACGCTCTGGGTCGGTCATTGACCATGCGATTTCGCGTGAGGGTAGCGCAGAGTGTTCAATACAGTCCGAAAGGATTGGGTCATCGGCATTGTATATGATGATGTCGCACTCACTCAACAGCAATAGCTTTTCGGCGCATTTCTGTTGCAATGAGGTGAAGTTTTCCTGGTGTGCGCCACTGATGTTGGTTATGATGCCTATGGTGGGTTTGATTATCTGTTGCAGTCTGCCCATTTCATGGCATTGTGATATTCCGGCTTCAAAGATGCCCAATGTGCTCTCTTTGCTCAGTTTCCATACCGAAAGGGGGACACCCACCTGTGAATTGTAGCTGCGTGGTGAGCGCGTGACATTGTAGTTGCCTGCAGTGAGCTGGTAGAGCCACTCTTTTACGATTGTCTTGCCATCGCTTCCGGTGATGCCGATAATTGGGATGTCGAACTGTGAACGGTGATGCATTGTTAAGGCCTGCAATGCGGCAAGACTGTCGCCGGTCATGATGAAATTGGCGTCGGCAATGTCGCCTAAGGTTGCAGCATCATTTACAACAAAGTTCCTTACTCCTTTGTTGTAGAGCTCCCTTATGTAGGCATGCCCGTCACCGTGCTTTGTCCTTATGGCAAAGAACAAAGTCTCTTCGGGGAATGAAAGTGAACGGCTGTCGGTCAGCAGGCGTGTTACTTTGCTGTGTGGGTGTGCTAGCCTGCCTTCAGCTTTCAGTATATTCTTTATCTGTTCAACAGTGTATTGCATTGTCTCTTCTCGTTTTCGAAATTAAGATACGGATATTTTTCTTCAATGTCTACAATTTTCTTCAACAAACTGTTCAAAAAGTCTTTATATGCATCGGATGTTGCGTCAAAAGGACGGTGCCCGATTGCACGCATGACATGTTCAACCTCATTGTTCAGTTTCAATGTGCTGTCGTTGAAAAAACATTTGCAGAAACATTCCCAGATATATTCAACAGCCTTTGTGGAGGGGTGTACCATGTCGTCGGCATAGAAACGGTAGTCACGCAGTTCGTCGAGCACAATTTCGTATGCAGGGAAATACAAGGCATTGTCAGGGTAAAGCGATATTAACCTGTCTGTTGCAAGCAGTAGTGTTGCCTTGCTTTTCTGGTTGTCATGTGCCCCGTCGCGTAAATGGCGTATGGGGCTGACGGTGAACAGGAACTTGACTTTGGGATTTATGCCGATTATGCGCTGCATGATTGTTGACAGCCTGCCTGTAATCTCTTCTACGCCAAGCAACGAACGGGTAAAACAGCTGGCCGGCAGTTTGTGGCAGTTGCCTGCTACGGCGTTGTCGCTGATGCGTGTGTAGGCATAGGCTGTACCCAAGGTTATGATTATTGTGTCGCACTCTCCAATGGCTTTGTGTGCCTTTGAGAGCCTGTCGTTTATGCCGGTAATGAGTTCATCCTTGCTGTCGCGTGAAAAATCGCCGTGATGCAGAATGCTGTGCCATTTGCCGCAATGCTCGAACAACTCGGGCGAACGGTCGTCAAACGGCGTGCCGTCAACAATCCTCTCAAGAACTGTCGATATTGAAAGCGGGTTGTATTGTATTCCGAACGGGTTTATGTCAACATTGAACTTTTTGCCAAGTAAGGCGGCGCCAATGTTGCCGGCAAAGCAGGAGCCAATGAGCAACAGTCTGCTTTTGTGCGTTATGTCCAGTTTGCCGCAAGGCAGTTCAACGGGTGTGGTGAAAAACATTGTAAAGGGTAATTTGTATGCAAAAATAAACAACTTCATTAAGATTTATAGTATCTTTGCAACAAATTTGTTTTTTTACTGCTATATTCGCGTTAAATCATTTTGGCGTAATGGATGCTGTGGATTTTTCTACAGTTTGCTGTTGAAACTGAATTTTGAATATTGAAATGGAAAAAGAGATAAAATATCCTTTGTTGGAGTCAATCAACTCCCCGGCCGACTTGCGCAAGTTGCCCGAAAAGCAGCTGCCACAGGTGTGTGACGAGTTGCGAGGCTTCATCATTGATTCGTTGGCCAATAATCCCGGTCACTTTGCTTCGAGCCTTGGCTCTGTGGAACTGACGGTGGCTCTGCACTATGTGTTCTCGACACCGGACGATAAACTGGTGTGGGATGTCGGTCATCAAGCCTATGGCCATAAGATTCTCACTGGTCGTCGCGACCGTTTTCACACCAACCGCAAGTTGAACGGAATCAAACCTTTCCCCTCGCCCGAGGAGAGCGAGTACGATGCTTTTGTAGCCGGTCATGCGTCGAATTCGATCTCGGCGGCTTTAGGTCTTGCCGTCTCGGCGACGATGAACAAGAGCAATGAACATGTAGTTGCCATAATCGGCGATGGTTCAATGAGTGGCGGTCTGGCCTATGAGGGACTGAACAACCTTGCCAATACAAAGAGCAACTTGCTGATTATACTCAATGACAACAATATGTCCATAGACAAAAGTGTGGGCGGAATGAGTCAGGTTCTCATCTCCATGCACTCGTCAAAGGCATATAACAAGATACGTTACGGCATAGCCAAGGCTTTGAAAAAGGTAGGCATCCTCAACGAGCAGCGTGCCAATGCTTTGATACGTTTCAACAATGGTCTCAAGGCAATGCTGTTCAAACAGAATAATTTCTTTGAGGGTATGAGTGCCCGCTATTTTGGTCCCATCAACGGACACAATGTGCTTGAACTTGTGCGTATGCTCAGGAGTATAAAGGATATGAAAGGTCCAAGAATGCTCCATATCCACACTGTCAAGGGTAAGGGTTGGGAACCTGCCGAGAAAAATGCGACAGTATGGCATCAGCCGGGTATATTCGATATTGAAACAGGTGAACGCATAGTAACCGAAGGCGGCTCTCCACGTTTCCAGGATGTCTTTGGCGAGACACTCGTGGAACTCGCCAAGGAAAATGAAAAGATAGTGGGCATTACCCCTGCCATGCCTACAGGCTGTTCCATGAACAAACTGATGGACGTCTTCCCCGACCGCTTCTTCGACGTGGGTATTGCCGAGGGACATGCCGTGACCTTTTCGGCCGGCTTGGCAAAGGGTGGCATGCTTCCATTCTGTAACATATACTCGTCGTTCATGCAACGTGGATATGACAATCTCATCCACGACGCGGCTTTGCAACGCCTGAATATGGTATTCTGTCTTGACAGGGCCGGCATTGTGGGCGAGGATGGTCCAACACATCACGGAGCGTTCGACCTTGCATATCTGCGCCCGGTGCCAAACATTACAATCTCGTCGCCTTATGACGAATGCGAACTGCGTCGCCTGATGTACACTGCTGTGCAACCTGATATGGGAACCTTCGTGATAAGATATCCGCGTGGTAAGGGTAACCTCATTGATTGGCGCTGTCCGTTGGAAGTTGTTGAGGTTGGCAAGGGACGCAGGCTCACAGCCGGCAGCGACGTGGCTTTCCTTACAATAGGTCCTATTGGCAAACAGATGGAAAAGGTTGTGAAGACAGCGGCCGAAAAGGGAGTGAGTGTCGCTCACTATGATATGCGCTTCCTTAAGCCTATTGACGAGGAAATATTGCGCGAGGTTGGCGAAAAATTCAAATATATTGTAACGCTTGAAGATGGTACCGTGAAGGGTGGTTTGGGCAGTGCTGTTGCCGAATATATGGCACAGAACGGTTATACACCACAGATAAAAGCCTTGGGAATACCTGATGCCTTTATTGAACACGGAACTCCGGAACAGTTGTATAGGATTTGCGGAATGGATGCCGATAGTGTCCTGAATGCCATTATGGGCTGTAAGGGCGAGTGATTCCCATGCCATAACGCTATCATGATTATATAAATTTTTGATTATGAGAATTGTCATTGCCGGTGCCGGTGCGGTAGGTACACACCTGGCCAAGATGCTTTCTACCGAGAATGAGAATGTAGTCCTGCTCGATGAGAGTGAGGAACGGTTGGGTAAGATGGAGGCATCGTTCGACCTTCAGACGGTTGTCGGTGACCCTACCAAGATTTCTTCACTCAAAGATGCGGGTGTGGGCGGTGCCGATCTTTTCGTTGCCGTAACTCCCGACGAGAGCCGTAACATAACCTCATGCATCCTGGCTCACTATCTTGGTGCTGCCAAGACCATTGCCCGAATTGACAACTACGAGTATTTGCTCCCAAAACACAAGGAGTATTTCTCTTCTTTGGGTGTAGATTCGCTCATCTACCCCGAGCAACTTGCTGCCGAAGAGATAGCAACCAGTATCAAGCACAGTTGGATGCGTCAGTTGCTTGAGTTCGGTGATGGTGCCCTTGTGATGGTGGGTGTCAAGGTAAGGGAGAATGCATCAATAATAAATATCCCGTTCAAGGATTTGTCACACGATATCCCTTATCACATAGTGGCAATGCAACGTGGCGATGAAACCATTATCCCACGCGGTAATGACTGCATTGTTCCTAATGATATTGTCTGCTTCATGACTACCAACGAGAATATTCCCCATATTCGTCAGATATGTGGCAAGGAACAGTTCTCCGAGGTCAAGAGTATCATCATCATGGGTGGTAGCCGCATTGCTGTGCGTACCACAAAGCTAATGTCGAAGGATATAGACATAAAGATAATTGAGAGCGATATCAACCGTTGTCATAAACTGTTGGAACTTGTTGACGATGAAGTCATGGTTATCAATGGCGATGCCCGCGACCCGGAGCTCCTGCGTAGCGAAGGTATTGCAAACACCGATGTGTTCATTGCTCTCAGTGACAACTCCGAGACCAATATCCTGGCCTGTCTTGCAGCCAAACGTGCCGGAGTGTGCCGTGCGGTTTCTGAGATTGAGAATATCGACTATATTTCAATGGCCGAGAAGATGGATATCGGTTCTGTCATCAACAAGAAGAAACTGGCCGCAAGTACCATTTTCCAGATGATGCTGAAGACCGATGTGTCAAGTGTCAAGTGTCTGACATTCATTCAGGCGGTAGTAGCAGAGTTTCCCGTACACGAGAATGATCTCATAACACGTAAGCCGGTGAAGAACCTTGGCTTACCCGATGGTGCCAACATCGGTGGTCTCATACGTAACGGTGTCGGTATGCACGTTACCGGTAATACCATGATTGAGGCCGGTGACCACGTTATCTTCTTCTGCCTTGAGCGTGTGCTCAAGAAATTGGAAAAATATTTCAAGTAGCGTATGTTTCATCCTAAAATAATACTGCGCATTGTCGGAATCCTGCTTTTCATTGAAGCTGCATTCCTTTTGGGAAGCGTCGGTGTTTCCTTGTTCTATGCTGAAGACACAGTCCGGCCGCTTCTGTACTCTGCCGGCATCATAGCTTCTATTGCGCTTCTGTTGGTTACCTTCTGCAAGGGTGGTGAAAGGGCTATTTCGCGAAAGGATGGCTATGTGGTTGTAACTCTCTGCTGGATTGTCTTTTCGCTGTTCGGCACCTTGCCGTATATACTTACAGACAGCATACCTTCCTTTACCGATGCTTTTTTTGAAACAATGTCGGGCTTTACCACTACCGGTGCCACAATCCTGCAGGATATCGAGGCTTTGCCAAAATCAATCCTATTCTGGCGTATGATGACCCATTGGGTCGGTGGTTTGGGTATAGTGTTCTTCACAGTGGCTGTGTTCCCTATATTCGGCCTCAATGACATGAATCTCTTTTCGGCCGAATCGGTCGGTCCTATACGTGCCAAACTGCATCCGCGTATATCGGTGACTGCACGTTGGATTCTTACGATATACATGGCTCTTACAGTCATTTGCACAGTTTCGTTGCGCATTGCAGGAATGGGGTGGTTCGACGCTGTGTGCCATGCAATGTCAACTATTGCAACAGGTGGCTTCTCGACCAAACAGGCCAGCATTGCAGCCTTCAATTCTCCTGTAATAGAGAATGTGATCACATTCTTCATGTTTGTTTCGGGTGTGAATCTCTCGTTGCTCTATTTGGCAATCTTCAAGGCACGGCCTATGACTCTGTTCCGTGACACTGAATTCAAGACCTATTTTTCCATAGCCGCAGGTTTCTCGGTGGTTGTAGGAGTGGGCCTGTTCTTTACCTCGGACATGGGTGTTGCAGAGGCTTTGCGCGTTTCGCTGTTCCAGGTGGTGTCATTGCAGACAACTACCGGTTTTGCCACTGCAAACTATGCTGTGTGGATGCCGTTGCTGTGGTTGCTGCTATGTGCCCTGATGTTCATTGGAGCATGTTCGGGCTCAACATCGGGTGCCATGAAGTGCGCCCGCATATCAATCCTTTTCAAGGTGATGTGGAACGAGTTCAAACGCATAGTACACCCCAATGCGGTGATTCCTGTACGAATGACCGGCCGCATAATCCCGACGGCAGTGCAGTCGGCAATTCTTGCCTACACGGTAATCTACATCTTTATGCTGGTGCTTGGCCTGTTCGTTAACATGGCCTTTGGCGTGGATTTCCTCGATGCTTTCAGTCTTTCGGTTGCGTCGGTGGGTAACGTAGGCCCGGCTCTCGGCAACTATGGCCCAATGGACTCCTTTGCAACATTGCCCGTGGCAGTAAAGTGGTTCAGTGCGTTCCAGATGCTTGTCGGTCGTCTTGAATTCTTTGCAGTGCTGTTACTGCTCACTCCGGTATTCTGGAGAAGAAGATAAGTCTTATAAAGAAAGGTAATGAGGCCGGGTCAAAAGTATTTTTGCTCCGGCCTCTCTGTTTTTGTTTTATCGGCAAGATTTTAGTCTGAAAAAATTGTATTTCGGCTGATATGAGTTCTTATGCAGCCTTATTGAGCTCCATATACGCACCAGCAATG
>JAZREN010000011.1:0-22960 GCA_045660825.1 Bacteroidaceae bacterium
TTCAGTTCTTTTGCATAGGAGTTGACCTGCTCCTGGTTCTTATTATCCTTTGTGCTAATCTGTAAAGTCCATTCTACCATAATTGTATTTGTTTATAGTTTCTCTTTATTTCTTATTATAATATAGAAACTTTTTCAAAAAATTCAATTTTTGAGGCAAGTGTCGATGAAAATAATTTGTATCGCACTGAAATACAATGCGATACAAATAGTTAAATTCTGTTGATTCAAAGATGCTCAATTTTACCAGATAAAGAATTTAAGGCTTCATTTTGGCATACTTCAGATTGTTTACCACGAATTCGTACATCTCCAAATAGGCGTGAGTCCACTCATCGGGTGTAAACCATGTAAAATCATCGTCGGCATCAGTGACAACAATCTGATTTTCGTCGTTCAAGCCAACGGCACAAATTGTTATAATTTGCTCATTGCCATCCATAACTATAATGACACTATCACAATATGCATCATTCTCTTCTTCAATTGCGCAATTGAACCAAATGTAACGCCCTGTGGGGTTGTTCGATAAAATTTCAATTATCTCGGCCTTTGCAGCCTCTTCAAGTGCTGCATACTGCTTTAAATACTTTTTTGGGTCTTTCATGGTTTTACTTTTCGTTTTCCTGTTTGGGATAGTCAATGTTGTAGTGCAGGCCGCGGCTTTCCTTGCGTTCCATTGCCTGGCGCATGATGAGGTAGCCCACGTTGATGATGTTGCGCAGTTCGCACAGCTCGCGGCTCACGACGCTCTGCTTGAAGAGTTCCTCGGTCTCCTCATACAAGAGATCAAGGCGGTTCCACGCACGCTTGAGTCGTAGGTTGGTGCGCACAATGCCCACGTATGTGCTCATAATCTGCTGCACCTCCTTGGCATCCTGTGAAATGAGCACCATCTCCTCGTTCATCTTTGTACCTTCGTCGTTCCATTCGGGCACCTCCTCTTTGTAGCTGTACTCCTCAAAGTGTGCAAGTGAGTGCTTTGCTGCCGCATCGGCATAGACCACGGCTTCGATGAGCGAATTGCTTGCCAAGCGATTGCCGCCATGCAGGCCTGTGCACGAACATTCGCCCACGGCATACAATCGGTGGATGCTTGATGCTGCGTTGAGGTCGACCTTTATTCCGCCACACAAGTAGTGCGCAGCCGGTGCAACGGGGATATAGTCCTTTGTTATGTCAATGCCAAGAGAGAGACATTTCTCGTAGATATTGGGGAAGTGGCGCTTTGTCTCCTCGGGGTCCTTGTGGGTGACATCAAGATAGACATGGTCGTCGCCACGGTGTTTCATCTCGTTGTCGATGGCGCGTGCCACAATGTCACGTGGGGCAAGCGACAGGCGCGGGTCGTACTTATGCATGAACTCCTTGCCGTCCTTGGTGCGGAGAATGCCGCCGTAGCCGCGCATAGCCTCAGTGATGAGGAACGATGGGCGGTCGCCGGGGTTGTAGAGTGCTGTGGGGTGGAACTGAATGAACTCCATGTCCTTTACTGTTCCCTTGGCACGGTATACCATTGCAATGCCGTCACCAGTTGCCACAAGCGGGTTGGTTGTTGTCTTGTAGACGGCACCGCAACCACCTGTTGCCATAAGGGTTACCTTGCTGAGGAAGGTGTCCACCTCGTTGGTGGCAATGTCAAGGACGTATGCGCCGTAGCATTCGATGTCGGGTGTCTGGCGTGTTACCTCAATGCCCAGATGGTGCTGGGTGAGTATCTCAATTGCAAAATGGTTGTCGAATATTGTGATGTTGGGGTGCTTTCGCACGGCCTTTATAAGAGATTCCTGTATCTCGGCACCGGTGTTGTCGGCGTGGTGAAGGATGCGGAACTCGGAGTGGCCGCCTTCGCGCTGAAGGTGGAACTCGCCGTTTTCGTTCTTGTCGAACTCCACGCCCCAGTCGATTAGTGCCTGAATCTGTGACGGTGCTTCGCGTACAACTTTTTCCACAGCCGTGCGGTCGCTTATCCAGTCGCCGGCAATCATGGTGTCCTCGATGTGCTTGTCGAAATTGTCGACCAGTTTATTGGTGACAGATGCGATACCACCTTGTGCAAAATAGGTGTTTGCCTCTTCCAATGTGGTTTTGCAAACCAATGCCACTTTGCCTTTGTGGGCAACCTTGAGAGCGTAACTCATTCCGGCAATACCGGAACCGATAACTAAAAAATCAAATTTTTTGACCATATTACCTTCTGTTTCTTTTTTGGGGCGAAACGGGCTTCAGTCCTTTTTACTCCTTTGGAGCGTAAAAATACAAAAAAATGACAAGTAGTGTAAAATTCTACGAAAAAATTATTGTTGTGAGCCTGTTTTGTCGTTTGTTCCCAGTGCAGCGATGTTGCGCATGAGTTGTTCATACTTGCATCGCTCTACTGCGCTATGCCTGAAAAGTTCTTTATACTCCTCTTTGGTCAATGTGCTCCACTTCTCTTTTGTCATTTGCAGCAGCGCTTCGCTTGGTTGAAGCTCGGGGGTGGTATTTGGCATGGCAAAGCGGTTGTGCGGGCACACAGCCTGGCAGCGGTCGCAACCGTAGAAGCAGTTTCCCATCTTTTCACCGATGTTTTCGGGTAGCACGTCACGGTGTTCAATGGTAAGGTACGACAGACATTTGCGTGCGTCGAGTCCCTCTTCACTTAATGCCTTGCCCGGGCATGCTTCAATGCATTTGTGGCAGTTGCCGCAGAGATTGCGTCCGCATGGGGTGTCGTAACAGAGTTCTATGTCTACAAGCAGCTCGCCCAAAAAGAATTTGGAGCCTTTGCCGGGGATAATGAGTTGGCGGTTGCGCCCAATGTATCCGATACCAGCCTTTACAGCCCAGTAGCGTTCGAGCACCGGCGCCGAGTCGCAGAATGCGCGTCCCCGTGTTGTGCACACATTGTTTATGTTCTGCAACAACAGGTAGAGCCTGTCCTTAACAACCTTGTGATAGTCCAGTCCTTGTGCGTAGTCGGCAATTCCTTCTATAGGTTGCTGTGGGGTATAGTTCATGGCTACCGAAATGATGCTTTTGCACCCGTCTACAAGCAGGGTGGGGTTGAATCGTTTGTCACAATTGCGCTCAAGGTAGTGCATCGTGGCCTGTTTCTCTTGCTCTATCCAGTTGTTGTATCTCTGTACTGTCTCGTCCGTTACTGCCTCGGCTTTGGCTATTCCACAAATGTCAAATCCGAGACGTGTTGCCTCGGACTTGATAAATATGGTCAATTCTTCTTTTTCCATCATTCAAAGACTTTGAAAGTATATCCTTGCTCAAGCAGCCATTCAATGGCACGTGGCAGTGCATATTTAAGATTCTCCTCGGAGCGCAACGAGTCGTGGAAAGTTATGATTGAGCCGTTTCGCACCAATTTCTTTACGTTGTCGAGCACATCTTCGCCGCATAGACGCTTGCTGTAGTCGCGCGTCACAAGATCCCACATTACAAACCTGTAACGTTTGCACAGTTCTTTGTATTGGCTGCGGCGCAGCATGCCGTGTGGCGGGCGGAACAGGTCGCTGTGTATGAGGGTATTGGCTTTTTCCACATTCTCAATATACTCATCTGTCTTGGTGAACAGGCCTTTAAGGTGGTTGAACGTGTGGTTCCCTACTCTGTGCCCGGCTTCAACCACAAGATTGTACTCTTGCGGGTGCTTGCGTACATTGTCGCCAACCATAAAGAAGGTTGCCTTGATGTTGTAGTGTTCCAGCAAATCCACTACCCAAGGTGTGATAACGGGAATCGGCCCATCGTCAAATGTGAGGTATACCGCCTTTTCGTCAGGGTTCATTCTCCACAATGCCTTGGGAAACAGGTTGCGTACAAAACCGGGTACTTGTTCAATGAACATATGGTCTCTTACTTGTTCTGTTTCATGAATCGTCTCAATGCCGGCTCAATCTTGCGCATCTCGACATTGGTCATCTTCAATCCATCGAGTACCTGATAGATTGCGCTTATGACCATACGCTTCATCTCACGGTCGTTCTTGTTCCTTGCTTTCTCATGCATGTCGACAAGGTTGTTGAAGCTGGTACACAATGCATTGAGGATATCCTCTCTTGCAATGGTACAGCTCTTTCCGTTGTCCAACAATTCCCAAGAGTGGCTTATGAGCGATGCACGGTGATAGAGCATGACGTCGTTGAGTTCATGGGGCTTGAGGGTGTTGTACCAGTTGATGTGTTCAAACTCGTTCTTGAGTATGCTGTTTGCAATCTCGTTCCTTCTCTGTCTCAGCATTGCCAATGTATCATCTCCAAGGAACTGTTCTTCAAGCACGGCCAGCCTTATGGGGTCATCATTGCAGTTGGCAATCTCTCGCTTGTAGTCGCTCTGTATGTTGTAGATGATGTTGTATACGTCGGCAAGGGCAATTGTGTTGTCTCTCAATGCATCGTAATGTGCAACGTCGGCAGGCAGTTCCTTATATACAGTCTCCAGCACATCAATTATCTTGGCATCTTCAGTCTCGCTGTTCAGCATTTCGGTTGCCAGCTGGGCTACAAGGTTGCGGTGTGTACTGATCATTCTGCGTATGGTCTCGTCGGCATAATAATCCTTGTACTCCTTTATGCCACCCCATTTGAAACGTTCGGTGACATTGGTGTAGAACTTGTCAATATCTACAGGTCGGTCACCGTTCGCGGTGTCATATCCCAGTTCGCTCCAGTCAAATGGCGTGATGCGGTAGGCCAAGCCTTCGTGTACAAAGAACTTGGTCAGCACTGATGGGTAGTTGCTTTCGCCAACAGTCATGGACATGTAGATAGGGCGCTCCCAATTTGCATTGGCAAGCATGTCGAAGATGATGAGCTCGTGGCGGTAGAGCGCACTCTTGTTGCTGATGTCAATGGTCATGTTCTGTGGCATCTCGTCCTCATACTCGGCAGGAATTACCATGCCCGAGCGTTTTACAGCCTCTTTGTCAATTGGGATGTATAGTGTCTCGCATGGAATTATGCTACGTGGAATCTCAATGTAATTCCTTCTTGTGCGTCCCTCGTTGATGGCTTTCTCGTACAATGTGATAATTTCGTCGACAACCTTGCGCGCTTCGGATTTCTTGGTGGCATTTGCCTCAAGAATCCAGTGCTTGGTAATCTTGTTCATCTCGAACGGATTGTCGCCAAATGCTTTCTTGAACTTCTCAGGGAAAGCATTGCGGTATTGCATGATGAACTCCTCCATGGGGAATACATATACATAGATGTTTGTGTTGCCGGCATAGTTGATTCTGTCCCAAGTGATGGGCAGGCTTGGTGAATCATATGCCGGGCGCTTCATCTGGTCGATGTACCAGTCGGTCTGCAGGTAAGAGAGGTTGCAGACACGTGCATCGGTGCGGTCGCCCTCGACTTCCTGGCTGTACCAAAGCGGGAAGGTATCGTTGTCACCGCAGGTGAAGATGATTGGGCAACCCTCGTCGGGGAGCGTGTTCAAATAGTTCTCTCCAAAGTCGGGGCATGCATATCGTCCGCTGCGGTCGTGGTCGTCCCAGGTCTGTGAAACCATCTGCAATGGAACAAGCAGACTGGTTGTGGCAACAATGATGCTTGTCAAGCAACTGTTCTCTTTCTTGATCCATTTCCCGACATAGTGTACGATACCGGCAACACCCATACCAATCCATATTGCAAAGGCATAGAATGAAGCTGCATACGCATAGTCGCGCTCACGTGGCTGCATTGGTGTCTGGTTCAGGTATAGTACAATCGCAAGACCGGTCATGAAGAACAACATGAATACCACCCAGAACTGTTGCTTGCCTTTCTTGTCATTGCCAAGCTGCCATATGATACCTATGATACCAAGTATCAGCGGCAGGGCAAAGAATACATTGTGTCCCTTGTTTTCCTTTACGGTCTCGGGCAATTTGCTCTGGTTGCCCAATCGCATGTTGTCAACGAAGGGTATGCCTGTTATCCAGTTGCCGTACTCCTTCTCGCCATAATTGTTCTGTATGTCGTTCTGGCGGCCAACAAAGTTCCAGAGGAAATAGCGCCAGTACATGTGGTTCACCTGATAGTTGATGAAGAAACGCATGTTGTCAAGCTGTGTCGGCACTTTTACCTCGGACGACTTGCCTTGCTGCTTTCTTATGTCGGGGAATTTTGCACGTTTGGTGTTCCTTATGTTCTTGCCAATCCATCGCTCGTACTCGCCGGCGTGGTCACTGCTGTACATGCGTGGGAAGAGCATGTTCTGTACGTGTTTGTACTCCCTGTTGTGGTCAATGATCTCATACTCGTCGGGGTCAGACGCGTTTTTCTTCTCCACGCGCATGTAAATGGGGCTCGTCTCAACCGACACGGCGTCGCCATCCTTTGTCCTGTCAACCTCGGCATCGAAGCACTCGCCATAGAACAGTGGGCGTGAACCGTACTGCTCGCGGTTGAGGTATGAACCAAGTGTGAAGATATCCTCGGGCGAGTTCTGGTCCATTGGAGTGTTGGCCGACGAACGGATTACAATGAGTGCATACGAAGAGTAGCCAATCATGATGAGCAGTAGGCTCAGGAATGATGTATTGAACCATCTGCGGCTTATCAGGTATTTCTGTGTAGCATCGCCGCCTTTGTACGATACGCTTCCTCTTGTGCCTATGATATATATTACAACCAGCACTATGGCGCCCAAGAAAATATTGCCACCACTGTTGCCATAGAATGGAATGCCCAACAAGGCGATTGCAAATGTAAATATGCCGGCAATGAGTTTCTGGCTCTTCCCGGTCTCTGTGCAGTATATACCTGCAACGAGTGTTCCAAAGAGCAGTACTATGTATAAGTACAATCCTGTGTTGAAGGAGAAGCCAAGAAGGTTTACAAACAGCAGTTCAAACCAGCCACCGACCTTAACAACTCCGGGCACAATGCCGTATAGCACAACTCCTACAATGGCTGCCGATACTACCAATGCCAACAGTGCGCCTTTGAAACTTGCGTTAGGGAATTTCTTGTAGTATACGACAAGTACAATAGCCGGAATACACAACAGGTTGAGCAGGTGTACACCTATTGACAAGCCCACAAGGTAGGCAATGAGTACTAACCAACGGTCGCTGTGTGGCGAGTCTGCTTTGTCTTCCCATTTGAGGATGAGCCAGAATACGACAGCTGTGAATAGTGAAGAATAGCCATATACCTCGCCCTCTACGGCGCTGAACCAATAGGTATCGCTCCAAGTGTAGGCCAACGCACCCACGAGGCCCGAACCAAGTATGGTTATCATCTGGCTCTTGCTCATCTCCTTGCTGCTTCCTGCAACAAGTTTGCGTGTCAGGTGGGTAATGCTCCAGAACAGGAACAGGATACCGGCGGCGCTCAAAAGTGCCGACATGATGTTTACCATGTATGCAACCTTGTCGGGTGCTGCAAACATTGAAAAGAAATTGGCTGTGAGCATGAAGAATGGTGCACCGGGCGGGTGTCCAATCTCGAGTTTGTTACCGGAGAGTATGAACTCGGGGCAATCCCAAAAACTTGCTGTCGGTTCAACAGTCAAGCAGTAGGTCAATGCAGCAATGAGGAATGTGAACCATCCAAGTGCATTGTTCCAGATTCTGAATTGTTTCATTATTTTTTTTGATTTTTTGTTATCCCCTGAAAAACAGGACAATCTTGTCCCTAAATCGTGCAAATTTACCTAATAAATGGCACAGGGCAAAATATTGGCCGACAATTTGCCCTCGCGTTAAGATTTATTTATAAAAAAGCACTGCTGTATTCTGTGTTACAGCGGGTCAATGTCGTAGTACATCACTATTGAACGGTAGCGAGGCTGTTCGCAATAGGCTTGTTGTATGTTCCTGAGTACCTCGTTCACCTTGTATTGCGAGAGCGAGTTCTCCACCTTGAGCACAATTTTGCGTATGTACATTTGTTTCACCTTTGCCACAGGCGGCAGGTCGGGGCCAAGTATGCGGTTATCGAATATTTCACGCATGCGGCGGCCTATGAGTTCCGAGAACTCCTCGATAATCCTCACATCGCGGTGCTTCATGTATATGTAAATGAGCCGATAAAAAGGAGGATAATGGAACAATAGGCGTTCCTGCAGCTGCTGGTCATAGAATGTCGCGTAGTCGTTACCCACAATTTGTGGAATTACGGGAGCATCGGTCATCTTTGTCTGCAGGAACACGTTGCCCTGCCCGTTCTTGCGGCCGGCGCGTCCTGCCACCTGCGACATGAGCTGGAATGCACGTTCCGTAGCTCTGAAGTCGGGGTAGTTGAGCAGCGTATCGGCATTCACGATGCCTACAACGTCCACATTGTCAAAGTCCAGTCCCTTTGAAACCATTTGCGTGCCAATGAGTATGTCGGTCTTCCCGTCCTGGAAATCGCTGATGATCTTTTCATATGCCGTACGTGTGCGTGTCGTGTCGAGGTCCATTCGTTTTATGCGTGCCTCGGGAAAGAGGTTCTGCAGGTCGTCCTCAATCTTTTCGGTTCCGTACCCCAAGGTGGCAAAGTTGCATCCCTCGCAATTGGGGCAGTGTACGGGGGCGGGGATTGTGTAGCCGCAATAGTGACACACGAGCTTGTTTGCATTCTTGTGCAGGGTGAGGCTCACGTCGCAATGCTTGCAGTGTGGTACCCAGCCGCACATGCGACACTCTATCTGTGGTGAATAACCACGACGGTTCTGGAACAGTATTATCTGTTTCTTCTCTTTCAGCGCGCGGCTCATTGCCTCTACAAGAGGGTCGGCAAACGGGCCCACGGTGAGTTTCTTGCGGGTATACTCCTGCATGTCCACCACCTCAATATGTGGCAGTTGTACGGCACGGTGCCTTGTGGTCAGGTTCACGAGGGCATATTTGCCTGTTGTGGCGTTGTAATAGCTCTCAATAGATGGTGTCGCAGTGCCAAGCAGAGTCTTTGCTCCATAGAATGAGGCAAGGACAATTGCTGCATTGCGTGCATTGTAACGTGGCGCTGGTTCCTGCTGCTTGTAGCTGTTCTCATGCTCCTCGTCAACAATCACCAGTCCCAGGTTCTTGAACGGGAGGAACACCGATGAGCGCACACCGAGTATAATTTCGTATGGCTCGTCGCCAAGCTGCTTTTTCCATATCTCAACCCTCTCGGCATCGGTGAACTTCGAGTGATAGAGCCCAATGCGGTTGCCGAACACGCGTCGCAACCTTTCAACAATCTGCTTTGTGAGTGCAATCTCGGGAAGCATATACAGCACCTGCTCGCCGCGCCTGATGGCTTCGGTTATCAGGTGTATGTAGACCTCGGTCTTTCCCGCCGATGTGACACCGTGCAGCAGTGTCACGTTCTTTTGTGTAAAGGATTCCTTGATTTCATCGAACGCTTTCTGCTGCGCCGGGTTTAGCGTGTTTACAGGCTGGCATGGCTCGTCATTACGGCCAAGGCGCCCGATTTCAACCTCATAGGTTTCAAAGACGCCCTTATCCTGTAACTGTTTGTAAATCGGTGGCTGCACCTGTGCCTGTTCAATGAGGCGGTGCTTGGAAATCTCCTTCGGATTTTCGCTGAACGGTAGGGCTTCCTGCATGAATGTCAACAGCAACCTTTTTTGGCGCGGAGCGCGACCCAGTGTCTGCATGAGCAGGTTCAGCCACTTCTCACTGCGGTATTCCGCAGCAAGGCGTACCCTCTGCTCGGTACGCGGCTTGAACTCGCCTTTCAGTCCCTGTGGAATAGCCGCCTTGTATATGTCACCCAATGAGCACAGATAGTATTTTGATATCCAGTTCCAAAGCTTTACCTGCTTCTCCAATATAATAGGCGTTTCGTCAAGCACCTCCTTCAATGGCTTTATGGCATAATCCTTGGGCTCATTGTCGTGTGTGACGGTCACCAATGCCGTATAACTCTTTTTGGCTCCAAACGGAACGGTCACGCGGCATCCGGGGAATACTTTCCCTTCAAGCTCGCTCGGAATGCTGTATGTGAATGTCCCGGGTAGCGGCAATGGCAATATGACATCGGTAAATTTGCTCATAACAGATGCGAAGTTATTAAAAAGCCTTCAAATGACAAAATACAGGGGTTGTTGCATCTCGTTTTTTATCCTATCTTTGTGCACACGAAAAAGGGAAAACACTATGTATAATATAAGATTCATCATGTTATTGTTGCTTTCGGCTTCGCTGTTGCTTTCTTGTGGTAAAGGTGAAAGGGCAGCATGTGTCGCTGCATACGAAAAGGCTGCTGCCGACGTGCTCAAGGCCGAGAGCTCCGAAGATTTGCTGGAAATATCGTATGCCTTGAGTCTGGAACTGCAGGGCGTGGAGGTAAAGGACAGGAAAGGCAATGTGGCCAATGCAAGGCGAGAGTTCGAGAATGCGCTCAAAAGCAAGGAAATTGAGTTTTATTCGTCAAAACATAAAAAAAGATAACGGAGTTTTTAAAGACTCCGTTATCTTTTTTTGTTGCATCAGGCGACGGGTTCACCGTCAGCAAAGCTCTTTATGTCTTTGCCTGTCGGGCTCTGGAATGCTCTGAGTCCGAACTCGGGTAATGTTGCCAGGACGTATTCAAAGACCTCTGATTGCAGATGCTCATAGTCGACCCATGCTGTGCCGTTAAAGAAGAAATAGAGTTCAAGCGGCATGCCTTGTGCTGTGGGTTGCAGTTGGCGCACCATTGTAATCATTCCTTTGTTTACCTTGGGGTGTGTCTTTAGCCACATTTCCAGCCACTCCCTGAACACGGTGAGGTTCACCGGTTTCTCATGTTCTCCTGTCAGCAATCCGTTTTTTTTAAGCTTTGCAATCTGTTTTGCGTTACAAAAGGCAACGGAGTTCATGTCTATGTATATAGAGCGCTTTATGCGTCGGCCACCGCTGTCGAACATTCCGCGCCAGTTTTGGAACGATTCGCTTACAAGTGCATATGGTGGAACTGTGGTAATGGTGTTATCCCAGTTCTGTACCTTTACCGTGGTCAGTGAAACATCGAGTACATTACCGTCGGCACCATATTTCTCCATTGTAATCCAGTCGCCGGGGCGTAGCATGTCGTTCGCCGATAGCTGCACGCCGGCAACAAGTCCCATGATACTGTCTTTGAAAACCAACATCAGTACAGCCGCTGATGCGCCAAGTCCTGCAAACAGTTTTGTGGGGTCTTTGTCAATGACTATGCTTGCCACATAAATGGTTCCAATGCATATTATTATAATCTTTAGCATCTGGAACACACCCTGCAGAGTGTGGTTCTTGGTCTTCTTGGCCTGACAGGAAATCTTGTGCAACGATGTGAGTACGCTACAACACAACCCCACAAAGACAATGGTGATATAGATTTGGCATATTTTGGTCGCAACTCCGTGCAACATAGAACTCCCGTTCATGAACAATGGAAGTGACGCTGTCAATGCAATGCCTATGACAAGGTTGAAAAGATGCTTGATGGTGGTTGCATTGAATATGATGTCGTCCCATTTGAAATGTGTCTTACGTGTAATCTTGTGAATGAGTGGAACAACGATGTTCTTGCAGATGAGGCTGCCTGTGTAGAAGAGCAGTGTGATGCACGCAATTACACCCACCCAGTGTAGAGCGTTGATATTCTCAGTCTCTATCCCTAATCTCTCAAGCAAAGGTATGTACGTATCTTTCATATTTAATAGTATTGTAAACCACCAGGTTCTTTAGTTACGGTCAAAAAATGTATGCCAATGAAAGCTGCCAGATATTTGTTTTCATTTCTGCTATATCCTTGTTCCAATCTAAAGCAGTAACGCTCAAATCGGCAGTCTTGCCCAGCGCAATGTTGTAATTGCCATGTATCTGCAAGTGGTTGAAGAGTACGAGGCCGAGTCCCAGGTTGAGGCTGATGTTGCTGTCTTTGAGTCTGTACTCGCTGCCGGCTATGTTGCCAAGGTTCTTTAGCGTGATGCTTCTGTCGCCAATGTTCCAGCCGAACTGTGGCCCTATGGCGACGAATGGTTCTACGAATTTATCTACCACCGGCAGGCTTAGCTCGTAGCGCAGATATAAAGGAATATCAATGCTTTGGCTCATGATATTTTGGCCTTCAATTTCAATGTTTGCCTGTGAATAAAGCACATTAGCCTCAATGCCCAATCCCACAACAGGGAAAATGAACTTTGCGGTGGGACCTACAAACCAGCCAGTGTTCCCTTTGATGTCGCTCTTCAGGTCATCGATGTTGAGTGACGGTTTTTCCGGCATGTTTACTCCGGCTTTTATGCCGAATTTGAATTGGGCTACAGCCGGCATTGATGCAAAGAGGCTGACGAATGATAATAACAGAAAAAAATTTCTCATAGTTGATAATGATGTTTTGTTAATAGAAGAAGCGTTGCCGATAGGTTATCGACAACGCCGTCAATCGTACCTATTTCAATTGTAAAAGAACAACAAAATAAGTGAATAAACAATGTTTCGTGACAAAATGTTCAGCGGCGTTCGCGGCGCACCGATATCTGGTTGGTGTTACTTTTACTTTGTCTGCTACTCTTTGCCTGCTGTTCTTTTTTTACTGCGCTTCTGTTGACAGTGCTTCTTGTGCTTTGGACTTTGGCCTTCTCCTTCTTGACAACCTTGTTGCTTTGGGTGTCTATAGTGTCGTTGGCTGCGGCAATGGCTGCATTGATAGAGTCCTGTCGCACCTCGGCCACCGTCTTTGTGTTCCACAGATTAGTGCGGAAATCCTTCAACTGCTGTTCAATCTTATCCTGTTCCTGCTTCACGGCAGCCGAATCCTTGCAATACTGTGCAATTGGCTGGTTACGCATGTTTACAGTGCGGTATATCTCACCATCGTACTGCCCTTTCTTGAAATAGTCATCAAGTGTCATGGACATCACATTGTTGAGACTGCTGCTCATTACGTATTGCTGTGTGAGCAATGGCGCAATCTCGTCATAGTTGAGCCAGAACATCGGGTATTTTGTCACCTCTTCTCCAAAATCGCCCGAGCGGTGCAATACAGGGCAAATTGCAGTCACCTGTTTGCCGTATGTGCCGGTGCGCTGGTCATAGTAATGCATCTCCTTAATGTAGTAGCTCAAAACCTCGGCACTTGGAATGTCGCTTTTGCCCACAATGAACTCGCCGTCCTTCTCTTCGTAGTATATACGATAATTGTCGAGCAGGTCAACCGGTGCCATTATGTTCTCTTCTGTGAACTGCTCAACTCCATCGAGGTTATATTTATAGGCGGTGATGTTGCCTTTCAATATGTTGTTGAACAGGAATGTGAACAGGTTGCACTGGTTGCCGGTCTGTTCTACAGGATAGTAGAGCGATGCATTCTTCTCATTCTCAAGGTCGAGTGAGCGGTATATTTCGCGTTTCCAGTCAACCTCCTGTGGTGTCTGTGTCACAGGATACTGGCTTTTGGCTCTCTCTGTGAGCTCTACAACCGCTGTTGTCTCGGACTTTTTGCCCTTCTGGCTGTTATTGCCTTGGCGTGCAGGTGGCTGTGCGTTTGCTGTATGTGCAATGAAAGCAATGGCTGCAATGATCAATAATCTGCTTATGTACTGCATATTGTAATATTGTTTATTTCAATTTAGTCGATAATAACCTCAAGCGATGTAGGCAACAGACGCTCCACCTTGTCGGGACCCACAGCCTTCACGTGCGATATGTAGAAACGCTTTCCACGTCCAAGGTTGCGGAACATATCCTTCTGTTGTGCCGAGAATTTCGAGCCCTGCGATGTGAGAGGTATGGCGTTACCCATCTTGTCATAGAACACTGTCTCGAACGATACAACGTTGAACCCAATGTTCAACAGACCGTCGTCAATTGCGGCAACAATGCCGTCTGTGCCCATGAGCAGTTGCTTACTCAGCTTTGTACCACCGCGATAGCGCTGTCTGTTACCATCCTTGTCCTTGTATTCAATGAATGGTGTGGGGTCGGGCAACTGGCGTACACGGAATGCGTACTCTCCCATGCTCTGGTCGCGACCCTCGTCGTTACGTGCTGTCACGCCAATCAGCAGTTCCTCGCCAACTTTTGTGGGGACAACAATGTAACCGCTCTTTCCGTCGCTCTTTATGCTGGCCTGGCCTTTGGTTATTCTGGCAGTAATCTTGTTTGCCGGCACTCCCGGAACCGAAATGCTCACAGGGTTCGCATAACCTGCATAGAGCACGTTCATGAGCGATGCACTTACTGTTGCTGTTGGGTCAACCACGGTGTAGTTCTGTGCAAAATCATATCGTGTCTGCACGCCTGCACCGTCATTTACAAGCATATAACCGTTGAGCGTGTAGTCGCCGGTGCTGTTGCATCGCACGGCATACTCGCCGTTCTCAGCTTCGAGCAATGTGTCGTCAATATATATTTGCGGACGTTGTGTCGAATCCACTGCCGCAAGGATAATCTGTGCCGAGAAATCGCCGCCACGTACAATGTTCTTTGATGTGGGGATTACAAGAGCCTTTATCTGGTTCACACGCACGTCACCCATATCCACTTTCTTTGAGAGCATGTGTATAACCTCACCCTCTACATATCTAACGTCATTCTGTATCTTTGTGAGCAGTGTAATTGCTGCAATGGCAGGCATGTTCTCAAAGTGGTACTCCTGCCAGTTCTTGTTCAGCAGGATGTTGTCCATGGGAATCTCTGTGCTCAGACTGTTGGAAATCATGTCCTTCTGTGCCTGATTGTCGGTCTGCTCAACCATGAAGTCGCGATACTCGTTGATGGCAGCATGCAGTTTTGCACCGTTTCTCTCTGTCAGCATCACAAATGTTGCAGCCTCAAGATCCTCGCGGTTCTTGAGCTTGCGGTAATCGGCTTCATCGCCGTCGGCCTCTTTGGCAATAAGTTCCTTGAGGTGGTCGGCAAAAAGATACAGGCTGTCCGATTTTGCCTTTACGCTGTTGGCACGTTCGAACCACTCACGGACTTTCTCGGGGTTCTTAGACATCATTTCACCAAGCGAACTGTAGAGAGTGCTGTTCTGTATGCCGGCATTGTCGGTACTTCTTGTGAGGCTCTCGTCGACCAGTGTAAAGCCGTTGAGAACGTCCGAAGATACGTTCATCGCAAGCATCGCCATCAGAAGAACGTACATCAGGTTAATCATCTTCTGACGTGGTGAAACTTTCTGTTTTTTTATCTTCATTGTGTAGAATTTAAATTTGTGGACGGTCCATCTTCAATGTCATCGCCTCAATCATGCGGGCATACAAGCTGTTGAGCTCTTCAATCTGCTGTGCCATCTTCTTTGTCTGGTCGTTGACTTGGTCAATGGCATTAAGCTGCCCGCCGGCGCTGCGCAGGTGTACCTCGTAAAGGGCATTCACACCTGTGAGGTTGCGGCTCAATGTGTCCATCTCCTCCATGTTGCGTCCCAACGCCTCGGTCTGTTTTGATATGCGCTGTATTGCTTCGGTGAGTTCGCGCACCTTCTCTACGTATTCCTCTGTAGCCTTGTCCATCTCGTCGATCTTCGTCGGTGCTACTACCGGCATGCTGCCGCCACCCATAGCGCCGCCTCCAATGACAACTGGGCCTGCTGCGGGTGTTGTACCCTCGGGTATCACAACATTCTCCTGTGTGGCAGGTGTGCCACCAGTCATTATAGGACCATTGATGATGATGGGCTGTCCTGAAGCGCCGCCACTCACTGTGTTCACGCTCTGTTCGTTCTCCTCGGCCACCTCGAATGGACGCTCGAATGCCGAGAACAGGAACACGATAACCTCGGTTCCCATACCCACGAACAACATGATGTTGGCACCCGGCAGGTGAGTGAGCTTGAACAATGTACCAAGAATGACAATGGCTGCACCCCAGCTGTAGAAGTAGTTCATTACAGTCTTACCTCTTGCTGAATCCATGAATGCCTGTATGCTTCCTATAATGCCTTTTGACTTTTTCATATCCGTGATTTTTCTACGTTATTTTCTGTGTTATCTTCTGTTGTCATTGCCGGCGTAGCTTCTTACGCAGCGGAAACCGATGTATGAACGTGACTCGTTCTGGTATTCATATGAGCGTGTAGCACCCTGAATATACTTCACAGGGTCTTTCCATGAACCACCGCGTACAGCCTTCTTCTTCATGCTGTATGGGTCTTCTTTTGCTGCACGGTACTGCAGGTCGGGGTTGATGTCGCTCATCTGCAGCACTCCGGCGTCGGTGTATACGGTAGATGTCCACTCCGCGACATTGCCCGCCATGTCATAAAGGCCGTTCGAGTTTGCCGAGAATATTCCGCAGGCCGATGTGATGAGGCTTCCGTCCTTGGTGTAGTTGCCTTCACCCGGCTTGTAGTTTGCATAGTAGCAACCCGCGTCGCTCTTGGTGTCACTCTGCTCCCATGGGAAACGGCTGCCGTTCTTGCCACGTGCTGCAAACTCCCACTCTGCCTCCGATGGCAGACGGTAGCGCTGTATCCACTTTGCCTGTGCACCCATTCCGCGCAACAGGTACTCTGTGCGCCAAGCGCAGAACGCATTTGCCTGCTCCCAACTGATACCTACAACAGGGTAGTTGTCATATTTGGGATGGCTGAAATAGAGCTGCAGATATGTCTCGTTGTTTGCATTTGGGAAATCGTTCACCCAGCATGTAGTGTCGGGGTAGATGTTCACAATGTATGTGTTGAGGAAATCGTATGCGCTCGACAATGGACGGTTGATTGTCTCGCGAACAATCACACCCTCGTCGTCAATATAGGCTGTGTCCTTTGATATTGTGACAACAGCATCGTAATTCACCGGAATATCTGTGTTGCGGTTGCGCTCCTCGGGGTTCAGGCGGTTCTTGCGCAGTGCAGCCTGTGTGTAGTCATATATCTCGTAGCGATAGTTCATCTGCGATGCATCGAGCATTTTCTCGCCTGTGATGGGGTTGGTGATATATACGCTCTCAATGGCACGCTGCTCGTCCTCGGTTGGTTTCTTCCAGGGGATAGGTTTCTTCCAGTTAAGATATGGAGTTATTGGCTCGCCATACTCGTCCTCGGTAATCTTGAATGTCTCGTCGCCACCATATGCGGGGTCGGCAAGGCGTTCGCGGATGATTGAGTCGCGCACCCAATACACGAATTGGCGGTACTTTGCGTTCGACACCTCGGTCTCGTCCATCCAGAAAGCCTCAACCGATATATCCTTTGAAGGTGCACCGGTGCCCCAAAGAGAGTCGTTCGCTTCGTCGCCAACCTTTATTGAGCCTCTTTGTATGAGCACCATACCGAATGGGGCAGGCTCGTTGACTGCCGTTCCGTGTACGCCTGTCACCTCACCTCCCTGCGCTGTGCTCATGCTAGTCTTGGGGCTGAAGCAAGAGAACAGTGAAAGTGACAGAATTGCTGCTGTTGAAAGAAAAACAAGTTTCTTCATCATTGTAAAATTCTTATGCTATTATGTTTATTTTTTCCCTTTTTAAAAATCTCAAGGTCTATCTTGTAGCCTATGAAAATGTCGTGGTTCCCGTTTTCGGCTCCTATGCTCGAGGTGAACAGCTCATAACCGTAGCTTGCCGTGATATTCATCATCTCAACGCCGAGAATGAATGCGACCGATGTCATCGGGCTGTATGTTACGCCTCCAAAAAACTCCTTTCCGTTGTAGCTGTATGTGCCAATGGCGGTAATGCTTGCACGCCAGCTTACAAGGTCGGTCATCACCTGCATAGAGGGCTGTATTGTTATTAACGAATTTTTTATAGGAATATTGCCTCCTGCCATAAAATTAAAATAGGGGCTCACCTTTATCTCGTTCTTTTCTCCCAGCAACACCAGTGGGGCGTTGAGGTGCAGTCCAGCAACTCCCGCATAGAAATATCTGTGCTGGTAAAGTATGCCGGCGCCAAAGTCAATCTTATTGCCGTCGGCGTTTCCCGATGGGAATGCCGGGTCGCTGTTGCTCTCGCCAAAGATAAGGTCCTTGTTCTCGAAACTGCAGTTCACAAGCCCAACCTGCAGTCCAATGGCAAAACGCCCTTTGAACAGCCCGAAGGCATATGCATAGTTCAGGTACAGGTGCTGGTTCGAGAATTTACCAATCTCGTCATTCACAATGCCGAGTCCAAGGCTGTGGTCGCTTTTGATGAATGGTATTGGAGCGTCAATGTTTATGAGCATTGTCTTTGGGTTGCCCTCAAAACTTGTCATCTGGTTACTGTAGGCTGCATATGCCGTGAGCTTCCTCTCGGCGCCTGCGCCTGCGGGGTTAAAATAGTTGAGCATCTCCCAGTAGTGGGTGAAGTGTGCATCGAATTGCGCCTGCATCTTCCCTGCAATGCAAACTGACAATAATATTACGAATAACCACTTCTTCATCTTGCTCAATAAAACCTTATAGACTAACGTCAAAAACGCCTGTATATTATCTTAAAGGATAACCTTGTGTCCTCCGGAGGAAAATATTATACAAAAATGCAGCAAAATTTGAAAAAAAACAACACTGGTGGTCGTCTTTGCTCTTACAGGCAATGAAAAAACGTGACAAAACAATAGTTCTGCCACGTTTTGTGTATTTCCGGTTACAAAAATTACGGAACATGTCATGAACGACCGGTATGTCTTTTATATGCGTACTCCTGCCGAGAACTCCAGATATTCAGCCTTTACACTGTGTGATTTTATTGCAAATCCCAGAAATGTATCGCCTAATTTGGGGAAATAGTATCTCAGGCCTGCTTTCTCATAATGCCATCCACGTTCACGGTCACCGGCCTCCTTTGCCTCGACGCCGTTTACACCCTTGTGCCTGTATGGATATGCTCCAACGGCAACATGGACGGCAAGATTGTGCCAGTAGACCTCGTGTACAAGTGCCAGTCCCACTGATATCGGTGAATATCCGGGGCATTTCTCAACCGCCTCGTCGCCATATACAATCCTGTCGCTGGCTTCAAGTTCTTTCATGTTCGACGAGTAGAAAACATCAAGGCTCACACCGCTTGCATATCTCAACGCATAACGGTATAATGCGTCAACACTGATTGACAGCTTGGGGTGTGCCTTCAGTTTTATCCCGCTTTTCTTGGTTACATCATCTTCGGTCTCCACCTTTGCGTTCCACTCGGCCATGCATGTGTGCACGCCGCCACCAAGTACAATCATGTATTGCATTCCGCGTTTGTAGTCGGCTTTTATGCGAGGGATGCCGGTATATTCCTTGTAGTCATAGTCATCGAGACGATAACGTGCGAACAAACCTGCTCCAAGAGCGTTCAACGCTTCGTTAGGGAGTGCCAGGCGACCGTTGGAATAGTGACGGAACATTGCGTCGGCACCAATCTCCCACCTGCGGCCTATATGGAATTTTATAAAAGCTCCGGCGCCAAAATAGGCCATCACAGGCGAACTCAACCAGTTGTTGCCGGGGTTGTTCACGGGGTCATACCTGTCGGGGTTGTATGTCGCTCCAAAATCAAGCAGGTAGCCAAGAGAAAGGCGCTTTTTGCGTAGCAATGAACGCTCAAAAGAGCCGTAGAGGGAATAAAGGTCCGAGAATTTTGTCTGGTCATAGAACTTGAACTCCCCCATTCTTGCAAGTGAGAAACCGAAGTTCAGCATCGGGTAGCCGAACTGTCGTGCATAGGCCGAACTGTCATTGGGGTTTGTCTGGAAACCAACACTTGCCTCGTATGTCGTATATCCGTATGCCTTCAGGTTGGGTCTTGTTCTTTCCATGTCGGTGCCATACCACCCATGCGCGGTAACAACCATGTCCTTGGCCCTGAGCTTCTGCGCCTGCGCCTGCATTTGGAACAGGAACAAAAAAGAAAATGCAATAGCAGCTTTTACAAAGTTTTTCATACTACATCCAATTTTTGTGCAAAGTTACAAAAATGTATAGACGTTTTGATCAAACGTCTATGATTTGCTTTGATATTGTCAGTAAAACCTGTTAAATGGAACTTGTCCGGTCTACAGTTTATTCGTAGTACCACTCATAACAAAGAATATCTACATATTTGAATTCCTGTTTGTCCTCCAACCACTCTTTCAGTAGTGTATAGAACTTATTTATCTCTCCATTCTGTACCCATATTTTCACATCTTCTTTGCTTATTTCACGCATATAATCCAGATAACCATCTGTCAGCGACAGTCATGTAGATGTTTATACAAGTATATGGTCTATGTCCGTAACATATTGTGAATTGCAAATATAATGGATTTTAATAATGTGCACAATAGAAATAGAACAGGACAACAAGTCAAAAACGACTGTTGTCCTGTTCTATTTATTAGTTATTGGTCATTTAGCGGCAAGAGTTGCAGATATATTTGTTTTCTGCATAAGCTGGCTAACTATCAAATTTCCCATTCAGCCACTCTATGACATTATTTGTCCATTCCCAAACTTTGTCTCTTCCGCTTGCTGAGAATAAAGCAACGAGAAACCAAAGTACAGCCATAATCTCTACGATTATTAAGGAAAAAATAGCACATCCGAATCGTTTGGGTAGATTGTCAAAAAAATCATCCATCCATCCAAACAAAAACGTCCAGATATCCATAGTTATATTACTTTATTTATTCTATCTGTTTCCTTGTTATGACGCGAGTTCTTATTTACTCCAATAAGTAGGCTCACTGAGATGACGAGCCTCAGATGGGGAAAAGCCGGCATTTAATAAGGCTTTCTCAATGTCACTTGGAGCAGGAGGATTCTGTGGGGATGAAACATTTAGAGTATAACCTACGGTCATACCACCTACATACTTGTTTGCGAACTTTAATGTGAAATGATACATAAGATTATTGGTTTAAGTTGATGCTTACTCTTTACAGGATTTTCAGCAAACTCCTTTTCCACAATTGAAGTATGGACATGCAGTGTGTCATAATTCAATTGTTTTAATGTGTTTTATATTCTGTTTTGTCATCAAGCTTTTTCCATTCCATTAACTTGACAATGCAAAAGTCATGTAATAAAAATCCCTGCGCAAATAATGTTCGCACAGGGTTTGAAATAATTATCTAATGAATTGATAAATAATGATAAAAATTCTTTAAGGGGAATTGTATAGGGGAAATATATGGGGAATGTTAGGGGTGTGTGCTATTTTCTCATTGGTTCCCAAACCTCCTTGTCATATAAATATGAACTGAACTCCTCCATAAGATGCCGGCATTTGTTCGGTTTCAATGTGCTTGTCTCTTCTATTCCCCAGTATCGTAAACACAAATCCCTGAATAACTCCTGACGAAGCGGTTTATATACTTTGGCGATTTCATCGTAACACTTGAATTTGCTGTTGAGGTATTTGTGATTGCACTCCTTTCTGAACTTATAGCAAAGTGCCGCCCGATGGGTCTTGTTCATATTCTCCACATCAAACAGTTCGTAGATTTTTTTCAGGAAACCTGCGACATCTTTATGGTATCTGTCTCCTGCACAGACGGCTTCAAGTATTTGCTTCTTGCCCTTCGGCTCATAGTTGTCCTGAACCTTGCTCACAAACCCGAAAATAGCGCCTAACTGCTTCTTTACATTATTGAGCGACACCAGGCCTATTTTGGAACGGAACATCACCCACACAAGATGATTATAACGGTTCTTGACACGCAGTATAAAATCGTGGAGAATGACAAACAAATTGAAATCATCGACAGTTTTAAAGTAGTTCTGTGATTTCAGAACAGCTTTGTATGTAGCGATATCTTCTTCCGGGACATTTTCCAATCTCGCCCTTATCTCGTCGTGAACCTCCAATCCTTCGTCAAACTTCTCAATAATTTTGTCCGGTATTAAAGAGAAGAATGTCTCCAATACCTTTTTGAGATAGTCTTCAGCTCTTGCTTTACCTTTCTTATCTTTATTTTGCAGTAATTGTACATAGACATGGGATGTAATGTATGACATTAGATACTTGACATTTGCATCAGCAAGATTGTGCGAAGGTATGGACATTGTGTTGTCATTTACTGCTTTTACTCCATTTACAAATATCCCTATCAGTCGCCTTATATCCTCGGAGAGATACTTACCCTCCTTAATCTCGTTGTCATACACCAACTTGTATCTATATAAGCCTGCTATCTTATCAGCTTCTTTGCTCATCACAAGTGGGCGACGATATCCTTGTTTTGATGCAGCAGAAAAGCATACTGTCGGTAAAATCTCCTCATTCTTGGCCGGGTTTTCTTTCCACATATCCTTGGTGAAGAGCACTGTGTTATCCGGACTATCACCCAAGAATATCTCTATCTTCTTGCCAAATGTAAACACGAACTCATTTGGTTTTTCTTTTACGGGAACCCAATTGCCGTTTTCCTCACGGCTCATTTGAGTAAAAAGGTAGGTGTATCTCATGCAGAAGGATTTTTGTGTCCTCAAAATTACTAATATTTCTGGTAAGACATAACGCTGTCATCACAATTTCAATATTTTCATACAATTCGCTATCAATTCATGGGGCACTACAGTCTCGCCTCATTTCTTCGGGTAGTATTTTGACAAAAAAATGACCGACTGGACTGCTCAGTCGGTCATTGTAAATCGTTGATATTCGAGTATTTAACCTTTGCAAACATCTTAATACTCCTCCTCTTCGTGGAGGATAAACCAACAAAAAAATTTTTTGTTAGACACCGAAATATTTCTCAAAGAATACCTTCAACTTCTCTATCACTGTCTTCTTTTTCTCCTGCCTGTTGCCACTACCGAAACGGGATATTGCTGGTAATGCCTAACATTACAGCGGCTGCAATGAAGATAGTTTTATGTATTGAAGGTGGTTATTCCTCGATTCTTGTTTTTGTTATTTGCTGTTCATCACATTTTTGAAATCTTCCATAAAAAGCACTCCTGTATTGAAATATTCAAAAGCAATGGACATGGTTTTCATTAAACAGGGGTATTTCTCTTTATTGATGTTGTAAAGGGCCTCGAACTCTTTTTCTTGACTTTGCCCATCTACGATATTCGACCAATAGAATTGCCAAAATTGCATCTGATGCCCTTTTTCTATTTTTGACAGACAGTATAAGAATACATCATTTCTTTGTTGCATTGTGTAATGTAGCAATCCT
>JAZREN010000012.1:0-11858 GCA_045660825.1 Bacteroidaceae bacterium
GGTGGAAATCTACGACGGCTATTACAGCAGGGTCATTATAGATGATGATTACGACGTGGAAAAACTTACCTACTACCGCGAGCTGCCCAACCAGGAGTGGAACTCGCTGTATGTGCCCTTCGAGATTGAGGTGACCGATGAGCTGCTGGAGGACTATGAGGTGGCCTACATGAACAATATGCATACCTATGACACCGACGACGACGGCAGTATCGATCAGATGGAGATGGAAATCATCAAGATAAAGTAGGGTACACTAAAGGCGAATTACCCTTACTTCATCCGTGCAAAGAATACTGAAGCAATGGATATGAACCTGGTAGTCGAGAATGCGTTAGTGGAATCTACAGTAGGAAGAACTGTTTCCTGTCAATCGGTAAGATCAATATTTGAACTTAGAGGCATATACGAACAAATGAGGCAAGTAGACTTTGCGGAGATGTATGGCACTCACTATGCAATATCTACCGAAGGTGGCTGGTGGCGAACCGAAGGACTTAACCCATTCCGCGCATACCTCACCATCATACCACGCTCAGGAACACCAGTAAATGCACCTGCAATGCGAAGCATTGGTATCACAGTCGGTGGTGAAGAGAACACAACAGGTGTTACCGAGGTGAAAACGGAAAACGGAGAGTGGAAAACTGAGATTTACGATTTGCAAGGCCGTAGAATTAACGAAATTACCGAAAGCGGTATATATATTGTTGACGGCAAGAAGGTAATTGTGAAATGATTGAATCGGAATTGCTATGAAAAAGGAGTATATAAAGCCATCAATCCTGGTAACAGAAATTGAGCCGTTGAGTATGTTGGCTGCATCAACAGACCGCATCCCTGTGGGAGGCTCTGAAACCAAGCCATCTGCAGCACCTGAACGAAGAGGTGAATGGGGGAATCTTTGGAACTGACGACATAAATTTCACCATCGCGAGTTTTGCAGCAACAGGTCACGCGAAGCGCGGATAAAAATCGCGCCGTGTGGGTTGCGATTAGCAAAACGAGCAATGGGGGAATCTTTGGTATTAAGATTTCAAACCTCGTATATGACAAAATAGACAGAGCAACAATATTGTTCTGTCTATTTTGCTTTTAGGTGGATATATCTGCTATTGTTTTTTATCTTTTGCTTGCGAAGAACTTCTTCATAAGCGCCGTGGCTTCGTCGGCACAGACACCGCTTACAACCTCGGTCTTTGGGTGCATGACATCGGGGGCATAGCGGTGATAGCCGCGTTTCTCGTCCTCGGCACCATAGACAAGACGGCCAAGTTGTGACCATGCTATTGCACCGGCACACATGGGACAGGGTTCAACGGTTACGTAAAGAGTACAGTCCGTGAGGTATTTGCCACCGATATTTGACGCTGCGGCAGTGATGGCCTGCATCTCGGCATGCGCGGTGACATCGTTGAGCATCTCAGTGAGGTTATGCGCGCGGGCAATGACACGTCCCTTGCACACGATGATGGCACCGATGGGTACCTCGTCCTCGTCATATGCCTTCTGCGCCTCGACAAGCGCCATCTTCATGTAGTCGGTATCGGTCATCATCATTTATCGGCGCATATCGTGCTCGCCGAAGAGTGTGGGGTAATCTTCGTCAAGATTCTTGTAAATGAATGACAACAAGGTCTCGCGCATCCAGTTGCTCTTGTTGTTGATGCGGTATTTCTTGAGGTAATCGTCTATGATTTTCATCTCCTCGTCACTCACAAGACACACCACACGCGAATGACGCACTGGCTGTGTGCGTGCAGTTGTTGCTTTGGGAGATTTTGCTTTCTTTGCGCTCATAGAATTAAATGTTTGCGCAAAAATAATCCAACTTTGGAGCAAATGCAAGTTTTTCATTTGCTTTTGAGCCTTGCAAGCACTATCTTCGCCATGAAATTGTCAAAACAACACCTCAATAGAAGCTATATGGCACAACACAACCTGCTCGGCAACAAAGGCGAGATGCTTGCGTCGAGGTTCCTGCTGGACAAAGGATATGCCGTGCACCACCACAATTGGCGCAGCGGGCACAAGGAGATTGACATTATTGCGCAACAGCGCAATGTACTTGTCTTTGTTGAGGTGAAGAGCCGCACAAGCGAGGAGTATGGCAATGCCAGTGATGCCGTTGACGACAGGAAGATAAAGCTGCTGATTTCGGCTGCACAGGCCTACCTGCAGAAATACAAAGTGGACCTGAAGTTCCGTTTCGACATAATCACCGTCATTGGCAACAGTGAACCATACAGAATTGAACACATTGAGGATGCATTCTACCCCGAATGGTAAAACCCCGCAAGCCATGAATATTGAAGACGCACGCATATATTGCCTTAGCAAACCAAACGCCACAGAGGATTTTCCCTTTGACGAGACTACATTGGCATTCAGGGTGGAGAACAAAATCTTCGCCATCACCGACCTTGAGAACACAAAGTGGTTCTGCGTGAAGTGCAATCCCGACTATGCCGTGGAGCTGCGCGAGAGTTACCCGCAGATTGCGCCGGCATGGCACATGAACAAGAAGTACTGGAACCAGTTGGAGATTGAAGCATTGAGCGACGAATTGTTCTATTCACTGGTGGATCACTCATATAACGAGGTGCTGAAGAAACTCCCCAAAAAGACACGCATCAAATATGGCATGGAGTAAAGATTCAATCGTTCACCTTTTGGAAGTAGACTCCACCAACCGCTATGTACGGGACGAGGCGGCTGCATTGTGGCAAAATCGCGGCATTAGCGATTTTGCCGTTGTCACAGCCGGGCACCAGACTGCCGGACGAGGACAAAGAGGAAACACCTGGAATTCAAACGCAGGCGAGAACCTGTTGTTCTCGATTCTTGTGCGCCCGGGAGAGACGTTGGAAGTCTCAAGGCAATTCCTGCTGTCACAGGCTGTTGCATTGAGCATTCACGACGCGATGAAATGTCATGGGATTGAGACACAACTCAAATGGCCTAACGACATATACGCAGGCAGCCGCAAACTGGCAGGCATTCTCTTGGAACTCGATTACTCGGGTGCGTTTGTGGAGCAAGCCATTATAGGTATCGGTTTAAATGTAAACCAGGAAAACTTCCCCACGATGGACAGGATCCCCGTTTCAATGAAGATACTGCGGAAGCGTGACTTTATTCTTGACGATGTGCTTGCAACTATACTTGACCTGTTTGAGCACTATTACACTGAGCTTAGATTCGGGAACCGAGATGCCATTGCTGCAGAATACAAGAGAGTGCTCCTTGGAATGAATGAACGACACACCTTCTTTGACAGGGATGGACATTTCGATGCCGTTATACAGGACGTTGAAAGCGACGGGCATCTTATACTGAGACGCAACGACGGCAGCACAGGCCGCTATGCCTTCAAAGAGGTGGAAATGGTGCTTTAATCCTTCTTGCAGCAATCCTCCTCCCTCTCGCGGCGCAACTTGGCACGGCGGCGCAGAAGCACCCAAAGAAGCGCAAGCATAACCACCGACGCTCCGACAGTGAGCCATTTATGGGTGGTGCTCATTTCGTTGTTGCGAGGAAAGAAATAGATATACACTGCAGCTGTATAAATGGCAAGCACCGCCACAGTAAGGTTAGGGTTCTTAAGAAATCTCATTTGTATTTAACAATTTATATTCTACAAAAAGAGGATATGGCTTCCACACGTATATGTCCTGAACAAATGTGACGAATCTCAAAACTCGCGGAAACCGAGATACTTCGCTACGCTCAGTATGACATTTTGCGTAAAATATTTGGCAATAATATAGATGTTGACCCGCAACTCATTTTTCTTCGCGAACTTGTCATCCTGAACGGAAGTGAAGGATCTCAAGCCCCGTTTAAAATAGATGCTTCGACTTCGCTCAGCATGACATTTAAATTAAACGTTGGGTCAACTGCTATATTGTTACTAAATATTTTATACGCAATATTGAATGATTTCACTCGCAAAATTAGTGAAAAAACAATTTATAACGAACAATCTTAACCTTTTGCTGTAAATTATAGCATATATTAATAAAATGTCTTACTTTTACGGAAGAAAGCAACAACAAACAAACTAACTATATGGCAAAATTCAAACGTATACTTTTGAAGCTCAGCGGCGAGAGCCTCATGGGCGAGCAGGGTTATGGTATAGACGTAAAGCGCCTTAACGAATATGCAGCACAGATTAAGGAGGTTGCAGAGATGGGCGTGCAGATTGGTATTGTAATAGGTGGAGGAAACATTTTCCGTGGCCTCACGGGTGCCGGCAAAGGTTTCGACCGCGTGAAGGGCGACCAGATGGGCATGATGGCAACCGTCATCAACAGCCTTGCATTGAGCTCGGCACTCGGTGCTGCCGGTGTACCAAACAAGGTGCTCACAGCAATACGCATGGAGCCAGTGGGCGAGTTCTACACCAAGTGGAAAGCCATTGAGGCTATGGAACAGGGTATGGTAGTGATTATGGCTGCCGGCACAGGCAGCCCCTACTTCACTACCGACACAGGTTCGTCATTGCGCGGCATTGAGATTGAGGCCGACGTTATGCTCAAGGGCACACGCGTTGACGGCATATACACCGCCGACCCCGAGAAGGACCCAACAGCCACAAAGTTCCAGGATATAACATACGACGAGGTTATCTCACGCGGTCTAAAAGTCATGGACATCACAGCCACAGCAATGTGCCGCGAGAACAACCTGCCGATCTATGTGTTCAACATGGACATCGTAGGTAACCTTAAGAAGGTTATGGACGGCGAGGAGATTGGTACCTTCGTACATCCATAAGAGCCAACGACGGACAAATAAAAAGAATGCTTTCACGCGTGTGAAAGCATTCTTTTTATTTTATCTCCTCGAAATCGACATACTCACCTTCGTCCTTGTCGAAAATCTTCTTTCCTTTTCTTTTGTTACGGACAGCGTTGTCGTGGGTATTATAGGCGGGGTTGTCGTGGTACTGCTCTCCTCCGCGGTGAGTATCTCTCTTGTCTTTGAAGCGGAAAAAAGAAAGTATCCTTGCAATCACAGACAATAGCAGTGTTGGCAAAAACAACACTAAAAAAAGTATCAACAGTAATATAGTAAATAACATAAGATTCTGAATTTAGGGTTCAACAATATACACAGCACAATGTGCTGTCGCTACATTATTCAAACGCAGTGAACAGCATATAGTTTCGGCTAAAATAGAGTTTTGGTTGAATGTTTCAGGCCTTCTTACGGCACAAGGTGATAGACATGACAAGATACCATGATATGATTGCCACAGGTGCAAGATAGCCCAGTGCAAGCATTGGCGCTGAAACAACCAGGAAGGTGTATCTTCTCTTGTTGCTCTTCCAACTCAGGTTCTTGAACTTCATTGAGAACATTGGAATCTCCGAGATGAGGAAATATGAGAAGAGGAATATCAATCCAAGAATAAGCGCCCAGCCATGCTCCATGCCCATCAGCCACTCCTTGCCGCCAACAATGAGCGATGACCAGAAGAGCGCGTTAGCCGGTGTGGGCAAGCCAATGAACGATGTAGTCTGGCGGGTATCGATGTTGAACTTTGCCAAACGGCAAGCCGAGAACACGGCTATGAGGAAGGCAAAGTATGGCAATATACCGGCAAAAGGACCAAGGAATGCTGGATAGACGAGTGTATTCTTCATGAACGAGAATATCACCGTTGCCGGAGCAAGACCAAAAGTGATATCATCGGCCAATGAGTCCATCTGCACACCGAGTGGCGAAGAAACACCCAAAAGACGGGCTACCATACCATCAAAAAAGTCGAACACAGCGCCCAATACTATAAAGAGCATCGCATACTCGAATTTCCCTGTGAAAGCCATCACGCATGCCACACAACCCGAGAAAAGGTTACAGCAAGTAATTGCGTTTGGTATATGTTTCTTTACAGACATCTTTTACTCATTTGAAAGTTGCAATTACGGTTTCGTTACCGACTGTCTTCTGGTCAAGTTCAATCTTCAAATCAACATCAAGCGGCAAGTAGAGGTCGACACGCGAACCGAACTTGATGAAACCCATATGCTGGTCTATGAAGCACTCCTCGCCGGCCTTTGCATATGTAACAATGCGTCGTGCCATTGCGCCTGCAATCTGACGTACGAGGACCTCCTTACCATCCTCTGTTTCAATAACCACCAATGAGCGCTCGTTGTCGGTGCTGGCCTTTGGCAACCATGCCTTCAGGTGCTTGCCGTCCTGGTGCTCGGAACGTTTCACTACACCATCGACAGGATACCAATTGGCGTGTACGTTCATGGGGCTCATGAAGATGGAAACTTGCAGTCTCTCGTCCTTGAAGTAGTCGGGTTCGAACACCTTTTCAATGACCACCACCTTACCGTCGGCCGGGGCAACGATGACATTCTCCACATCGCCCGGGAATATACGCTTGGGACTGCGGAAGAAGTTGACCATCAGCAGGTAAATCGCCAAGGAAGCGACAGAAAGGATAGAGTTGAGCACAACGCACTGTGGCAGGAAATACCACAAAAGGAAAAGCAGCACTGCAAACACTACCAAGCCTGTGAGCAATATCGATGTTCCCTCCTGGTGTATTCTATAATCCTTGAGTTTCCTTATTCTCTTAAATTTTTTCATATTCAGTTTACGGTATTAGTTCACTGTCACATGCACAATAAGCCACCATGCGTTTCCACAGTATACTGCAAATATAGCAACAAAAAATTAAAAACAAATTAAAATAAATGCAAAAATGTAAAAAACAGGGGAACGACCATGCTGCACAATTGCGAATGTTGAAAACTTTTTTGGTAAAAACACTACTATATATAAACAAAAGATATTACCTTTATCAACGATAAAAAAGAGACAGATGCAAGATTTCGTACACCTACACGTCCATTCAGAATACTCCATACTCGACGGGCAGGCTGCCATAGAAAAGCTTGTCGACAAGGCCATTGCCGACAACATGAAGGGAATAGCCATAACCGACCATGGTAACATGATGGGTATCAAGGAGTTCTTCAACTATGTAAATAACAAGATCAACGCCAAGAAGAGCGGTGATGAGAGGTTTAAGCCCATCATCGGCTGTGAGGTGTACGTGGCCGAGCGCCGTCTCTTCAACAAAGAACTCAAGGAGGACATGCGTGGACACCACCTGTTGCTCCTCGCCAAGAACCAGCAGGGCTATCACAACCTTGTAAAGATTGTGTCAAAGGCATGGAGCGAGGGTTACTACTACAATCCACGTACCGACAAGACCGAGATTGAGAAATATCACGAAGGTATAATATGTTGCTCGGCCTGCCTTGGTGGTGAGGTGCCACAACTCATAAAGAACGGTGACCTTGCCAAGGCCGAGGAGGTTGTGATGTGGTTCAAGAACCTTTTTGGCGATGACTATTACCTTGAGCTCCAGTTGCACAAGGCTACCGTAGAGCGAGCCAACCACGAGGTATACCCCTTGCAGGTCGAGGTAAACAAGCACATCATTGAACTGAGCAAGAAGTGTGGCGTGAAACTCATATGCACCAACGACGTGCATTTTGTAAACGAGGAGAATGCCGAGGCGCATGACCGTCTCATCTGCTTGAGCACCGGCCGCGACCTCGACGACCCCACCCGTATGCTCTACTCAAAACAGGAGTGGTTGAAGACCAAGGCCGAAATGGCCGAGATGTTCGGCGACATACCCGAGGCAATGGCAAACACTGTGGAGATTTGCGACAAGGTCGAGTTCTACACAATAGACAACGCGCCTATCATGCCAAACTTCGCAATCCCCGAGGAGTTCGGTACCGAGGAGGGCTATCGCCAGACAATCACTCACCAACAGCTCTTTGACGAGTTTACACGTGACGAGAAGGGCAACGTGGTACTCTCACAGGAGGAGGCCGAGAAAAAGATAAAGAAGCTTGGCGGATATGACAAGCTCTACCGCATAAAACTAGAGGGTGACTACCTGCGCAAGCTCGCTTACGACGGCGCAAAGAAATGCTACCCCGAGCCATTCACACAGGAACTCACAGACCGCATTGACTTTGAACTCCACATCATGAAGACCATGGGTTTCCCCGGCTACTTCCTCATAGTGCAGGACTTCATCAGAGCCGCGCGCGAGGAGCTTGGCGTGTCAGTGGGCCCGGGACGTGGTTCGGCAGCCGGTAGCGTGGTGGCATACACGTTGGGAATCACACGTGTCGACCCCATCAAATACGACCTTCTGTTCGAGCGTTTCCTCAACCCCGACCGTATCTCGCTCCCCGATATCGACGTCGATTTCGACGATGACGGACGCGGACGCGTGCTCAACTGGGTGACCGAGAAATATGGCCAGGAGAAGGTGGCGCACATCATCACATATGGTACAATGGCAACCAAGCTTGCCATCAAGGACGTCGCACGTGTGCAGAAACTGCCGCTCGACATATCCAACAAGCTGTGCAAGGCAATCCCCGACCGCTTGCCCGATGGAATGAAGATGAACCTGCCCAATGCCATACAGGCAGTGCCTGAACTGCGCGAGGCCGAGGCATCGCCCGACCCTATCCTGCGCGACACAATAAAATATGCGAAGATGCTCGAGGGCAACGTGCGCAACACCGGCGTGCACGCCTGCGGAACAATCATCTGCCGCGACGACATCACCGACCACGTACCCATCAGCATCGCCGAGGACAAGGAGACTGGCGAGAAGATGCTTGTGACACAATACGAGGGAAGCGTCATTGAGGAGACAGGTCTCATCAAGATGGACTTCCTGGGACTGAAGACCCCCTCTGTCATCAAGGAGGCATTGGAGAACATACGCCAGAGCCTCAAGATAGAGGTCGACATAGACACCATACCAATTGACGACCCCAAGACCTACGAGCTTTACAGTGCCGGCAACACCATCGGTACATTCCAGTTCGAGTCGCCGGGTATGCAGAAGTACCTGCGCGAGCTGCAGCCCACGACCTTTGAGGACCTCATTGCCATGAACGCCCTGTACCGTCCGGGTCCAATGGACTACATCCCCGACTTCATCAAGCGCAAGCACGACCCGTCGCTTGTGCAGTACGATATTCCTTGCATGGAGAAATACCTCAAGGACACATATGGTATCACCGTGTACCAAGAGCAGGTGATGCTCCTCTCGCGTCTGCTTGCCGACTTTACCCGTGGTGAGAGTGACACACTGCGTAAGGCCATGGGTAAGAAGCTCAAGGCAAAGCTGGACGAGCTGAAGCCAAAGTTCATCAACGGTGGAAAGAAGAACGGACACAACGAGAAGGTTCTTGAGAAGATATGGGCCGACTGGGAGAAGTTCGCATCGTACGCCTTCAACAAGTCACACGCCACCTGCTACTCGTGGGTTGCCTACCAGACAGCATACCTCAAGGCCAACTACCCATCGCAGTACATGGCCGGCGCCATGAGCCGCAACCTTGACAAGATAACTGAAATAACCAAGCTGATGCAGGAGTGCAAAAGCATGGGTATCAACGTTCTTGGCCCCGACGTGAACGAGTCGCGCCGCAAGTTCAGTGTCAACAAGAATGGCGACATACGTTTTGGACTCTGCGCCGTGAAGGGTGTGGGCGAGAACGCCGTGCAGTGCATCATTGAAGAGCGCGAGGCCAACGGACCATTCAAGAGCATCTTCGACTTTGTAGAGCGCGTGAACCTCACAGCCTGCAACCGCAAGAACCTTGAGTGTCTTGCCTTTGCCGGAGCATTCGACGAGCTGCCAGGCGACATCTCACGCGAGCAGTATGCCAACACCAACAGCAGGGGCGACCAGTTCCTTGAGGCACTCGTCAAATATGGCAACACCTACCAGAACGACAAGGCCAATGCCACTGCATCCCTCTTTGGCGAGACAGAGATGGCCGAGATACCCAAGCCCGAAATCCCTGCAGGCGGCAATTGGAGCACCCTTGAACGCCTGAACCGAGAGAGGGAACTTGTGGGCATATACCTGTCGGCGCACCCGCTTGACGACTATGCCATCATCCTCAACGAGTTCTGCAACACAAAAGCCAACGAGATGGATAACCTGGAGGCACTACGTGGCCGCAAGATAACCCTTGGAGGTGTTGTGAGCGACCCGCCACGTACCGGCTTCACCAAGAAAGGAAGCCCATACGGAGTAGCCAAGATTGAGGATTTCAGCGGCTCGGCCGAGATGTTCTTCTTTGGCGACGAGTGGATGAAAAAACAGAACTACTTTATCCCCGGCAATTTCCTCTACATTAAAGGCAGCTGCCAGCCACGCCGCTGGGACGACACCAAGTTCGACTTTGTAGTCGACAGCATAGAGCTGATGCCCGAGATTAAGGAGGGAATGATAAAGAGCATCACCATCACGTTCGACGTTATGTCGCTCACCGACGAGGTATACAGCACCATCGTCGACTACACCGAGAAGCACCCGGGCAACTGCAAGCTCATCTTCAAGATAAGGGACTACCAACAGGAGTTCACTCTTGAACTTGCCTCAAAGAACCGAGACATCGAGGTTCTGCCCGAACTGCTCGACTACCTTAAAGAGATTGAAAACATAGAATACAATTTGAACTAAATAAAGCAGACTAATTGGGGAATCCTTCACATCCGTTAAAGATGACACCAAACTTTTCACTCGTTTGCGTTGTCATACTGAGCAAAGCGAAGTATCTCTTATAGTCCAATTGGAACATTGATTAACCCATATAAAACTTTAAAATTATGGCAACAAACGTAACAAACGAGAACGCAAAGGAATTCATGGCAACCGAATTGCCAATAGTACTTGATTTCGGCGCAGCATGGTGTGGTCCCTGCAAGCAGTTGGCACCAATCATCGACGAGCTTTCAGAGGAGTATGCAGGCCGCATTGCAGTAGGTAAGTGCGACATTGAGGAGGCCGACGACCTCACAATGGAATATGGTATCCGCAACGTACCAACAGTAATCTTCATCAAGGACGGCAAGATTGTAGACCGTTTCGTAGGCTCAAAGTCAAAGGGCGACGTAAAAGCAAAGTTCGAGGCACTTCTCTAATCCCTAAAACGCAGAACCATGAACAACGACGAATTCGCAATGGACGACCTCGATGACGAGAAGACCATAGCATTTATACGTGAAAGACTGCCACAGGATCTGAAGGAGAAATACAGCGACGACGAGTTCTACTTCTTCCTCGACACCATCTACGACTACTACGACAAAAGCGGAATCCTCGACAGCAACAACGAGTATGTCGACATCGACATCAACGATATTGCCGAGTTCATTGCCAAAGAGGCAAAGAAGTGCGAGATAGGCAATTTCGACCCCGAGGAACTCTACTTCATCGTAGAAGGAGAGCTGGCCTATAACGGCATCATAGACGAGGAGTAACAAATACTCTTTATATTACGATATATGGTAGCGCATTAGCGTTACCATATATCGTTTTAATGACATAGCTCTCCCACTCGCCGAAGGTGACAGCTAGGTTCCGACAAATCCTGCTACGGAAGAAACACGCAGTGTGGCCGGCAGAGAAAATTACAATTTAGACTGAATCAACAGCAAAGGTCACACGCAGCATGGACGGAGTTCATGCCCGTGCGGGTTGCTAAAGCACTTGCAAACGAATGGGTGAAAATTCATTTTCACATGCAATGAGTGCAGCAGTGGTTCAACTAAGTTAAAAGACGGCACCGCCAGGAGAGGAGGTTATCGATACCTGTATATGCAAAAAGACGAGTCCTTTTGGAACTCGTCTTTTCTATAAAAGTGGCGATGCCAACGCGGGGGAGCGTTGGTTGCGACGCCAATGCGAAAAAAGCATTGGTTGCGACGAAGGGAGGTTTACCTCCCCAGAGGAGTGTGCTTCAGCACCGAGCTTTAGGTTCACAAAGGAG
>JAZREN010000013.1:0-1764 GCA_045660825.1 Bacteroidaceae bacterium
CTAAGTTTAGAGCAATCGCAAGCGGTATTGCGTGAAATGTTTAATGTGAAAATAAACTGATGAGATTATGAAACGATACTTTTTATTTATTGTGATGTCACTTGTGCTCCACACAAGCGGTGTATTCGCCCAAGCGGCACAGCCGAGGGAGAAGAGCGAGGTAGAGGTGTTCATGCAGCAGGTGGCAAAGGTTGTTGCTAAATCCAACGAGATTGACTATTCCTACATATCTACTAGTATGTTCAAGCAGATATTGTCGCAATTGTTATCCATCGTTAATGACGAGGCAAAGGAAGAATTGGGCCTAGATAAAATATTTGGATCGGCAATGTACATGCGACGCTTTATCAGTACAGGAACCGAAGGCTACAAACTACTGGAAGTTGCAATGCATCCATTCTGGGGTTTCCTAGAAGAAAGGGAGGTGGTTATGGGTATGGAACTATGTGCTCTCAACCGACAAGACGGAGTGGTTTCAATGATATATGGCAACTCTGAAAATGTGCTCGTCTTCAACAACAACCACAAAGACTTGAACTATAGCATAGTGTTTGTTGCAGGTTTATCATACGAAGCCTTTATGAAGATGAACGATAGTGGCATTGATTTAGGATTTTGATTTTAACACAGACTGATTATGAAAAAGATGATATTATGCTTCATTGCCGCCGTATGCACAGCAATGACGATGCAAGCCCAAGAGATAGATTGGACGGGATTGACGATATTTGCAGAAGAACTGGAGGCTCTCCAAGATGAGCATGTGTCGTGCGATACGATGACACACCGAGAACTGCTAGATTATCTGGACACGGAGATTATTAGTGATTCCGTCACCGATGCTCTATTAGCCAAATTGGATAAGAAGGACTTCCGACTCATCAAGATTTCATCACCCGATGGTATAGGCCGCGAAATCATCTATAAAGTGCTCGACAAATACGAGGTTACCACTGCCGAGGTCTTGTTTGGCATTCCCTTATTGCTTTGCAATCGCAGCAACGGCGACCAAGCAATGCTCTTTGTCGGTGATAAGGCATCGCTGATGGTTCTCGACCACGGAGACTCAATAGAGGTTCTCTACCTGAATACCGACTTAATGGAAACCCTTAAGGAGGTCTTTACGGCGATGATGATTCATGGCAATGGCGGCAGTATTACCATAGGAGAATCGGGCGACTTGCAGTTCAGTTATTCGTTCAGCAGGACGACAGAGGCCATAACGACAGAGAGAAATGCGAACGGAGGCGAAGAGCCGAAGGTGTATTCGTTCGACCAGCAATCTGATGGTACCGACCCATACGAACGCTTTAATGAAGAGGTTGATAAAGTAGCAACCCTAACAGCAATGCCAGACATGTCTGGACTTATACGAGAGATGGAAAAATTAGAAAAACCCTCTTTTTTACTTATCCCTGGGGCCGATTGCTACAATGTATTTCCTCCCAGCGTACCGGAAGACATCAAGAAGGATATGCAACCCTATGCTGCTTATGGCGTATATGATTGGATCAACGGCTTGGGCTTCGGCAAGGGGGCTATGACAGACAGTGCCGACCAGAAGTCAGAGATTATCCTCCCCGAAGATGTAGCGCGACTCTATGCTGTGAAACACCTGCCACAAGAGAAGTGGAACGAGGAGGGCTACTCACCCATGCTCAAGGCGATATACCAGCAGGAGTATCAGGGCGGCACACCTGCTGTGCTCTACCGCCACTCGAAGAATGAGATGGGCTACAAGGATATGCTCAGTGACCTGGGATT
>JAZREN010000014.1:0-16646 GCA_045660825.1 Bacteroidaceae bacterium
CACTGCTTTGTACAGTTCTGCGGCCTTAAGTAGGACATCAATCTCTTTATCCCACTCAAACAACAAATCCTGTATTCTGCCCTGTGAAAAATACAGGTTCGCTTTGGTCAGCAAGTCTTCCGAATCGGCACCTTGCTCTATACCCTCACAAAAACAGGTCATTGCTTGAGCCAAGTTACCCTGATTTTCGTATATCCTGCCTTGATAATAGCAGGTACGCAGTCTATCGGTTGCGGAACCTTTATCATTATAATAATCAATAGCCGGCTGCAACACCTCAAAGTCGGTCTTGTCAATGACATTCTTATCAAATGCCATAGACAACAGCAAAGCGTGCTTTGCCTTCTCCTCTTTACTCGACAGTTCTTCGGCATCAATCCTCTCAAGGACAGCCAATGCACTATCAGGCCTTTGTACAATAAAGGTTTCTACCTGCATCAGTGTTTCCCAATGCTTCGAGTGTCTGTTACAAGCCACCAGACAGAGTGCAAGAATGATGATTGATATGTAGTGTCTCATAAAATCCGCTTACAAATGCTTTATAACTGCAAATGTAAGCGAAATATCCCAAAAATCAATACACCTTTGGGATTTGTACAATGCCCTTGCGTGGCGATTGAGGGAAAGCCTCGCCCAAATAAACGGCATAGAGCTACTGACAATAAAAGACACCGCATTGCAGCTTGTATTTACCAAGAAAAAAGGTAAGGAGCAAGCCGGTTAACACGAACGTACCATTACCGTCAACGTGACCTTTTGAAAAACATATAGCCCACGACAACAATAAAAGTCAACAGTTCCGACAACGGCAATGCAAGCCACATGCCTTTCACATCCATCACCTCGGGCAGTAACAAAAAGGCCGGGAACAGGAAGACGACTCCACGCAACAGGGCGAAGATTGTTGAAGCGGCAACCTTTTCGATGCTCTGCAGGTAGCCGATAGCAACAAGGTTAAGGATAAAGAAGAGGAAACCGGCTGCAAAATAAGGGAAACCTTCAATGGCAATATGTGCAGCGGGGTCACTGTCGGCAATGAACAGATGTACCAGATATTGAGGAAAAAGGGTGAATGCGATGATTGAAACAAGAGAACTGAGCACTGCTGCGCGAACAGAGATTGAGAGAGTCTTGCGCACCCTATCCCAGCGCCCTGCTCCATAGTTATAACTGATAATAGGTTGTGCCGACTGCGCTATCGAATTGCCGAACATGAACACAAACGGTGTATAGTAACACGCAATACCGTATGCACCCACACCGGCATCACCCAGATATTTCATAAACACGTAATTCCCGGCAAAGAGCACAAATGCCATTGTAAGCTCGCCCAGCAGTGCCGAAAAACCAATCTTGCATTGGTACGCGATATTCCTTATTGAAAGCGTAAGGCTTATGGGCGACATCTTCACACCGCTCATTTTCAACGTGCCGGCATACTTCACAAGGTAGACAAACGCCATCACACCGCCAATCACAGTGCTTATTGCCGATGCTATTGCTGCACCCTTCACACCCATTCCGAGCGGGAAGATAAAGAGCCAGTCAAAGAAGATGTTGAGCATAGCAGGTACCACATTGCACCACATTGCATATTTGGGAGAGCCATCGAGACGAATGATAAACAGACCGACGATGGACCACATCTGCATTATGCCCGATGGGATTAGATAGACCAAATAATCCCTTACCAAAGGCATGAGTGTCTGTGACGCGCCAAGCATATATGATATCTGCTCGGGAGCAAGCAGTGCAAAAATCATTACGCCAATAGCCACAAAGGTTGAGAACCACATGGCTTGTGTCACGTTTATGCGTGCCGCCTTCACATTATTCTGCGAGAGATGGATTGACGCCACCACCGATGCACCCATTCCCACCATCAGCGCAAAACCCGTGAGTACAAGGAATATCGGATAGCAGATGTTAATGGCAGCAATTCCGTTGCTGCCCACTCCGTGACCCACAAAAATGCCGTCGACCACCGTCAACAGCGACCAACTCACCATTCCCAACAGAGTGGGTATGAACATCTTTGTAAATAGCCTCGAAATATTCGTTGTTCCAAAATCTATATCGTCCCTGCCTGCCATAAGAAAAATTTTTATGCGAAGATAATAAATTTGAGCTGAAATGTGAAAGCGCAAAGCGGAAAGCTGCGGATAAGCGAGCGGGTGGAAGCTTGCTTACACACAAAGCGAGCGGAAGCAGGTTCAAGCACACGAAGTGTGGTTAAAGCGGAAAACTTACTCACAGTTTTCAATTTTCAGTTTACTAAGTTGATAAGCATCTCGCGCATCGCCATTTGCCAAATAAATTACCCCGCAGCGTTGAAATCCATATTTCTGCAATATGTGATGCATGATTACATTGTCGCGATGCGTGTCAATGCGCACTGTTCCGGTACGTTCAAATGCCCAGTCAAGCAACAGCCGTGCATAGCCTTTGCCGGGTGCAGCAACAGCAATGCGATGAATTACATGATATGGTTCATTGTTCAGCCATACACCATCCTCAATATATGAATATGTCGGATCCGGCCCCGGAATGAATGCCATTGTAGCCTCAATCTCCCCATCGGCACCATCGGTAGCAACGTAGCACACGCCACGTTCAATATCGCCACGGACCACCTCAACCGACGGATACCCTACACTCCATTGGTGCAAGTTGCCACTTGCACGCATAATACCCTTCGCGTTCTCAAAGAGGCGCAACAGTGCCGGTATGTCATCATATGTTGCTTTGCGTATATAAAGAGCCTGCTTCACCCTACAATGTTTTCATAGTTCTTTTACAAAACTATAAAAAATATTCATGAAACACTATATTTCTCCAAAGATTTCCGATGAAATCCATTACGACATTCTACCTTTGCTACCGAAAACAAAGACGCAACAATATGATAAGATTGAAAGACGACAGCCTCAATTTCCTACAAGCAATGAACCTGGGCTGCACCAGCAATGGAGTCCGTTTGGAAAATATCAATAACGAGACCAAGAAAAAAGTCATTGACAACGATTCAAAGAATGGATATGTCATTGTAAGCCCATGCTGTGGATATGAGCAACCGGGCATTGAACCTTGTGGCAAAGACGCAAAACTTGCATTGTCCGATTTCAACATGAAACGGATTGCGGAGGTAATGACAACCTGCAAAGAAAACAAATTCAGATACATGCCCATATTCGGTCGTTTCACACAGAATAACGAAGAATGGTACGAAGCGGCATTCGTCATATACCCATATTGGACAAATGACAAACCGCACACTTTTGATGAGTTGCAAACATTCGCTATTGGGTTGGCCAAAAGATTTAACCAGGGAACAATATTGATTAAAAGGCCTGGCGAGAAACCCGTATATGTCACGAAAGAAGGAAATACCGAATGCGAAATCGGTGAAGAGAGAGATGCAATCTCCGATTTGACAGAACATTATTTCACGGATTTGCATAAACAAAACACAAATGCAACATCAGTATACACCGGCGCATATATAAACCCACGTCCGGGTTCGCTGATGGCGAGTCATGTCCGCTTTCTAAAGGGTGAAAAATTCATCAGCTATCCCTGATTCATTTTGAACATCATAGTCACTATGCGCCGTGCATTTTCGGGCGCATAGTGCTGTACAAGCGAGACAAGCACACGACCCAACGAGAACACCCCGTCTATCCCCGATTTTACACGCGCGGCAGCAGCCACCTTTGCAGCCTCGTTGGCACGCTGCAGGCTACGCAGTTCGCGCAACGATTTTATATCGCACAATCTCTCCATATTACTTTTCGTTACCTTCCATTTCTTTAAAAAATATCTTTACAAAACGTCTCACCATCCTGTCGACAAACAGACATTCACGCAGCAGATACACCACCCATGCCGTGAGCAACAGCAACACAGCAACGGCTACAATTGACAAAGGAAGCCCTACAAGCGGCATCAGAAGAATTGCGACAAGTACCATGAGTGCCAAGTAAGCCACAAAGAGGAACATGGAGAGAACAAAAACGCATATCACATCGCCAAACAACAACGACAGGCATTCTACCACATGCAACTTGCACCCATCCACGTTCCTCTTCAAATACTCAAGAGCAGCCTTTGAAATATCCTCAATATCGGCTCTGAATCCCATACAATCTATTACCTTTTCAAAGCGATTTCCTATTCTTCTTCAACCACAATCTTCTCCTCGACCTTGCAGTCACAGCCATCCTTGCCGCAACAACCGGCATGGTCAAAATGTCTTTTAATGTCGCCGAGCCTATCCTTTATGTCGCGGCGCATATCCTCGCCCTTCTTTGGGGCAAACATCATCATCACTAAGCCACCGGCCAACATGCCACCGGTAAAGGCCAAAAAATTACAGATTTTCATACAAACAATTTTTAGCGGTTAACATTCGCAGGTTCCAAAGGTTCAAGTATAGGAATAATGGCCACGAAAGAAAAAACACATGTTACTTTCTTGCTGTTTTATCCCAAAAGCACTACCTTTGGTTCTCCTGTAACTGATAAACAAAAGTGATATGAAAAAGTGCACTGCAATTATATTTTATTCAGCATTATTTTTCCTTTTTTCATGTAGTGGAAAGCATACCGACAACACGCACTCCGGTTTTGAAAATGAGTCCATTGCAATGAGCATAAAGGACACGATAAAGATAGACGAAAAATACAGCTACGCATATGCAGACAAAGATGAACCGGCACTCACGGTCGAAATATCCTTGCCTATAGTGGAACTGAACAATGCTGCGGCAACTGCAAGGATTGACAGCACTCTTGCCATGTATATTTTCGGCGAGAGCAGCACTTTAAAAGATGCATGCTACGGATTTATAAACGGCCGAAAAACGGATTTCGATGAGTTACACGACGAGTACATCAACTCCAAAGACAATGATGTGCCGGCATTCTTTTTTTCACTCTACGACATTATTGGAGCTACAGTACAGGTTGGTTACAAAGACTGCATCACATATTTTGTCGTACACGAAGAATACAATGGTGGAGCACACCCCAACACCTTTATAAGCATCACAAACTTTGACCCGAACAGCGGTAACGAGATAACCTTGAATGACATTTTCAAAGAGGGATACGAAGAACAATTGATTGCAATCCTCACAGAGCAACTGATGAAAGAAAACAATGCAGCAACCATTGAAGAACTACGTGATCAAGGTTTTCTCTTCTTCGACACCGAGATGTTCATATCAAACAATTTCGCACTTGAGAAGGAGAGTATTACATTCCTATACAACCCATACGAGATTGCATGCTATGCAATGGGCCACATATATGTAACACTGGATTATAAATCACTTGAAGAAATAATGAAATAATGGAAAACATAACAAAGTATTTCCCCAACCTCAGCGACAAACAAAAAGAGCAGTTCGCTGCGCTCTACGACCTTTATTACGACTGGAACAGCAAAATAAACGTGATCTCACGCAAGGACATTGAGAACCTTTATCTGCACCACGTGCTTCATTCACTGGCAATAGCAAAGTATATCACTTTCAAGCCCGGCACAAAAATCATGGATATGGGTTGTGGAGGCGGTTTCCCCGGTATTCCTCTTGCGATAATGTTCCCCGAGGTACAGTTCCACCTTGTTGACAGCATTGGCAAGAAGGTGCGTGTAGCCGGCGAGATTGCCCACTCCATTGGCTTGACCAATGTACGCACAAGCCACAGCCGCGCCGAGGAGATAAAGGATAAGTACAGTTTTGTGGTGAGCCGTGCCGTGATGCAACTGCCCGATCTTGTTAAGATTTGCCGCAAAAACATCTCGAACGAGCAGTTCAACGCCCTACCCAACGGCATCATATGCCTCAAAGGTGGTGACATGACAGCCGAGACACAACTGTTCAAGAACTGCCGCGAAATAATTGATATCAGCAACTATTTTGCCGAGGAGTATTTTAAAGACAAAAAAGTTGTTTACGTACAGTTGTAAATGTACTAAAAAGCGAACTTCTGCGTTATGCTTGTCCTTTAAATCCTCATTTACTTCAAGTAAACTTCGGTTTAAAGCAACTGCGCAAGCCTTGAATTTCATCTTTTTATTCCCTTTACGCAAATAGCGAAAATTTCTACTACACTAAACAACATCATGCAACTCAAGAAATTCATTGTAAACCCGGTTGAGGTAAATTGTTATCTTCTGTGGGACGAGAGTAAAGAGGCTGTGCTCATTGATTGTGGAGCATGGTATCCACAAGAGAGAGAGCATATAAAAGAGTTCATTGAAAGCAACGGACTCACATTGAAGCATCACCTGAACACACACCTGCATTTTGACCACATATTCGGCAATGCATTCATTGAGGAGACATTCGGGGTAAAAACCAGCGCCAACGACGCCGATTGGCCTTGGGCCGAGAATATCAAGGAACGCGTTGCACGTTTCGGAATGAAATATGACGAAAAAGTACCAATACTAGGCAGCATTCTGAATGATGGCGATGAAATCACCTTCGGCAACAGCCGCATAGTTGCGATAGCCGTGCCCGGGCATTCACCAGGCAGTCTTGCATACCACATACCCGAAGCAAAGATGCTCTTCAGCGGCGATGCCCTGTTCCGTGGCAGCATAGGCCGCACCGATTTCCCCGACAGCAACCATCGCGCCTTGATATATGCAATACGCGAGAAGTTGCTCACCTTGCCCGAAGACACCGTTGTCTACCCCGGACACGACCGCGAGACGACAATTGAGTTCGAGAAGAAATACAACATGTACTTGAGATAATACGCACCGGAGTGTGCAAAAAGTCAGATACGCCCCTAAAGTCTAATGATGACTTTGGGGGTTATTTACATCCATGAATATCCTTACATTGCCTGTCGTCAATCAAGGAACGTATTTTACGCACGACACCGCGCACCCAAAAGAAAATGAGCAAAGGAAGCACCACGACAAAAAGAGGATTATACTCCCAAGCGTCATAAAAACGAAAATGGAGTGCCGAGAATATGGCACGGGTAATGCCACACCCCCAACACTCGACTCCAAACAAATTAGTAAAGAGGCAGATAGTATTGCCGTTGCAAATGCTTTCCAAAGGAATTGCATACAGCACTATCGGAATCAATACAAGAATCAGCAGTTTAGTTATTTTCAATACGTATTCCGTTTGCATCGGTAAAATTACCGGTCAATATCATAATGAAATCAATCAGCGCCCATATTCCACAACCGCCGCATGTGAGCAATTGAAGAACTCCGGAACCAATCTTACCGACATAAAAACGATGTACACCCAAGCCACCCAAAAAGAAACATAGCAATGCCACCAAAAGCCATCTGTTATTCACTCCGTTAGATTTTGGATTCGCTCCGTTTACAGCACAACCGCATTTTACACAAACGACAGCATTGTCATTTATCTCTGCGCCACAATGTTGACAAAACATAATTTTTCTTTTTTATTTGTTAGACACGTTTATTTCACTTTCATACTCGCTTTAATCAGGTAAACAATCAACAAGGCATACATTACCAAAGAGACAGCCTCACTGCCTGGATTTGCAAGCCACTGCTCGTTGACCATGTTTATACCGCCAAAGCGCAGACCGGCGCTCAAAACACCCATCAGCGCACCACCGGCGATGAAGCCCGATGCAAGCAAGGTGCATTTCTCGCCACGCTCGGCATTCAACGATTCATTATTGCTGCGTGTAGTTATATACCAGTTGATGAGACCACCGACAAGCAATGGAAGGTTCAATTCGAGAGGAATGAACATACCGAGTGCGAATGGCAATGCAGGAACCTTGAAAAGTGTCAGCACCAAAGCAAGTGCAGCACCAATGCCGTATAACAACCAAGGAGCACCCACACCACTCATCAGCGGGTCAATCACTGCAGCCATGGCATTGGCCTGTGGTGCAGCAAGCTCACCGCTTGTAAAGCCATAGGTCTTGTCAAGAATCATGATTACACCGGCAACGGTTGCAGCCGACACAAGTGTACCCAAGAATTTCCAAGTCTGCTGCTTTGCAGGTGTCGAACCAAGCCAGTAACCAATCTTGAGGTCGGTGATGAAACCGCCGGCCATTGAGAGTGCGGTACACACCACTCCACCCATGATGAGTGCTGCAACCATACCCGATGAACCTTTCAATCCCACAGCAACCATAATTACCGAAGCTAGGATAAGAGTCATCAGCGTCATGCCCGAAACCGGGTTAGAACCCACAATGGCAATGGCATTCGCAGCAACAGTTGTAAAGAGGAATGATATTACAGCAACGAGCAATACTGCCATGGTGCTTTGCAGAAGGCTACCGTTCATCACATCAAGGAAGAAGAATGCAAACACCATAAGCAATGTAAACACCGAACCGAAAAGCACAAGCTTCATTGACAGGTCCTTTTGTGTACGTGGTTGCTCACCCTCGTCCTTCTTGCTACCCATCTCACGCGCAGCAAGGCTTGCAGCGCTCTTTATGATGCCCCAAGACTTGAGAATTCCAATGATACCGGCCATTGCAATACCGCCGATACCTATGCTCTTTGCATAGTTGCTGAAAATCTGTTCGGGCGACATGTCACCAACAGCTGTTGTAATCTCAGGGTTCCACATGTTGAGAACCTGGTCGCCGAAAATCAACCCCATTCCGGGAACAATTATCAACCATACGAGGAGCGAACCGACGCAGATGATGACTGCATACTTCAAACCAATGATACAGCCAAGACCAAGCACTGCAGCACCGGTATTGATTTTAAGTACCACCTTGGCCTTGTCGGCAAGCACCTCACCCCAGCCAACTATGCGTGTTGTGACATTCTCGTTCCACCAGCCGAAGGTAGCAACGATAAAGTCATACAGACCACCAATGAGACCTGCAATGAGCAGTGGTTTTGCCTGACTGCCGCCCTTCTCGCCCGACACAAGAACCTGTGTACTTGCCGTAGCCTCGGGGAAAGGATACTCGCCATGCTTCTCCTTTACAAAATACTTGCGGAAAGGGATTAGGAACAAAATGCCCAGAATACCACCAAGTAGCGAACTGATGAACATCTGCATGAATGTCACGGTCATTTCGGGGTATTTCTCCTTGAGGATATACAACGCAGGCAAGGTAAAGATTGCACCTGCAACAATCACGCCCGAGCAGGCACCAATCGACTGTATAATTACATTCTCACCAAGAGCCCCCTTACGCTTTGTGAGTGTAGACATACCCACTGCAATGATGGCAATGGGGATTGCAGCCTCGAAGACCTGACCGACCTTTAGACCTAGATAGGCCGATGCCGCAGAAAAAAGCACCGCCATGAGCACGCCCCAGGTTACCGACCAGGCATTCACCTCGGGGTATTTCTTGTCTGATGACATGAGAGGCTGGTACTCCTCACCCTCTTTCAATGGACGGAACGCATTCTCGGGCAATCCCGTCGGTTTTTCATTTTCCTGTTTCATTTTCTGTTAATTTTTAAAACAGAAAAGACAGGTTGCGCCTGTCTTTTCGTGTGTAATCGTGTGTAATATAATATGCAACACTTACGCAACCTTCTCAAGACGCTTGAGAATTGAGAAGATGAAGAGTGCCGATACAAGGCAGATTGCGATGAGTACGCCCCATACTACGTAAAGTTCTGTCTTACCCCAAAGGAGACCTGGGATTGAGATAAGGAAGTTACCGATGGCAGTAGCTACAAACCAGCCACCCATCATCATACCCTTGTACTTTGGAGGAGCCACCTTGCTCACGAAAGAGATACCGATTGGAGAGAGCAACAACTCGGCAACTGTCAACACAAGGTATGTGCTGATGAGCCAGTTTGGAGACACAAGAGTTGCAGTACCTGCCTCAACGTTTGCCAACTGCTCAGCCTGGATTGGGAGGCCCCATGAACCAACAAGAAGCACCACGAATGCAGCTGCAGCAACGAGCATACCAAGACCAATCTTCATTGGTGATGAAGGCTCTTTACCCTTCTTTGCGAGTGAGCTGAACACAAGCATTACGATAGGAGTCAATGCAACCACGAAACATGGGTTGAACTGCTGGAAGATAGGAGCTTCAACCTCAACAGAACCGGTAACGTTCAAAGCACGGTAAACGAGCAGACCGCCTGCACCAAGAAGAAGAGCGGCAGCAATAGCCTTACCCTTTGCAGTTTTAGACTGGAAGATGTTGAGGATACCGTATACAAGGAGAATTACAGCAACAAGGTTCCAGATGCTTCTCATATCGGTGAAGCTGAATGACTTGCTCAAGAAGAGGCTCATGAAACCAGTCTCTGAAGTAGCTGTGTACTCACGTGCGAACTGATTCATTGTGATACCGTTCTGGTGGAAAGCCATCCAGAAGAAGATAACCACCGCGAATACAAGGCAAAGGCAGATGATTCTCTCCTTTGTCTGCGCTGGAGTCAACTGCTCCTCGACAACCTCTGTAGCACCCTTAGCTGCAACCTTTGCACGGTCAGCGTGAGCGAATGTTGCACGGAATGCATAGTAGATGATAATTGAAACAATCAATGATACACATGCCACAGCAAATGCAAAGTGGTAAGAATCGGCCTTACTTACAGCATAGTCAGCCTGCACCCATGCCATGATACCAAGAGCAGCAGCAGCAGCAAACATTGAACCGATGTTGATAGCCATGTAGAAGATGCTGAAACCCTCGTCACGCTTTGCCGAGTACTTTGGATCGTCATAGAGGTTACCTACAAGAACCTGGAGGTTACCTTTGAAAAGACCGGTACCGATACATACGAACAAAAGCGCAAGCACCATCACGCCAAGCGCCAGATTTCCGGCACCGAGTGGCAAGGCAAGCAACAGGTAACCCAAGAACATTACAAAGATACCGGTTGTTACCATCTTACCGAAACCGAACTTGTCGGCGAGCATACCACCAAAAAGAGGTACAAAATAAACTACACCCAGGAAAGTAGCCTGGATAGTACTTGAGGTTCCCATAGAGAAACCGAAGTTGTCCTGCAGGAAGAACAGGAACACAGCCAACATGGTGTAGTAGCCGAAGCGCTCACCTGTGTTGGCAAGGGCCAAAGCCCAAAGACCTTTAGGATGTCCGTTAAACATAGATAAAAATTTTAAATTAATAAATCTCAAAAAAATGTGATGCATCCGTTGCGGAACGTAACCAGTTACGGATGACATCTGCCACAGGAATTCGCTTTCCGGCACCGGCCATGCTGTCATTTGTCAAGTAAAGAGCCAGAACTATGCACGAATGCAAATACACCCCCCCATAAGCAACCGCAAATATAGATAAAAAGTATTATAAATAGAAAAATAAACCGCTCATTTTCCCCAAAAAATCCAAATAAAAATCAATGCAATACATTTTAACACCACAAAAGCGACACATAGCCACAATAATAAAGCATAAACACAGTATTCGCCGAAACGATAACAAAAAACACGCAAAACTTTTTACAAATGACAAAATGTCAATGAATACAACCGGACAGCAAAGAAACTGTTGACACAAGCCTGTTTTGAGAAAATGGAAGATTTTGGCAGAAAACGACCAGGATAAAAGTCTCGAGGCAGTAAATATCCCCGTTTTATTTGCCTTTTCACGCGTTATATATTATCTTTGCACAATAAATACACTAAAAACATTATACAAGATGAGCGACCAAAGATACATGATGCGCGGAGTTTCTGCGTCAAAAGAGGATGTTCACAACGCAATCAAGAACATTGACAAAGGTCTTTACCCAAAAGCATTCTGCAAAATTATCCCCGACATACTCGGCGGTGACCCCGAGTATTGCAATATAATGCACGCCGACGGTGCGGGTACAAAGTCTTCGTTGGCATATCTCTATTGGAAAGAGACCGGTGACCTTGGCGTATGGAAAGGCATTGCACAGGATGCACTGATAATGAACATTGACGACTTGCTTTGCGTTGGTGCAACCGATAACATTCTCGTTTCATCAACCATTGGCCGCAACAAGTTGCTCATCCCTGGCGAGGTAATCTCCGCAATCATCAACGGAACTGACGAGCTACTTGCCGAGCTCCGCGAGATGGGCGTGGGCGTATACGCAACCGGCGGTGAGACAGCCGACGTAGGCGACCTTGTACGCACCATCATCGTTGACAGCACCGTTACATGCCGCATGAAGCGCAGCGACGTAATCGACAACGCAAACATTGCCGGCGGCGATGTGATTGTGGGTCTTGCATCATACGGACAGGCAACATATGAAACTGAGTACAATGGCGGTATGGGCAGCAACGGCCTCACATCGGCACGTCACGACGTGTTCAGCAAATATCTTGCCGAGAAGTACCCCGAGAGCTACGACAAGGGTGTTCCCGACGAGCTCATATATTCAGGCGGCCTTAAACTCACCGACGAGGTGGAAGGTTCACCGCTTGACGCAGGTAAACTGGTATTGTCACCAACCCGCACATATGCACCAATCGTAAAGAAGATTCTCGACGCACTGCGCCCAGAGATTCACGGCATGGTACACTGCTCAGGCGGTGCACAGACAAAGGTGATGCACTTTGTAGAGAACAAGAAGGTGATCAAGGACAATCTCTTCCCAATTCCACCACTGTTCAAGGCAATCAAGGAGCAGAGCGGAACAGATTGGGCCGAGATGTACAAGGTATTCAACATGGGTCACCGTCTCGAGGTATACGTAAAGCCTGAGCATGCCGAGGAGATTATCGCCATAAGCAAGAGCTTTGGAGTGGATGCGCAGATTATTGGCCGCGTAGAGGAATGCGACCACAACGAGTTGATAATCGAGAGCCCTTACGGCACTTTCAAATATTAATAAATGTGCCTTGCAGCAATGCAGGGCATATATTATAAAAACACCTTGTCTGCATTAGAGACAGACAGGTGCAACACAGAATTGAATATAATGGAGAACAATTCACTGCTGAGCAAGCTCAACGACCTAGAGGCAAGATTCCAGGAGGTGTCGACACTCATTACCGACCCTTCTGTCGTTGCCGATATGAAACGTTACGTAAGGCTCAACAAGGAATATCGCGAACTTGAGCAGATACTCGATGCACGCAAGCGCTACATCAACTTGCTCACCACCCTGGCCGAAGCAAAAGACCTGCTTGCCAACGAGAGCGACCCCGAGTTGCGCGAAATGGCACGCGAGGAGATTGACGTCTGCGAAAAAGAGATTCCCGCGACCGAGGAGGAGATAAAGCTCCTGCTCATCCCCGCCGACCCACAGGACGACAAGAATGCCATCCTTGAGATACGCGGCGGCACGGGCGGCGACGAGGCGGCAATCTTTGCAGGCGACCTTTTCCGCATGTACACCAAGTATTGCGAGAGCAAGGGCTGGAGACTCGAGGTTTCGAGCTGCAGCGAAGGAACATCGGGCGGTTACAAGGAAATCATCTGCACCGTGACAGGCGAGAAGGTTTACGGAACATTGAAGTACGAATCGGGAGTGCACCGCGTGCAGCGCGTGCCGGCGACCGAGACTCAAGGCCGTGTACACACATCGGCGGCATCGGTAGCAGTCCTGCCCGAGGCAGAAGCCTTTGATGTGGAGATTACCGAAAGCGCCATCAAATGGGATACATTCCGTTCAAGCGGCGCAGGTGGCCAGAACGTGAACAAGGTTGAATCGGGAGTACGCCTGCGTTACCCTTGGCTCAACCCCGAGACAAACCAGGTTGAGGAGATTCTCATTGAGTGTACCGAGACCCGCGACCAACCAAAGAACAAGGAGCGCGCACTCGCACGTCTGCGCACACTCATATATGACCGCGAGCATCAGCGCTATGCCGATGACATCGCCAACAAGCGAAAAACTATGGTTTCAACCGGTGACCGCTCGGCAAAGATACGTACCTACAACTACCCGCAGGGACGCATAACCGACCACCGCATAAACTACACCATTTATAATTTGAACGCATTCGTTAACGGTGACATACAGGATTGCATTGACCACCTGATCATCGCCGAGAATGCAGAGAGAATGAAAGAACAGGAATTATAACAAACAAAAACATATAAGCTATGAACAGACAGGAACTTATCAACCAGATCAAGGAGAAGCGCTCATTTTTGTGCGTAGGTCTCGACAGTGATATCAAGAAGTTGCCGGCACACTTGCTTGGCTGCGAGGATCCTATTTTTGAGTTCAACAAGGCAATCATTGATGCAACAGCGGCATATACCGTGGCATACAAGCCAAACCTTGCATTCTACGAGGCCGGTGGCGTTAAGGGCTGGATCAGCTTTGAGAAGACTGTAAACTACATCAAGGAGAACTACCCCGAAATCTTTATCATTGCCGACGCAAAACGTGGTGACATAGGTAACACATCATCACTCTATGCACGTTCATTCTTCGAGGAGATGAAGGTTGACTCCATCACTGTGGCTCCATACATGGGCGAAGACAGCGTAAAACCATTCCTCGCATACGAGGGCAGTTGGGTGATTGTACTTGCACTCACATCGAACCCGGGTTCACACGATTTCCAGTTGACAAAGGACGAGAACGGTACAATGCTGTTCGAGAAGGTTCTTGCAACATCAAAGAACTGGGGAAGCGACGAGAACATGATGTATGTGGTTGGTGCAACACAGGGCAAGTCATTCGAGAATGTCCGCAACATCGTTCCAACACATTTCCTTCTCGTTCCCGGCGTTGGTGCTCAGGGCGGTTCACTCGAGGAGGTATGCAAGTATGGCATGAACGACGATTGCGGTTTGTTGGTCAATGCCAGCCGTGCAATCATCTTTGCCGACAGCACTGAGAACTTTGCGGCTGTAGCAGCTGAGAAGGCTCACGACTACCAGCAACAGATGGAGAATGAGCTCAAGTTAAGAAACATCATTTAACACTCCTATCGGTAAATAGGCCACAAATTTTGTTAAAAAGGCATATCGAGATCCAAACATAACAACTAACTTCGCATTATATAAACGAATAGCACTGACAGCATATGAAATTTACTGCAAAACAGATTGCGACTTTCATCAACGGTGAGGTGGTCGGCAACGAAAATGCCGAAGTATACACATTTGCAAAGATTGAAGAGGGAACTCCCGGAGCATTGTCATTCCTTGCAAACCCCAAATACACCGATTATATATATACTACCCAATCATCGGTAGTATTGGTGAACCGCGACTTTGAGCAGAAGGGCGAAATTACAGCAACACTCATCAAGGTGGACAATGCTTACCAGAGCCTGGCCACCCTGATGATGATGTATGAGGCAAGCAAGCCAAAGAAGCAAGGTATCAGTTCACTCGCATCAATTGCACAAAGTGCAAAAATTGGCGAGAACTGCTACATTGCCCCATTTGTTGTCATTGGCGAAGGTTGCGAGATTGGCGACAACTGCTGCATACACGACGGAGTTTCGATTGGTGACGGAGCAAAGATTGGCAATAACTGTCTACTCTATGCACACGTCACAGTGTATCACGACTGCCGCATAGGCAACAATTGCATACTGCACAGCGGTTGCGTCATCGGTGCCGACGGATTCGGTTTTGCGCCTACTCCGCAGGGATACAACAAGATACCACAGACAGGTATCGTTGTCATTGAGGACAATGTGGAGATTGGAGCGAACACTTGCATTGACCGTGCAACAATGGGAGCGACAACCATACACAGCGGCGTGAAGATTGACAATCTGGTGCAGATTGCACACAACGACGAGGTGGGCAGCCACACCGCAATGGCCGCACAGGCCGGAATAGCCGGTTCGACCAAGATTGGTGAATGGTGCGTATTCGGTGGACAGGCCGGAGTCTCGGGACACAGCACCATCGGTGCACACGCAACCGTTGGTCCACAATGCGGAACATTGGGCAATGTAAAGAGCGGCGTCACACTCATGGGTACACCGGCAATGGACATGAAGGAGTTCCTGCGTGCCATGGCACACGTAAAGCGTTTGCCGGCACTCGACAAAAAGGTCAAGGAACTGACAAAGGAGCTTGAAGCCTTGAAAAACAAGAATCAGGAAATTGTTTAAATTTCAACGACATCTATGAACAGACAAAAGACACTTAACGGAAGTTTTTCTCTTTACGGCAAAGGATTGCACACAGGACTCCACCTGACAGTGACATTCAACCCGGCGCCCGAGAACTACGGATACAAGATACAGCGCATTGACCTTCCCGGCGAGCCAATCATCGACGCCATTGCCGAGAATGTTACCGAAACCACACGCGGTACCGTGCTCACCAAAGGCGAGGCACGCGTGAGCACTGTGGAGCATGCCATGGCTGCACTCTTTGCCCTTGGCATTGACAACTGCCTTATGCAGGTCAACGGTCCGGAGTTCCCGATTCTTGACGGTAGCGCAATACACTACGTCGAGAACATCGAGCGCGTGGGCGTCAAAGAGCAGAGTGCCGAGCGCGACACATTCATCATAAAATCAAAAATAGAGATTAAGGATGATAAGACAGGAAACTCGATAATCGTATTGCCCGACGAGAAGTTCAGCCTGAACGTACTTGTACACTACGACTCGGACATCCTCTTCAACCAGTATGCAACACTCGAGAGCATGGACGACTTCAAGGAAGAGATTGCATCGAGCCGCACATTCGTCTTTGTACGCGAACTTGAGCCCCTGCTCGCAGCAGGCCTCATCAAAGGTGGCG
>JAZREN010000015.1:0-18592 GCA_045660825.1 Bacteroidaceae bacterium
AACTTTGAGATAGAAGAACTCACAGAAGAGGAGCGCTACAACGACACCATCCTCACCCGCCTGCGCACAGTCAAAGGCATTCCGCTTGCATGGATTAAAGAGAAGTTCAGCGAAAAGCTCAACAACTACATGCTACGCTCAGCCGAGAAAGAGATTGCACTTGGCAACCTTAAAGAAGAGGACGGACACCTATCACTAACCGAAAAAGGTATATTCATCAGCGATGCGGTGATAAGAGAGTTGATATTTATAGAATAACCATTTTAAGGCACAGTACAGTTTTCCCAACTTGACTGCATTATTGTCACGCCATAAGAAGCCGCCTCCTGACGCAGCATCCTCATTTCGTGCTGTGCCTTAATCATAAGTTTAGTAACATCCGATTTATACATCACAGACTCACCCATCCTGTATTTTTTTATATGGTATTCATCACCACTATCTGTCTCAACAATCTTCACCAAACATTCATAATGGAATTTCACCTGTCTCTCCCATGTTAAATAACTTTCACGATAAGATTCAGGAGAGAGTTTTCCACGATACTCATCTTCGGGCACCGTTGCACTCTCCACAGCAAAAGCCGAGGCCGGCATTAAACCTTGTGCAATATTATCTTCTGCTTTTGCACCATAATATGTTGATACGCGCTGTGTAGGATTACTGCTCTTATTGTAAATATAAACACAATCCCCGGCTATCACATTAAGCAACTCATAATCACCGGAAAAAATATATTTGGCCGTTCCCCAATAGGATTTACCACTATACAATATCTTATCCACACCCTTATACTGCAAATTCAACAAGCCGTGATTCATTGTACACCCTTCGCAGTCCGAGTCGTAACACTTTCCATCAATAAACGTAATGAACAGCCCTGTTCCATTACCTGCTTTTCTGTTGTCATTCTCTACCACTGCCGATAGTTTATAGAAACATGTTTGGGCATTTAAGAGTGCGGCAAAAGACAGGAAAACCAACAACAATATATTTCTCATCGTAATAATTTTGGAAGGCTCTCTTCATATTCACGCAATATCGCCTCTTTTTCGGCTTTGGACACACGCTTATATATTAATATCAATTTGGTGTTGGGTAGAGGCACATTCCACACCGATAAATCTTTTGAAAATTTATCTTCACGGTAAAAGGTTTTGTACGAAGCGACATCCGCATGATATTCCCATGTACCAGCAGGAGCAGCAGTGTGAAATTCGGGAACATACACAAGATAATCACTCTCAGCCCTTGTATACTTATAAATACGACGAGAATTGTCTCTATGATAACCGGTGCAATTACCATACTCGTCTGAACTATAAAATCTGGCATAGTCATTAATAAATGTGATAATACTAAACTTAGGTTCCTGCCACTTTTTCTTCACACCATTTTCGTAATAATAAGTGCTACAATACTCGACTGTCTCCTGCGCCAAACAACTACCAAGGAAACACGACAGCAATAAAAGAACACAAACAATCTTTTTCATATTCGATTTTTATTAATATTTCACATCATTTAAGCATTTGTCTCTTAATAACATTACGCACACACAAAAGAAAAATGCGGACCAAACCCGATAATTTGTTCTTGAGGTCTTCGACTACCTGACAACCAAATACACGGGTAAAGCCAACACTGGTGGCGTGAGCGTTCATCGCTATACTCTTGGTTGTCGTTGAGAGTGTCTAAGTTTCAAGAACAAGAATACAAGCTAAATGCTTATTCCCAATATGTCTAAATTTTACGCACGGATTGTGCAAAAGTTTTTACTTTATTGCAAAGATTATAAAATATTTTAATACAAACAAATATTTTTTCCAATAGAACAAGAGCATAGTATTTTACACAACAAGGGCGGCAAAATTGCCGCCCTTGTCAATATATTTCAACCTATTGATTACATCAAGCTATTTGCAAGTGCAAGAATCTCCTCACCGATTGCATCGGCAGCCTCCTGGGTTGGACCCTCTGAATAGATGCGGATGATTGGCTCGGTGTTGCTCTTGCGCAAGTGTACCCAAGTCTCGGGGAAGTCGAGCTTCACGCCATCAACAGTATTGATTTCGGCCTTGCCTGCGTATGTAGCCTTGATTTTTTCAAGGATAGCATCAACATCGCAACCTGGCTTCAAATCTATGCGGTTCTTACCCATGAAGTATGCAGGATATGTTGCACGAAGTTCGCTTACTGTTTTCTTCTCGTGAGCAAGGTGACTCAAGAACAAGCAGATACCTACCAAAGCGTCACGGCCTGCATGGCAAGCTGGATAGATGACACCACCGTTGCCCTCGCCACCGATGATAGCGTTTGTCTCGCGCATCTTGGTAACCACATTCACCTCACCCACAGCCGATGCAGTATATGTACAACCGTGTGCGTTTGTAACATCGCGAAGAGCGCGTGTCGAACTGAGGTTAGAAACGGTATTGCCCGGAGTGTGCTTGAGAACATAATCGGCAACAGTAACGAGTGTATATTCCTCGCCGTACATCTCACCGTTTTCGCAGATGATAGCCAAGCGGTCAACATCGGGGTCAACAACAAAAGCAACATCGTTGCCACCCTTTGCCATCAGCCCCATGATATCGCCAAGGTTCTTTGCCAAAGGCTCCGGATTGTGCTGGAAATCACCTGTTGGCTCGCAGTAGAGCTTGTCAACCTTTGTGATACCCAACTTCTCGAAAAGTTTTGGAAGGATAACACCACCTACAGAGTTCACGCAGTCAATGGCAACCTTGAAACCGGCAGCCTTGATAGCCTCAACATCAACAAGCGGCAAAGCGAGGACTGCCTCGATGTGCTTGTCATCATAAGACTCGTCAAGACGATACTTACCTAAAGTCTCAACATCGGCATAGTCAAACTCCTCGGCTGCAGCAATGCGAAGTACCTCCTGACCCTCGGCAGCATTCAGGAACTCTCCCTTCTCGTTAAGAAGCTTAAGTGCATTCCACTGGCGTGGGTTGTGGCTTGCAGTAAGGATGATACCACCACAAGCATCCTCCATTGTAACAGCGACCTCTGTAGTTGGAGTAGAAGCCAAGCCTATGTCAACAACATCGAATCCCATACCCATGAGAGTACCGCAAACGATTTTGTTCACCATCTCACCCGAGAGGCGTGCATCGCGGCCTACAACAATCTTGTTGCTGGTCTTGGTGGTTGTCTTACGTATCAGCGCTGCATACGCCGATGTCAATTTCACAACATCCAGAGGAGTCAAACCTTCATCGGCACGGCCACCGATGGTACCTCTGATTCCCGAAATAGATTTAATTAGTGTCATTTATAGTTATTTAAAAGTTATTCTGGTATTATCACCGACACTGCCGGCTGGAATGATATTTGGTAGAGACAAGGATATACGTACGTTGCAGCATTGGACGTGCCTTTGGTATGCGGAACAATGATGTTCACCTTGGCAAGATTACCCTGTTTACGTGTAAAGGTAAGAAAGCGCAAAGGCACCAACCAGCCGGTAGGGACAGAACTGCTCTGATAAACAGTCTTCATGACACCGTCGGATGTGAATGTCGCCTTATACGAGCCACTGGTATTGGTAACACGCATTTCATCGGGATCGGCTGCATACAGATTTGATGTAATGGTATCGCCCTCCTGGATATTGTACTCATAGAAACGGATGAGCAAGTCAACATTGTCACCGTCCTTTATGCCATAGGCAGTAGAATCTTTCTTCACCGGATTGTTCACAATCTGCATGTACACATCGTCTATCTCCACGTATTCATTCTTGCTGACATCGGTAGTCGAATCGTTCGCAACGAATTCATCGAACGAGATAATCTTTATATTCTGCTCCTCGATATAATCGTTCACAGCCTTACGCTCCTTCTCCTTCATCTCGGAATAGGTAACAGTGTCGTCGCACGATGCAAAAAGCAACGTCAAGACCAAAAAGAATGAAAACTTGCCCAAATTGTCTTTCAACATACTGATATTCAAAACCTCACTACTTTATTCAACGTTCAAAAATACAACTTTTTGCGAAGATACAAAAACTATAGCAAAAAAAGCCGCACAGATTTATCAAATAATCATAAAACAGCATTTTTTACTATTTTACCTTTTTCACTTCTTGCCTAATTGCTTTCTCTTTGCATTCTTGACGTCAATATATGCGCGTTGGGTTTTATTGACCTTTTCCTGTTGCTTAAGCACTTTCCTGTCACCGGCTGTGGCTTTCTGTTCCAACCGGGAAATTTCCGAAGCGTGCTCACGCAACAATCGTGAATATTCAGTTCTCAATTCACGCTCAGCCTGGCGCATTTCCTCTTTGCTGCCAGCCTGCTGCACACGCTCCATTGCATCCTCGTACAGCGCTATTTTCTTGTCATAGACATTGCCCCCACAACTCACGAGCAGAAGAGCTGAGATTAAAAAAACTAGAATACGTTTCATCACTATATAAATAATAAATACTCACCAAAAGGAACCACGCAAGTGGTTACTCACAAATCACCAAAAACGCCACCATTTAAATTCCTTGGATTTATCACCCAAAGAATTCTTCAAGTCCTCTTCAGCCTGATTGTATTTTTCAATTCTATCGGCCACTATTTGCTCATAGAACCACGACATGGCCATATTCACAACATCGTCACCGCCCTTCTTCACTTGTTGGTACCTGTCAAATTTACGTTGATTTTCCCGTTTATATTTAAACACAAGTGTTTCGCAGTCAACCATAATTGTTTCAAGTTCACTCCTGTTTTTTGCAGCATTAACCTTTTCGTTTGCATCCTCAACAACAGCCGTCATATCATCCACAACGTTGCCCAAAGATTCTGCCATCACATACAACGAAATGGCTACGCCACCAACCAAGCATAACAAGACAATAGCAAAAATTGAAAAAAATCGTTTCATAGTAATAGATATTAATTGTTTTAACTTTTTAACGTCACTTACCAGGCTCCTACTCCGTCAACTCAGCCTTGTATTTCTGTAAGACCTGTCTGAAACGCTCGACCGCCATCTCCATAGTGCCATACACCTCACCGCCCGACGCATTCTTGTGACCGCCACCGTTGAAGAACTCTGCAGCCACCGCATTGCAAGGGAAGTCGTCGACACTGCGCAACGACACATTTATCTTGCCGGGCTGCTCCTCGCGCAAAAAACACGAAAATCGCAGGCCCTTTATCTGCAATGGTTGGTTCACCAACCCCTCGGTATCGCCCTTGGATGCATAAAAACGCATGAGTTCGCTATGCGAAAGGGTGATGAGCGCTGCATTGTATTTGTTGTAGACCTTGAGTTTGTCATACATAGCATACCCCCAAAGGCGCATTTTGGTGACAGAGAAATTGTAGAAGACCTTACGGTATATCCAGTCCTTGTCGATACCCTTGTCGAGCAGTTCGGCAATAATCAGGTACACATCCTTGCGGGTCGATGCATAGGCGAAGGCACCGGTATCGGTCATCATTCCCGTATACACACACTGCGCCATCTCAAAGTTCAAGGCTTCCACGCCACCCAAAGCCGTAATGACCCTGAAAACAAGTTCACAGGTAGAACAGGCTTCAGGATGCGAAATGAGCACGTCGAACTCCCCTGACGGTTGCGGGTGATGGTCTATGAGCACCTTGGTTGCCGTAGAAGACAACAACACTGGAGCAACATCGCCGGTGCGCGAAAGAACATTGAAATCGAGACAGAAAAGTGTATCGGCAGCAGCAATGGCGTTGTCACATTTCTCCTTGTCGGTGTCATAGAGCAACACATCAGCCACACCCGGCATCCAATCAAAGAAAGCAGGGAGCGTATTCGGCAACACCACAACAGCCTCTTTGCCTACACTGCGCAGATAATGACAAAGCGCCAACGTTGAACCGGCTGCATCACCATCGGGATTCTTATGGGCAAGAACCACGAATCTGCGGCCGTTCTCCATCACTGCCCTGACGGCTTCAATATTACTCTGTGATATAAGATTTTCAGTCATATGAGTTTTCTTAATTGAAATACGAAGATATTACATCGGAAGCAAAAAAACACTTTTTGTGGCAATTATTTTCCACGCAAGGGAATAATTTCGAAATTGTCGTCATGCGGCACAAGCAATACGGCACCGGTTGCAGATATGTCAACAGCCTCGACACCCAACGCAGCACACTCACGCAGTATTCTCTGGCGGCTACGGCTGTAGAGCGAAGCATCAAGCAACATACAACCTGACGGATATGTCTCGACCAGTTCTTTCACAGGCCCAAGAAAACCACGGCAAAGTACAAGTACATCCACCGGCTCGGCAAAAATATTCTTGCGCCACAAGTCGTCGGCAAGCAGTTTTATCTTCAAACCGCCATATTTCAGAGCCCCATCGCAGCAAACGAACTCACTGCAGGCATAATCACCATCGACCCACAAAGGGGTATCGAGCCCTTCGCGTCCGATGTATGGTTGCGATGCATATTCATACTCGGCATCGTATTGCGGGACTGTTGACACCAGCCAATTACGCCCGTCCTGTGCAACAACGTGTAAAAGCGGATTCTTATTGTTATTGTATACCATCACACCATTGGGCAGTTCAGCCCCGCCGTCAACAGCTACATTTACCACCAACAGAACAAGCGAGCACCCGACTGCAAACAGCACACTCTTCCATTTGCGATTTATGAGGGCATAGGAGAGTGTTACAATGAGAAACGCCACACACATTGCACCAAGTACACCCACAGAAGGCAAAGACAATGACACCCCTGGCAACGACGCTACAAAGGCAACTCCATCGTTCATCACACCTGTTACAAACTGCAAAAGCACTGTGAACAACTGTCTCAAAGGGGTAAAGAAAGAGGTAAGAAGCAGCAGCATGGTAACGGCAATCATCACAAAAGCCAATGGCACTACAAAGATATTCGTCAACAGAGAATATAGCGGCAGGACGCCGAAGTGATACCACACGAAAGGAAGGGTTCCCAACTGCGCCGCAAACGTGAGGATGAGCAAGTTGAGCACATAACGGCAGAAGCGGTTACAGCCCTCCACCTTGAGAGCCTCCTGCAGGTGTGGCGTGAGCAACAAGATTGCAAGAACCGCCGAGAACGAGAGCTGAAAGCCGACATCAAAAAGCAGATGGGGCGAGAACAGCAGCATGACAATTGCTGCAAAAGCCAGCGAACTGACCGACGAAGAGTCCTGACGAAGACAGCGACCCAACGACATGAGTGAAAAGAGGATTGCAGAACGCACCACAGACGCCGGCAAGCCGGCAATGAAAGCAAACACCCAAAGCGCAGCCACTATAGTAAGTTCGCGCAACACAGCCAAACCACGGTTGCGTCCACGATATGGCAGCAGCAATGTCAGCAGCATGTATATGATACCAAGGTGCAGACCCGAGAGTGCCAGGATGTGGCTTGCACCGGCTGCCGCATAACTTTCCTTGAGTTCTTGTGAGAAATCACGTTTCTCGCCAACTGTAAGCGCAGAGAGCAGCGACAAATCGTCATCTTCGAAACCAAGTTCCTTGTATTTGTCGACCACCCTTTCACGCATTGACAAAGCGTGCATAGAGAGTGTCTTTTTGCCTTTCGTGACACATTCCCAGCCATCTCCCCAAAGATAGGCCGAACCGGTTATACCTTTAATGTAATAATAGCTCTCAATATCGAATTCAGCAGGATTGCCGGCATTGGCAGGTGCCCGCATCTGAACTTTGAAACGTAACACATCGCCCACCTCAAGAGCATCGGCCTCCACCGAGCGTGGAAAATAGAGATAAGCCTTCCCCTCTTTGCGGGCATATGCAGCACAGGCAGTGTCGACATCCACCACATTTGCAAGCACCTTTGTAGACGTTCCTTTATGCAACGGAACCTCAAGCAGTTGTGCCTCGTACATGCGGGTATCACCACTCCACTGCGGCTCCATGGAAACGTGTTGCCTATGCTCGACGAAAGCGCCTGTCGAGAACATGAAGAGCACTGCACCCACGCCAAAAAGCCATTTAGGTGCTTTGGAATACACTCCACACAGCAACACAAACAAAGACAATGCCGCCATTGACAGCAGTGCCACCTCACCCAACCGGAAATACCATGCAAATGCAATACCAATAATCATTGGTACTGACAATTTCAGCAATGGATTACCACTGAACAGTTGATTCCCGGTCACTATATGCAGAAGTAAACTGAAAAGTTAAAACTGAAAACTGAAAGGTAAAATTCTCAGTTGATTTTATTACAGGGCACGCAATGCCGAGATTACGGCATGCGGATCAGTATCCTTAAACACGGCATTTCCGGCTACAAGAGCATCGGAACCCGCTGCAGCAAGCAACTTGCCGGTCTCTACGTTAACGCCTCCGTCGACCTCAATGAGAGCCTTTGAACCAGTTGAGTCAATGAGTTCGCGCAACTCGCGTACCTTGTTCACTGTGTGAGGAATAAACTTCTGGCCACCAAAACCGGGGTTCACGCTCATGAGCAACACAAGGTCAAGTTCATGGATTATGTCCTTGAGCAGGTGCACGGGGGTCGAAGGGTTGAGAGTGACACCGGCCATCATGCCGGCATCCTTAATCTGTGTAACGGCACGGTGCAGGTGAGTACAAGCCTCGTAATGGATGTTCATAATTTTTGCACCCAAGTCCTTTACTGCAGGCAGATAGTTCATTGGTTCAACAACCATCAGGTGTACATCGAGCGGCTTCTCGCACAACTCTGCAACATACTTGAGCACAGGAGGGCCGAATGAAAGGTTAGGAACGAACACGCCGTCCATGATATCAATATGCAGCCACTCGCATGCGCTGCTGTTAATCATCTTCAAATCCTCTTGCAGGTTGCCGAAATTCGCCGACAACAACGATGGTGAAACTATCTGTGCCATATAATTCTTATATTTGATGTGCGAAGATAACACAAAGAGCGTGCAAAAACAAGGCTACCCGAACAAAAAAAGCAACCACGCTCATTTTCGTTCCATTGGCAACAAGGCAAGTTGGTTTTGTGCCTTTTTTTTATTTATTTTGCAGATAGTTAAAACACAACCGATATATGAAGAAAGTTCTATTCTATGCGCTGCTCGTCATTGCAGGCATATCAACAACGAATGCGCAGGAAATCTTCTCCAAGGCATTCAAAAACGGCACTCCGGTGCATATATCAAACAACCGCGACAAGGCATTTGCCATTAAGGCCGGCAAGGCAGGCGAAGATGCAAAGAGCGGCAAGGCAGCATACACCACCGACGAGATTTGGTATCTTGTGGGCAATGCCGACGGTTTTAAGATGTACAACCACGCGCTGGGAAAGAAGTATGCTCTGAAACTCGAGAGCAACGAAAGCGGCGCTGCGGCAATAATGGCAAATGAAAAGGATGCCACACTACTCGCAATCACAGCGCAGGAGGATGGCAGCTATGCCATTTCGCCCAAGGACGCCCCGGGAGAGAGTTTCAACATGTTTGGCGGCGCAGGCAGAGACATAAAGCTCTATTCAAGCAGCGACAAGGGCGGTCATTGGAATTTCAAGCCGCTTGACATGAGCCGCTCACTTGAAATAGTATACAATGTAGACAGGGAAGGCGCGCTCGAGACCAACTACAAGGTCGGTGAGATTGCCATATCTATTGACGGCCAGGCCGGAGCAATCATTATTGACAGCAACAACATACCGGAGAGCACTGTATGCTATCTGCCAAAGGACGCAAAAGTAGGCATTGCATGCAAGAAGGCATACCATGGATGGAAGATGAACGTGAACGGCTGCGAGGAGATTGCCGAGCAGCCACTTCCCGAGAAGGGTTTACAGGTGGCAATAAACATCACTGCCGACAAGGAGAACCGTTACCAGTATCTCTACTACTCACCCGACGAGAAGGGAGTACCCTACCGCATACCGGCCATTACAACAACAGCCAACGGCTATGTATTCGCAATCAACGACTACCGTCCATGCGGCAACGACATAGGTTTCGGTGAGGTAGACCTTGTGATGCGCCACAGTACAATGGCGGGCGAGGAGTGGGACAGCATATCGTGGACCGAGCCCGTAAAGATTGCTGATGGTGTTGGCAAAGAAGCCACCGAGACATGGCTTACAGGATTCGGAGACCCCGCTATTGTTGCCGACCGCGAACGCAACGAGATTCTCGTAATGAGCGTATGCGGCAACCGCCTATGCTGGCATGGCAACTATGGCGCGGGCACAGAGGCCAACCCGGAGAACCCCAATCGCATGGCACGCCTGCGTATTATATATAATGAGGAGAGCGGTGAATGGGAAGCTACAGAACCCGAGGAGGTTACATATGACATCTACCCTCTTTTCAAGGACAAAGATGGCAAGGCACATGTGGGTTCAATGTTCATTGGTGCAGGACGCATTGCGCAGAGCAGCATGATTAAGGTTGGCGACTACTACCGCATATACTGCGCCGTGTGGGCTGTCGAGACAGGCAGCTACCGCCACCACAACTACGCGCTCTACTCGGACGACTTCGGCAAGACATGGAACCTGCTTGGCGAGCTTGGCAACGATTTCAATGACAGCCCTGCCCCACTCGGCAATGAGCCGAAGTGCGAAGAACTGCCCGACGGAAGCGTGCTGTTGAGCAGCCGCAAGGGTTATGGCCGCTATTTCAACGTGTTCCACTACACCAACTTTGAGAAGGCCGAGGGTTACTGGGACGGCGCCGTGGCAACCGACCAGGTGGGCAACCTGAAATTCGGCAGCAACGACACCAACGGCGAGCCTTTGCGCATTGGCAACGTACTGTTCCAGTCCGTACCCACCGGCAACAACCGTAGCGGAGTGTCAATCTTCTATAAGGAACTTTCAAATGACCCTGCAACATACACACCGACCGAACTGTCGAATGGTTGGAGAAAGATTCAGATTACAGACCGCGAATCGGCCTACTCATCAATGTGCATACTGCCCGACGGCAACATTGGTCTCTACTACGAGGAGGAACCCGGCGGTTACTCAATGGTATACGTACCTGTAGAACTGGCAAATACACTTGATGCAATAACATACTGCGCACTGCCGTTCCGTTGCAATACTTGCAAGAAAGGTCTCGAATGCGAGATAATATTAACAGTTGAAGATCCGGATTAAACAGAATAGTAAAACATTTGCATGACAAAAAAACGGTTGAGCATTGCTCAACCGTTTTTTTGTCCATTAATTGATATAAAAGACATCAGGCAGGACACGTCCTGCCTGATGTTATTATAATATGCAAAAACTAATTATTCAGCTTTTGGCTTTCTCACACACTTTCTCTTTGGTTTTGCTTCAACAGGTGCTTCAACAGGTGCCTCTACTTCTGCAGGAGCTGCTGCAACCTTCTTGGCTGCTTTCTTCTCCTTGGTCGCGAGTTTTGTCTTGAGCTGTTCAACCTCAGCCTCGAGCTGAACAATCTCTACCTCCTGGTTTTCAATCATCTGCTGCAATGCGCCAAGTTCCTCGTTATCCATGTCGGGGTACTGTGCACGTACACGAGCAAGGAAGTCGCCCAAGATGTTCATGTAGTTTGTAAATGCATCGTATGGTGACTCATAGATGCAACGCTCTGTGATGATACCGTTCTGCTTTGTTGTCATGAAACGAAGGTTCTCGGCAGCCTGCAGGTAGTCGAAATCCTGCTTTAACTTCTTGTCATCGGTGAGCATGATACGCTCTGCCACGCTGTAGAGTTTGCTGAAAGCCTCGCGCTGCAATGTGTTACCCAACCATGAACTTGCGTCGCGCTCCTCGTCCATCCAAGAGAGTGGATAAGGCACCTCGAGAGGGCCAACAGACTTGTGGTTGTCGATAACCTCAGATGGTGTAGAGAATGTGATACCCTTGGCAGCTGCGCAAGCCGGCAATGCCTTGAGGAAGTCGAGGATGTGTGACTCCAATGGCTGTGCCATACCGATAGCAGCAAGGTTCATGAAGATATTGATAACCTTCTCCTCCTCGGGGAACTGTGCAATCCAATCGATATATGTCTCGGCGAACAAAGGATACTCGCTCCACTCTGGGTTAGAGAAACGCAATGAGATATCGTCAGAGAGCTTATAGTCGCGGAGCAACAGTTTCAGGTTAGAAGCCATCGCGCAGTTGTACACAAAGTGTGGGCTCTTCCATGCGAGGATGTGCTTTGCACCCTCTGAAAGCATACCCTTGAAGCCCATCTGTGATGCCATCTCACCAATCTCGTCAGAGTAGATGAGACCTGAGTTACGTAACACCTTTGGTTTCTTGCCAAAGAGTTCCTTGATCTTGCGGTTCTGACGCATTACCTCCTCCATGAACACCTCTTTCGATGCCAATGAAGAGAGACCGTGTGAATAAGGCTCGCAAAGGAACTCGCAGCAACCAGTCTTGTTAATCTCGTGCAAGAGTTCGATTACCTGTGGTGCATAGAGCTCAAGCATCTCGAGACCTACACCCGATACCGAGAAAGCAACCTTGAAGGCGCCATTGTTCTCGCGGATCATCTCAAGCATTGTCTGCAAAGCCGGAACATAAGACTTCTCGGCAAGTTCCATTGTCATACTCTCGTTTGCGTAATCATCATAGTAGTAATGATCACTGCCTATGTCGAAGAAACGGTAACGTTTCAACTGTCTGATCTGATGCAACTCGAAATAGAAACAAATTGTTTTCATATTATTTCTTTGATTTTAATTATTACCAACCCAAAACTTTCTCATACATTCTTCTCAGCTTCAATGCCACGTCTTCCCAAGTGATGCTGTCAACCTCCTTGCGTCCCTCGACCTTGAGGTATTCATAGAGTGACTCGTTGTTACAGATTGAGTAGATGGCATCGGCCATTGCATTGATATCCCAATAGTCGGTCTTGATACACTTGTCAAGAATCTCGGCACAACCCGACTGCTTTGAGATAATTGTAGGAACGTCGCACTGCATTGCCTCAAGTGGAGAGATACCGAAAGGCTCACTCACTGATGGCATGATATACACGTCACTGGCCTTAAGACACTCGTAAACCTGACGTCCGCGCATGAAGCCCGGGAAGTGGAACCTGTCTGAGATTCCGCGTTGAGCCACAAGACGAATCATGTCGTTCATCATGTCACCGCTACCGGCCATGCAGAAACGGATGTTCTTTGTCTTCTTGAGCACCTGTGCAGCAGCCTCCACGAAATACTCGGGACCCTTCTGCATTGTAATACGACCAAGGAAGGTAACCACCTTTTCATTAGGTATCTTCTTTGGTACGATGTCAAGTATCTCCTGCTCCAACGGAGTAACGGCATTGTGCAAGGTAGATACCTTGCTTGGGTGCTGGTGATACTTGTGGATTACAGTCTGGCGTGTGAGCTCACTCACGCAGAAGATGTGGTCGGCATTATCCATACCGTTCTTCTCAATTGCGTACACGGTTGGGTTCACGTTACCACGGCTACGGTCAAAGTCGGTAGCATGGACGTGGATAACAAGCTTTTTGCCCGACACCTGCTTTGCATGAATACCCGCAGGGTATGTGAGCCAGTCGTGTGAGTGAATGATATCGAACTCCTCGGTGCGGGCTACAACGCCTGCAATGATTGAGTAATTGTTGATTTCGTCGTGGAGGTTATCGGGGTAACCGCCTGCAAACTCCATACAACCAAGGTCATTGGTATGCATGTAGCTGAAATCGCTGTAGATGTGCTCTCTGTAACGGTAGTACTCCTCGGGAGTCATCACGTTACCGATGCGTGCATTTACATAGTCGTGGTTGACATCCTTCCACACAATGGGCACTGAATTCATTGCCACAATTCTGAGGAAGCTATTGTCTTCGTCACCATATGGTTTAGGGATACAGAACTTAATCTCGACATCGCCTTGCTGGACAAATCCCTTGGTAAGTCCATAACTTGCCGTACCGAGTCCACCCGAGATATGAGGGGGGAACTCCCAACCGAACATTAATACTTTCATATATATTATCCCTCCATTTTAGATTCGTACTGTTTTAGCATCTCGCTTGTCCTGAGGATAGCAGCCACGTTCATAGCAAAGGCCACAGCACCACGTCCCTTGAAAGGTGGGTTACCGTCGAACACCTCTGGCATTGAACCGATACAGTGCTGCACAATCTCGTCCTCGAAACCAATCATCTGGCGCTGAACAAAAGAGACGCCACTCATCTTGTATATCTTGAGATATGCCTCGTAGTAGAAACCACCGAGCCATGGCCATGCAGTACCCTGATGGTAAGCATAGTCGCGCTGTATCTGTGGACCCACATAGTTTGGATTGTAACCTACGCTCTTGGGTGAGAGTGAACGCAGACCGCGTGGGGTGAGAAGTTCCTTGGTAACAGTGTCAAGCACTTTTTTCTTCTGCTTTGAGTTAAGCGGAGAGTGGTCGAGTGCAACAGCAAATATCATATTGGGGCGAACGCTCCAGTCTACATAATCGCCATCGACATAGTCATAGAGATAGCCATATTCATTGAGGAACACCTCAACAAAAGCCTTGCCTGAAAGAGCAATGAGACGGGTGATAGAAGCCTGTTCCTCGGTATTGTTCATAAGTGTAGCCATCTCCTCGATGAATTTCAAGGCATTGTACCACAAAGCATTGATTTCAACTACGTAGCCTGTGCGTGGAACAACAGGACGGCCATTGGCTGTAGAGTTCATCCATGTAACGGCCTTGTCACGACCATTGGTTGCGAGCAAACCGTTCTGTGCAACACGCAGGTTGCTGTGGTGGTTATTGCGCACATAGTGATAGATGCGCATGAGCAAGTCGCCATACTTGTCGCGACAAGCCTCAATGCTGCACTCCTTGGCATACTGTTGGAGTGCCCAAACACACCACAAAAGCACATCGGGGTGCTCCATCTCATATATCTTGCAATCACTAACCTTGCCTGCAATGAAATCATTGATGGCAATGGTTGCTGTTTTCATTACTCTCTCGAACTCGTCCACATGCCCCTGTGAAAGTGTAAGACCAGGGAGTGAAACAAAGAGATCGCGTGCACGGCACTTGAACCATGGATAACCTGCAAGGATGTATGTATGTTCGCCCTGTACATTGAAGAATTGGTTGGCTGCACACTGCATGCAGTGCATGAAGTTGTCGCGTGGGTCGCGGATAGCCTCCTCATGCTCAAAGGCAGCCTTCATGGTGCGTGATGTCATTGGAGACACACCACCCGAGAAGACGATGCTTTCGCCGGCTTTCATCTTCACCTCAAAATAACCGGGAACATAGAGGTCCTCGTTGAAATCGTAACCGCGTTCAAGTTCCTTCACATACTCGATACCACGATACCAATCGGGCTGGTACACGAACTCGTTCTTCTTGTTGAGCTGCATGTAGAGGTTTGGATAATCGGCATACATCTTCATGCTGATACCGTTCTCAACCTCTTTGTAGCTGCGGTCGGCAATATTGTTCTCGTGAGTATACTCACGTACACTGCGGAACGCACAGAATGGGCGAAGGCGCAATGTAACGGCAGTATTTGCCTTGAGCAAGGTGTAACGGATAAGGATTCTGTTCTCGTGATGAACAAAGGCTTTCTCTTTCTTAAGCCATACTCCACCTACATTGTAGATTGTGGTTGGGACACGCTCCCAGGCGAACTCACGGATATACTTGTTGCCACGTGGGGCGAAATTGTCGGCATTATACTTGTGCAAGCCCAAGTTGAACTCAGCACCGTGCAGAACGACAGTTTCATCGAGCGACGACAGCAGCACGTGGTTTTCATCGTCAAGTTCAGGAATTGGAACAACCAACAATCCGTGATACTTACGGGTATTACAGTCGACGATTGTCGAGCAATGATAAGCACCCGAGCGGTTTGTTCTCAAGATTTCCTTCTGTAACGACTCCTCCAAGTTCGTCATCAGCGTTTTTTCAAATCGCAAATAACTCATCTCGTACTATTTATATGGTTATACTAAGTTTTATCACAACCCCAAATATAATGATTATAATATTCTGCTACAAGTTGAAAGAGGTATTTTTAATAAAAAACATAAAAAAACATAAAAAAGACGGCAAAAGTGACGAAAAAGAGTGACACAATAGTAAAAATAACTGCCGTTTTGTCCAATAAAAATGCTCCGCAAACATAAATTTACGGAGCATTAAAAGGAATTATCTCACGGCTTCACGGACCCTCAAAAGTTTATCGAGCAACCCTTCGAGCAAGTCAAGACGCAACATATTTGCGCCATCACTCTTTGCCACTGCCGGGTTCTCATGAGTCTCGATGAACAGACCGTCGGCACCCACTGCAATTGCAGCCTTTGCCATGGTTTCAATCATCTCAGGCATGCCGCCGGTGACACCAGCAACCTGGTTGGGCTGCTGCAATGAATGGGTAATATCCATGACTACCGGATAGCCGAATTTCTTCATCTGTGGAATGCCACGGAAATCCACGACAAGATCCTGGTAGCCGAATGTGGTACCACGTTCTGTGAGCATAACGTTGCCGGCGCCGCCCTCTGAAACAACCTTCTCGGCCGCATATTTCATGGCATCAGGCGAGAGAAACTGGCCTTTCTTTATATTTACAATGCGGCCGGTCTTTGCTGCAGCAATGAGCAGATCGGTCTGACGACAGAGGAATGCCGGAATTTGCAGAATATCGACATATTCAGCTGCCATCTCAGCCTCCTCGGCCGAGTGGATATCAGTAACAACCGGAATATTGAACGTCTCGCGCACCCTGCGCAACACACGCAACGCATTCTCGTCACCAATACCGGTAAAGGAATCAAGACGCGAACGGTTCGCCTTGCGATAAGAGCCCTTGAACACGTAAGGGATATTCCTCTCCGATGTCAAAGACACGACATGTTCCGCTATTCTCATAGCCATATCCTCGCCTTCAATCACGCAAGGTCCTGCAAGCAGAAAAAAGTTCTCGGTAGATGTAAGTTCTCTTATTGTCATAACCGTATATCTGTTTTTATTTTTTTATTCTTGTTGGTATTATCAAATTCAGTTTCTCGCTCTCCACTGTCACCAGCAATGGGAAAGTAGGTGTGAATATACGACCATCAATACCCAAATTGGCGCCGTCCACCGATTCAATCTCAATCTCCGTCGTCCTGTACGGTTCAATAAGATTGTAATTAAGTATCCTGCGACGCAGCACCATACGCAATCCCTTGAGAACACCCATGAATGGCGACATCTTTATCGCAGAAACATCGAGCCAACCATTATATGGCACTGCACTCGGTGTCATGCCATAGCCTGTAGAATTTCCAATACAAAGCATCATGAACTTCTTGTCCACAACCTGATTGTTCAAGCGGAACTTCATATTGAAATTCTGACGACGGAACAGCAAATGCAACAAAGCCCTTACCCTGTAGAGCATTTTTGCAAAGATAGTACTTTTTTTATTTGCCAATGCAACGATATTTGCAGACATTCCAACATTCAGTACATTAAGGAAATAGCGTTTCACCCCCACTCCATCGACATAGTAGCTGCAACTGCCTACATCTACCTTGCGCACTCGCCCGGCAACAATGCTGTCTACAGCCATTCTATAGTCATTAAACGAGAGCCCCCAATATGCGGAATAGTCGTTTGCAATACCGTTGGGAATGATTCCTAGAGATACCTCATTTGCCCTACCCGATGCCATAAGCCCGTTCAACGCATCCTGCAAAGCGCCATCGCCACCAATGACAACAATGGTATCATGACCGTCATTGACATACTTGAGCACTTGGCATTCCACAGAGTTGGCGGTGTCGGCACAGAAAAACTCATACTGCACCTCCTTCTCCTCAATGTATTCACGTATATCGTTCCAACGCTTCATTGGCCTCAGGGCACCAATCATCGGAAAGTATATTATTCCCCAGCGTCTGCGGTTCCTGTTCCTCACCTCACTCATAAATCATCGTCTTGATCTGTTCAACCAATACATCGGCCGGCTTTGAGCCGTCAAGCCAATGTATCTCCACTCCTCGTTTTTCCATTCCACGGAACCATGTCATCTGTCGCTTTGCAAACTGGTGGATTGCTATCTCAAGTCCATTCACCATATCTTCATACCCCATAGCACCGGTAAGATACAATGTAAGGTATTTATATTCCAAACCATAATATATCAGTTGTTCCGGTTCAAGACCGCTGTCAAGCAGCCCCTTAACCTCTTCAACCATACCATTATTGAGTCTCTCGCGCAAACGACGGCTGATTCTTTCGCGGCGCACCTCCCTGTCGACCATCACTCCAACTGTCAAGGCATTTATCTGCGGAAAATAACGTTCCTCAACAGGACACGTGCGATAGTACTCCTCTATCTCTATGGCGCGTATCGCGCGTTTCTTGTTGTCGGTATCGGTATTGTTATGCAACTGTTTGTATGTTGCCAGCAAAGCCGTGAGTTCCTCAAGGCTCTTCTCCTCAAGTGCTGCACGCAACGAAGGATTCTCGGGCACAGGCAAAAGACGATAGCCCTTGAGCACTGACTCCACATAGAGCCCGCTACCGCCACACATTATGGGGTATGCGCCACGGCTTCTTATAGCTTCGTACGAAGCAAGAAAATCGCGCTGAAACTCAAAGAGGTTATATTTTTCACCGGCATCGACAATATC
>JAZREN010000016.1:0-21438 GCA_045660825.1 Bacteroidaceae bacterium
ATGGCATCAATCATAGCCAACCAATTCGGCGAGGCTGATGGTCTGCGACTCTCATCACTCATTGCCATTGGCTTGATACTATTCCTTATAACAGCAGCAATAAACATGGTGGGAAAGATAATGATTAAACGTGCAAGAATATCTTAATCTATGACTACATTCAAAATAAAAAATCGCTTGGCAAAGGATAAACTGATGCTGTGGAGTGTCTGCATTCTTGCAGCCCTTACAGCCGTGCCGTTGCTTGCCATTCTGGGAGAAGTATTATTGCGTGGTTACGACCAGCTTTCGTGGTCATTCTTTACCGAGCCAACACCCACGGCATATAAGGCAATGAAAGCTATCGAGGTGGGTGAGCCTATCCCCGGGGGTATTGCAAATGGTATTATCGGTACGATGATTATGCTCGGAATGGCAGTAATTGTTGCCGTTCCCGTAGGCATCTTGTGCGGTGCATTCCTTGCGGAGAATAGCAAGAATCGCTTCGCCCAGGTAGTAAGTTATTTAACCGACCTTTTGCAAGGAACACCATCGGTGATTATCGGTATTATCACCTACATTTGGGTGGTAGTACCCATGAAGGGCTATTCGGCTATTGCAGGTAGCGTGGCACTTTGCATTATGATGCTTCCGCTTATTATCCGTTCAACCGAGGAGACTCTGAAAATTCTCCCGGCATCGCTTAAAGAGGCAGGTTTGGCATTGGGTGGCAACAAGGCTCGTGTAATGCTCAAAGTGCAGTTGCCAGCAGCCTTCGGTGGTATCTTTACGGGGGTTCTGCTTGCCATATCACGAGTTATCGGTGAGACTGCACCATTGATGTTCACGGCACTTGGTTGCTCGCTTATCCGATGGTCTATCGACAAGCCAATATCGGCAGTACCATTGCTTATCTGGGAGTTCTTCAACGACCCCAACCTACAGGAACTTATTTGGGGTGCATCGCTCTTCCTCTTGTTATTTGTACTTACATTGAATCTTACAGCTAAATATCTTGCAAAAAAATGGAATCAGTAAAACCTATATTGGAGTTTAAGAAGACTTGTGTATCATATACCAAGCAGACGATGGCGGTAAAGTATGTATCGGCTGCTATCGAGAGAAATACTATCACGGCAATTATGGGACCCTCTGGTTGTGGCAAATCGACACTTCTGCGTGCCGTAAACCTTATGCACAACCTCTATCAGAACATTCGTGTGGACGGTGAAATCCTGCTCAATGGCGATAATATCCTATCGATGGAACCAATTGATGTACGTCGCCGTGTGGGTATGGTTTTCCAGCGTCCCGCACCGTTCCCCACAATGAGCATATATGACAATGTACTTTCGGGCTTTGCTCTTAACGGTATCAAGCTCTCAAAGGCCGAGAAGGATGCCACCGTAGAGCGTTGCTTGAAGAGCGTTGCATTGTGGGAGGAGGTAAAGGATGTGTTGAATAAGAAGGGTACATTCCTCTCTGGCGGTCAGCAGCAGCGTCTCTGCATCGCCCGTGCCTTAGCAATGAAACCCGATGTGTTGTTGATGGACGAACCTACGTCGGCTCTCGACCCAATTGCAACAAAGCATATCGAGGAGCTATTGCTGGAGTTGCAGAAAGAGGTCACAATCCTCATCGTTACCCACAATATGGGACAGGCCAAGCGTATATCTTCAAAATCCATGTTCATGTACTTGGGCGAGCTTGTCGAGTATGGCGACACCGAAACAATGTTCAGCAACCCGTCTGATGAACGCACCAAGGCATATCTTACGGGCAAGATGGGGTAGTGGGACTCTTTCAAGCAATAAAGACCGGCCAATCAACTTGATTGACCGGTTTATTTGTTTGTGATAATTTAAACGACGTGCTTTTTCTATCAAAATCTTTTAATATTTTGATATGAATATTAAATATAATAGCTTAACTTTGTAAATTGTTATGATATGCCATAAAAAAGGTAAATTTGTTTCATGGATTATGGCTAATTTTGCATTGGATAAATCTTGTTGAGTGGAAAATGGATATCCCTATGCGGCCGATATGACAGACGAATGTTTGACTAAATAAAAACTTTATATATTATGGAAAATAAGATTCAGGAATTGACCGAGAAAATCTATGCCGAGGGCGTGGAGAAAGGTAAAGCCGAGGCTGACCGTCTCGTGTGCGAGGCAAAGGAAAATGCGGCTGAAATTGTAAAGAAGGCGCAGGCCGAGGCCGATGCTATTGTGGCTGCTGCCAAGAAAAAGGCCGAGGAACTCGAGGCGAACACCCGTTCCGAGATTAAGCTCTACGGCGCTCAGGCAGTAGGTGCTTTGAAGTCGGAAATAGCAACAGTCGTTACCGATACAATTGTAAAGGATGCTGTCAAGGAGGCTCTTGCTGGCGACTCTGTAAAGGCTATGCTCGTGAAGATTGCCGAGCGTTGGAACTCTGACGAGGCATTGGTTATTTCAACAGCCGAGGCTGATGAACTCAAGGCTTATTTTGCAAAGAACGCCAAGGCGTTGCTTGACAAGGGTGTCGAGATCAAGCAGGTGAATGGTATGAAGACACTCTTCTCAATTGCTCCTGCCGATGGTTCTTACAAGGTGAATTTCGGTGAGGCCGAGTTCGAGGCGTTCTTCAAGTCGTTCCTCCGTCCTCAAATGGTTGAACTCCTGTTTTAATTTACAATACTGATTGCAATGGCTAACTACTATTGTCAGGTAGCGGGATTGCCCGATGTTGCATTTGACGGCAGTAAGGCGGCGTACACGGTCGAGCGTTTCAAGGAGGAACTCTATCCTGCGCTTTCGGCCCGTGATGCAAAATGTGTCGACCTGCTTTTCCTCTCAATCGACAATGCGAATATTCTTGATATTCTAAAGCATGGCGAGGAGGCGAAGGTTGCGAACTTCGGCTGCTACAGCAAGGAGGAACTGCTGGATATCATAGCCTCGGCAAAGGACGGTGATGCTCCAAGAAAAGATGTTCCATCCTATCTGTACCGCTTTTTCGATTACTATTTTGCCAACGAAAGCAACGAGAATATCATATGGAACGATGTGCTCTGCGCATATTACTATGACTATGCGACAGCTTCACACAACAAGTTCGTTGCAGCCTGGTTTGCTTTCAACCGCAATGTAAACAATATACTTGTCGCGTTCACAGCCCGCAAGTATAAGATGAATATTGCCGATGTTGTCATTGGCGGGGACGAGGTTGCCACTCTCTTGCGCACCTCGGCGGCACGTGACTTTGAACTCTCGGGCGCGCTCGACTATTTCGAGGCGGTGCAGCGCATGAGTGAGAACGGCAAGTTGCAGGAGCGCGAGCACCAGCTCGACGAATTGCGCTGGAACTGGCTCGCGGATAACTCTGTGTTCAACTACTTTACAGTTGAGCGTCTTTTCGTCTTCTTGCAGAAGCTCATCATCATTGAACGCTGGGAGGCTCTTGATGCCGAGAAAGGTATGCAACGCTACAACGAGATGATTGCCGAACTCAAATCGGGTATGGATAAAATGTCCTTTGAGATTTAAGGAAAAAGAAAAATAAATATAATATAGATATGGCTACAAAAGGAAAAGTAACCGGCGTTATAGCAAACATGGTGCTCTTGGCTGTTGACGGCCCTGTGGCACAGAATGAGATTTGTTATATCAAGACCGGTGGCGACAGTCTGATGGCAGAGGTCATCAAGGTTAATGGCGCCAAGGTGTATGTTCAGGTTTTTGAGAGCACACGCCGTTTGAAGATTGGTGAGGAGGCGGAGTTTACAGGGCACATGCTCGAGGTTTCGCTCGCGCCTGGTATGTTGTCTAAGAACTACGATGGTTTGCAGAACGATCTCGACAAGATGGAGGGTGTGTTCCTCAAACGTGGTGACTATACCAACCCGCTCGACGAGGACAAGATCTGGCACTTCGAGCCAATTGTAAAGGTCGGCGACGTTGTAGAGGCTGCTGCATGGTTGGGTAAGGTAGAGGAGAACCACCAGAACCTCAAGATTATGGCTCCTTTCGGCATCGAAGGCAAGTGGACCGTCAAGTCAATTGCAGCCGAGGGTGACTACAAGATTACAGATACAATTGCTGTGATTGTGAATGCCGAGGGTGAGGAGAAGACCCTTAACATGATTCAGAAATGGCCCGTGCGTGTTGCCATGAGTGACTACAAGGAGAAACCACGTCCATTCAAGTTGCTCGAGACAGGTGTGCGCACAATCGATACACTCAACCCAATTGTGGAAGGTGGTACAGGCTTCATTCCCGGTCCTTTCGGTACAGGAAAGACCGTGCTCCAGCACGCCATTTCAAAGCAGGCCGAGGCCGACATCGTTATCATCGCTGCCTGCGGTGAGCGTGCGAACGAGGTCGTGGAAATCTTTACCGAGTTCCCCGAACTCATCGACCCACACACAGGCCGCAAGCTCATGGAGCGTACAATCATCATCGCCAATACATCAAACATGCCGGTTGCAGCCCGTGAGGCATCGGTATACACCGCTATGACTCTTGCCGAGTATTACCGTGCGATGGGGTTGCGTGTTCTGTTGATGGCCGACTCGACATCACGTTGGGCACAGGCGCTCCGCGAGATGTCGAACCGTATGGAGGAGCTTCCCGGTCCCGATGCGTTCCCAATGGATATCTCATCAATCATTGCCAACTTCTACAGCCGCGCAGGTTTCGTATACCTCAACAACGGCGAGGCGGGTTCAATTACCTTCATCGGTACTGTGTCACCGGCCGGTGGTAACCTCAAGGAGCCTGTGACCGAGAATACAAAGAAGGTTGCACGTTGTTTCTATGCTCTTGAGCAGGAACGCGCCGACAAGAAACGTTACCCGGCTGTCAACCCAATTGACTCCTATTCAAAATATATTGAATATCCCGAGTTCGAGAGCTACATCACCGCTCTTGTTGGTGACGGTTGGTTGTCAATGGTGAACGAGGCAAAGACACGTTTGCAGCGTGGTAAGGAGATTGCCGAGCAAATCAACATTCTTGGTGACGACGGTGTACCAGTGGATTACCACGTTACATTCTGGAAGTCGGAGCTTATTGACTTCGTTATCCTACAGCAGGATGCATTCGACGAGGTTGATGCCGTTACTCCGCTTGAGCGTCAGCAGGAGCTCTTGAAACTTGTTACCGACATCTGTCGCGACGAGTATGAGTTCGAGGATTTCCAGCAGGTGACCGACTTCTTCAAGAAGGCAATCAACATATGCAAGCAGATGAACTATTCAGTGTTCAAGAGCGAGAAATACAATGCATATTATACCGAACTGATGCAGCACCTTGCGACAAAGCAGGCTTAACCGTTAACACATAGAATTATGGCTACAGAAGCATTCAAAAAGATATATACAAAAATCAACTCCATAACCAAGGCTACCTGTTCACTCAATGCAACAGGTGTAGGTTATGACGAGCTTGCCACCGTTAATGGCAAGTTGGCCCAGGTCGTAAAGATTATGGGCGACGAGGTAACACTCCAGGTGTTCGAGGGTACCGGTGGTATTCCAACTGATGCCGAGGTTGTTTTCTTGGGCAAGGCTCCTTCGCTCAAGGTGAGCGATGAACTCACAGGCCGTTTCTTCAATGCATATGGTGACCCAATCGACGGTGGTCCTGCAGTTGAGGGTAAGGAGGTTGAGATTGGTGGTCCATCGGTGAACCCTGTTCGCCGCAAGCAACCATCGGAGCTCATTGCTACAGGTATTGCGGGTATCGACCTTAACAACACTCTTGTGACAGGTCAGAAGATTCCGTTCTTTGCCGACCCCGACCAGCCTTACAACCAGGTGATGGCAAACGTGGCAATGCGTGCGCAGACTGACAAGATTATCCTTGGTGGTATGGGTATGACAAACGACGACTACCTCTACTTCAAGAACCTCTTTACAAACGCAGGTGCTCTCGACCGCATCATCTCGTTTATGAACACAACTGAGGACCCAGCCGTTGAACGTCTGCTCATCCCCGATATGGCATTGACCGCAGCCGAGTACTTTGCTGTTGAAAAGAACCAGAAGGTGCTTGTGTTGCTCACCGACATGACAATGTATGCCGATGCGCTCTCAATCGTGTCGAACCGTATGGACCAGATTCCTTCAAAGGACTCAATGCCTGGTTCGCTCTATTCAGACCTTGCAAAGATCTACGAGAAGGCCGTGCAGTTCCCCGCAGGTGGTTCAATCACTATCATTGCGGTGACAACCCTTTCGGGTGGCGATATCACACATGCTGTGCCCGATAACACCGGTTATATCACTGAGGGTCAGTTGTTCCTCCGTCGCGACAGCGATATCGGTAAAGTTGTGGTTGACCCATTCCGTTCACTCTCACGTCTGAAACAGCTTGTTTCCGGTAAGAAGACACGTAAGGACCACCCACAGGTGATGAACGCCGCCGTGCGTCTTTATGCCGATGCTGCAAATGCAAAGACAAAGATGGAGAACGGTTTCGACCTCACAGACTACGACAAGCGTACACTCTCGTTTGCCAAGGAGTACTCGGACAAGATTTTGGCTATCGACGTCAACCTTGACACAACCGAGATGCTCGATGTTACATGGGGCTTGTTCTCACGTTACTTCAAGCCCGAGGAGGTTAACATCCGTCAGGAATTTGTCGACACATATTGGAAAAAATAAGATAACGGTATAGGTGTATATGTCATTCTGAACGAATGTGAAGAATCTCAATGACATACGGAAAAGTGATACTTCGTTACACTCAGTATGACGTGAAGCTATATTGTTGCAAAAATGATAATTTAGGGAATGATAGCATTTCAATATAATAAAACATCGCTTCAGCAACTCGAAAAGCAACTGAAGATGCGTGTCAGGACTCTCCCCATCATCAAGAGCAAGGAGAGTGCCCTGCGCATTGAGGTGAAGAAGTGCAAGGCCGAGATGGAATTGCACGACGAGGAGTATGCTGCCCAGCTCGAGCAGTACCGCGCGCTCTTTGCGCTGTGGAACGAGTTCGACCCCTCGCTTGTGCGCACTGGCGAGCTGTTGATAGGGCAGCAGAAGGTGGCGGGTGTCAAGGTGCCGGTGTTGGAGAACGCCAGCTTTGTCATCGGTCGCTACAGCCTCTTCAATTCGCCCAAATGGTTTGCCGACGGTATTGAGTTGCTCAAGGATATGGCAATGACGGCAATACGCCGTGAATTGCTCAACCGCAAGCTGGTGTTGCTTGAACATGCACGAAAGAAGACAACCCAAAAGGTAAACCTCTTTGAAAAGGTGCAGATTCCGGGCTACCAGGATGCAATCAGAAAAATCAAACGATTTATGGAAGACGAGGAGAACCTGTCAAAATCTTCACAGAAGATCTTGAAGTCCTTGTTGGAGCAAAGAGAGGAGGTGACAGCATGATTACGAAAATGAAAAAACTTGCACTGCTTGTCTATCACAAGGAGTATGCTGCATTTCTTGAGAAACTTCGCGAGGTGGGCGTAGTCCACATTCAGGAGCGCGAAAGCGGTAGTGTGGATAGCCCCGAGATGGAGCAGAAACTCGCTGTCGCAAACCGTTATACACGCGTGGTGAAACGTCTTGAGGCTTTTGCGCCCGAGGTGCTTGAATCTGCCGGCAATCCATCGGATGCAGCTGCTATAATGGACAAGGTGGAGACTCTTGTTGCTGACATTGAACAGCACAAGACGCTGCAGCAGGTTCTTGATAAGGATATTGCAAGCCTTGAGCCTTGGGGCGATTTCGACTACTCAAATGTCGAGAAACTCAGCGAGGCCGGTTATGTACTAAATTTCTTTGTGACATCGGCAAAGAGTTACCAGAGCGAGTGGGAGAGTGACTATAATGCAATTCTCGTTGCCGAGAAGCAGTCACGCAAATACTTTGTGACAATCACACCGCAAGGGACAACAATTGACATTGATGCCGAGCCTGCAAAGTTGCCGACCGCGTCGCTCACTGCTTTGGAGAGCGAACTTGCAACAGTGAATGCCCGCATTGAGGAACTTGAAAAGGAACTTGCACAGGTGGCGCAGAGCGGATTGAATACCGTTAAGGCTGCTCAGGAGGTGCAGAAACGTGATATTGAGTTTACCAAGGTGATGCTTGGCGGCGAAAGAGTTTCGGGCGATAAGCTTGTCACGCTCGAAGGCTGGGTGCCCGAGGAGTCTGTCGACTCTCTCAAGGCAATGCTCGATAATAGCGGCGCGTTCTACGAACTGCGTGCGGCACGTCGTGGCGACAATGTTCCTGTGAAACTCAAGAACAATGCCTTTACTCGCATGTACGAGGTGCTCACCAAGATGTATGGTATGCCAAGCGGAACCGATTTCGACCCCACACCAATTGTGGCGCCGTTCTTCTCGCTGTTCTTCGCATTCTGTATGGGTGATGCCGGTTACGGTTTGCTCATGGTGCTTCTTGGTTTCCTGTTGAAGAAAAAGCTCAGCAAGAGCCTTGCGGGAATGATGAACCTTGTAATTACACTCGGTATCTTCACAACCGTTATGGGTGCATTGCTTGGAACATTCTTCGGTATGAGCTTGTTGGAGTTCACCGGTATACCACAGAGCATCAGAGATTTCATCATTGCAGGTGATGTGGAGCTCATGGGTTCTACATATGATAAGCAGATGTTGCTTGCCCTTGGAATTGGTGTAATCCATATATCGATAGCAATGACAGTGAAGGCTATCAACAGCACGGTGTTCTACGGCTTCAAGGAGTCGCTAAGTGCATGGGGATGGTGGCTTGTTGTCGTTGGTGGCGTTGTTGTGGGTACGCTCACATTCCTCAGTGTCATACCTGCGGGAATATCAAAGTGGGTGTTCATTGCAGTAGGTGGCATTGGAGCACTGGGAATTTATGTCCTCAACAACCTCCGTCGCAATATACTCGTGAACATCGGTGCCGGCTTGTGGGATACCTACAACATGGCTTCGGGCTTGCTTGGCGATATTCTCTCGTATATCCGCCTCTTTGCACTTGGTCTTGCAGGCGGTATGCTTGGAGCAACATTCAATAGCCTTGCAATGATGGTTGTCGAGGGACAGGAAGGTGTTGGCGCCGTGTTCGGTTGGATAGGTTTCGGTCTCATTATCCTTGTCGGACACACACTGAATATTGCAATGTCGTGCTTGAGTGCCTTTGTGCACCCGTTGCGTCTAACCTTCGTTGAGTACTTCAAGAACGCGGGCTACGAAGGTAAGGGCGAAGAGTACAAACCGTTCAAGAATGAATAATTGTATCTTCAAAGGCTGTCGTGATTGTCATTTCGAAAGTATGTGAGACGAGTTGTTGAGGGCTTTGCCCGAAAAAATTTCTTATCGGACGCCTGAGTCGGTACTTTTTAATAAGTAAAAATAAAAAATTATAAATATTAAAAACTAAACATTATGGAACTTTTATTAGGTTATTTGGGAATGGGTCTCATGCTGGGACTCGCAGGTATTGGTAGTAGTATCGGTACAACAATCGCAGGTAATGCAGCCGTTGGCGCATTGAAGAAGGACAGCTCAAAGTCATCAGGTTACATGATTTTGTCAGCCCTCCCTGCTACACAGGGTCTTTACGGTTTCTTGGCATTGTTGCTCCACTTTGGTAAGGTAACAGCCGAGACAGGTATGTTGTGGTTCGGCGTTGGTCTTGGCGTTGGTATCGTATGCCTCTTCTCTGCAATCCGTCAGGGTCAGGTTTGTGCTAACGGTATCGTAGCAATGTCACAGGGTCACGACGTGCAGACAAACACCATGATCTACGCAGCTCTCCCTGAGTTCTACGCCATCCTTGCACTCGTTGCAACATTCTTGGTGTAATACAAGAGTAGGGTTTTATAACAATCTCCCCTTGCAGGTCTGAACTGCGAGGGGAGATTGTCTTTTTTATATGCATTTGCGTCATTTCGAACATTAGTGAGAAACCTTAAAAGGGTAAATCTCCATAAAATGCACTTTCGTAGTTGTCTGATAATAGTGGGGTAATTGAATTTATAGATTGAATATCCTTGATTTTTGAGCAATATTTACGGAATGTTTGTGGGTTTTCCAACTCTTCTCGTCTGCATTTGCTCATCTCTACAAATTCCTTTTCCTGGTCTATGCCTAAAAATCTGCGACCTAAAAGATTGGCTGCGATGCCTGTCGTTGAACTTCCGCAGAAAGGATCTAGTATCCATTCACCATGTTGAGTTGAAGCTAAAATAATTCTTGATAATAAAGACAGAGGTTTTTGGGTAGGATGTTTGCCGCAACTCTTCTCCCATGTAGCAATCGCTGGTAAATTCCAGACATCAGTCATTTGTTTATTACCATTGATTTGCTTCATCAAATCATAGTTGAAGTAGTGTGCTTTTTTGCTGCTCTTGCGTGCCCAAATAACAAACTCTGTACTGTATGTGAAATAACGGCAAGATATGTTTGGTGGTGGGTTTGTCTTTGCCCAAGTAACAACGTTTAGGATTTTATATCCTAATTCTGTAAGACAATTTGCAACAGAAAAAATATTGTGGTATGTACCGGAAACCCAAATTGTTCCATTTTCTTTGAGTTTTTCTCGACAAAGAGCAAGCCACTCCATGTTGAAGTCTGTAATCTCCTGTTGACTCTTGCCTTTGTCCCAATCTCCCTTATTGACACTTACGATTTTTCCAGACTGAACGCTTATTCCACCATTTGACAGGAAATATGGTGGGTCTGCAAAAATGCAACTGAATTTAAAATCAAACTCACGTAGCAGTTTAAAACTATCTCCATGTAGAAGCGTAAAATCGCGGTTAGGAGATTTGTAGAAAGGTTTAATCATACTGGTATAGGTAAACCTAATTCTTGTAATGGAATGTAATTATAATAATAGTAACATCCCATGCTTATAATATAATCACGCGTGTCTTTATAACAGTCTTTTCTGAACCAGTCAGAGAGGATGTAAATGAATTCTACCTTGTAGTTTAATTCAGAAAATAACTTGATGTACTGTTTTTTCTTAAAATCACATGTCTGTAATTTTTCGTCTACACTTCCACCGACTTCTTGATGTTTGACTTCAATAATATTGACTGTGTTATTTAAAATAACATAAATGCAATTATCAGGTAGAAGTTTCTTGGATAGATGTTTTCTCCAATCAATACCTTTGTTATTTAAGAATTGATACAGTCCATGTTTTTTAAATATATTTCCAACAAGTTCTTCGTTGAAGAATACATCCATACCTCTAACTGAATAGCCTTTTTGACTATTAAGGAATGTTGCTAAATCAACTTTTGCTTCGTATATTAAGCCTGTTTTTGTGTTTCCTCCACCAATTCCTCCTCGTATCATGAAATATCAGTTTTAATTTGTGTTATAAATTTATCAATTGTTGTCAAGTTGTAAATGTCTGGTATTGTGTAAAACGCTTCTTCCAGTTTGTTTTTTGCAGATTCCCAACCAATGCCATCTGTTATCCACACGAATTTAAATCCATCGACTGCGTTGATTTTAGGTGATAATTCAGAGTATGCGCGTGCTACCTCATTTAGTTTTGAACCACCGCCACTATAGAAATTCACTTCAATTAAATATTTGTTGCAATTTGTTTCAATCACGAAGTCAAAACGTTTTTTATCCTCGCCCAATACTGCCAATTCAGGGTATTCTGTAGAATAAACTTCTTGTCGATAACTGATGCAGGCATTATTAAAAATTTCGGCAACTTGTTTTTCCATTAAATGTCCGCTTCTATTTTTACGAGCATTTGTGTCTAATCCTGTTTCAACACCAAATACGTAATCAACAAGGTTTTTAATTTGTTTGTTTTTGAATACCTTGTCAAGACCTGTTCCATGTATGTATTCGATTACTCCCTCAGCGCTTTCAAATAGGGTGTTTATCAATTTGATGTTACCATCTGACATGATTGCCTTTTTCTTGTCAGAAGTGCGAACGGCTATTAATATTTCCAATATGTTAAACACATTGCGGTTCTCTTCCCATAATCTACGTATTGCGGAATCTATGTCATCTTGTCCAATCAGGTAGTTCAGTTGGTTCAGTTTGATGGAAATTGATTCAACATTATTGTTTATCTTTTCAAAGTCACAATAAAAGTCAAGAGTGGTGTTTGTCTCTTTTAGTTCTGACATGAAATTTTCAAACTGTTCTTTAGTGTGTGCGTTCATTGTGCTTTTCTTTGAATTTGAAATTCTTCGTGATAGTTGCTTATTACTATCTCTGTAAGTTTTCCTCTTTTTGAGGCTACTGAGTTGATGTTTCTTGAAGCCCAAACTCTTTCTATTTTGTAATTGACAAATAGGTCATCGAAGAAACGGTCTGTTCCGTTTTTGCCTAAACAATCGGAGTTGCTAAGCATAAAGTTGATGCCAATTTCATTTAAACGGTCACAGAATAGTTTTAATCGAATTTGTGCATCGTCGTTAAAGTCCTCTTTGCTATAGTCGTTGAAACTCGAAGTGTTGCTTAAAGGCCTGTATGGTGGATCAAAATAAAAGAATGTATTTCCTTCGATTTTGTCAAATGTCTGCTCAAAATCACCTGTCATGATTTCTACTTTTTGTAGCAGTTTGCTGTCGGCATAAATGGTGGCTGCATCACAAATTGTAGGTGTTACATATTTGCCGAAAGGTACATTGAATCTACCGGCTTTGTTTACTCGGTATAGTCCGTTGAAACAAGTCCTGTTAAGAAAGAAAAATAATGTACAATTATCTATTGCATTCAGTGATTTTGTATTGAATCTGTCACGTTGCTCAAGGAAGAAGGTTTTACGTTCTTCTTCTGTTTTTAAAGCGTAGTACTGTGACTGAATCTCCTTAAGAGAGTCTATGAGTTCTGTGGGGGAGTCTCTTACTACCTGATAACATAGTGTCAAATCAGGGTTAATGTCATTGATGACAGCTGACTTTATATTTGGATATGTCTGCAACATGTAGAAGAGCATGGCTCCTCCGCCCACAAATGGTTCAATGTAAGTGACATTTTCCCTTTCTGTAAAGTCAGCTGGAAGCAACGCTTCGAGTTGTTCGATGAGTTGGCCTTTTCCTCCAACCCATTTGATGAAAGGTTTCGCTTTTGCCATTTTGTAAAATATCTCTTGTTTATGCAAATATACTTATATTTTTATTTGCAAACAAAGCAAAACACTATTCACTTACTAAAACAATTATATTTATGATATTCTTGCTTTCTTCTTTTCATCACTATGCCACTGAAATGAGCTCTTTTTGACATTTGTGTCCGCATTGGCAACTATTTGCTAACCGTTTGTCGCTTTTTTGTCAAATTTTTGACTTTTTAAGTTATTTTAATCTTTGGTTATTCGAAAGTTATTTTGTAATTTTGCATTTCATTTTGAGTGAGGGGGTACTTTCTCTCCATTTGTTATTTATAAAAAGGTGTTTCAAGAGTGTGGAAACCTTGATTTTTTGAGAATTATTAATTTGAGATGAAGAAAGAACTTTTGCTTCCCGATTATCTTTTTGAGATTAGCTGGGAGGTTTGTAACAAGGTGGGCGGCATTTATACAGTGGTATCTACAAAAGCCCGCACCATTTCTGAAATTGAGGGATTGAATGCAATATACATCGGTCCCGATTTGTGGAAGGATAAGGAAAATCCACTTTTTACCGAGGATAAGCGCCTGTGGAATGCTTGGCGCAAGAAGATAAACAGCGATAAACTCACAGTACGTTGCGGTCACTGGGAAATCCCGGGTCGTCCAAAGGTGGTTCTTGTTGACTACACAGGCTACATGGATGACAAGGATTCAATCTATGGACAGTTGTGGAATGACTTTGGCGTGGATTCACTCCATGGCTATGGCGACTACGACGATTCAATGATTTTCGGTTATGCTGTAGGTAAAGTTATCGAAAGTTTCTATAACACAAATATAAAAGCCGGCAGCAATGTGGTTGTTCAGGCTCACGAGTGGCAGAGTGGTGGTGCTGCATTGTACCTCAAAAAGAACCTGCCCGCAGTGGGAACAGTATTCACAACCCATGCAACAAGCATCGGTCGTTCAATTGCCTCAAACGGCAAGCCACTCTATGACTACTTCGACGGTTACAACGGCGACCAGATGGCCGAGGAACCCAACGTGCAGTCAAAGCAGTCGGTAGAGAAGAACACAGCGCTGAATGTTGACTGTTTTACAACGGTGAGCGAGATTACAGCACGTGAATGCAAGCAGCTTGTAGGTCGTGAGTGCGACGTCATACTTGAGAATGGTTTTGAGAAGGATTTCGTTCCTGTAGGCAAGGACTTCACAGCAAAGCGAAAGGCTGCACGCAAGGCGCGTCTGCGCGTGGCGGCGGCTCTCACAGGCGACACCATTGCCGACGATGCCATTATAATAGGTATAGGCGGGCGCATGGAGATGCGCAACAAGGGTATCGACATGTTCCTTGAGTCAATGGCACGTTTGAATGCTTGCGAGGGTCTCAACCGCGATGTCATTGCCTTCATTGATGTTCCTGCATGGTCGGGCGATGCACGCGAGGATTTGATCAAGCGCCTTGCCAGTGACAAGGATGCTTGGGACACTCCACTGCCAAACCCATATCTCACACACAACCTCCACAACTTCTACGAGGATGCAATTGCCTGCGGTATACGTGGCTTGCAGATTGACAACCGCAGCGGCAAGAACCGCGTGAAGGTTATCTATGTTCCTTGCTATTTGAATGGTAACGACGGCATCTTCAATAAGGACTACTACGATGTACTCATCGGTAACGATTTGAGTGTATATCCATCATACTATGAGCCATGGGGCTATACTCCGCTCGAGAGTGCAGCGTTCCACATCCCAACCATCACCACTAACCTCGCAGGCTTCGGTCTTTGGGTGAACTCGGTTCTTGGACGCAGCGGCGAATTGCTTGATGGTGTAGAGGTTATCTCGCGAACAGACAGCAACTATTTTGATGCAGCCGATGTAATTACAAAAAATATTTGTAACTTTGCAGAACTTTCTGATAAAGAAGTCAATGACTGCCGCAAAAAGGTTGCGAAGATTGCCGAGAAGGCTCTTTGGAAGCACTTTATCAAGAATTATCTCGAGGCTTACAATGTAGCTCTTGTGGCTGCAAAGAAGCGTCAGTAAATCAGAATTCATATTTGGATATCTCCCTGCGGTTCGAGATGACAGTTTCCGCATGATTTTTGCGGATGATGTCATTCCGGACGTATGTGAGGACCCGGATGAAGGTTGCAGAACTTGAATTTGATATAACAAACGAAATATTCATTTAATTAAAATAATATGATTGCAATTAGTAACGCAAACCAACCTAGTTGGAAAACAATTAATGTAAAATCTTATATTCCCGAGTCGTTGAAGACACTCGAGGAATTGTCACGTAACCTTTGGTGGGTATGGAATGAGGAGGCTAAAGAACTCTTCAAGATGCTCGATGCCGACCTTTTCAAGGCTTGTGGCGGTAACCCTGTTCTCTTGTTGGAGAAGCTGGGCGTTGAGAAACTCGACGAGCTTTCAAAGAACAAGACTATTCTTGACAAGCTTGCTGATGTTTATGCCGATTTCCGTCGCTACATGGATGTTAAGCCAAACGCAGAGCGTCCTTCAGTAGCTTACTTCTGTATGGAGTACGGTTTGACAAGTGTTTTGAAGATTTACTCTGGTGGTCTTGGTATCCTTGCCGGTGACTACTTGAAGGAGGCTTCTGACTCAAACGTAGATATGTGTGCAGTAGGTTTCTTGTATCGTTACGGTTACTTCAGCCAGTCACTCTCAATGGACGGCTCACAGATCGCCAACTACGATGCACAGAACTTCAATCAGCTCCCAATCGAGCGCGTATACGAGGAGGACGGTGTTACACCTCTTGTAATCCACGTTCCTTACATCGATTACTATGTACACGCTAACGTTTGGAGAGTAAATGTAGGTCGTGTGCCCCTTTACTTGCTCGACACAGACTTCGACATGAACAGCGAGTTCGACAAGCCAATCACCCACAAGCTCTATGGTGGCGACTGGGAAAACCGCTTGAAGCAGGAGATTCTCCTTGGTATCGGTGGTATGATTGCTTTGGAGAAGATGGGTATCAAGAAGGAGATCTACCACTGCAACGAGGGTCACGCAGCACTCTGCAACCTCTACCGTTTGACACAGTACATCAAGACAGGTTACACATACGAGGAGGCTCTCGAGATCGTACGTTCAAGCAGCCTTTACACAGTTCACACTCCGGTACCTGCAGGTCACGACTACTTCGACGAGGCTCTCTTCGGCAAGTACATGAGAGGTTATGCAAGCCAGCTCAATATCACTTGGGACGACTTGATGAACCTTGGCCGCATCAACGCCGGTGACAAGAACGAGCGTTTCTGTATGTCAACATTCGCTTGCAACACATGCCAGGAGATCAACGGTGTTAGCCGCCTCCACGGTAAGGTATCAAAGGATATGTTCGCTGAGATCTGGAAGGGTTACTTCCCATCTGAGAACCACGTAGGTTATGTAACCAACGGTGTTCACTACCCAACATGGGTTGCTCCGGAGTGGGATAACCTCTACAAGCAGAACTTCGATCCAAGCTTCATCAACGACCAGTCTAACGAGAGCATCTGGCACGCAATCGAGAACATCTCTAACGAGACTATCTGGAACACACGTGTTGCTCGCAAGAAGATGCTTATCGACTACATCAAGAAGGCGTTCAGCGAGGAGTGGTTGAAGAACCAGGGCGACCCAATGCGCATCGTTGACGTTGTGAAGAAGATTAACCCCGATGCACTCGTTATCGGTTTCGCACGCCGTTTCGCTACTTACAAGCGTGCTCACCTTCTCTTCACCGACCTCGATCGTTTGGCTAAGTTGCTCAACAACCCCGAGCGTCCAATCCAGTTCCTCTTCGCAGGTAAGGCTCACCCACACGATGGTGCAGGTCAGGGCTTGATCAAGAAGATTATCGAGGTTTCACGCCGTCCTGAGTTCGTAGGTAAGATCATCTTCCTCGAGAACTATGATATGGACCTCGCTAAGTTGCTCGTTTCAGGTGTTGATATCTGGATGAATACTCCTACACGTCCTCTCGAGGCGTCAGGTACATCAGGCGAGAAGGGTCTCATGAACGGTGTCCTCAACTTCTCGGTACTCGATGGTTGGTGGTGCGAGGGCTACAAACCAGGTGCAGGTTGGGCTTTGAAAGAGGAGCGTACATACCAGAACCAGGAGTTCCAGGATCAGCTCGACGCAGCTACAATCTACACATTGCTCGAGAACGAGATTCTTCCAATGTACTACAACCGCGGTGGCAAGGCATACTCTGACGAGTGGGTTGCTTGCATCAAGAAGTCAATCGCAGAGGTTGCTCCTCACTTCACAATGAAGCGCCAGCTCGATGACTACTACAGCAAGTTCTACTGCAAGCAGGCTGCACGTTACAACCACCTCATTGCAAACGACTCTAAGGTTGTTCGCGAGCTCGCTAAGTGGAAAGAGGAAGTTGCTGCCAAGTGGAATGCAGTTGAGGTTCTCTCTGTAGAGGCAGATGCTGATTTCCTCAATGGTGCAATGTCTGCAGGTGAGAAGTACAACGTAACAGTTAAGGTTGACGAGAAGGGTCTTGACAATGCAGTAGCTATTGAGCTCGTTGTATTGGCTCCAGACGCTAAGGGTCACGACAGTGTGTTTGCAACTTATCCTTTGGAGGTTGTACAGCGCGAGGGTAACGTATTTACATTCGGTGCAGAGATTGCTCCTACAAACGCAGGTGCATTCAAGCTCGCATTCCGTATGTATCCTAACCACGCTGAGCTCCCACACCGTATGGACTTCGCTTACGTTAAGTGGTTCGCTTAATTTAAAAGCATATATATGAAAAACGCTCTTGCCGCTGTGGCAAGAGCGTTTTTTTTGTTCTTTGTTGAGAGCTGTCATTGTTCTTGTATCCATTTGGGGCAGTCGCACCATTCCAACGAAGTTATGCCTGTCAGCTCGTAGTTTAAATTAATGTACCATTTCGATACTTCTTCCATTGCTTTCAGACCATTCTCGGCACTTATGCTTTGCGGTGTGTTCAATAGCACGGCGGTGTAGTGGTAAAGTTCGCTGCCGGGGCTCTTTTCGCAGAAAGGCATTTGTGTGTATTCTTCCCCGATGATATATTTCGATGATCTGAAAATCTCAACTACGCCTCCTGTGCCCGTGTGCAGGAATATTTCACGGGTAACCATTCGGTCTTCATCTCTTTTACTGCATCCGGGGACTGTGTGCAAAGACAAAATTGCCGGGAGTTCCAAATTTGCGGTGTACCTTTCCATAAATAGTAGATTAAAGATTAAACTATTGGCGGTACACGATTGATATGGGCAAAAAGAGAGCGTGAAGCCCACAATACCCAAACCACCAACCAGGCACTAGCAAAGCCCCGCAAACAGAATGAGTAATGCAGAGCCCCACGCTGATATTGTCAACACTCCTTTGGGGGATAAGTTCCCTTTGGGAATGAGAAATATCATCACAGGGCATCTACAATACCTTGTTTCCGGTTTGCACTTAAATTGCTAGTTTAGGTTAGTCGGACAACAAAGCGTGTAAACGCCTTAAATAAAATGTAAACCTCGCGGCGGTTAAGCTGCAAGGCGCTACCAATATAACATCAGCCTAGCGAGATACACAAAGTTTACTTTGGTGTATTTCACAGCGGGTGCAGTATATATTCGCAGTCAAGCGCAAATATACAACAATAAAGGCCCCTTGTCAATAGCTTTCAGGCAAAACTTTCATTCTTTACGTGTAAATGCCGCTGTCGTATCTGCGATTTTAGTATTATTAAATCTGTTTGAAAGTGAAAATTTGTGATTTTTTACTACTTTTGCGGTAAAGCGCGAAATATACTGCACTCGCTTTATTCATATATATTAAAAACGGACTATGAGCGACGATATAAAAAAATACACCGCTGAGGAGGAGAAATGGAATGCCATCTCTCACTCTGTTGGAATTGTGGGCGGTCTGGTGGTGAACGCATTGTTTATCAAGGAGGTCGTTGCAAAAGGTGGCGATGGCTGGGCGTTGGCAAGCGTGTTGCTGTACATGTTCGGCATGCTCTCGTCCTATACTTTTTCAACCCTCTATCACTCTTGTCCGCCCGAGAGCAAATGGCGCAAGAAACTGCGCAAGCTCGACCATTCGGCTATCTATTGGCACATTGCCGGTAGCTACTCGCCCATAACACTCATTGCCATGCGCGATGTGGGTTATTGGGGATGGGGAATCTTTGCCTTCTGTTGGTTGTGTGCCATTGTGGGAACATCGTTGAGCCTCTATAGTCTGAAGAAACATAACAAACTGGAGACCGTATGCTATGTACTCATGGGCCTGACCATTGTTGTTGCAATGAAACAGTTCTACAACGCCGTGCCGCTCTCAGTCTTTCTTTGGGTTGTAGGCGAAGGTGTCGCATATATAACAGGTGCTGTCTTCTACAGTTTCCATAAAATAAAATACATACACACCGTGTTCCACTTCTTTGTGCTCTTGGGCTCAATATGTCATATGATAGCGGTGTGGTATGTCCTAAACGGAATGTCATGATAAAACAATTTGATACATACTCTCTTCTGCGTCACAACACCTTTGGCATTGAGGCAAAGGCTGCGCATTTTGTGGAATTCGCATCAGTCTGCGAACTCAAGGAGTTCCTGGGCGGTGGTTTCAGTGGCAAGTCGCTTGTCATTGGTGGCGGCAGCAACCTTTTGTTTGTCGATGATTTTGACGGAACTGTCTTTCACTCGGCAATAATGGATATTGATGTTGTGGCTGAGACAGCAACCGATCTCCTTTTGCGCGTGGGCAGTGGAGTAAACTGGGATGCGCTTGTTGCATATACCGTTGAAAAAGGGTGGAGTGGCTTGGAGAACCTCTCGCTCATACCAGGCGAGGTGGGTGCAAGTGCGGTGCAGAACGTCGGTGCCTATGGCGTTGAAGCTGGTGACCTTATTGAAAAGGTTGAGACCATTCGCATTGCCGATGCCGTTGCCTGTTCGTTTACAAAAGCCGACTGCGATTTTGCTTATCGTCACAGCATATTCAAGGCTGCCGAAAAAGGCCGTCACATTGTTACGTATGTAACTTATAGACTGAATAAAGCTACCGATTTCAAACTTTCATATGGAAACCTCAAGGATAAGGTCGATGAATTTGGTGGCCCTACACTTGCCAATGTGCGCCGTGCCGTTTGCGAGATACGTGAAGCCAAGTTGCCCAATCCCGAGCAGATTGGCAGTGCCGGCAGTTTCTTTATGAATCCCATCGTAGCTGCCGAAAAGGCTGCACTGCTTAAAGAACAGTACCCCGCAATGCCGCAGTATCCTCTCCCAAGTGGCGAGGTGAAACTCTCGGCTGGTTGGCTCATTGAGCAGTGTGGATGGAAGCAGACACCGCATGAGCATGTAGGTGTCTACAAACACCAGGCACTTGTGGTTGTGAACCGTGGCGGTGCTACAGGCCGCGACGTCCTTGATTTTGCATCGGCTGTCGTTGCATCGGTAAAGGAAAAATTCGGGGTTTCTCTCAATATGGAGGTTAATGTTATATAGTGTCTTGTCATTTCGACAGAGCGTAGCAACGAGAAATCTTTTTTTGAATGATGAAACTCACATTTTTAGGAACAGGAACATCGACAGGCGTGCCCGAGCTGGGGTGCAAGTGTGAGGTATGTACATCTGCCGACCCGCGCGATGCGCGTTTGCGTTGTTCGGCACTGCTCGAAACCGAAAACACGGCCGTTCTCATTGACTGTGGCCCCGATTTCCGTGCGCAGATGCTACGTGCCGATGTTGCGCACCTCGATGCACTTCTCCTAACCCATAAACACTATGACCACACAGCCGGTATTGACGATTTGCGCCCCTTTGCTTCGCAGAGTGTCTTCCCGATCTATGCCAATGATGACACTGCCGGGCAGGTGCGCGCAATGTTCCCTTATTGCTTCAGCGAGGTGAAATATCCGGGTGTGCCGAACATTGAACTTCATTCTATTGAAGATATGCGGCCGTTTGTCATTGGTGATGTCAAGGTACAGCCCGTGCGCGTCTTTCATGCTGCTTTGCCAATTGTGGCTTATCGTTTTGGCAAGCTTGCATATATAACTGACATGAGCCGCATTGAGCCCGCCGAGCTTGAGAAACTCAAAGGGGTGGATGTGTTGGTGATGAATGCTCTGCGCTATTCTAAACCTCACCGCAGTCATCAGACAGTGCTTGAGGCGCTGCGTATTGTAGATTACCTTTCACCACGTGAAACCTATTTCACGCATATGATGCACCACATTGGCTTGCATGCAAAGATTGAGAAATGCTTGCCAAAAGGCGTGCATTTTGCATATGATGGTTTGGTGGTGGAGATTTGATAAAATGGTAAGCAACAACACCGCTGTCGGGGAGTTGTTATTCAGCCTCCCACCCCCAAAAAAGATACTTCACTACGTTTAGTATGACAGTGGA
>JAZREN010000017.1:0-32686 GCA_045660825.1 Bacteroidaceae bacterium
GGCCATTGGCCTTGGCTCAAGAGAGTATGAACTACGCAGCATTGACAAGTGATGCAACGCCTTGTCAATACACTGCTGTTACTGATAGCCTTTGTCTGCGCCCCGGCGCAGACAAAGTGCGTTGATGAGGCCAGTGTACGTGTGGCTGTGGAGCGGATGATGGCAGATTATCCCCATACCACACTGCAGGATATCTACAAGAGTTTCTTTCAGGATAACTTTGGGCCGGGGCATGCAGTGCCCGACAGCGCACAGGCTGCGGCATGGTTGCGTGGCGAGCTTGCGAAGGTGGAGAGGTTGGATGTTCCATTGTACGAACCCACAGGCTACAACGGCAACTATTACCGCGTGTCGCTCGCAGCCGTTGCAAGCGGCAAGTTGCAGCAGGACGCGCTACTTTCGGCATTCCTGCGCAGTGTGCGTGCAGTGCAACCGAGCGAGGTTGAGGCATGGATACAGGAGTGGGCGCAGATTCAGAGCGTGATTGCAACAATGGAACTTCTGTTGCCTGGTTACGATGCAGATGCCAAGTCAATAAAAGAGATGCTCGCAACGGGGCACTATGCCGTGCACCACAGCCGCCTCTACAACGAACATTATGAACCGCACTACCGCATAATAGCAAAGGATATTTTTGAAAAGGAGATACTGCCGTTGTTGGAGTGAAAAAAGTAATCAAGACTTGTATGGAACGAACAGATGTAAAGGTACGCGAAGCTGTGGCTGCTGATGCGCCGTTGGTGGGCAGGGTGGTGCTCATGGCGCTGCATTATGACGAGACGCACCCATTGGCTTCGATATTTGCCAAGCTGGCAGCGCGTGAGGTGTCGCAGTACAGCTACCGCAATGCTTTGGTGGCCGAGGTGGATGGTGAAACCGTTGGTGCCATAATTGGCTACGATGGTGCGCGGTTGGAGGAGCTGCGCAAACCGCTGTATGAGCTTATGATTGAGAAGTTCGGCAGTGTGCGCCCGGTTGAGGACGAGACATCGGCCGGTGAGTTCTACCTTGATTCGCTTGCGGTGTTGCCGCAGTGGCGTGGCCGCGGAGTGGGTGGTGCGTTGCTCTCGGCCGCACGCGACAGGGCTTTTGCCGCGGGGCACGAAAGGGTGGGACTTATTGTCGATTTTGCCAACCCGCGTGCCGAGGCGCTCTACAATTCACTTGGCTTTGAGCGCGTGAATGCTACAACGTTTTTGGGGTGTGATATGTGGCATCTGCAGGCGAAGAAATGTAGTATTATAAATCATGCTTAACAAATTTATTGGATAATTTTTAAACAGTTTCTTAATTTGTTTTAAATCAAAAATCTAGATATATTTGCAAAGATATATCGCTGTTGTTCTATAAAATGTCAGACGAGTCATGCATTTAAATATAAGGTAATTATATACAAATTTACATTAAAATATTTTGTTATCAAATAAACTATATCTCACACATTGTAAGGGTAGAATAAGCTATATATTACTTTTACCAATTATAAGAATCAATCAAATCCAACATTTCTTTTTGCTCTCTTGAACCTTTATAGTGTATCTGTTTGCTGCCATCTGGAGAAGTGTAACCTCTACCTTTCATATACTCTCTACGAGCATTACGCTCAATATTGGCTGCACCTTCCATTCCTGCATCTCTCAATGCTCTTTCCCTGCCGATTGACTCCCAATACTTGTCATCTTCCACTCTTGAACTTGAAGAACTTTCACCAAAGCAAGAAGTAAGACAAACCATTGTTGCCAAAAGCAACATCAATCCAAAAAACTTTTTCATAATACTTTGAATTTAAGTTAAACATATTTTGCATTATATATGCCATTGCCACAGATGGCAACCGTTTAACTCAAACAAAAGAAACGCGGGCGTACTTACTCACGGAAGGTACGACCAAGCACCCATACGAACATAAGCACACCCGCGCATAGAGCGCGGGCATTTATCGTGCCTATTGTATGTTCGTAGTATAAATTTGGTCGTTTTACCGTGAACACAATAGCCTTAAATGCCATCTAACGATATTGCTATTTTGCCAATATCTTGCAACAAAGTTAGTAAATTGTTTGGATTGTGCAAAATAATGTGTTATTTTTGCACTGACTTTATACGATGTAACTTTAACACCTCAAACAAAGTAACATCCTCCTCTTTTCTTACACTTAAAAGAGTATAAACCCAGCGGTAGGACGCTGGGTTTTATCTTGTGTCCTACCACAAGATTTAGGTTTAACGACCAAAAAGAAAGGAGGTGTTGAAGATGGAAGCGTATAAAGTCATAAATGGCAAGATTTGCAAACTTGTGTTTGCAAAATCTATTGTCAAAAATGGTAGAACAATCTATCCAAAGAAGTCTAAAGTATTTAGATTTTGGATTCCTATAGATGAAGCTGCGTAATTTATGACAGCCGTTATGGAGTATTATGTCCTACAATAATACTCCTTTTATTTATCCTTCTTTGGTTTGATGGTCACGCGCAACAGTTTGTCGAACTCCGTTTTTTTAACTTTCGGTATTCGAGTAGTTGGCAGTTTGCCTGTAGAAGAACTTGTTTTGTGAACTTTCTTTGCCATAATCAAGCGATATTACGCAAAAGTAACTCAAATCTCTGGAAATCTCCAATATTTCGTGTATTAAATCGGAAAGTAAATTCATCCACATATCGCTGTAGATACTTTTTACTAACCTTGTAATACGTTCCAAAAATGGTTCGTTTTAGATGAGACCAAGCGCATTCAATGCCGTTGGTACAGACCTCAACACAAACACCATCTTCATCAACAATAGTAGTGCCATAAAAGCCTATACCGTGGTCGACTGAATGCTGTTCGTATCTTTTATTGATTCCACCATAGTCCCAACCATCGGTGAAGATTTTACTTTCTGCTGATATATGATGTTCAATAAACGGCAACAAGGTTCTTGCTTTAGTATCAGGTACGACTTTTGCGACGATATTACCGCCGCGTTGATACATTCCAAATACAGGCACTTTATCCTTAAAACTGCGACCTTGGCATTTTTCTACTTTCTTGTCTTTGTGTCTGTTCTTGTTCTTTCCACCGACAAAGGTTTCATCAATCTCAACTTCTGTGCTTAATTGGTGGTCATTTTCGCAGTCCATATATCCGCGTATTTTATGTAACATATTCCACGCCGTTTTCTGCGTAACACCCAAATCTCGCGCTAATTGACAGGACGAAACACCTCTTTTGTGAGACAAGAACAAGAACATTGCATAGAACCAATATCTTAATGGTAGTTTGGTATGAGCAAACATAGTGCCGGTCTTTACATCAAAATACTTTCCTGTGTTGGCGCAACGATATTTGCCATTCCTACACTTGTAGACTTTGGATGTTTCATCAAATGGAGAAACAACTTTACCGTTCCATCTTATCTGCTCGTAATATTCGATGCAGCTTTGTTCTGTCGGGAACGTATTTGTAAACGAAAGGAAACCTCTACTCTTGCTCATAACTACTATCGTATTGGTTCTACTGCAAGATAGTAATTATAAACGTGATAACAAAATATTTCAAAGAACTCTTTTTATCGTTTTTCAATTATTTTGCACAATACAAAATATCGTGCAATATTTTGCCTATATTTGTAACAAACAAGTCGCGCACTTGGCTTTCAACCTTTCTTGTTCTTCGTGAGATTTATTGCGGATTTGGCTCACGCAGACAGGGCTATGGTTGTCTGTATCTTAATTGATTTTGCTTATGGGTAAAATTACAATTAAAGTGAAAGTCAAGGGTAGGCACTTGTCATACGTTATTTCTAACGGCAGCAAGACTACTCGTGGCGGGAAGAGCTTCTAAACGCTAAACTTTCCCCAAGTGCGTGACTTTATCATGTGTTATCTGCGATATAACTGCCAAATATAAATACTTATGAAATCTAAAGTTCTTATCTCAATTATTTGTTTGGTATTTACTTTTGTATGTGGATTGCCGCTCATTGGTCAAAATATCGTTGACTTGCCGCAAACATTCGCGTACAGGGCCAGTACATGGAATGATGACCCTGTTGAAATTATTGTGGATGAACCGGGTACGCTAGGCGGTAAACTTGATAGTGTATCTAAAAGTATATATGTTCCTTACCTCTATATGCGTAATTTAAAGGTGGTGGGTACGCTGAACGGCGACGACATAAAATCCTTGCATTCTTTTGCCAATCGACTTTATGATAAACAATTTTACCGTTTGGATCTCTTTGAAAGCTGTATGGTTAAAGGTGGCGACTCTTTATATGTCCCTGAAGACAATGTGATGGGATATGGACATGAAGGTTTACCCTGGGATTTTCCTTGGCCTCAAGAAGAACTGATACTTCCTAATACCCTGAAGAAACTGATAATTGAAGAAATATGGAGTAAAAGCATTATTATAGGTGATTCCTTGATGGAATGGCCGGCATGTAGACCAACTTTAATATATGGTATAGAATATCCTAATGGAACACGATTTACTGTCGGTTTTCGTGTGTCGGAGAACAACCCCTATCTATCCTCTTTAGATGGAACGCTGTTCAATAAGGAGGGCGATCGATTGCTTCGTTATGGTGCGTATGGTGAAAGGAGTATATATACGGTTCCAGATGGAGTTTGTGAGATAGCCGCTGATGCCTTTTCTCAAGCTACACTAACGGAAATTGTATTGCCAGAGGGGATTAAATCTATTGGTGATTTGGCCTTTTTTGCTGTGTATGGACTTACCCAACTACATGGCGGAGAAGATCTTGGAACAAACATTAAATTAGGGCTCGATTGGTTGCCATCATCATTAGAGCATATTGGAAAGAAAGCGTTTTTTTATGCAAGATGTCCTATAGTTGTACTGCCTCCCAATGTAAAGACAATTGATGTTGAAGCTTTCAATCACTGGCACACTCCTCTTGTTAATGTTGGGGTTCCCGGTGTGGTTTCTACATATTGTGAGCTCTTTAGCGCTTCACCCATCCCACCGGTCTGCATGCCTAATGAATTAAATGCTGGGCCGTTCTCTCATACAGTCAGAAACATCAACTCCACTTATGTAGATAAGAACTACCGCCACGCTTGCCTCTATGTACCCACCGGCAGCAAGGCTGCCTATGAGCAGGCTTTCGGATGGGGCTACGAATGCTTTGAGAATATTATTGAGGTGGATGATGTGATGGCCGCAGCAAGGGAAGCTATTGCAACATTGATAGAGACAGACATTCAGCATGTGTTGCCCGATAGCGGTGGCACAGAAGTGTACGAAACCGCATGTTATAACATTCAAGGACAGCGCCTGCACTGCCCGGCAAAAGGATGGAACATAGTGCGTTACTCCGATGGAAGTACACGGAAGATGTATATAAAATAATAAGTGTTAAAGTCTGTTAGTTATGAGAAACTTGCTTCCTTATTATATAATCGTTGCTATTGGTTTCTCTCTGCAGCCAGCATTCCTGTCGGCTCAGACTGGAGAAAACTGGTGGAAAAGAGAATTTACCATAGGTCTCAACCTGGATCCTCCGCAACGAACATCAAAGCCAGGTTGGAACAGCAGCGTATTATGGGATTCAGTTAGCAGTGCCGGCTTTAACCTCTCTGTGGGGTTGCAATACAAACATGGCGTCAGAACAGATACTGTTCATCCCGCAACAAGAGCTGCCAATTCCAATGTAAGGTATCTCTATCACGATGGAAATTTTATGAAAAAACTTCCAGACATATTGAAGCTTGGGATTATGGTTGAACTTGATGAATAAATAGGATGATTTGAATATTTTTTTCATCCATTAATAGTATAAATCAATGCCGATGGAAATGAAATTCATCGGTATTGATTGTATTTAATAAAGAGCCTGAACCCCAAAGTTTGGGCAAAAAACTTTGGGGTTTATTGTCATTTCCTGATTTAGGTTGACTTCGTTTGGAGCCTTTCCTGGTATAAGTTGACTCTGGTTAGACTTATAACTGTTGTTGACTTGTTTTATGCGTAAAAAACACACTCTTGAGTTTGTCTAAAACTTCAAAGAGACACATATATCCGAAAGATAGCTGTCTATTTTGTCAGAACCCTTGTCTGTAACAAACAGATGCATTTCAATGGGTTTGTGCCCCTCCTTGTAAATAATGAGAGTATAGTAGTGGGGGTACTCCTCGTGGATGGAGATATAGCCCTCTTTACTATTGGTGCAAATTTTTTCTCTGTATGGGAATTTGCACAGCAGCATTGCATCGGCTCCACATTGTGCGGTGTATGAGTCACCATCGTACACTGTTACATTCTCATCGATTATTCTGTTGATTTCGTCCTCGGTAACACGAACTTGCCAATAGTTGATGTCATCCCTGTTGCATATGACATCCACGGCAACACCTTTCCTGAGGTTTGGCATCATCCAAGCATTAGCATCGGCATACTGGCTCATAACCGGAATGTAGACTATACAATCGCCGTCCGAAGAGGCTATAGCAATAGGGTTGCTCATAGTTCCTATGTAGTCATTTCTGTGCAGTAAAATAGGGTAACCGAAATAGCTCTCGTAAAACTCCGGATAAATGCTTGTGAAAGAGTTAAAAGGTAACTGCACCTTACTCAGGCCATATTCCTTTTTATACAGTTTCTTAAAGCCCCTGCTTACACCTTGAGGTTTACGCCTGTTACGGGCTTCGGTCAACTTCACCTGCTTATCAAAAGCCTTGGAGTCAAACTGGGCCGATGAATTCAAACACGACAAAGAGAATATTGCCAATAATGCGATAATGTTTAGTTTGTTCATAATTAGTTAATGTGAAGTTTCTCAATGATTTTCAAAAATACACTATTTTTTCATAAATAATTATCTCTTGAAATTTATATTTGTTACTCACTAAAGAACCTGAACATGTTGTACCAATCAATCTTTTCTTTGGCTGTTTGGCTGCCGTGTTCCATGGCTATGCGGTACCAGGCGGCGGCTTTTTGGTCGTCGCGCTTTGTTCCTTTGCCTTTTTCGTACATGCGGGCAACCTTTTCGGCGGCCTCGGGGTGTCCGCTGTTGGCGGCGCGCAGGTACCAGTTGAAGGCGCGTTTATTGCTCTTCTTTACATAGTAGCCATCTTCATAGAACTGTGCAAGTCTGTACTGTGCATCGGTGTTGCCGAGTTTGGCGGCCTTTTGGTAATAGCCTATGGTGCTTTGCTTGCGTAGCTCTTTCTTGCTTAGCAACAGCAGGGAGTCGGCCTGTGCCACCTTTTCGGCAATGATGTAGAGGGCGCGCGGCTCGTTCTTTGCTGCTGCACGGCTGTAATACTCGTAGGCCATTGTGCTGTCCTGTGCAGTGCCGCGTCCTATGAGGTAACTGTCGGCAAGGGTGGTGAGTGCCTTGGCATATCCGGCTTGGCCGGCTCTGTCGTAACAGATGAATGCGAGACTGTCGTTCTGTGCTGTGCCAATACCCATGAGGTAACAGGTGGCAAGGTTGTAGAGTGCTCTGTCGTGCCCGGTGTTGGCGGCACGGCGGAATCGCCTGAATCCCTCAATTGTGTCGCATTCAACACCGTAGCCGTTCATGTAGCACACGGCGCTGTTGTAGATGGCATCGGGGTAGCCAAGTGCCGATGCTTCGTTGAAGCAGGTGAATGCCTCGTCGTACATGTGGTGCTTGAAGAAGCTGCGGCCCTCCTCGGTTTTCTTGAAGCAGAAGGCGAGGATGTCGATGTTGTGTATGCCCACAATGGGTGTCTGGGGCATGGTGAGGTGGTCAATGCCGGTATCGTTCTTGTCGGTACCGCGTGTGGCGATGTCGCTGCTGCTGTAGAATGTGCCGCCGGCATATCCCTCGACATCGACAGCTATTCTTTTTGCCGATGTGCTGTTGTATAGCTCGACGGTGAGGCGGCCGTTCTTTGCTGTGATGTCGGGTGACCACAGCAGTGTGCGGCGGTAGTCGGCGGTGGTGGCATCGGGCTTGATGCGGCTGTAGTCGGGCGAATAGAACTGCTTGCTCTGGGTGTAGCCATATACCATTGTGTAGCGTGTGGTGCCGCGTTGGGTATATTCCGGTATCAGGCCTTTCTGCTCGTCCTCGGGGGTGTTAGGTATGAAGCAGGCCACGTAGTTGGGGATGGCATCGTGCGATAGTGATTTTATGCGGTCGTGGAGTATGGCTGCATCGGGGGCATCATCAATGTTGCCGTTTCTTGCACTTATGCCCATCTGTCCATAGAATCCTTCGTAGTAGCTTCTGTAGTCGATGTTACCTTTATTCTTGTTTGTTGCCTTGAGTATGCGTCTTCCTCCACCGAACAGTTTACGGGAGTTCTCGTCGGAGCGGATGACAATCTCCTTGAAGTTCATCATTTTGCGTGGCTCAATACCTTCGAGATACTCTCTGTCGGGTGTGGGGGTGTTCAGCGAACTGTATTCGCCGTCGATGACCATTGACTGTATCCAGTAGCACCAATTTAGGTTGTGGCGCCAGAATGCACTGCGCAGAATGTCGGCCGCGGTGAGTGTGTTGTGGAATGCCGGGTCATTTATGTGGTATTGACCGTCGTTGTCAATGCTGAATCCGCTACCCATCTCACGCTTGAATCCGTTGAATTGATTGCTGTATATGCCATTGCCTGCCATTACGGCACGGTCCAGTGTCGAAAGAGTCTCTCCACCTTCAATGGTTGCCGTGGGTGCATAGTTGTTGAAGTCGCCGGTGCCGGTGAAATCATATTGCCATTCATTGCCGCCATAGTAGGCCGATTTCTCGTTGCAAAGGTAGGTAACATCCTGGGCATACTCCCATTCGTCGAGGAAATCGAAGCGCATTTCGCTTCGTGGCGGGCGGTAGTTGGCTTCGCGTTTCTTCTTCGACACAACCTCCACCTGCGAGATGAGGTACTCGAATGGGCGCACTTTGATGAGGCTGTCCCTTTCGGCTGTAAGGCGTTCCTGCGTGGTGGGCAGGCCTGTGTTGCGCTCCCAATAGTGGTAGAGGCGCATCTCGGGCGAGAAGTAACGGTCGAGAGCAAAAGCGAAGATGCTGTCGCTGCTGTCGTATGATGTGCGTGGCCCCATGAGTTTTGCAACACGCTTGCCGGTGAAGTCGCGTGTTTGTATGCGGAACTCGCCGTTGGCATCGGTGTTGAAATTGTATTTCGTTAGCAGGCTGTCGTTGTATGTTATGTCGAACTTGATGTTTGCTCCGGGTTTGTTGGTGACAATAATCTTGTCGAGCTTGCCGAAGCGCTTGTCGGGGCGTTTCTTTACAAAGCGTCCTTTGATGGTTATGCCGCGCTCAATGGGCTGCTCAAGCTTGGCTCCGCGGCGGCTTAGCTTGCTCCAGTCATATGATGTCCAGCCGTGGGTGAGCATGATGAGGTCGAGCTCGCGGGCACGGTTTTTGTTCTCAGGGTCAAAGTAGCGTGCAGCATTGGGGATGTAGCCTTTGAGTTCGGAGCCAAGGAGTATGTATGTATAGAGGTTGTAGGTGTATGATGTCTGCTGGCGGTAGTCGGCATCGCTCACTGAGAGCGAGAATGTGCCGCAGCCTATGGGCTTGCCGTCCTCGCGCTCAATGTCGAGTGTTATCCTGCTGTGCGGTACAATGTTCAAATCCTCAATCTCCTCGCCGTCGCTTGTCACAAGCAGTTTGGCTGTTGCATTGTCGCTTTCCTGCGGCTCGGTATGTGTGACAAAGAACTGGCGCTCGGCAAGCGGTATGCTGTCGTTTACAAAGAGTACCACGCGGTTCACTCCCTCGTCGAGCGTCTTGCTGTCTATGGCAAAGAGCATACAGGTGTCGGTAGAGAGGAATCGCTCGTAGAAGAACACTTTGCCGCGATGTACGATGGCGCAACCCATCTCCGTTGTTCCGTCAAGGTTGTTGCGGGTGGTTATGTAGTATGTGCCATTCTCCTCGATAACATTGATTGTTGCGCCCTCGTTCTGGACATCAGGCAGGTCGAACTTCTTCTCCTTTTTGCCCTGCTTGAGTATAGCCTTGTACTTTACATCTTTGTGTGGGGTGATGGTGAATGTTCCTTTTCCCAAATGCTCGGGGGTGGAGGTGAGTAGCGGCTTGCCGTCGGCAGTGATGGTGATGCTCTGCTCGCTGTTTATGCCGTCGTTACCGAATACTTCGTATGCAACGGTGCTTTCAATGCCATTTACAAGGTGCCCGCCCTCGGGGTAGAAACGCAGGTCACACGGTGGCAGTTCGCTGTTCACCCATTCCACTTTGCGGTCGAGGCCGGTTAGGCTGTCGTTCTCCTCAATGTCTGCAAGAAATCCTCTGCGGCGGTCGAGCATATTCTTGAAATCCCAATTGTCGGCATTGACCTTGTCGAAGATTGGGAATACACGGCTGAAGATGGCATCCTTGCCGCGGTTGAGCATGTAGCGTGTGTAGGCGCGCACCTCATAATATCCCGACAGCAACAGCGGTGTCAGCTCAAACGAGCCATGGCAGCTGCCGTCGCCCTCAATCCTGTATTTGTTGGTCTTTACAACGTAGCCCTCGGGCGATACCAGTTCGACATACAGCACGCGGCTCATTGTGGTCGGTTCGTTGTCGACACCGCTCATTACGTATGCCTTGAACCAGATGCTTTCGCCAAGATAGTAGGCGGTGTTGTCGAAGTGCAGATAGACGCGCTCTTCGGGGAAGAGGCTCTGCTTGATGGCGCTGCGTATGATTATGTTGTCGAGGCTGTTGCGTGGTGCCTCGTTATTGCCTGTTGTCTGTGCAAGGCCGCCTTGCAGCAGTGCGGTGAACAGTAATAGTATTATGGTTGTACGTTTCATGTGTGCTGTCGGGTTATCTTATTGCTGTAGCGCCGGCCATCAGCGGTAGGCTGCTGTTGTTGCCTGCAATTTCCATTGATGGGCCGTAGTGGTAGATTATATGTGCATCGTATCGAGTCTTTTGCCCGGCATGCCACTGCTTGCCGGTAATGTGTTCTATTGTTGCGGCAGTGGCTGTTGCTTTTATCTGCTCAATGTCGGCAGGGGTGGTGCTGCCTAGTGCTGTGACATTGCAGCTTGCTATGCTCATGTTGCCGGGCTTGCCGTCCTTGCCGGTGGTAAAGTTCACCTTGATGTCACATTTCCTTATTCCGCTTGCACGCAGTGCTTCTGCGGCTGGGGAATTCTCGAGGTCAATGTATTCGCAATAGCTGTCGGTGAACAGTTGTTCCTCTTCAATTACGGGCAGTTCAATTTTGGCAATCTCCTTTGGCAACCGTTTGGGTGCTGTGTTGCTGTATGCAATGGTTGCTTTGCCTGTTGCAGGCAAGCAAATGGTTGGTTGCGCCGCTGTTTCCTCACTCTCTATCGGTTGTTGCGGTTGGGTAGTTCCCTGTTCTGCGGCTTTGGCTGCAGTTATATATATGTATTCGGGCTGTGCAAATGCTCCAATGTAGGCGGCTGAAACAGGTAACAGGTAGAGCCATTTGCAGCGCTTGCCGCTGCTGCTCTGCTTTCGTGACATCATTTTTATTCGTTTGCGCACGTGGCTTTGGCTGAAGCTGTTTGCCAATGGAAACGGGATATTGCTGACGGCTTTCTTTAGTATGAGCATCTGATAGGCTTGTGTGTTGCCGTTGTGTTGCAGTACATATCTGTCGGCCTCGTATTCGTGAATCTCCTTGATGTCATTTGCCAACAGGTAGATGAACGGGTTGAACCATTGCAGGGCCTTTACAATGCTGATGAGGAGCATGTCGTATGAGTGGCCGCGCCTGATGTGCCCTTCCTCGTGCAACAGAATCTCCTTGCCACACTCGTCATAGTCGCTTTGTGAGATTACTACATTGCGGAAAAGGCTGAACGGTGCTGTGCTGCCTGCATGGCAGTATATTGTCATTCTTTTTTGCCTGTCGACCCATATTGCTCCGCGTCTTACACGGCGCATTGCCCTGATGAGGCTTGTAGTAAAAAGCAGTGCGCTCACAATCACGCCCACACTGTATAATATGAATATGTTGCGTGGGGTTATGATTCCCTTTATGCCTGCAGTGGTGGCAATGGGCTGTGCGCTGTATGAGGTTGCGGTGTCATTTACCGTGACTGTTGCATGGGGCTGTGACGGAAGCTCTATTTCAACCGGGTAGCTTACAATGATGCATGGCAACAGTGCCGAGGCTATAATTATGCATAGCAAGAGCCTGCGGTTGAGCGTGGCGAACGTCTCCTTGCGCAGCAGCAGCGCGAACGGCAGGTATAGTACCGCCAGGCCAAGTGCCCATTTCAGTATGTAGGTTAGTATGGCTGTCATAGCTTGATATTCAATTCAATTCAATTCAATGCGCAAGCGGGCAATTTTTTCAATCTCCTTGCCGTCGAGTGTTGCCGGCGTCCAGCGTGGCATCTTTTTTGTTGTCTTTTTCAAACAGTCTATAATCTCTTTTATAATTTTATTTTCGCTGTTTTTGCCGTTAGTGATTGAGATTTCCGGGTTGGCAGAGTAGAATATGGCTTTACCGCTCTTTTTAATCTTCAGATAGATGTCTATGTGTCCTTTTATGTTGTTGCGTGAAATAGTCCTGTCATTCTTCAACTCTTCGACATATATGTTCTTTAGAGCCTTATAACCGTCGGGGTACTCCGGATCGCTTTGCTCAATGTCAACATCGTATCCGTTTATGTTTACCTCAATGCATATATTCCCCTTTGATGCTGTGGGAAAATATTTACCTTTCAACTCCTTTCCGATGCTTTTGGCTGTGCTCTTCAGGAGCTTTCTTGCATTCTCCACAGTTTTGTATTCTGTGCTTGAATAGTCGGGGCGCAGTCTGATGCTTGTAATGGAACTTGACCTTACAGCAATGTGCAAGCTGTTTATGTCGCTGCGACGGGCAGTCTGCCACCTTGTATTCCAAATTATGCAGCCAATGTATCCGGTATCGTATATTTTACCTTCGTGGTCTATTTTCGCATTTATGAACGCGCTGCCGTTTATGCCATAAATCTCTCTCCTTTTCTCGTCTGTAATGTGCGCGTCGATTATTGATTGAATCTCTTTACTAATCTTCGGTTTTTCTGCCTTTTGAGTTTTACCGGCTTTGTAAATTATGCGGCAACTGTTCTTACTGCTGTTCCATTTTTCACCGGCGATAATGTTTTGGCAATTCTCTTTCAGTAGCTTTTTTGCAGTGTTCAAGGATTTCTCGTCGCAGTTCCCAACAGATGATACTTTGCACTTTGTGATATTGATTCTTGTGGCTTCTCCCTCTTTGTTTGCCTTTACCCTTGCTGTGATTGTGGCGCCGGTGAAAAACTCGTTGAAGTCGAGTCCGTCGGAATATATTCCTTTTGTGTTACCAAGAGTGGTTTCTATTGTTCCTTCTCTGTTTGTAACTGTTATCTCTTGTGCATTGGCTGTCAATGCTGCAAAAAGAAAGAAGAAGATTGTGGTGAATTTGTAATTCGTTGTTCTCATTACTTGTTTTCGTTTCCTTGTATTATTTCCAACAATTCCTTGATGTCGGCTTCGCTCAGTTTCTCGTTCTGTGCAAAGAATTTTACCATTGACGAGCCCGAACCACCGAAGAACGAGTCTTTAACATCCTTCATCACCTGGCTTGTGTAGGCCTCGCGACTGATGAGAGGGTAGTAGGTGTGGGTTTTGCCGCTGAGCTTGCGGTAATCCACGAATCCTTTGTTCAGGAGTATCTTGAGGAATGTTGATATTGTGGTGTAGGCAGGCTTGGACTCGGGGTACTTTTCAATTATGTCGTGTATGCAACCACCGTCTGGCATGTCCCACAGCGCGTTCATCACCTGCATCTCGGCTTTTGTAAGTGTATCGAATTTTTTCATCCTGTTATTTTTTTCTTTCTTGCGCAAATATATAACGAATGTTTTAGAAATCTAAAACTTTAGAAATAGAAAAATTGTTTAGCGGTAAAACTTTAACTTTTATTATTAGTAATTAAAGAAAGGGTAGACTGAAATAGTGTGGTTAAAGCGGAAACAATAGTTTGTTTATTGCTGTTTTTAACTTATTTTTGCAGTCGATGGTTTCTACACTTTTTTTATCTTCAACCTTGCATTGGATTGTATAAACCTTATAATAATTATAATATGAAAAACACAGGTTTCTTAAAGTCAAGATTCTTTGTTGCTGTAGTGTTGTTTGTGGCGCTGGCGGCAAAAGTGCAGGCGCAGAACATTCAGTTGCATTACGACATCCGTCGCAATTGTGCTACATCGACAGTGGAGATGTTCCGTGCCGACAATTATGGTAGTACGTTCTTCTTTGTTGACATGGATTTTGCTCCAAAGGCTGTTGGTGCGTATGGTGAGATATCGCGCGAATTATGTTTCTGGAATGAGAGTAAGTTAAACTGGCTGTCGGCCCACATTGAGTACAATGGTGGTTTGAATAACGCATTTTCATTTGATAATGCCTGGCTTGTGGGCGCAACCTACTCGGGGCACTCAAAGGACTGGAGCAAGACTTGGTCGCTGTCGGCAATGTACAAAGCTATCCCGGGCAATGTGAGTGTAAGCAATTTCCAGATTACAGGTGTGTGGAACCTGGATTTCCTTGACCATTGGCTTTCGTTCAACGGTTATGCCGATTTCTGGCGCGAGAAGAATGTGTTGATGGGTACGGAGTTTATATTTATGGCCGAGCCTCAGCTTTGGGTGAACCTCAACAAGGTAAAAGGTATGGAGAAGGTGAACCTGAGCCTTGGTACCGAGGTAGAGGTGTCGAACAACTTTGTTGCAAAGGGTTTTGATGTGATGCCTACGGTGGCCGTGAAATATGCTTTCTGAACAAAGTGAGAAGTAAATAAATCAGTTTTCAATAGATAAAACAAATAGATGATGTTAAAGAAATTATTTGGATTCAATCCGGAACAGACGACCGTAAAAACAGAGATTGTTGCAGGTGTGACAACGTTTCTTACCATGTCGTACATTCTTGCGGTGAACCCTGCAATGTTCAGCGCTCTCGATGGAATGCCCGGCGGTGCTGTATTTACCTCAACCGCTTTGGCTGCTATCATTGGTTGCCTTGCAATGGCTTTCATTGGTAAATTGCCTTTTGGCTTGGCTCCGGGCATGGGGCTTAACGCTTTCTTTGTTTATTCCGTGTGTCTTGGTATGGGATATCCATGGCAGTTTGCTTTGACGGCTGTGCTAATTGAGGGTGTGATATTCATTATTCTTACACTTACCAACGTGCGCGAGGCTTTTGTGAACGCAATTCCCATGCACTTGAGGAATGCCATTGGTGCCGGCATAGGACTTTTTATCGCTTTCATAGGCTTGCATAGCGGTGGGCTTATAGTAGCCGACCCTGCAACTTTGGTTACACTTGCCGACATTACATCGGGTCAGGCATTGCTTGCTCTTATCGGTATTGTAATTACCGGAATATTGTATGCCAAGAGAGTGCCGGCGGCAATCCTGCTTGGTATCATCATTACAATGCTTATAGGTATTCCCGGTGGCATTACTGAGTTCAAGGGTGTTCTCTCGGCTCCACAGTCGATAAAGCCTATTTTCTGTCAGTTTGAGTTCAAGCATATATTCTCGCTCGACATGCTTGTGGTGGTGTTCACATTCCTCTTTATTGACCTGTTCGATACGGTAGGTACTCTCATTGGTGTGTGTGGCAAAGCGAATCTGGTTGACAAGGATGGCAACATCTACAGGGTGAAGCATGCGTTCATGGCCGACTCCATTGCAACGACAGCCGGTGCTGTGCTTGGCACTTCAACAACCACGACATACGTGGAGAGTGCGGCCGGTGTTGCCGAGGGTGGACGCTCGGGCCTCACTGCATTTGTGGTTGCCGTGTGCTTTGCAGTTTCGTTGTTCTTCTCACCATTGTTCCTCTCAATTCCTGCGGCAGCAACAACAGCCGCGCTTGTGATTGTGGGTATGCTCATGCTGGAGTCAGTGAGAAAGATTCCCTTCAACGACTACTGCGAGTCAATCCCTGCATTCATCTGCATTGTAATGATGCCGCTTACCTATTCAATATCAAACGGTATAATGCTTGGCATGATTTCTTATGTGGTGCTGAATATGCTTTGTGGCAAGTTGGACAAGATTACTCCTACAATGTACGTTCTGGCAGTATTGTTCATCCTTAAGTTTATCTTCATTTAAGCGATAGCTTGGTATACATAAAAAATATTCCGCAGAGCATCGACTCTGCGGAATATTTTTATTCTCTCTTGTGCAAGCAATTACTTGCTGTAGTTTGTAACCTTGAGGTTTGTAACCTTGCTACCAAAGTTACCTGTCTTCTCAAGTGGGAACACAAGTGTGCGTACATAGTACATCTTGTCCTTGCCACCTTCGTTGTGGTAGATTGTCTGCTTGTCGAGTGTCTCAATGAGCTTGCCGTTAACATAGAGCTTGGTCTCTTTCTCGTTACCGCTGATTATTACCTGTGCCTTCTCACCGGGGTAGAAACGGAAGTTGAAGGTGTTGAGGTAACCGTCGCGTGAGAAACCTATCTTGCCCTGTGCGGGGTCGGCAAGGTAGAACACTGCGTCGCGTGACTCAAAGAGGACTGTGCCGTTTGCCTCGTTCTTATACTCGATGTCGAATGATACGCTGTAGTCGAAACCAATCTCTCTGATACCGCTGTTTGCTGCAAGGTTGGTGTTTGCTGCGACATTTGCAACCTCAAGGATTGTACGCTTCTCGCCGCTGAAGCGGCCTGCGATGTTCACGCCGGGAGCGTCGCTGAGTGCAAGACGTGCCTGGTTGAACTCTGCAAAAGGAACTGTTGGTTTTGGGCCTGTCCACATCTTCACGGCCATTGTCTGCATAGCAGGGTATACACGGTAGTGGATGTCCTTGCAGCTGATACCGTTGCCTGCGTGGTCGTTCCATACAGCGAATGAACCGCCCTTAATCTGCGGGTGCTTCTCATCGAACTTCTGGTTGCCAATCTGTGCAGGTGTCCAGCTGTCGTAGAGGAAGTTGCAGTTGAGGTAGTCATAATAGTAGCCTGCAGCAGGTACAATGTATGTGTAGCCGTCGGGGATGCTTACAACGTCATAACCGAGCTTCATCATCTCAGTTGGGTCGGCATAGCCGTTGTACCATTCGTACATGAGTACGTTGTCAACCTTTACAGGGGTGTTGCCCTTTGCGTGTGTGAGTGCGCCCCAAACGCAAGCCTGCTTGCCATACTTCTCGGCCTCGCGGATGCAGTGGTCGGTGAAGTAGCGGAACTTTTCAACAACAGCTGTGTCGCGGTTAGAGTACTCGTCGGTACCTACGTGGAAGCGTGGGCCGCGGAAAACAGGCTCCTCGCCGCCAAGGTACTCCATGAAGAGTGAATCGACGAATGTATATGTTGCAGGGTTGAAGAGGTCGAGGTGGTCGAGACCGTACTCCTTGCTGCCGAGCTCGGGTCGGTAGTGTACGAATGCCAATGAGTGAGCAGGAACATCGAACTCGGGGATAATCTCCACACCCACGCGCTCTGCATGCTTCTGCAACTCGATGAACTCCTCCTTTGTATAATAACCATCGCGTGAAGCAAGGCCTGGGAAGAAATCGCTCTCAAGACGGAATCCCGATGGTGTCTTTGCCCAGTCGTGACCGAAATACTGTTTGAAAGCATTGTCGTTGAGGTGGATGTGGAATGTGTTCATCTTGTAGTATGCCATGAAATCGACATACTCGTGCAAGAAACTGATGGGGATGAACTTGCGTCCGCAGTCGAGCATGAAGCTACGCATCTCGTAGTCGGGGTAGTCTACAATGTTACCCTTTGGAAGTTTGCCGCCGTTCTGCTCGGCAATCTGCAACAGTGTGCGTGTCGCCCAGATGGCGCCGCGCTCAGTTGTAGCCTCAATCTTTACATTGTTTGCAATTGCAACCTTGTAACCCTCGTCGCCAAGCTTCTTGTTGTTCTTGAGAGAAATGAGGATGTCGCCTTTTCCGGCCTTACCTGCAGTAACTTCCAACTGTATACCGGTCATCTTGCGGTAGTCCTCGGCAAATAGTGTAGCAACCTCGGCAGCCTGTGGCTGTGACTTGCTGTACACAACCTTTGTTGCTTCGGTGATTTCAAACTCGCCTGTAGCGCCAACCCATTCACGCAGTTCGGGGATGACGAAAGGCTTTGCATTCTTGTTCTGTGCGTTGAGCTGCAGTGTAAAGCAGAGCATCAATGCTGTGAGCAGGAGTGTAAAACGAATTTTCATATTAAAGTTATTATAGATTAAGATAAATTGAGGATATAAACTCACAATTTCCAACAAAGATAGTGAATATTTCCCAATGCGTGGTAAAAAGTGTGTTATAAAATACGGGTATCTGCAGGGAATTGCACTTTTGGTGTGTGTTTGTGTAAATTTTGTGTAAAATGTGACTGTTTTTTATAATTATTTGTCAAAAATGTAGTACCTTTGCAATCCTTTTGCGAAAATGGGCTGCGCTCGTGGTAAAACATTAGAGTAAACTCTATGTTTAACTCGCTTGCACCATCTTTGCACTCCGTTTGCGAAAATGGGCTGCGCTCGTGGTAAAACGTCAGGCAATAATGTACATGTTGACTCAATGCAGACTGTCATCTCGAACCTTGTGTGAGAGATCTCATTATTAGCTTTTTGATAGATCCCTCGTCGCTACGCTCTGTCGGGATGACATTAACCGGAGGAGATACGGGTCAAAGGCGATGTTGTTACTAAAAATAAAAGAAAAAACAAGTGTTTATCCCATTTGCTAAACATTGAAAAACAGAAACAAATCAATCACAAATACAAATGAAACGTTTTCTATTATTGGTACTGGGTGCAGTACTTTTCTCAAACACTGTGTCTGCACAGGACTACAGTACAGGTGATGACAGGTTCTCACTCAAGGTGCAGCCTTTTGTGGGAGGTTATCTTTCTCCAAACGGAAATTTGGAGACTATCAATCCATCGGCTCCTGCCGGTGTGAACTTCGGTTTTGAATTTCCATCCAATCAGCAGCGCCCTTGGCAGCAATATTTGAACAACTCTACACTTGGTGTGGGTGTTTCATATATTGATTTGGGTGATAAGGTGATGGGCAAGACTGTCTCTGTCTATCCTTATATCATGATTAATTGCGTACGTACAAAGCATTTTGAGCTTGGTATAAAGTTGGCTTCAGGTCTTGCATACTGTTCTGAGACCTATTGGACAAATGAACGTGAAGGGGAAAATCCTGAATATACAGACAAGCCAAATGTTAGCAATAGAGACAATCCAAAGGCACACTACACCTTCGGATCTCACTTGAATGCCTACCTGTGTGGTGGCGTGAACCTTAATTTCCCGCTTACACGTAACCTGGCGCTCAATGGTGAGATTGGTTTCTTTCACATGAGCAACGGCCGTATAATGGAGCCTAATATGGGCGCCAATGTGCTCTATGGCGGTGTCGGTTTGATTGCGACCATCAACCCCGAGGAAGAGGAGAAAGAACCGATACATTTCCCAGACCTGCCATATCGTTGGAGCCTGAATGTTACTATTGCTGCCGGTTCACAGTCGGCCGACCTCACCGATGGACGTAACTTCCTCATCAATACATTCCATCTGGGTGCTGTATACAATGTTTGCAACTGGTATGGTATCGGTCTTGGAGCCGATGTGTTCTTCAATGATGCTATCGGCAAAGAGACAAATCGCGGTCTTTTCCGCACAGATGTCGAGTACAAGCAGTCGGACAAGATTCGTGCAGGTGTCAGCATCAACAACGAGTTGCAGTTCGGCCGTGTTACAGCAATGGTTGACTGGGGTGTATATCTCTACAACCCTGCGCGCAACTTCTACAATCACGACCATCCGATATACGGTCGCGGCAAGCGCCCATTGTTCTACAAGATGCACTCAGCCGGCTCAGACGAGGCATGGCACTATATCCGTTTCGGTGTGAAGTGCCGCGTATGGGACAATATCTATGTACAGGCATTGGCTAAGACACACATGCACATTGCCGAGCAGATTGAGTTCGGTGTTGGTTACAACATTCCTTTCGTGAGCAAAAGCAAGCGCCGCGACAGCAAGGATATTGTTTTCCATAACCGCGAGGGCTGGTGGAACAATTATTGATTGACTTTGATATAACAAATAGGCCTTCAGGTTTGACGAACCTGAAGGCCTATTTGTTTTGGTAATAATATAGCAGTTGGCCAACGTTCTGAAAAACGTGAAGATGTCATGTCGACCGTAGTGGAGACATCTCGTTTGCTGTAGTATAGATTCTTTGACTGCGTCCGGACGTGTTGTTGAGAGTTTGCCCGAAAAACAACATTTTGAGTCAGAATCTATATCATAGCTTCTGCTTTTTTATTCATGCTGTCTTTGCCGGCATCATCTGCTTCTGTCTCTGAGTTCCCAGAAAGCAACAGCTGCTGCGGCGGCAACGTTGAGTGAGTCGACATTGTGCGACATTGGTATACGCACCACATGCGTGGCCTTTGCGATCGTTTCTGCGGGGAGACCGTCGCCTTCGGTGCCCATGATGATGGCGAGTTTGGGAAGGGTGGTGAGCGAGGGGTGGTCAATGGGGATGGAGTCATCGGTCAGCGCCATTGCCGCAGTGGCAAAACCAAGTGAGTGCAGTTGTTCTATGCCGCCGTCGAGCCAACTCCATGGTACAAGGAACACGCTGCCCATCGACACGCGCACGGCGCGGCGGTTGAGCGGGTCGCACGAGTTGCGGGTGAGCAGCACGGCGTCGATACCCAATGCTGCGGCAGAACGGAAAATGGCGCCGATGTTTGTGGTGTCTACGACTCCGTCAATGACAACAATGCGGCTTGCACCCTGGCAAATATCCTCGACCGGCGGTTCTATTGGGCGGCGCATGGCACAGAGCACGCCGCGTGTGAGGGTGTAGCCTGTCAGGCTTGCCAGAAGGTCGCGGCTGCCGGTGTAGATAGGAATATCGCCGCAGCGTGCAATTATGTCGGCTGCATCGCCGTTGATGTGCTTCTGCTCACACATAAGGGCCAATGGTGTGTAGCCGCTGTTAAGGGCTACGTTGATGACCTTGGGGCTCTCGGCAATGAAGATGCCTTTGCCTGGTTCGTACTCGCGACGCAATTGTGCCTCGGTAAGTGTTCCGAAGAGTTCGCAGCCGGGGTGGTCGAGGGTGGTTATTTCTATGATGGGCATTGTTTTTCGCTTTTCTTTCTGCAAATTTATGACTATGTGTGGCAAGCACGCAAATTTTATACTCCTTTATTTTTGTAAAAAATAATTTTTTTAAATTATCTTCGCGTTGTAATATGTATGTTGCAATGAGTGTGCATTTTGCGCAGTTGCGAAAATTGGGAAAATGGATTATCAGAAACTTCTTGAAGATATATACACACAGGTATTGCCGCTTGCCAATGAAGGTAAGGTGGCCGATTACATACCTGCGCTTGCAAAGGTGGCGCCCGAACATTTTGGCATGTGCCTGAGTAAAGTGGATGGTGAGGTATTCGCGATTAAGGATGCCGATGTGCGTTTTTCAATACAGAGTATCTCAAAGGTGTTTGCTTTGGCGATGTGTCTGGCTGTGAAGGGCGAGACGCTGTGGAAGAGAGTGGGCAAGGAGCCTTCGGGCACGGCGTTTAATTCGTTGGTGCAGCTTGAGGTGGAGCACGGCATTCCACGCAATCCGTTCATCAATGCGGGAGCGTTGGTGTTGGCCGATATAATGCTTACGTCGTTTGAGAACCCCGAGGAGAAATTCCTCTCTTTTGTGCGCGAATTGTGTGGCAATGACACTGTCGATTATAACAACGAGGTTGCGCTGTCGGAGCGTGAGGCCGGTTTCCTGAATGCTGCGATTGTGAACCTGTTGAAGTATCACAAGAATATAGAGTGCGACGTGGAGCGTGTGTTGTGCTTCTATCTGCAGATGTGTTCGGTTGAGATGAGTTGCAGGGAATTGGCGAAGGCTTTTTTGGCATTTGCCGACCATGGCGGTGAGTTCTGTCATGCGGGGATTGAGTTGACACGTTCGCAGATCAAACGAATGAATGCAATAATGCAGACATGTGGTTTTTATGACGAGGCGGGTGAGTTTTCCTATCTGGTGGGCTTGCCGGGAAAGAGTGGTGTAGGTGGCGGCATTGTGGCTATACACCCTCACCGCTATGCAGTGGCGGTGTGGAGTCCGCGACTGAATAGCAAGGGTAACTCGGTGATGGGAATGAAAGCGTTGGAGATTCTGACGACGGAAACAAGTGAGTCAATATTCTGACGTGTGAAAAAGTGTTGCCGTTTCAACCTTTTGGGCTTTGGGCGGTTAAATGGAATAGGTTATCATTTAATTTTTATATTATGACAATGTTCAAACGTTTTGTAACAGTGGTTGCTGCCATGCTTTTGGTTGCGACAGTGGGTTTTGCACAGGCCAAAGAGTTGCCTAAAGTATATATTCTTGCCACAGGCGGTACAATTGCCGGCTCAGGCAGTTCGGCAACGAACTCCAATTACACTGCCGGACAGGTTGCCATTGGCACACTGATTGATGCTGTGCCTGCAATGAAGGAGATTGCCGACATTGAGGGTGAGCAGGTGGTGAACATTGGTTCACAGGATATGAGCAACGCTGTGTGGCTTAAACTTGCCGATAGGGTGAATGAACTGTTGCGCCGTCGCGATGTGGATGCAGTGGTAATTACCCATGGTACAGATACCATGGAGGAGACTGCATTCTTCCTTAGCCTTACAGTAGATAGTGAGAAGCCTGTGGTGCTGGTTGGTGCAATGCGCCCATCGACCGCTATCAGCGCCGATGGTCCTGCAAACCTCTACAATGCAGTGGTAGTGGCGGCTTCGGCGGCTTCAAAGGACCGTGGCGTGCTTGTGTGCATGAACGGCAAGGTTTACGGTGCGGCCGATGTTACAAAGACAAATACAACAAGTGTTGAGACATTCCAGGCTCCCAACGCCGGTGCCGAGGGATATGTGAACAACGGCGAGGTGTTCTATTACCGTGCCGTGGATGCCGATGGAGGCAAGAAGATGCACTATGTTCACAAGGGTGCTGTGTATGCAAAGACACGCGACCTGCACTTTGACGTGTCAAATCTCAAGGAACTGCCAAAGGTTGGTATAGCATATGGTTATTCCGATGTTGACCGCGTTGTGGTGGATGCTTTGGTTGAGAAGGGTTACAAGGGTATTGTATATGCCGGTGTCGGTAACGGCAACATCCACAAGAACGTGTTCCCGGCTCTTGAGGAGGCACGCAAGGATGGCGTGATTGTTGTGCGCTCGTCACGTGTGCCTACTGGTGCTACGACACTCGATGCCGAGGTTGACGATGCAAAGTATGGTTTCGTGGCATCTTGGGATTTGAACCCGCAGAAGGCGCGCATTTTGCTTATGCTTGCACTCACAAAGACCCACGATTGGAAAAAGATTCAGGAATATTTCAATAATTTCTAAAATAACTGTTTTATGAAAATGAGAAACACAGTATTTGCTCTGTTTGCATTGGCGGCGGGCGTTGCATCGGCGCAGGTGACAGCAGAAAGCGCAGGGGAGAATGAGGCAACTCTTTTTGAGCGCGTGGCAAAGATTGAGAAGAAAAGCGACAAGTTCAATCTCTATTTCAATATGCACTATGCCCTTGATGCCGACTTTACTGCCGAAGAGTTTGAACAGGCTGCATTCAACATGCATCAGTTCCGCATCGAGGCCAAGGGTAAAGTTACAGATTGGTTGTCATACCGCTGGCGTCAGCGTCTTAACAGATGCAATGACGGCGGTGGTTTCATTGATAACTTGCCCAACTCGATAGACCTTGCATATCTTAATTTTTCAGTGACCGATAAGTTCAGCATCAGTGCAGGAAAGCTGTGTGCAGCATATGGTGGTATTGAGTTTGATATGAATCCGATTGAGATTTACCGTTATAGCGAGATTATCAACAATATGAGCAACTTCATGAGCGGTGTGATGTTTACATATGATTTCACTCCCAACCAGCAGTTGGCGTTCCAGGTTCTTGATAGCCGCAACGGTTCAATTGAAGATACTTATGGAAAGAACCTTGATGCAAACAAGGTGCCATTTGTGTATACGCTCAACTGGAATGCGAACATGTTCGATGGCGCATGGCAGACAAGATGGTCGGCATCGGTGATGGATGAGGTGAAGGACAAGTATATGTACTATGTGGCTTTGGGTAACCAGTTCAACTTCTCGCCTAAATGCAATATGTTTGTTGACCTCATGAGCTCCTACGAGGGTATTGACCGCAAGGGAATCATGACAAACATGTTTGGCGGACAGGATAATTTCGGCGGACATAACATGTATAATACACTGTACAGTTCGTTGGTGGCAAAGGTGAACTGGCGTTTCCAGCCAAAGTGGAATTTCTTTGTAAAGGGTATGCTTGAGAGTGCTGCTATCTATGGTGGCGATGCTAACGATGGTGTTTACAATGGTGGAAATGTTGCCAATGGCAACTACCGTACATCGGTTGGCTACCTTACAGGTGTCGAATATTATCCAATGGAGTCGAACCTACACCTTTTCCTCACATTCGTTGGACAGACTCACCTGTTTACCGAGAGGGCGAAGGCGCTTGGACAGAACGATTACTCTACACAAAGAGTGTCACTTGGTTTCATCTACCAGTTGCCGGTATATTAAATAGGTTATCGATATGCTGTTTCAACTATTGGTTGTCCTGTTATGTATCATAATTGGTGCCCGCCTTGGCGGTATGGGACTTGGTGTCATGGGTGGTCTGGGCGTAGCGCTGCTTACCTTCGTGTTCGGGCTACAGCCTACATCGCCACCTGTGGATGTCATGCTGATGATTGCTGCCGTAATCTCGGCTGCAGCCAGCATGCAGGCGGCCGGTGGCCTTGACTACATGGTGAAGGTGGCTGAGCGTCTGTTGCGCAAACACCCACAATATATTACCATCCTTGCGCCGCTGGTGACATATACTTTTACGTTTCTTGCGGGAACAGGGCATGTTGCCTACTCAGTGTTGCCTGTGATTGCCGAGGTGGCGAGGGAGACAAAGATACGCCCCGAGCGCCCGCTGGGAATTGCCGTGATTGCATCGCAGCAGGCTATCACAGCATCGCCCATATCGGCTGCTACGGTGGCGCTTCTTGGTTTGCTGGCGGGTTTCGATATCACATTGTTCGATATTCTGAAGATTAGTGTGCCTGCCACATTGGTGGGTGTGCTTGTGGGTGCGTTTGCATCGATGAGAGTGGGTAAGGAACTTGTTGACGATCCTGAATACAAGCGTCGTGTTGAGGAGGGGGTAATTACCAATGAAACGGCACAGACTGGCGGTGAGTTCTCAAAGAAGAGAGCGGTGGCGTCGGTGTCGCTGTTTCTTGCGGCTACGCTGATGATTGTGCTTTTCGGTTCAATAGAGTCGTTGCGTCCTGCGTTTGACGGCATGACGGTAGGCATGCCTTTGATAATAGAAATGGTGATGCTCGCTACGGCAGCTCTCATTTTGCTGCTTACAAAGACCGATGGTGCAAAGGCGGTGCAGGGTAGTGTGTTCTCGGCCGGAATGCAGGCGGTTGTAGCAATATTCGGTATTGCATGGATGGGCGATACATTCATAAATGGAAATATCGTTGAGCTGAAAGGTGCTGTTGAGGGCGTGGTGACCGAGATGCCTTGGCTCTTTGGCCTTGCGCTGTTTGTGATGTCGATATTGCTCTATAGTCAGGCGGCTACGGTGCGTGCTATAGTTCCGCTTGGTGTTGCTTTGGCAATATCGCCAATGATGCTCATTGCATTGTTCCCCGCTGTGAACGGCTATTTCTTCATACCCAACTACCCGACGCTTGTAGCGGCTATCAATTTTGACAGTACCGGTACCACGCGCATAGGTAAGTGGGTGCTCAACCACTCGTTCATGTTGCCGGGTATGGTGGCAACTGTGGTTTCAATTGCTGTTGGGTTGTTGCTGATACAGCTGTATTAGTGTAAATGACTATTCGATATGGATTGATGGATTTATGTTGGGAACAAGATACGTAACCAATAACGGTTTGTATATTTTATAAGTGAGAGCGGCCGCTGCGGCCGCTCTCTTTTTTTGACAGTCGGCCTGTAAGCCGGGTTCTGTACCCCTTGCGGGGCGTCTGTCATTCATCTATGCTATGTGTCACCACATAGCTAAAGCGTTCTACCCTCCGGCTTGGGCGAGCAACCCTCAAGCGCCGGTTTACATGAACTTGCAGCCTCCAAGACGCACGGCCCGTACATCGCTGCACGGCCGGTGGGCTCTTACCCCACCTTCTCACCCTTACCCTTGCGGGCGGTTATTTTCTTCTGCGTTACTCCACCTTTGCAGATGGCTTTCTGTTAGGAAGTGGAGTGCTCTGCGCTGCCCGGACTTTCCTCCTTTGCCTTTGATGGCAACGGCGACAGACCGTCCGACTGTCTTTTATCTGTTTTGTGACGTGGCCAAATTTTCGTTAGGCCTGTGCAAAGATAGTGCAAATGAACGAATAAATTTCGCTATTTGATGGAGAAAATATTTTTAACAGATTTTAACAATATTTGCTTGTGATATTTTGCAATGTTTGCTCTCTATTGTGGTGTAAACAGTTAATACATGACCGGCTTTTGCATTCTTGCTTGAATGGGACGTTGACCGGCAGCCTATAACGTTTTTCTGCTTTAACCGTTATTTGCTTGCTGAATGTGTAATATCAAAGTTTGGGGCAGGTGCTTTCTACTTTCACCTGTAAATATATATCACGGTGGTGATATTTTATGATATACATTTGTTAATGTCTTTATTTCGGGTTTTAGTGTGAAAGCCGGTTTTTTGAATTATTTTTGTAACCTTTAACGTGTTAAATTTGTATTTGATACAAAGAATTTGTAATTTCGCGAATTAAAATCGTATTGGAGCAAAATGAGGCAATTAAAAATTACCAAAAGTATCACAAACCGCGAAAGCGCATCGCTTGACAAGTATTTGCAGGAAATTGGTCGCGAGGAACTCATCACCGTAGAAGAAGAGGTGGAGTTGGCACAAAGAATCAGAAAAGGAGACCGCCGTGCACTTGAGAAATTGACGCGTGCAAACTTGCGTTTTGTGGTTTCTGTAGCTAAACAGTACCAGAATCAGGGACTTAGTCTTCCCGACTTGATTAACGAAGGTAACTTGGGTTTGATTAAGGCTGCAGAGAAATTTGATGAGACTCGTGGTTTCAAATTCATCAGTTATGCAGTTTGGTGGATCAGACAGTCTATTCTTCAGGCACTTGCCGAACAGGCACGTATCGTGCGTCTGCCATTGAATCAGGTGGGTTCTTTGAATAAGATTACTAAGGCTTTTTCAAAGTTTGAGCAGGAGAACGAACGCCGTCCATCGGCCGAGGAACTTGCCGACCAACTCGATTTGCCGGTAGACAAGGTCGTTGATTCATTGAAGGTGTCGGGCCGACACATTTCTGTTGATGCACCTTTCGTTGATGGTGAGGACAATAGCTTGCTCGACGTGTTGGTGAACGATGATTCTCCTATGGCCGACAATCTGTTGGTTAATGAGTCGTTGTCGCGTGAGATTGACCGTGCGCTTTCAACCCTCACTGATCGTGAGAAAGAGATTATACAGATGTTCTTCGGTATTGGTATGCAGGAGATGACGCTTGAGGAGATTGGTGACCGTTTTGGTCTTACACGTGAGCGTGTGCGTCAAATCAAGGAGAAGGCTATCCGCCGTTTGAAACAGAACCAGCGTAGCAAACTGCTGAAATCATATTTGGGATAAGACAAAATTCAAGCCGCTAAAAACTTTAGCGGCTTTTTTGTATTCAAATATGTGCTATGGCGGCGATATGTTGTAATGTTGTGTCATACCTCGAGCGCGGATATGCGTGTTTGTGTTTGTTACCGTCAATTGCAGACGCGTTGATATGTGCCAATGTTGGCCACGTCACTAACCATTGGCGCTCTCATTCTGTTCTTTGCGCTGTTAAAAGTTGTTTCAAACTTTTATTGATGCCGATATTTTGCTATTTTTGCAGATATTTATGTTTTTGATTGATATGAAGAGAATATTTTCTATATTTTTTATTTTGTGCCTGATGGTGCCTTGTGTTGTTTCTGCAAAGGATAACAAGAAGAAGGAGGGTAAGAAGAAAGTTGAAACCGAGGTGTATGTTATGGGTGTTTCGCTCTCGTTTTCCGATTCAGTAGTATATTTTACCGAGATTCAGCACATTGATGGCGCTGTGATCGAGGATAAATTATTGCCGAACCGTCATCTCTACTCGTATGAACTGAAGGACTATATGAGTTTTGAGGAGGGTATGCCTGGTCGAACATCGTTTGTCATTTTTGCTGACAAGCGAGCAACGCTTGCGAAGAAGGAACTCAAGATAAAGAAAAGGCTTGTTGAGCAGGAGGGCAAGACGGTGCGTTATCTTGGCGACAAATTCAAATTTACAAAGCATTGATATGCCGGGCAGGGTTGGGGCATTTGTTTTCTTCTTGCTCATGACTCTTGTGTCGTGCAACGACCCTGTGTTCCTGAGGGTGAAGCCCGATGTTGTTGAAAAGGGCGACACCGCGCGCAAGACATTGGTGGTGTATATGATGGCCGAGAATAGCCTGAACAATTATGCATCGCTCGATGTGAAGGAGATTATGGAGGCTGTGCCCTCTATTCCCCGTGACTGCCGTCTCTTTGTCTATGTCGATGACAACAAATTCCCGATGATTACCCAGTACTTCCGCATGACGAACGGCGAGGCTGGCAATTCCAATTTTCATCCTTTTACTACTGATGTGTGCTCGAGCGACACGGCTGCGCTGGGGGCGGTGCTCGATTATATCCTGAAGGATTATCCTACCGAATCGCTCGACTTGGTGATGTGGTCGCATGGTGACGGGTGGCTCCGTGGCCCATTGAATGTGGCTCCGCAGCGTTCTATTGGCATTGACAACGGAAAGAATTCCTATAGCAACAGTGTTACAAAGACTATTGAGGTTGAGGAGCTTGCGGCGTTGCTCCGCAGGATGCCGGCAAGGGTGGATCGCCTGATGTTCGATGCCTGTTTCATGCAGTGCGCCGAGAGTTGCTTTGCCCTGCGTGGCGCCGCCGAATGGATTATTGCTTCTCCGGCCGAAATTCCCGGCGACGGTGCTCTCTATTCAACACTTATACAGAATTTCTTTAATTCGGACGGCCCCGAGGATATAATGGATTCGTATATCAGGGCCTACGAAAGCAGGCCTTCGGGTGCGGTGTTGTCGGCTGTGAACACGCGTGGGATGCAAAATCTTGCCGATGTGACATATTCCTATGTGATCAAATATTTCAATAGTGAGAAGAGACGCGACTATACCGATGTGTTCTCATATCTGCCCGGTGGAAAGTACAGCGGCTCTCCTGCTTATCCGTCGTTCTTCGATATGAATGCTGTGATGAAAAAGTATCTCACGCCCGATGAGTATGCCCATTGGCGTGAGGCTTTTGACGGGGCTGTTACCTATGTCGCATCGTCGCCAAAATGGTATTCGGCGGTGTGCGGTCAGGTGATAGGGTACGATGCTGCGGTTGGCGGCGGAATGTCAATGTATATGCCACAGCATTATAGCCGCAACGATAAATTCAATTCAGATTTCAGGACTACCGAGTGGTATTCGGCTGCCGGATGGCAGGCGGCCGGGTGGTGATTACTTAGAATTCTACATGGAACTGCACGCGTATGCCCCATTTGTCAATGTTGGGCAGGTTGCGGTAGGTGAGTCGGTGGACGTAATCAACACGCAGAACTTTGAATATGTTCGCAATTCCCACGCTTAATTCCATATAGGGCATTCGGCCAAGATAGTGTTGTTCGTAGTTCTCATATGGGAATTTGAACAACTTGCCGGTGTTCAGCGGGTCTGGTCGGTTCTTCTCACTTAGATGCCCGAACATGCCGCGGAATGATATCACCTCGCGTAAGTTGAGTTTGCGGATAAGTGGTATTCGGTTGAATATCAGTCCGTTCATGTTGTATGTCAAATCCCAGGATGCATACTCGTCATTGAAGAATTCCATTGCGTTCATCAAAGAGTATGACTCGCGTTGGATTGTATACGAGAGGTTAGCGTTGGGAATGATGAGCATGGGGTAGGGTACCTGGTTCCAAACTTTACCTGCCTTTATGATGCAGTCGGCGTGCCCGAATGCAGAGAACCAGAATCTCTTGTAAAAACCCAGTTCGGTGTGGTGATAGTTGAATTCGCTGCCAAGGATGCCTTTGAACCCCATTCTGTGTGAAAGGGTGAACACCGGGTGTTCTGGGGTGACAGAGATTCGGTCCCATTTCTTTTGTATGAATTTCTCTTTTGGCGCATAGCGCAATCCAATCTCCACCTCGGAGCGTGCCACGTCATTCACAAATGTGCTTGTGGTTACATTATCTGTGGTTTTTGTGCGCTCGAACTGGATAAAACGGCTTGCAATGTCGACTCTGTTGCGCAGGGTGACGTTGAACGAAAAGTGGTTGTGGAACTCTTTGCTATATGTCAGTTCGGCTTTTCGCACGTAACCAATCTTGTTGTCGTCCTGGCGTTTGAGGCTTATGAAGAGGTTGTCTTTGTTTGTGTACAGATAGTTTTGTCCATATTGGTAGATGTCGTTCTCGTAATGCAGGCGCAGTGAATGGATAGGGAATTCGTTGGGGTGTTCCTTTTTCTTCTTGAACGAGTATTCCAACTCTCCCATATATTTCCATTTGTTATCTCTTGTGCCGTAGGCTACATAGAAACGTCCGAAGATGTGAGGGTTTAGGTAGGCCGATGTCATTGCGCCGGTACGCAGACGCCAGCCTTCGAGTCCGTTGTGGCTGAAGGTGGTGTTTACCGGGCCATAGAAGAGTGGTGGATTCTCCTTTGTTATGGGCACCCATCCGGTAAAGAGGAACGAGATGCACTTCTCGCCCCAATAAAATACAGGGTTGGCGCGCAGGGCTTTCATGAGGTCGGCAACCGAGCGCTCCTTGTGGCTTACCTGGTTGAAACCATATTGGCTCCAGTATTCGTCGCTTTTGTTTGTTGAGTTGTCGTCTTCAATGACCTCGGCTGGGTTGCTGAGTATACGCTCGGCGAATTCGTTGCTTTGGAAAGTGTGGTTGCGGTAAACCACCTCGCGGTTTACGTAGAAGCCTGTAACAGCATTTATTACCTTTAGTTCGGCAGTGAGCGTTTCCTTTGAGAGCAGTCGGGTGCCGTCAAGGGTGGAGTGGAAGTCCTGTCTGATGTTCATGCTCTCCACAAAATTCATGTTTATTTCGTGGGGAACATTCATTTCCACTGTCTTTATGAATAGCGCGCTGTCCTTGGTGACGTATATGTGTCCTGTGAAACCGAATGATTCCACGTTGAATGGGGTGAAGGCAAGGTCTATACAGCTGTCACCATCCAATACAATAGTGTCCATTATATAATAACGGTAGAAGGTTGGGCCCAGTTTGGATAGTGGGCTCACGAATTTGCTCCGGAAGAGAGATATATTATCCTGGAAAATGTCGACATCCTTGAATACCTCTTCGTAGAGTGCTTCTGTTTCGCCGGGTGAGAAAATCTCGTCAATACCGTTTCGGCGGCGTGCCTTTACATGACGTCGGTTACGTTTGGGCTTCTTCTGGTGGTAGTCGGTGGCGATGAGTTCACGTGCCGAAATGTGAAGTATCGGTTTACCTGTTATTCGTGATGTGTCAATGTAATCTTCCACGAACTTGAATTTCTTGCCGAAGGGGTTGCCGTTCTCGGTGTTGAAATCGTTGAGTGCAATGTTCAGCTTCTCGTGTCGCTCGTGGCTGTAGAACTCTTTGTTCAATGGCGAGTTCTCTTCGCGGCGGTCAATGAGTGTACGCGCCAGCTCCACTGCTGGATTGTTTTTTCTGCTGTATTTCTCTTTCTGGGGTTTAATGACAACCTCGGGCAGGTCGTAGTCTGCCGGCTTGAGGCTAATCTTCAAAGGCATCTTTGTCTTTGCGTTAATGGCGATGGATTCTTCGGTATATCCCAGACTTGAGACTATCAATGTGTCCAGGTCGATGGGTGAATAGAATGAAAATGTACCGTTGCTGTCGCTGCTGCCACCGTTGGTGCTGCTCTTTATCCTTATCGAAACGTATGGTATCGCCTTTTTTGTCGATGCATCAAGTACCTTGCCGTGTATTCTTACCTTCTCATCTTCACTCTGTGCGAGCAGGGTGGTGGGGAAGATGAGTAGTATTGTTATATATAATAGGTATTTAATGCTTTTTTTCATTACGGTTTTCGTTGGTGGCAAACGCTTGGATTTGCGTTTTTATAAAATGTAACTGCAAAAATACGCAAAAATATGCGAATGCCCCTCCATTATTCATATGATTTAACGAAAAAAAAGAACGATGCCTCTGTCGGTTAAGTGTGTTTTCTACAAACTTCGATGCCTGTTTTTTATGTAGTCAATATCATTAAACAAACAGTGGATGGAAAAAGTTGAATTTTTTGATGATTTTTTTATCTCTGTAAGTTGTTGTAAATTAATGATGTTTTAAAAAAGTTTAAAAATAGTTGTAATTTTTCTCTGGAAATGTTTTGCCAGTTCGAAAACTTGCCTTACCTTTGTACTCGCTTTCGGCAAGCAACGCGGTAACGCGATGAATGAACGAACAGCGACGATAGATCCTTGACAACATTCCATTACAGACAAGCAGTACAACCTTGCTTAGTTTTCATTAAGCAAGAAAGCGTAAGGAACGAAAAACGAACCGTCAATAATT
>JAZREN010000018.1:0-2871 GCA_045660825.1 Bacteroidaceae bacterium
GCTTTCTTTTGTATGAAAGGTACTGAGCATAAAGCAGTAGAGCGCTTTTACGCCACGAAATACGAGGTGCTGCTGCAGGAAGGTTACACTGCAAAAGACCTGGAGCAGGCAGCAAACCTCCGCCTGCAACCCTTGGGACTGAAGGCAAAGGTGGAGTCAATGAGCGAGGTGATTAGCCGTAGGAATGGCTCTGTACTGTTGGTGCGCACCATTGTTTACCTGATTAGTTCCATGGTACTGCTTGCCGCCCTGGTGGGTTTCCTCAAGATGCAGTTGCAACTCTTCCAGATGCGCCGACGCGAGGTTATGCTCCGCATGGTGCACGGTGCTTCAAAGTGGAGTCTGTACGGACTTTTTCTGACGGAAGTGTCTCTTGTTCTTGCCCTCGCATTGGCAGTGGCTTTGGTGTTGATGAGTTGGTTGGTCAATTTTGTGGAAGTGCACTTCAGGACAATGTTTGACGTCTTGGGCTGGGTGGTGTATGGTCAGAATGCTACGATTCTGCAAATCTTCTGCGTCGTGGCTTTGCTGAGCGCCTTTATCGTATGGGTGGCACTCCGTCGCATCCGCAAGTCAAACACCAACTTGGCGGCAGGATTACACCGCAATGCGGGGCACTCCTTGCGCAATACGATGCTCGGTATTCAGTTGGTGGTGAGCCTTGTTTTCCTTTCGGGCGCACTGGCATTCACGCAGTTCATAGGGTTGGTCAAAGACCAAAAGAACATTCCCGAAAATGACGACCACTATCAGGAATGCCTTGCCATAAACCCCTACAACCCCAACGACTTTGTGGCGTTGAAAGAATACTTGCAGATGCCTCGCAAGGGAATCAAGCGTGCCATCGAACATTCCAGGATGCACATGTCGTACAAAGAGACTAAAGAAACGCCTGGTGCTAAAGAGGCGCTTGGTACTACTCATTTCACGACCTACTTCCTGACCGACACCGCCTTCTTCGACTTTTGGCAACGCCCTATTAAATGGTTCGTGCCTGAGGAGGAAAGAAAAGAATGCATCGTGCTCAACGAGGCGCTCTACACTGCGTTTGACTCCTTAGGCGTAATCAAAAACGGAACGCTCAGTCTTTACCTCGGATGGAACGATGTTTATGAGGTATGGCCCGTTGGCGGTACGTTTGCGACGCTGCCTTACAATCGCCAGCACCTCTCATCTCATGACCTTGCCATCTTCCGTCAGAACCCCTATGGAGTTTTTGGTCAATTTATCATTGAACCCGAAGAGGGTGAGTACCAAGAAGTGATGCAGGAAATGAAAGAGGTAATGCGCCGCATCAATCCGCTTCCCTTGCGAGAAACCGTACTCAACCTGCGCGACACACATACCGAGGAGCTTCAAGCTCTCCTCAACCTGCAACGTGGTGCCTGGATACTCTCCGCCATCTGCGCCTTAATGTGCTTTATGGGCATCTGGAGCACTATTGCCCTCGACACCCGTTCGCGACAGAAGGAAGTGGCACTACGCAAGACTCACGGCGCCAAGCGAGGGGACATTGCTCTGCTTTTCGGTCGCCTTTACCTTTGGCTTATCGGAGTAGCGAGCGTCATTACAATCCCCGCAGGCATCCTCTTCAATCGATTCTTACAAGATTGGTGTAGACAAGAATTCATTCCTCCCCACCTCATCTCTCCCGTCATGCCCATCCTCCTCAGCATCATTCTTACTTCGCTCGTCATTCTCCTCGTCGTCTCCCTCCACGTCCGCACCGTGATGAGGCAGAACCCTGCGGAGATAATTGCGAAGGAGTAGAAGTTTTTGACTATGCTCCAAAAATTGGCTATATTTGTAGCTATCCCAATTACCCACCATCTAACCAACTACACAAATGAAACACATACTCACAACGCTTCTCTTCACCCTCCTTGCCCTCACTACACAGGCGCAAGTCCTTACTGACACGTATTGGCGCAACACGAAGACGGGGGAATGGCTGATTGGTTTTGCTGAAAACCATGTGATTTACGATTGTCGCACTTGGAAGGTGCTTTCAAGCAGCGAGAAGAAGGACAAGCATGAGTTCTCCATCGCTGAAGGAAAGGATACGCTTCTCGTCACTGTCAACAAGCAGAAGAAGGGCCTTCGCAAGGTGCGCATTGGAAAGAATAAACCCATCGTTTGCGAAGTTATCACTACACCTTACCTTCCCGACTATCCCACTCGAGACGAGCGCACAACCTTCAAGGACAACGATTATCTCTCGGGAGATAGCGTGACCGTCGTGGGATGGATTAAGAATATGACGCCCGAGATGCAAAACGAAGGAGGCGGAAAATATGTGGATGTGGCAATTATGAATTTTGTCACAGCAACGGAAGATATTTTCAACGCTCCGCTTGATTCAGAAGGGCGCTTCAAGATTACCGTGCCTGTGCTCAACACTACTCAAGTTTACGTTGATTGGGGGCGCAGTAATATCAATACGGTGATTGAACCAAGCGAGACGTATTACTTTCTTTACGATGTTAAAACCGGTCAGCGCTTGGTCATGGGCAAAGATGCCCGATTGCAAAACGAACTTTGGGCTTATCCCGAGGAAATTGGGTCTTACAATGTACTGCGGTATTATTACGAAGTGCACCACAGCAAGGTTGCTTTCGGCAGTTTAGCGGAGGAGAAAGTTATGGCATACCTTGACTTTATGAAGCAAAACAAACAGGATGCTGATAGTCTGCTTGACCTCCGCATGAAAGCGCACCCCCATCTTTCTACACGCTATGTCAATTACCTCCGCAACTATTACACGACCAATATGGGGGAAAATCTCATGCAGACGCGTTTCTATGCTAAGGATTATAAATTGCCCAAGGATTTCATGGACTTTGTGACCACAGAATGTTGGGCAAGAAGGAG
>JAZREN010000019.1:0-9146 GCA_045660825.1 Bacteroidaceae bacterium
CGCAACATCTTCTCCTTGTAGGCAATCTTCAGCAGGGCGCGGAAAGTGGAGTAATATCCCGCAGCCGAATTTCGACTGATATATGAGTTAGGGTGATGTATCTGCTTGCATTTCAAGAGATAATCTCGAAACTTCTCACAAAGCTCAACTGTAATATCCCCGAAGGTACATTTACCACCGCAGAACTTCTCGAAATGGTTGCAAACGCAATCCCACTTTTCGTATCGCTCGCGTGCCTTTGCTCGGAAGTAGGCAAGGAAATCGACCTTCTGTTTGTTCTTATCGAGAAAGCCGAACTCCTCGTTGATGAGCGACTGCACGCGAATACAGCGTATCGTTTCCGCCTTGTTGAGCATCTCTTGGTTGAACATTCGTTGTTGCTCGTTGCGTGGCTTGGCATAGAGGTAGATACCGAGAAACTCTCGGCGACTCATCTTCATCGTGTAGGGGTTACGGATTGCAGGGTAGTAATCCAGATAGAGTGAAATACGGTCGTTGCGTAACGCCTTTTGGCGCAAGGTTACATTTGTGCAAGTTAGTGTCATAGCTATTTATACTTTAATTGTTTATACTTTTTGCTGCAAATTAAATTGGTGTTCCGATGGTGGCATCAATCACCATCAAGTAACTTTACTCAATCTTCGGTGGCTCAAAGAACTTGTCGAGTTCGGAGCGCAGAATCTTGGTGTACTTGCCCACCTTGATGCGAGTGATGTTGTGATACTTCACATAGTGGTAGAGTTGGTCGCGTGTGAGGTTGTATTTCTCCATCGCTTCGGGTATGGTGTAGTATTGCGGCTCTTCGGGCGTGGCAATACCTTTGGCTATATCGAAATGCTTTTTCGAGTAATAGACCATTTTGCCCTCTTTGCGCTTGGGGATTACATTCTTATATACAAAGGTGTAGATTGCCGATAGCGTCATACCGAACTTCTCTTGCAACTCCGCTACACTGTACCATTCTGTGATACTCGCATCGGGAGCTTTCTTGGCAAAGTAGGAGTCGATATGTTTCTTGCTCCAATAGATTTTGCCACGATTAAATGTGCGAGGGATATTATGCCCCTTCGCAATCTCATAAATCCACGACTCCTTAACGCCAAATTTCTCTTTAATCTCGGCTGTGGTGTATAGATCTGTTATTGCAATCGCATCTCGCGGTTGTCGCTTTTCGTATGGATTTGCTTTAAGCATTGCATCTATATCCGTTCTTTTTACGAATGATAATCTACTGCTTAATTTATAAGCAAGTAGATGTCCTGCATATATCATCTTATATACAGCTTGAAGAGAAAGACCTAATAAGGTTGCTGCTTGGGCTATTGATAGATACTCTTTGTCTTTGATGTTCTCAACAGGTTTTTCTGTCTTGACATAATGAGTTTCGCTTTCGGCTTGTTTAACCCTCTTGTCTCGGACAGCCTGTTTGTAGGCTAAATTAGCACAGCGATGTGAACAATACTTAGTAGATACTTTTTGAGCTTCAAACTCAACTCCACACCATTGGCAAATCTTCTTGATTCTAATGTTACTTGCTGCCATTTTACTACTGTTTTGAGTGTTTAATTCTCTTGATTTCTCCTGTTTTGGTTTAACTATCTTAAACCATATTCAACCATATTCAACTTTGTCCATCACCTCGCCAACGCAAAATCGCATTTCAAGCGGCGAGGTACACAGGGGGTACAAAAACAGGCGTAAAAAGGCTTAGCAACGATTAACAACGATGCTTGCACAAACAAATATAGCACCCGTAAAGAGTGCTATATTAATCATTTATGATTGATTTAACTATTTAATAATCAGCGACTTACTTACCGATGCAAAAGTTTGCAAAGATATTGCCAAGTACTTCATCGTTTGTCACTTCGCCGACGATTTCGGAGAGGTTGTGGATGGCGGCGCGGAGGTGTTCGCTGACGAGGTCGCCACTGAGGCCCAGGTCAAGGCCTTGCTTCACTTCCTTTATGTTGGCGAGGGCACGGGTGAGGGCTTCGTAGTGGCGCACGTTGGTGACAACGACGTCGCCGCTTGAGATGGCGGGGAGTGCTGCACTGCGCACGAGGAACTCCTCGAGCCTTGCCATGTTTGTTCCCTGGCGGGCGGACATTGCCCACATGTCGCTCTCGCTCCAGATGATGTCGTCGCCACACTCGGCAACAAGGCTCTTGCCCCACTCCATAATCTCGGCAAGGCGCTCGTTTCTTATAGTATCGCTCTTGTTTATGAGTATAGCCAGTTTCTTGTCCCTGCACTCGGGGAGTATCTTCTTTGCTGTGATTTCCATCTGGGCATAGTCGGCAGCAGGGTCAACAACCCACAATGCTATTGAAGATTTCTTCAACTCGCCGACTGTGCGTTCAATACCCATCTGCTCCACCACGTCGCTTGTATCGCGCAGGCCGGCGGTGTCAATGAAACGGAACGATGTGCCGCCAATGGTCATCATGCCTTCGATGGTGTCGCGTGTGGTACCGCTGATGTCACTTACGATGGCTCTATCCTCGCGTAGAAGAGCGTTGAGCAGCGTACTCTTGCCGGCATTGGTCTCGCCCACGATGGCCACTGGAACACCGTTCTTGACGGCATTACCAACGGCGAAAGAGTCGGTGAGACGTGTCATTACGCCGTCAATCTCGTCACACAGTTGCATGAGTTCACTGCGGTCGGCAAAGGTGACATCCTCCTCGCTGAAGTCGAGTTCGAGCTCCATGAGTGTGGTGAGTTTGAGGAGTTTGTTGCGCAGGTTACCAAGTTCGTTGCTGAAATCGCCCTTCAACTGGTTCATTGCCAGGCGGTGCGATGCCTTTGATGTAGAGGCAATGAGATCGGCCACAGCCTCGGCACGGCTAAGGTCCATCTTGCCATTGAGGAAAGCTCTCATGGTGAACTCGCCCGGGTCGGCCTGACGTGCGCCAAGGGCAAGGAGCGCAAGCATAAGTTGCTGGGTGATGTAGCTCGACGCGTGGCAGCTTATCTCAACCACATCCTCACCGGTGTAGGTGTGAGGTGCACGCATTACTGTTACCAGCACCTCGTCGAGCTGTTCGCCGGGTGTAACGCACACGTCGCCGAACACCGCCGTGTGTGACTTGCGCTCTGCCAACGGCAATCCCTTGCGCGGGGTGAAGATTTGTGATGTATATTCAATGGCCTTGGGGCCCGATATTCGTACTACGCTTATCGCCCCGCCCTGCGGCGTCGCCAACGCGCAAATTGTGTCGTTCATGGTTATTCAAGGTTAAAAACTGCGAGTGAGTGAGAAAAAGCCAAGCTTGCTTGAGCTTTTACAGCAAGTGCGAACAGGTTCAATCACACGCAGTGTGGTTAAAGGTGAATCTCCCTCCCCCTACGGGTACTCCCTCTTTGAGATGCGGGAGAGTTTTTGCCATACGGTTATGAAAGGCGTTATCAAGCGCAAACAAGATCCTTCACTACGCTCAGGATAACAAGATACATATCCTACTCCCTGAGGGAGAGTTTTTATTTCAATGCAAGGGCAGACACATCGGTCTGCCCCTACAATCATATACAATATTAAATTCTCTCGAGCACTGTCTCTATCAACTCTTTCATCTTCTCGTTGTAGTCGACATTCGCTTCCTTGGCTCTGCGGTTGGCAATGACAAGGCAAACGGTGACTGCCTGGTGTCCCATGAGGGCTGCAAGGCCGGCAAGTGCCGAGCTCTCCATCTCGAAGTTGGTGATTTGCTGTCCCTGGTAGAGGAAAGACTCGACCTTTTCGTTCTGGTGAGGGTCGGCCAACGGCACGCGCAAGCGGCGTCCCTGAGGGCCGAAGAAGCCACCACAGGCAATTGTCACGCCACGTACCATGTCGTCCTGGGCAATGCGATTGGTGAGTTCCTCATCGGCCGCAATCACATAGGGCGCAGGCTGGCACATGTTGCTGCTCCACCCCAGGTGGTTGAGCAAGGCGCGCTCCATGGGAAGATCGCACACCTCGTTGCGGCCGGCATAGAAATTGAGAAGGCCATCGAAGCCCACCGACTTTGCCGAGCAGATGAATGTGCCCACAGGTGTGTGGGGCTGCAGACCGCCACAGGTGCCAATGCGCACCATCTGCAGCTTGCGCAGCTCATCCTTCTCGTAACGGGTGGTGAAATCGATATTTGCAAGTGCATCAATCTCGTTCACCACAATATCGACATTGTCGCAACCGATACCTGTTGAGACAACGGTTATGCGCTTGCCCTTGTAGGTACCGGTGATGGTGCGGAACTCGCGGTGCTGTATGTCGCACTCCTGTTCGCTGAAATATGATGCCACCAAAGGCACGCGACCGGGATCGCCAACCAAAATTATCTTGTCGGCCAACTGTTCTGGTTTTACTCCCAAATGGTATATTGCTCCGTTTGGCTCAATGAGCAACTCCGAAGGAGCGAAATAACGTTTCATGATAAAATAAGTTTATAGTCTTCACTTATACAACACATTACTCCTTGGCAATGTTGTCGCGCATAGCGGTGTCGGCCTGGATGTTTCGCATTCTGTAGTAATCCATGACACCGAGATTGCCGTTGCGGAATGCCTCGGCCATAGCCTTTGGCACCTCGGCCTCGGCCTCGATAACGTGGGCGCGGGCCTCCTGTGCACGAGCCTTGTTCTCCTGCTCAAGAGCAACAGCCATGGCACGGCGCTCCTCGGCCTTGGCCTGGGCGATATTCTTGTCGGCATTGGCCTGGTCAATCTGCAACGCAGCACCGATGTTCTTGCCTATGTCGATATCGGCGATATCGATAGAGAGAATCTCGAAAGCGGTACCTGCATCGAGTCCCTTGCTGAGCACGAGCTTTGAGATTGAATCGGGGTTCTCAAGCACTGCCTTGTGGTTCTCGGATGAACCGATGGACGAAACGATACCCTCGCCTACACGGGCAAGCACTGTATCCTCACCGGCACCACCCACCAGGCGCTTGATGTTTGCACGCACCGTCACACGGGCAATGGCAATGAGCTGGATACCGTCCTTTGCCACGGCTGTAACGTGTGGTGTGTCAATCACCTTGGGGTTAACGGACATCTGCACAGCCTCGAACACATCGCGGCCTGCAAGGTCAATGGCTGTTGCCATCTGGAAAGAGAGTTCGATATTTGCCTTTGAAGCCGACACAAGCGCGTGCACCACTCGCTCGACATGACCGCCGGCAAGGTAGTGAGCCTCGAGGCTGTCGCGGGTGATATTCTCAAGACCGGCCTTGTGAGCCTCAATCATTGCCTGCACAATGGTGCTTGGGGGCACGTTACGTATGCGCATGAGGAACAGCTGCAACAGCGAGATTTGAACGCCGGATACCTTGGCCGAGAGCCAAAGTACAAAGGGTACATAGTGGAAGAAGACTGCCAGAAATATGAGCAGACCCACAATGACGCCACCAATAAAAAACATGTTAGTTTCCATAATCAAAAGGTTTAGTTATTTTTTGTCATTTGATTTTACTTTTGCCACAAACAGCGAGTTGCCCGAGACGCGTATGATCTCAATCTCCTCGTTCTCGTTGATGAAACCACCCTCGGACTTCACTTCTACAATCTGGCCGTTGATGAGCGCCTCACCAATGAGTGCAAGACGGGTGCGTGCAACGCCGTGGTCGCCAACCTTGAACTGCGACATATCCAGTTCATTGGCCTTTGACTTGATGTTCTTCTTGAGCGCCATCTTGTCGAGCGAATTGCCATACAACGCCGAAAGGAAGAGCGAGATGCACACGAGCACGCACACAAGCAGCGTAATCCAGCCGGCAGCAGTGCCAATCTGTATGAAGGCATAGAACACCGAGCCAATCATTGAAAGCATACCCAACACGCCCGTGAAGCCAAAGCCGGGAATGAATACCACCTCGAGCACCAACATAATGGTTGCAAAGGCAACCAACAGAACTGTTATCAATATATCCATAATCTATTTATTTTGTTGTCAATAAAACTTTCGCTCCGCACAATATGACCCGGAGCCTTTTCCAATCACTCTCCGGCTCCATAAAGCACCTCCTGCTCAACACGCCTTATCTCATACTCGGCATTCCTGAGAGCAACTGCATCGGCCTCGACCTTGCGCTCGAGCTGCAGAATCTGCGGCTTGAGCCTGCTCTTGACAGACTGTGACGACAACGCATACTCGTCGCGCAACGCATCGAGTTGCTCCACATCACGTGCATGCTGCTTTGTACGCTCTTGCCACTCCTTGAAGAGTCCGCGCGCACGGTCGCTCTTGAAGTCGGAGAGAGTCTTGTAGTCATGTAGGTCGTCAACGACAAAAAAGAAATCCTCTTTTTTACCCGCAGTCTTTTGGGCATACATGAGCAAAGCCATCTGCTGGCGCGCCTTGCGCACAGCATCTTCGTCGGTCTGTGTAGCAGCGATGGATGAGAGTGATGCTATTTCAAGAGCCGCGTCATAGCCAATGGACGAGACATCGACCCTTCTCTTGGCAGTATTGGGGATGAACGTATAGACGCAGACCTTGCCCTCGGGCTGGTTGCGGTCGGTTGCAAACCATCCAAGATTGGCAACCTCGTTGATGGCCATCATGTAGTCATTGGCAGTGGAGTTGAACGGCATGCCCACATTGTCGGGGCGGAAGAAGCGCCCGCTCTCGATATCCATGCGCGAGATGAAGATGTCATAGCCACCGATTGAACCCTCGCCGTCACTGGCGAAATAGAGCGTGACGCCATCGGCAAGCATAAAGGGATAGTCGTCATTGCCCTTGGTGTCAAAACCGAGAATAGGCTGCACCCTTCCCCACTCGCCGCCAACTTTGGAACGACGGTAGAGCTTGAGCTGTGGCTCGTCGGCATCGTTTTCGTCGGAGAAGAAGATGTCCATTCCGCGCTCGGTCTCGTTGATGTGTCCGGGAAGAGTCTCGTCGCCAAAATAGTCGGCACATGTCGCCACACGCCCCACATCACTACCCATGGTGTAGACCGACAGGAATGCCTCCTTGTCAACCACCACGCTGTCTATGAAGCAGACGATTTCGCTGTTGCGCACCATACGGTCGAGCCTATTGCACAGTTTCATGCGCTGCTGTGCAACAGCGCGCAACGAGTCGTCTTTGGTATCGTCAATGAAGATATCGAAATTCTCTGAAGCCAAGGAGTAGTCCCTCTGTCGCCAATACAACTCGGCCAAGTACCAATGAGCCTTTACAATGTTGCGCGATGCAGCAAACTCAAGCATCTCCTCGAGCTTCACGGCATCGACGGTGTCGTTGGTCTCGAGACAGCAAGCTGCATACCAATAGTTGTACTCGCTGTTCTTTGGAGTCTTGGCAAGCAGTTTCTCGAACATGGGCTTCGACTCTACGAAATTGCCCTCGTTGAAGAGTTTCTTTGCCACGTCCCTGCTCTGGGCAAAGACACCGGTAACAGCAACAAGGCAGAATATTGTTATGTAAAATATTTTTTTCATATCGAAATAAACGCCGCCATGCGCAGCGCTTAGCGCAAATATAGTCAATAAAACGTAACAACGGCACCTGCGTGTGATATTTTTTATATAAATTAAGAAAATATGGGCATCACACGGCACGCCTGATAAAAGATAAAAGGAAGAAAATTGCGCCAATGCTCCATTTTCACTAATTTTGCAGCCTGAAAAAACAAAGGAGAAAAAAGAGAATGGCCAAGTTCACTCCACAGCAGAAAATATATCGCAAGATACAAAAGCAGTTCAACCGCGCAACGAAGGACTACTCAATGTTTGTCGACGGCGACAAGATACTTGTAGCGCTGTCGGGCGGCAAGGACTCGCTAACGCTGTTGCAGCTGATGGCCGAGCGCAGCCGCATCTTCAAGCCATCGATAAGCATTGTGGCGGCGCACGTGACAATGGTAAACATTCCTTACAAGGCAAACATCAGTTACCTGCAGGAATTCTGCGACGGACTGGGGGTTGAGCTACACGTATTGGAGAGCAGTTTCGACGTATCGACCGACAAGCGCAAATCGCCCTGCTTCCTGTGTTCATGGAACCGACGCAAGGCGCTCTTCACCTTGGCGCAAGAGCTTGGATGCAACAAGATTGCACTGGGGCACAACATGGACGACTTCATTGAGACCATGCTGATGAACATGACATTCCAGGGCACCTTCAGCGCCATGGCACCGGTGATGCAGATGGAGAAATTCCCCATCTCAATAATACGCCCGCTGTGCCTTGTGAACGAGAACGATGTGGAGGAATATGCCACCGAGAGCCAGTTCCCGCCACAGATAAAGAACTGCCCATTCGAGAACGACTCGAACCGCAAGACAATGAAGGACATGCTGGCACATCTTGAGTCACTGAACCCCGAGGCACGCTACAACCTGTGGGGAGCGATGAGCAACATACAGCCATCACTGCTGCCACCAAAAATTGAAAAGAAACAGTAAAAAGATACAACAATGTCAAAAATCCTACTCACAATTCTGTTGCTGGTAATCTCCAACAGCTTCATGACACTGGCCTGGTATGGCAACCTAAAGCTCCAGGACATGAAACTCATTTCACCGAACACATCAATTGTAATAATAGTACTCATCAGCTGGTGCGTAGCGCTGCTCGAATACTCATTCCTGATACCGGCCAACCGCATAGGTTCAGACATCAACGGCGGCCCGTTCTCGCTCGTTCAGCTAAAGGTGATACAGGAGGTAATCTCATGCCTGGTGTTCGGAGTGATAGTATCGGTACTCTTCAAGGGCGAGACACTGCAGTGGAACCACCTTGTTGCAGTGATATTCCTTGTACTTGCCGTGTACTTCGTATTCCTTAAGTAAGTCATTGATTTTCATAATGTGGCAATGATAGCAGCTAAGTTGCAATCATTGCCACATTTCATATAAAAAACGCGCCGGGTGTATCACTACAGCCGGCGCGCAACATTTAAACACTATTCACTTACTAAAACAATTACATTTATGGTTTTTTCTCAGTTGATGTTTTTCAAAGTAGATTCTTATTTTTCTTAGTCATTCAGTATATATTGGAAGCGTCATCAATTACTTGAAGTAGCGGTTGAACAAGCCCTCGAAGCCCTTGCCGTGACGAGCCTCGTCCTTTGCCATCTCGTGAACTGTATCGTGGATTGCATCCAAATCCAACTGCTTTGCACGCTTTGCAATGCGGTACTTGTCGCTGTT
>JAZREN010000020.1:0-1667 GCA_045660825.1 Bacteroidaceae bacterium
AGGTGTTTCTTCCCTTAGACTATAATAATACATTCAGTTTCGAAGACTACAAGGCAACCCACTTTGTGGAGCAGAACCCTATTGCCGTGTGGGAGCAGATGCAGTTCCATTTCTCGGAAAACGATCTGCGCAATGCTATGGCTGCCGAAGGGGCCGACCTCTCCAACTTGGCGATGCAAGTGAGCAAGGAATCAATTGTGGGCATGGAGGCTCCGTGTCCAAAAAATACATGGGCTACCCATTGCTACATAACTGCCAGGATATACGACAACGAGAGTACATATCACGCTTGGCAGAAAAGGGTATATGAAATCTGTACCGATGTAGAGACTGTGCGTCTTACCTATGGCGGTGTAACGATGACCATCAAGCGATACACAAAGGAAGGCACGCCTTTTGGCTACTACGAGCTGAACCCTTGTGAGCAGCTGACCAAGGCTGCAATGATGATGCAAGAGACCGATTTTAATATGCTTAACGTGGCTACACTGCTGATGGAGATGGATGCCACATGGAAGTTGCGTCAAGAAGAACTCAACTACTATGCCAAGAAACTGCGCTTGCGCACAATGGAGGCTGTTGTTGCCGACGACAGTATCGACTTCACCCTTTGGGACGACCGGAAACTGGCAAAGAAAGTCGAGGAGTACATAGCCAAAGGCTATACCATAAACCAGGTGATTGACCAGGTGTTGCGCCCGTATAAAACAGCGGTAAAGAAGTATTTTTGTATCGCTACAGAACAGAGTATAATGACTCAAAATGATACCTTGCACGACTTCATCCATTGCATCAACAAAGAATCCTGGGTGGAGAACCGTCTGCGTCCACTTTTAGAGGAAGCCGGGATGCAAGATGTTGACGTATCGCTTACCAAACACACAACCGTTCTCACCAAACAGGGTTATAGCTGCTGCATTAAAAACCGCGATTCATGGCAGGACGGTGGTTTCTCGCCCAATACCGGCTACGACAATTTCAGCATAGACATTTCTACATCGACGCCTATGAGCGCCGTCGTGAATTTTCTTGGACATATGCCGACAATCAATCGCCGTGTCGATGAATATATTATAAAGGCTTTGCAGATTTATGACAATCTGATGTGCCGACAGAATGAAGAGTACAACAAGATTGCGCAACACCTTGCGGCACTGTCTACACAACATACAGGAAAGCCCGTGGGCAAGTTGATGAAATATTTGCGATGGAGTACCGGGAACCTGATGAATAAGCAAGATGCATTTTCCCGTATGCTTTTCCACACAATTGCGGTAACAGGCGACACCTCCTTTAATTTAGAGATTAAAAGTTCTGTTCCTTTAATCTACGGAGACGAATTAATCAAAGAGAAATGGGTTGATGCCGAGTGTTGCAATGTGTATAGTGCCGACCCTAAAACAACTGATGAACACGAGTGGCTCAAAGTAAATAATGGGTGGGACAGATGGGAGCAGGAGGATGTACGCTCTTTTGCAGGACACTTTTACGATGTTACTTTCCTTACAGTAGATTTTATTGATGAGAAATTATAATATAAACTATGGCAATAGCAATAAACAGTAAAGAACTTATGACACTGCTCGATGTAACACCATCGTGGCAGAATATAATGCTTACAGGCCGTCACGGCATTGGCAAGTCACAGATTTTGACCAAGTATTTCG
>JAZREN010000021.1:0-2810 GCA_045660825.1 Bacteroidaceae bacterium
AACAGCGACAAGTACCGCATTGCAAAGCGTGCAAAGCAGTTGGATTTGGATGCAATCCACGATACAGTTCACGAGATGGCAAAGGACGAGGCTCGTCACGGCAAGGGCTTCGAGGGCTTGTTCAACCGCTACTTCAAGTAAAAATCATAGACTTGATATTATAAACGAATATTGGCTGCCGATCGGCAGCCAATATTTTTTTTGCGAGCTGTTTTCCTAAAAACTCTTACTCATATAACCTGTATGTAGTACGCAGTACCTGGAACTCCGTGCGGCGGTTCAGCTGGTGGCAAATCTCCTGCTCGTCCTTGTCAAGGGTCTTTATGAATGCTTCAGTGAGCACATCGCCCTCTTTCAGGAATGTATATAGCTCGGTCATCTTCTTTGTCACTGTCTTTGGAGTGCCCTCGCCATAACCCACGGCTGTGAGTCGTTCCTGTTCAATTCCCTTTTCAACAAGATATTTCATTACCGACTCGGCACGTGCCTGTGACAGTTTCTTGTTATAGCTGTCGCTACCACGGTTGTCGCAATGTGCAGCAAGCTCAATAGTGACATTTGAGTTCAGTTCAAGCATTGACACAAGCTCGTCGAGCGCTGTTGCCGACGAGGCTGTGAGCGTTGCCTTGTTATATTCGTAGAAGATATTGTCAATGAGCACGGGGCGTGCAGCCGATGCCAGTTCAAAGTCCAACTGGTAGCTGTGCTCGCCCTCGTCGAGTGTGGTCTTCAACTCCTGCATTGCGTTAAGGTGTCCCTTGCAGGTACCCAACAGCACGTATTCCACGCCCGGTGTTACACGTATGCTGTACGAACCGTCTTTCATTACACCAAAGTTGGTGTTCGTTCCGTCGTTGCCAATCATATATATAACACCCTCGGGCAGCTCATAGCCGTCCTTCTCATATATCCAGCCGTGGAGCGTATGTACGGTCTCGGGGAGCATGAACGAGTAGATGTGGTCCCAACCGCGTGCGTCGCCCCTGTTTGAACTGAAGTATCCGCGGTATAATCCCGGAGCGAATGTAATGCCAAAGTCATCACCGTTTGAGTTCACCGGCGCTCCAATGTTCTTCACCTCCCATATGCTGTCGTTCTGCAATGTAGCGCTGTAGATGTCGAGGCCTCCCATTCCCGGGTAGCCGTTCGACGAGAAGAAAAGCTCGCCTTGCGGGCCGAATGCCGGGAACTGCTCATCGCCCTCGGTATTTATGCCCTCGCCCAAGTTCTCCAGTATCCCTTCCATTGCGCGGCTCTTTCCAATGTAGAGTCGCCATATGTCGAGGCCGCCACTGCCACCGGGCATGTTCGATGTAAAATAGAGCCATTCGCCGCAAGGGGAAACTGCAGGGTGTGCATATGCCGACAGTGTGTCGCGTGCAATGACAACCTGTTCGGGCTTTGTCCATGCTGCATCGCTTCGGTTGCTCTTGAATATGCTGGCATAGCGTGGGTACTGTTCGTCAATGGCACAGCGTGTGAAATACATGGTCTTGCCATCGGGGGTGAAGGCACATGCGCCGTCCTCAAACTCGCCGTTCACGTCGCTCTCAATCTTCTCGGTCTTCTGCCATTTTCCCTTTTCATCACGCTTGGTAAGGAAAATGTCGGCACTCTTCTGTCCTGTTATGCTGCTCAACTCGTCACCTGTCGCCTCCTTGCGTGTGCTGGTGGTCACAATCATGGTGGTGTCCTCGCCTACGTACGCAGGGCAGTAGTCGCTGCGCTGTCCGTTCAGCTCCTTGGCTTTCTTTACAATGTAACGTGTGGGGTTCTTCTTCCATTCGGCCGACTGCTTTGCCGACTCAAGACCAACCCGTGCCATGCGGTCATCGGGCGCTATCTCAAGATATGCCTCATAGTTCTTTTGTGCGGCCTTGTAATCGCCCTTCACAAGTTGCGCATCTGCAAGATAGCGTAGGGCGGTGGAGTCGGGGTAACCATAGCGCACTGCGTTCTGGTATGCACCCACAGCCATCACGGCGTTATAGCTCTTGCGGTAGCACTCGCCCATTTTCCATGCCACCTCGGCGCGTTGTTCACGCTCTTTTGGTGCAATCTTGCGATAACCCTTCTTGTACTCCTTGGCAGCCTCGTAATACTCAAGCACAGCAGCATACTGGTCACCTTTCTTGATGGCCTTTTCGCTTCCGCAGGCTGCAGCCAGCAGCACACACACGGCAAGTATCACTATGTTGACTATTCCCTTTCGCACAAAAAACTTATTCTCGCTATTATACAATAACTGAAAAAATGGCCTTTTATTTTATAAGGACAAATAATTATTGTCGAAAAAGCGTCAGCAACCATTTGGTCACTGACGCTTTTGTGATATAATATCAAGAACCGTTCGTTTTATGCAGGCTCAGAAGAAATTTACTGTCGCCGTCGCTTTCGATCTCCATTTTATTCAACGGCTAATCTCAACCTTAATTGTTCACTTGAATTTTCTTCAAGTCTTTCTTTCATGTTCTTTCATCGCGTGAAAGAACCAAAACGCCCGGCACCCTAAAGCCCAGTCGGGCCTTTAGTTGACAATACCGCCTTTTTCGCATCCCGTACGGTGCAAACTGCGTCTGCACTACGCACGACTAACTGCTGGCGGTATTGTCGATTTGCAAGCAAATTCAGGAATTGCCAAGGCAATATCCTTCAGTCAAAGAGGGTGTTAAAGCACACTCCTTTGGGGAGCTAAAGCTCCCGTCGTCGCAAACATTGCTCGCCCGCAATGGTGCCACTTGAACCTTTCTGTTGTTTTTTGGGTGATGCGGACCTTCCTCAGTTAGTCACTCGCCTTCAGCGAGCACCTA
>JAZREN010000022.1:0-6760 GCA_045660825.1 Bacteroidaceae bacterium
CGCTCTCCGCTCTTGGAGAAACTGCCGAGCGAAGCCTCGTACAACGGGTTGTTCAAATCCCATGAGAGGTTCATGTTGGGTGTACCGTCGGCATTGTACATGCGGTCATAAGGGTTCATCTGCACATACTGCGAGAATGAGCCGTAAGGCGAGTTCTTCACCGCCACCTCCTGATATGTGGTGCGGTTAGAGATTGTGAGGTTACCCACGTAGTAGTCGAGTTTGAAACCGATTCCTGTGCGCTTGCGGTAGTCGCCCTTCATTACACCTCGGGTATCGCCAAAGCGGCCTGTGAGTTCGTAGCGGAGGTTTGATGCACCACCGTAGACGCGCAACGAGTGGTCGTGCGAGAGAGCCGCACGCGCAGGTTGCGAGAGCCAGTCACTGCTCTGCCCCGCCGCAATTAGTTTGTAGCGCTGGTTGTAGAGCTCGTCATACTCATACTGCAACGGCAGGCCGGTAGCCGCGTTAATCTCGCCCTTTGCATCGTAAAGACCGGCAAGACGCTCATATTCGAGTTTCTCGGCAGCCGACAGTACATTGTAGTCGCTGAGCACCGGGAGTTGGAAATTACCCGTGAAGTTATACTGCACGCGCAAGGTGCTCTCCTGGATGGGCTTGCGGGTAATCACGATGACACCGTTTGCGGCCTTTGAACCATAGAGTGCCGTTGCCGATGCATCCTTAAGAACGGTAATGTTCTCAATCTCGTTTATATCGAGGTCATAAAGATCCTGCATGGTAATTTCGGTACCGTCGAGGATGATTGTAGGCTGGTTAACCTGCTGTCCGCTGTTGGAGAACGAGCTCATACCACGCAGCACAAGCTCGGGAGTGTGGTTGGGGTTTGAGCCCTGGCTTGTATTCTGCACCATTGCCATGCCCGGAGTGAGTGCCGAAATGGCGCTGATGAGGTTGGTACCCGACACCTGACGCAGCTCAACGCCCGAAATCTCGGTTGCTGAACCTGTAAAGGTTTCCTTGTTCTTTGTAACAAAACCGGTGACAACCACCTCGGTGAGCGTGCTGCTCTCTTCGGAGAGTTCAACACGCAGGTCATGCAATACACCGCTCTTTGAAGAGAACTTGGCCTCATTGTAGCCCACGTAAGATATGCGCAACTCAAAATCAATTACAGGAGAGATTATCTTGAACTTTCCCTCGAAATCGGTTGAAGTACCTGTAAGCAGGCGACCATCCGCCCACACCGCCACATTCACACTGATAAGCGGCTCGCCGGTCTTCTTGTCGACAACCACACCGGTCGCGACATTCAAGTCATCGGGGTCGGCCGATGTACCCGCTGCCGCAAAAGCACCCGCAGGCACCAGTGCCACGCCAACGAAAAACAGCAGCGCAAGCATCGCTCCCCTGATATTTTCAAAAAACTGCAATCTGTTCATTTTTCAGTCCTATATTTTTCATATTTAAATTCGGGTTGCAAAATTACAAAAAAATGGCGCTTCCCACAACGGGGAAGCGCCATATATTATGTTAAATATAACTATATACTAAATATTTAACTAAAATAGATACAATGATTACTTAACAAGCACCTTTTTACCATTTACAATGTAGAGACCGGGAGCGGTGATTGCATTAACCTTGCGGCCCTGCATATCGAAGATAGCTTTCACCTCTACGTTCTCACCTTTCACCTCCTCAATGCCTGTAGGACACTTTGTAGCAGTAACATTCTCACAGAATACAGCAGGAGTCAAAGCCGCTGTATCCCAGTTGTAGGTTGCAAGGAAGAAATCCTCGAATGAAATTGTGCCATCCTCGTTTGCAGTGAGAATAACAGGATAGTCAGCAGTGCCGTTCATATCGTAGATTTTCAGGTAATCGGGGTATGAACCACCGGCGAATACACCAACCTCCATCTCGGCGCTCTTGTTGTCGTCGGCAATAGTCAACAGGATACCACCATAGTTGACACCCGCAACATCTGTGCTCATGAACTGGGTGATAAGAGTCATGCCCCAATCCTCGTTGTGCTCAATTGTCATATAGAATGACTCGGGATATGTCTTGCCATCATATGAAGTCTGGTTACCTACGGTTACCTCCCAAGTTCCGGTCCAATCAAAAGCTTCGGCACCCTCTTTTGTAACAGCGAGGTTTGAATAGAATGCATTGAGTGTCGGAGTTTCTACACCGCTGATAACTGTAACAACGCTCAGACCGGCTACAGACATTGTACCATCCTCATTTACAATCATCTGAATAGCATCCTGGCTCATATTCATATCGCGGAGTGCAAGATAAACTGCACCCGGCTGCACAGAATAGAGATAGCCGGTAGCGATATCCACGCTCTTGCCATCCTCGGCAGGTATAAAGTCAAGACCACCATAGTTGATTGCAGTAACATCCATACCAAATACCTTAGTCACGAGATAAATGCCCCAACCCTCGTTGTACTCTACCTCAATCTGGAATTCTGTTGGCCAATCAAAGCCGGCAGCATCACCGATATACAAACCGTTCTCGTCAGTTGTCTTTACTGTGTATACACCCGCCCAATCAAACGCAGGAGTATCTGTTGCCATCTTCAAAGTACCAGATGTGTACCACTGGTGATAATTGCCGTTCACAACCAAAGAATCGGTTACACCATCGGCAGCCTTCACTGTAGCATCGCTTGCGAAAGCAAAACCGCTGTAGAGTGAGAATGCTGTCTCGTCCTGAGACTTGAACTCAATAGAACCCGCTGTTGCATCGCCATACATTGGAGCGAAACGGATGCCGTTAGCCTCATCGAGATAGGTATTGTCATAGTCGAACATGACAGACACACCATTGTAAGATGCAGGAAGAGTAACAGCATCATAGCCCTCGATTGCGATTGTTGCATCGTAAGACTTGTTGTCCTCTGATGTCTTTTCAAGAGTTACTGCAAACTCTGTTGGGATAGCAGAACCTGCCATTGTGTCATAGGTACCTGCGCCAGCCTTGAACTGATACTCACCGCTGATGTCTGCAACCTCAACCACCTCAGCCTCAACAAGTGTCATCTTCACATTTGTGTACTTTGCAATGACTACAGGATTTAGTTCGCTGTAACCTCCGGGGAGTGTAACTACGGTAAAATCAGGTATTGTAATCAGACCTTCAGTAGCGTACACATTGTAATATACGGGACCATAAGATTTTACAACCTCGGTACCGTTCTCCCAAATACCAAATGGGTTTTCACCGTCCGCGTTGGCAAGATAAAGAGAACCCCACAACTGTGGATTGTTAAGATTGTTAATCTTAAGCATATCCTGACCATTCTTTGCACCAATCATATTGATGTTCTGCTGAACTGATGAACCAGCAAAACCAACGATTTTTGCAATGTAAGTCTCATCGGCAGAGATAACAGCCTCGCAATCGCCCGAAAGTGTCTCCTTGTAAGCCTGTGTTGCAGCATCGGTAAACTCCACATCTGCTGTAAACTGCCACTTTCCGAACAACTGGTCAATTGTAAAGCTCTGCGCTGTTGCCTGCACTGCCATAAAAAGCATGAGGCAAATTGACAAAAAGTAGTTTTTCTTCATAAGTTAATATTTAAATTATTTGATAAAAATGTATACAAAAAACTTTCGCACCAATTCAGGGCGGCAAAAGTAACAAATTATCTGCAAATGCAAACAATTTTTCACCATTAATATATGATAAACAACGTGTTAAAAGTGTAAAATCACTTAAGGTTCAGCAAGAATTGTTTGATTGCCTCACCGCTGCTTGGACGCTGCGCGCCATAGGTGTGGAGCTTACCATCCTTGTCATATACCACAAAGAACGGTATTCCACCGACATTGAGCGCAGTACCTAACGAACCATCGCGGTCGCGCAACTGGTTACCGTGCATATTGGCTTCGACAAGTTTTGCCTTCCATGCATCCTCATCGGTGTCTGTGGAGACAGAGACACAGACAACATCGCTGCCTTCGAGTTCCTTTTCAAGAGCCTGCAGATGAGGAATCTCCCTACAGCAGGGGCCGCACCACGATGCCCAAAGGTCTACATATACATATTTACCTTTGAACTCCGAAAAATCGACAACCTCGCCATCAGGGTTCACAAGAACCACCTCCTCGGGAAAATCGGCACCCGGCAAGGCCGACTTGCGCTTGAGATACTCCTTTACATAACTATCCGACAACTCGAAATCATTGACAACGGCCTGCAGATATTCAAGGCCGCCGTCAAAATCACCGGCATAGTTATGACGCACAAGGAAACGGTTCATGAGCATATCGGCAACCCTGTTCCTGACAGCCTCATTCTCATAACCAGCATAAAGAACATCCATCATGCCCCTAACATCGAGTTTTGCATCGGCCGACACTGTCGCATATACCAGCTGCATAGCCGAAGGAATGAGAGCCGCATACTCATTGTCGAAGACATCGGTCATGGGAGGCAACACATCGGCATCGGTAAAAGAGAGTTCCTTCAATTTACGTTTTTGCGCTCTTGGAATAGATGTATAGAAATTCTTTGCGTTTGAATAGGCGGCAGCCTTCATATAGCATGCAACAGCTTCCGTAGGTTTCACCGCTGCAACTATTGAATCACAGGCAGCAAGATAGCTCGCGAACAACGCACGCAGGTCGCTGTCTGTCATATCCTTGGCCATCCACAACTTGCGGTTATTTGCATTTACAATTGAATTGAGATCGGATATCGCCTTATTGTCTACAGACGAGCACTCTTTGAGCGCCACTCCATCGAACTCAACATCCAACCCCACCCTCTTTGACTTTGGGGCATAGACGGTTGTGAGCCACTGACCGCCGTTTATGACCATCACCACCTCATAGAACCCCGACTGTGATGCAGGAACACTTGCAGAGTATCTGTCACCTTTCAGACGCAAGGGGAGAGTTCGGGTAGCCTCGTCGGCATTCAAAGGCTGGATATAGACCTTCGACAAATCTGCTGACATCACAGATTTGAATGAAATCTCAAAACGGGTACGCTGGGCAGTCACAGTCATTGCAAAAGCGAACAACGATAAGAATATGAATGATAACCGTCTCATTTCTTTAGAATTATATTTTACAAATGGGTCAAAAAAAAGAGCACAAAGTGCTTTAAGTAAAATTTTGGCAAAAATACTCATCTTTACACTCATTTGCAAACAAAACGAAAGAAAACAAGCCATTTAACAATATTAAAAATACACAATCAAAGAAAAAGCATACAAAATTCCAAAACTACGGCATACAAACAAAGCTCCGATTATAATTTACAAAATATTAACAGGCACAATGGAGGGAAATAAAAAATAATAAGTATATTCGCGGCAGAACAATTTTACAAACCATTTTAAAATACCAAGACCATGAAACGTATATTCGTTATCATTGCATGCGCAGCCCTGATGATTGCTTGCGGAGGCAACAAGGCACAGAACAAGGAGTGTGAAGAATGCAAGACTGAATGCAACGAGAAGAAAGAGTGCAACGGACAAGAGTGCGACAAGCAGGAATGCACACAGCAGGCTGCAGGCTGCATACATCTTGACACCGAGGGCTTCACAACAAAGGTTGCCGACTTGACCAAAGAGTGGAAATATCTTGGTGACAAACCTGCAGTGGTTGACTTCTACGCAGACTGGTGCGGTCCTTGCAAGGCCATTTCTCCAATTCTTGAAGAGATTGCAAAGGAGTATGAGGGCGAGCTATACATATACAAGATCAACGTTGACAATGACCCATACATTGCCGATGCCTTCAACATTCAGGCTATCCCAACATTGCTTTTCATCCCAATGGAAGGACGTTACAAAGTCCAGACCGGCGGCATGGCAAAGGAGGAACTTGTAAATATGATTAAAGAGAACTGCTTCAAATAAAAAGTGAAGCCACCGATACACGACACCGCCGCAGAAAAACAGTGGCGGTGTTCTTTTGTCCAACAGCAACTCTGGGGGAGAGGCATCAACTTGAAATCTCATCCGACAGTAGAATTTACCTTTAATCTATTTTCTGTTTTTTCTTATTGTCGTTATGTCTTGTACTTTCTGACAGAAAGTACCATGAATGCAATGACGAGCAAAAGCGACGGTTCAGTAGAAAAAAGATGTGGGTAAATCTTGAAGTTTAGGCAGTAGATTTTACCCTTAATCAGTTGTCTTATATTCTTATTGTTTTCGTTCTATCTTGTACTTTTTGGAAAAAAGTACGAAAAACTTCGGCACACGGGAAAAATCTTCGCAAGCGCCCTTTGTTCACGCCACATACTGTGAGCCCTCAGTCGGGTACTTGCTCGTCTCTCCAGGCTTTCGCGATGCAGAATCTCGGCAGCACTCGGCATAATATAAGTAAACTTATCTTCTGCTCTCATTTGCACGAGATTTCGCTTGTTTTCAGGGTGCTGCGGAACTTAATTTGCACGGCTATACAAGGAAAGTTATACCCGTGCAAATCTTCAGACAGTCCTCGCACAATGGCCTGAAAACAAGCGGCCTTGCGTTGGATTTTTCAACGGTGCCGTTCCGCCGTTGGCGGGGAATTTGCCTTGCAATGGAATATTTCGCGTACTTTACTTGTACAATGGTAATATCAAATAAACACCGGCACCGTTAAAGGCCACAACTTGAAGCCCTGTTGATTTTTGGATTAAGTGAGAGGATAATTCTTGCCAACTAGCGCGCGGAAACTTGTTTACACGCACTGCGAGTGCAGCAGAATTTGCAGGAAGTGAATGTTCGCCCGCTAGTTAGGTGCTCGCTGAAGGCGAGTGACTAACTGAGGAAGGTCCG
>JAZREN010000023.1:0-44474 GCA_045660825.1 Bacteroidaceae bacterium
ATAAAATTTCCCCAAACGAACAATAGCTATTCCAATGTTTATCAAAGGAATAGCTATATTTTTACAATTTATCTTGCTTCAGAGCGCAAATGAGATAAAAGAAAATAAGAGGGCGACCCTTTTTACTTTTGGGTCACCCCCTTTGTTTTAAGTATGAAAAGTAGTACAGTTTTTTCCGGAGTGTTTACAATTTCATTATTATTTATTCGTACTACTTTGTCAATCGGCAATCAACGCTGCCAACGCTGCAATCCCTACTATTGTTGCTGCTGTTTCCACTACATCATTTGTACAGCAGTGATTGTGATAATATACTGGGCGGGGTACAGGTCTTGGGCGTGGAACCGGGTAGTATGCCGGGCATGGCATTGGCTTGGGTCTTGGAGCTCTTCTCATCCTTGCCATATGTTTTGGTTTTCTGGCCGGCTTGTTCTTTCTGAACTTCTTGTCATATGGCTTTGCTTTGGCATACCTGTCGTCCCTTTTATTCCTCTTTGAAACCTTGAAGTCCCTCTTGTTGTTCATTCTGTTTTCTACTCTGGGCTTTGCAAAATCCCTGTTGTTGTTCTTTGCCATCATCTGTGCAGGAACGAGCAACATGCTCATCATCACTGCGAAAATCATCATCTTTTTCATAACTGTAAATTTTTAATGGTTAGTTTTTTCTGTTTAAATGTTCTTATCTGAAATCTTGGTTGTTTAGTTTGCCACCAATGCTACCAATGCTGCCAGGCCAACTACTGCTGCTACTGCGTTTACGGGATTGACTTCGTTGACTACCTTTACATTTACCTGTGGCTGTGGATTGGGGCGGGGCTTAGGCTGTTTTACAATTATTGGTTTTGGCTTGGGCTTTTTAACAACTACTGGTTTTGGCTGTTTCTTGTTGTCCTTGAATTTCTTGTCGTCCTTTTTGTTGTTTTTGTTGTTTTTGTTGTTGTCGAACTTATCGTTCTTTTTGTCATCCTTTTTGTTGTCGAACTTCTTGTCATTCTTGTCCTTTTTATCGTCCTTGAACTTGTCGTCCTTCTTGTCCTTGTCCTTGTCTTTTTTGTTGTCTACTCTGTTCTCAACTTTTGGCTTGGCATTCTTGTCGTTCTTTGCCATCATCTGTGCAGGCATAAGCATCATGCTCATCATCACTGCAAAAATCATCATCTTTTTCATAGCTTTTAATTTTAAATGTTAAACCTGTTTTCTTTTGTGAAACTTTTGTCGTTTGTTTCTGATGCAAAGGTAATGGCATAAAATACCCCCTGCAATTGATTATTCCTAATCGTTGCAGGGGGTTGTCCTATTCATGGTAGGAAAATTCCCTATCTGTTATTAATCCATTAAAAAGGTGATAGCTGTGTTATACGCCAAAGTGCAAATCCTCATTTACGCTTTGTAAACTCCGGTGTTGCACTTTGTCGCAAGCCTTGCTCTCCCACTTTTTAATGGATTAATAGTTTTATTATGGCATTTGCTGCGTTACGCTTGTTTTTGTAAAAGGTCATTTAGGCTTGCTAAACTCCCATTTCCAAAAACTTCGCAAGGCTTGAAATCTCTTTTGCATTCTCCATCTTATGTGATTTTGAGTTACTTATTATTCCCATAAATTAGAATCCCACCCTCCTGTGCTGTTCCTTATTGCTTAGTCTCTCGGCAGCACACTCGGCAAGCAGGGACTGCAACGGGTTCTCCTGGTCGCCGTGCAGTACCACTGTTATTGAGTGCTTGCGTGCGACGTTCTCAATCTGTCCGCCGCTGAGTTCGTGGGCTGCAGCAAGGGTGGTGGCATCACTCTCTGTGAGCTCAGGTATCATCTGTTGCCATATCTTGGCACGTACTGCGGCATCGGGTTGCTCGAACTTTATCTTGTAGAGGAAACGGCGCTCGAAGGCACGGTCGAGGTTTTCCTGCAGGTTGGTGGTGGCTATCATTATGCCGTCGAGCGACTCCATCTCCTGCAGGATGATGTTCTGTATGGCATTCTCCATCTTGTCGACTGCGTTTTGTGCGCCGCTTTTGCGGGTGTTGATGATGGCGTCGGCTTCGTTGAAAAGGAGAATTGGAGCCAGTTCCCTGCGCTTGACAAGCTCGCGGTAGCGGTCGAAGAGTGCCTTGATGTTCTTCTCGCTGTCGCCCACCCACTTGTTCTTTATCTGCGGTACATCGACAACCATTATCTCGCGTCCTGTGCGGCGCGCAAGCTGATAAACGGTTTCGGTCTTTCCCGTTCCGGGGCCGCCGTAGAAGAGGCAGGCAAAGCCGCCGCGGAACCCGCGCTTGGCCATTCTCTCACGTACCTGTAGGTAATGCTCCTGAGTGAAGAACTTGGTGAGCTCGTCAATCTTGTTGCTGATGGTGGTGGGGTAGAACATCTCTTTTGCTGTGAGCTGTTGAGGCTGCAGCAGGTTAGCGATGCTCTCGTCGGTGTGCACACATCCAGTTCGGCAAGCAGTGTGCGCTTGGCGTTGTTGGTGAGCTTGTAGCGGGAGTTGTCGGCAATGCCGTCGACGCAGCCGTGCTCCAATAGCCCCATTGCAAAGAGTACGTGCCCGCCTGTGCGGAATCCGCGTTTGATTTTTTGGAATTCACTCTTGTTGCATATGAGGTCGTCCAGCTGGGTGATGCGTATGTCATCGTCCTGTTCGTTGATGAGCCGGTGGCAGAAATAGGTGAGTATGCCTTGCTCTCTCTTTGGTAGTTTCAGGGTGTGGATTTCTTTGCTGAATCCCACCTGGATGTTGTCGTCGAGCAGTTTGGCGCTCTCTTCTATGGCTTCGTCACCGGTGATGGCGTCTTCATACAAGTCGGTGAATAGGGAGTTTAGTTGCTCAAGGAGTTCTTCGCATGTGAGGCCGGTTCTGGGTGCAAGGGAGTAGACGCTGTTGTGCTTGAGTGCTTTTATGACGGGTGGATAGATGTCGAATTGGTCCTCGTCTTTTGCATCGCGGTAGCGTATGAGACGGCGGCGCATGAGGGCGTTTATGTCGTCGCCATATTGCAACATGCGTATGCTGTTGATATTCAGGTATCGTGCAAGGTCGTCAAGGTCTATGCGGTGAGGACCTTTTGCCATTGCTATGCAAAAGAGTACGGCTTGTGTCTCGCTGATGCCGTAGCTGTCGGCAAGAAATTTTATCTCGCGGTTTGCGCCTTTGAGAGCGGCGGACTTCAGTTGGGAGTTCTCGGATATCTCTATGACTGTTTCTATGGCGTCAATGAGTGTGAGCTTTTTGGCGGTTTTCTTTGATTTGCGCTTGCCTGCTTGCTTTGTTGTCTCTGTGGTTTCCATATTTTCGCGTTTTTACATAATATAGAAACCAAAGGCAAAAACTTCAATGTGGGGTGTTGTTTTTGATGTTTTTTAACATGCGCAACGGCTGGATTTTCCATTTCTGTGTAAGGGTGAGAAAGCGCGAGAGCAAGACTTCAACACTCGAGGTACGGGCACAAAGATATAGAGGATATACGTTTTAACGCATATCCTCTATATTATTTTTTGTTTGATTGTTACTTTCGCTAATTACTCCTCAACAGGGAATGTTGGAGCTGCAGCAGGAACTTCGTTGGCTGTTGCATCGGTGTATGTATTATCAACAGTCTGCTGGCTTGCCTTCTCTGATGAGAGAGCATGTGCCGAGAAGATGCTGAATGCAACCATTAGGACAGCGATGGTCCAAGTAGTCTTCTCCAAGAAATCGGTAGTCTTTCTAACACCCATAATCTGGTTCGAAGATGCGAAACCTGATGCAAGGCCACCGCCTTTTGAGTTCTGGATGAGTACAATGAGGCACATCAAAATTGAGGCCAAAACAATCAGTAGTACAAAGAATGTAAACATATTATTCTTTTTTTGTATGTTTTATTATAATTTCTAAAAATCTTATTTGGTCTGCAAAGTAACGATTTTTATTCGGAAATTCCAAATATAATCGTTTAATAATTTCAAGAGCCTTGCCATATTTGCCTTGCTTGATGTAAATATTGGCCAAAGTCTCGGTGAAGAACGATGTTTCGCCGCTTGTTTCCTCGGGGAGTTCCTCTTTTGCGGTTTCGGCGGCTGGGTTGAGGTCGAGGGTGATTTTCTCGTTCTCGCCGGAGAGGAAACTGTCTATGAGGTCCTGACCGCGGAGCTCGGGAATCTCCTCGTTGCTTGGCTGCTCATTTTTTAGGTATACCGATACGTAGTCAACGGCAGCGGCGCCTTCGGCCTCGAGCGAGAGTGTCTCTTGTGGCAGGGTCTCGAGGAAGGCGTCGATGAGTTCCATGGTCCTGTCGACGGTGATGTCGTCGGGTGTGTCTTCTGTCGTTGGTACAGCGCCATAGCCGGCCATGAGCTCAAAGATTGGCCATCGGCTCTTGAGGTAGATGGCAGCCTTGCGCATTTCCTTTCCGAAATCAATGTCGTGCAGCAGGTAGAGGTTTTTGAGCATGAGAAGGCGCGCCACGTCGAAATAGGGGTGCTTGCCCACTATAAGACGCAGCTCGTAGAGGGTGTCGCGGTTGAGCCTCTCGGGGTGTGCTATGTATGTTGAGAGATTTTCCATTGTTACCAGTTGGCTACTGCGGCATTGAATATTGCTTCTACAATTTCGTCAATCATCTGCCCCACAAGTTCTTCCTGTACCGAGTCAAGTGACTGTGTGGCATCGAAATCACGGGTTGCACTGAACTGTCGCTCGAAATCCTCGTCGTGGTTGGTGTTGTTGGTGAAACGTACATTGACTGTCATCTTCAACTGTACTATTGATGAGTAGCCGTCGGACGAAATGGATTTGTTATACTGGTCGTAGGCTGTGATTTCGCCGGCAAACTGCATATCGCCACCGCGCGATACCTGCTGCAACTTGGTCTGTTGCACGAATATGTCGTTCAATTTTTCGTTGAACATTGTTGCCATGGGACCCCATTGGTAGGCTGCGCGGTTCTGGAATGTCTCGAGCGATATTGTCTTCACTTTGGTGTAGTCGATAGATGCACCGGTGAACTTGTAGCTCACTGTGCAGCCTGCAAAAACGACTGCCAACAGCAATGACGTTACTAATATGAGTCTGCGCAGTATCTTATTCAATGCCATATTCCTTTATTTTACGGTAGAGTGTACGCTCCGATATGTTCAGTTCCTTTGCTGCGTGACGGCGCTTGCCCTTGTTTCTTTCAAGTGCCTGCAGTATGGTCTTCTTTTCTACATCGTCGAGCGAGAGGGTTTCCTCGATATATTCCTCGACAACATGCTCTACTGGGTCGTAGTGTACCTGCGAAGGCTGTATCTGGTACGAGGGCTGTATCTGGTGTTGGACAACGGGCAGCTCGCTCGTCTCGGTGTAGTAGGGGGCGGGGGCTTTCTCGTGCGAGGTGCGTAGGATTTCTATCTGCTTCTTGAGTTCGGTGATGTCGCGGCGCATGTCGAAGAGGACGCTGTAGAGGATTTCGCGTTCGCTCTCGAATGTCTTGCTGTCGCTCTTGTGCCCGGCAAATGTAGGCAGGTTGTTCTTCTGTTCCTTGGGCAGGTAATTAGCGATGACTGCCGCGTCGATCTCACGGTTGAGCTCAAGGATGGAAATCTGTTCGGCAATGTTCTTGAGCTGACGTATGTTGCCGGGCCATGAATATTCGATGATGGCTCTTTTGGCGCTGTCGCTGAGCTGTATCTTGGGGACATTGTACTTTGTGGCAAAGTCCATTGTGAATTTCTTGAACAGTAGTATCACGTCTTCGCCGCGCTTGCGCAATGGCGGAATGTTGATGGGGACGGTGCTGAGACGATAGTAGAGGTCTTCCCTGAAACGTCCCTCGGCAATGGCTTCAATGAGGTTGACGTTGGTTGCGCAGACAATGCGTACATTGGTCTTCTCGACATCGGACGAACCCACCCTGATGAACTCGCCGTTCTCCAGCACGCGCAGCAGTCGCGCCTGTGTAGACAATGGCAGTTCGGCAACCTCGTCGAGGAAGATTGTGCCGCCGTCGGCCTCGCTGAAGTAGCCTTTGCGCTCGTTGACGGCGCCGGTGAATGCTCCTTTTACATGTCCGAAGAGTTCGGAGTCAATGGTGCCTTCGGGTATGGCGCCGCAGTTCACGGCAATGTACTTTCCATGCTTGCGCACACTGTTGGCATGTACAATCTTTGGAAAGAACTCCTTGCCCACGCCGCTCTCTCCTGTTATGAGCACAGAGAGGTCGGTGTGTGCCACCTGGATGGCTGTATCTATTGCGCGAAGCAGTGCCGGGTCGTTGCCTATGATGCCGAACTGCTGTTTCGCTTTCTGTACATCTGCTAAATTCATGTCGTCTTGTTTTGCTGACAAAATTACTTATAATTTGTCTAAAACAAGCAATTCTGTCAGTTTTTTATATTTAGAAAGGGAAAAGCAAGGGCAATACAAGTATCATTACAATGCCCAGAATGAGCTGCAGCGGCAAACCTACTTTGATGTAGTCCGAGAAAGTATACTGTCCGGCTGGCTTTACCAAGGCGTTTGGCGGTGTTGAGAATGGTGACGCAAAGCATAGGCTTGCTCCCAATGTCACTGCGAAAAGCATTGGAACGGGACTGACGCCAATGCTTGTGGCGCATTGCATTGCAATGGGGGCCATGAGCACGGCTGTTGCTGTGTTGCTAATGAACATTGTCAGCAGTGATGTTGCAAAATATATCGCTGCAAGCATTACCGTCGGGTGGAAACCGCCGAGTGACTTCTCCATTGATGATGCTACCCAAGTTGAGATGCCGGTCTTTTCCAATGCGATGGAAAGCGGTATCATGGCGGCAATGAGCATGATGCTCTCCCAGTTTATGGTCTTGTAGGCTGCCTCGACGTTGCGGAAACAGCCGGTGAGCACAGTGAGCAATCCGGCAATCACCACGGCTGTCACCGGCTCGACGATGTTGAATGCCATTGCTGCAATCATGCCAATCATTATCACGGCGGCAATAGGTGCCTTGTAGTCCAGTGTCACCTTTGCGGCCTCTTCGAGCGGGCGTCCCATTACAATCCATTCATTAGTCTCTTTCTCAAGGTTGGCGATGTTGCTCCAGGTTCCTTGTACCAGCAGGACGTCACCAGTGTGTATTACCTCATTGGCAAGTCCCTGAAGAATGTATTCTCCCTTACGGCATATTCCTAGGATGCTTACATTGTATCGGGTGCGGAACTGTACTTCCTTGATGCTCTTGTTTATGACTGTTGACGATGGCATGAGTACAATTTCGGCAACACCAATGTCGTAGAAATCGAGCTTGTTGGCTTCGTTGTCCGTGATATACTCAAGGTTGTAGTCGGCCATGAGTTTCTTGACCAGTTCTTCGGCTCCCGAGATGTAGAGTATGTCACCGGCACGCAGCATGGTGTCGGAGTCGGCAGCCTGTTGTATCACTGATTTGGTGAGGAAATTACGTTGTCCCTTATCGATGTGTCGCACCTCAATGATGTTCAGACCGTACACTTTTCTGATGTTCAGCTCGCCAATCATCTTGCCGGCTGCGAGTGAGTCGGTGTTGACTTGTACTTTGTGCAGGCTGTTCGAGATACCATACTCCTTGACAAGCGTTTTGAGCGATTTGGCGCTGCTTGCGCTCTTACCGCTCAAAGAGCCCGGCTTTGAAAGGTATTTCTTGCTCAAGGGGAGTAATATGAGCGTTCCGACGAAGACACAGATGAGACCAACTGGCAGGAAGGTGAAGAAGCCCAGCCCTTCATGTCCGCTTTTTATCAACTCTTCATTGATCACAAGGTTGGGAGGGGTACCGATGAGGGTCATCATACCACTCATGCTGCTTGCAAATGCCAAAGGCATGAGCAGACGGCTGGGGTTCATCTTGGCGCTCATGGCCATGCTTACTACGATGGGTATCATTATGGCTACGGTGCCGGTGTTGCTCACGAATGCTCCCATGAATGCGGTTACAACCATCACCAGAACGAAAAGACGGGTTTCACTGTTCCCGGCAAGGCGCATGAGTTTTGAACTTATCATCTTTGCGAGGCCGGTTTGGAATATGGCGCCACCGACGACGAACAGTCCCACCATCATTATTACTGCTGTGCTTGAGAATCCTGAGAATGCCTCTTTTGATGTCGGTTCCAGAATGCCCATGATGACAAGCAATGCCAGTGCGCATAATGCGACAATATCGGAGCGTATTTTGCCCGATATGAAGAAAACCATTGTGAATATTAGAGTTGCAAGTGTCCCGATTGCATCGAGATTTTCTGTGATGAATGTGTACATTTGTGCGGTTCTTTATATAATGGTTGCAAAGTTAACAAAATAATGGGACAAAAATGCGCTTTAATCGTGTAAAATGAGTATATTCGCGACAACTTTCGCGCGATGCGTGTCGCGCGCCTATAATAATTAAAGCGTTTATTCCCATAAAGGTCCTTAAATACATATTCGGTGGTGTGGCGGTCATAGCGTTCCTGCTGTTTCTGCTGCTGATGTCAATGAGACTGGACGGTGTCAAACATCGTCTGGCTTCGCGTGTGTCGGCCGAAATCAGTGAAAAGTATGGAATCCCGCTTGAGGTGGAGGAGCTGGAGATACGTGGCCTGAATGACGTGCGCCTGAAGAATGTGCTTCTTCTTGACCTGAAAGGTGACACCGTGGTGCATGCCGCCGGGGCGCGTGCCTATCTGCAGACAAAAAGATTGCTGGAAGGTGAGGTGAGGGTGAATACCTTGGTGTTTGCTGCACCCAAGGTGCGGCTGAGCCGCGCCACTCCCGAGAGCGAACTGAACGTGCAGTTCATGGTGGATATCATCAACGGCAACAAGAAACAGGAAAAATCGAGAATTGATTTGCGCATCAACCAATTATTGGTGTATGATGGGGAATTTTCTTACGATGTGCTGAGCATGCCGCTCGACAGCACACGTTTCAATGCCAACCATATCCTTGTTACCGACTTGGCCTGCAACTTGTCGTTGAAGAAGATGGTGGGCGATGAGGTCGAACTCCTTGTGCGCTCGGTGAGCGGAAAGGAGAGATGCGGCCTGGAACTCGACAGGCTCAGGATGAATTTCATTAAGGTGGGCAATACGTTGGGTGTCGATAATATGGAATTGAGGACGCCGTTGAGCAAAGTGACAGCTCAAAGGGTAGAACTGTGTGCCGACAGCGCTTGGAACAATATCGCACTGAAAGGATGTGTGGAAAGCGGGTGCTTTATCGTTGATGAGTTGGCGCCGTTTGTCGGGTTGCCACAAAGGGATTTGCCGTCAATGGCATTCCGCGTCGATGGCTTCTACAGCAAGGATAGTGTGGATATGGTGCTTGCGGCACGTGCTGAGGATGGCAGTTTTGGTGCAAAGGCCGATGTGGAACTGTTGTCGCCTTTTGTGGAGCAGGCATGCGGACATGTGGTGATTGAGGAGTGTTTTGCAGATGAGGGGACGGTACAGGCGCTTGTTGCAATGGCCGGGCTTGATTCTTTGGACTATGATGTCGCCGGTAAACTGGGTCGCGTGACGCTTGATGGTGATGTGTCGTTCAGCAAGGAAAAGATTTTCGGCGAACTGGCTATGGGTTGTGGTAGCGGTGTTCTTGCTGTCAATGCTGCCATGGCTTCTGATGGCGTGTATACCTTGATGCTGAATGGCGAGGACTTGCAACTTGAAACACTCACAGGTGTCAATGGTCTGCAGGGGTGCGATATTGATGTCGAGGCTACGGGTAACATTAAAGACAAGGACAATTATGCCAACATAAGTGGCAATATTACCAATCTGGTATTCAAGGACTATGCTTATGCCCCCATTGGTTTCAAAGGCCGTTATGCAGCCGATGCCATGATGGCAAAGGTGCAGACAAATGACCCGAACGCCAAGATGCAGCTAGCGGCAAGATATAGTATTGCTGATGAGAAATTGCTGAAACTTACGTTGAAAACCGATAAGTTCTCTCCGTCTGGCCTCAACTTGCTGGGGGCTGAGTACAAACAGGAATTCATGTTCGATTTGAATGGTGAGTTCATTGATTACGGTGCCGGCAGGACTGTGGTGAATGCCAAAGTTGACAACCTGTCGTTCGTGAATGGTGACGATACTACTTTTGTGCGTAATTTCTATGTGAGCGACAACAAGGCCGGTGACGACAGATTGTTTGTGGTGACATCGGATTTCGCAAGCGCCAGCATGTATGGCAACTTTGATTTCAAGGGTATCTTCAACAGTATTGTGGCTCTTGTCAAATCGAATTTACCTGTGCTGGAGATTGAGCAAGAGGATGGTGCACCCGCCTTAGTAAATGATTTCTATTACGATTTGGCAATAACCGACAGCAGGCCTTTGACCAAAGTGCTGAATCTGCCGGTTACAATTCTTGAACCATCGAGCATAAAGGGTGTGTTCAATGAACGTGAGAATATTTTTACAATTGATGCGTCTGTCAACAAAATTGATTTTAAAGGCAGCCTCATACGTTCGCTTACGTTGGCCGGAAAGACCGATGGCAACGGGTTGGGCATAAATATGCAGTTGCAAAAGCCTTTGATGAGGAAGGTTAAGAACTTCGACTACAATAGCACGAAAGAGGATATTGTTGTGAGGGTCAATACGAATATCGCATCGAATGAGATAAAAGGATTTGTCAATTGGAATAACTTCAAGACCGATGATGAGGTTATGATGGGTATGTTGCGTCTGGATGCTGCGCTGAGCAGAAATGCAGAGCGTGAACTTGAACTGATGGCAACAATTCATAATGACAGTGTGATACACAAGAACAGTGTGTGGCATATCAACGAGGGAACCGTATCGGGTAGGATTGACAGGCTTTTTGTAGAGAATATCGGACTTACAAGCGACAACCAGAATTTGAAGATTGAGGGTGTCATTGGCAAGGAACAGAGTGATAGCCTGAATGCTTATTTGAAGAATGTGGATGTTGCGACGGTGTTTGATCTCATCAAATTCCGCATACTAGACTTTGGTGGCAAGGCAACCGGTACGGCTCATCTTACGGGGGTGCTGTCGGCACCTAATGCCGGTGGACGCATAGATGTCAGCGATTTCAGCATTGACGGTGCCGTACTTGGCAGGGGCGATGTTTATGTGGGCTGGGAGAACGACACCAAGAGCATTGTGCTTGATGCCGGTATATACAACAGTGAGAATGAACTGTCGACTGTGGAAGGGTTTCTGTCACAGGCAATGGATACAATAACATTGAAAATTGATGCTACCAACCTTAATGCTGCATTCATGAACAAGAAATTGGGCGCGTTCCTCTCCGACCTGGACGGTACAGGTAGTGGACGGGTGCACCTGAATGGACAATGGCGCTCGGTCGATCTGGAAGGCGCTGTTGCACTGTTCTGCTCGGCGAAGGTGAATGCCAACAATACCAGGTATTATTTTACCGGTGACTCCCTTTATTTCTCGAAAGGTAAAATAGCTTTTGACAACGCAAGGGTGTATGACAGGTATGGAAACCCCGGTATTCTGAATGGTCCGTTGACGCATAGGAATTTGGGACAATGGACTTGTGATTTCAATATCAAGGCTAACGATATGCTTGTATACGACACTGATGATTTCGGTTCGTTGCCATTCTATGGAACCGTGTTCGCTACCGGTGATGCGCTGATAAAGAGCGATGGCAAAGGTTTCTTGATGAAGGTGAATGCAAAGAGTATGCCCGGCTCGCGTTTTGTATATAACTCAAACGAATCAAGCGGAGCGCGTGACAACAGTTTTGTCACATTCACTGATAATAGCAAACGCAATAAAAAGGAACTGCTGGTTGAACTGAAACCTGTGGTAAAGGATGCTTATAGCAAGACGGCAAGCAAAATGACGCTTGATTTCATGCTTGATGTCAATGATGCTCTTGAGGTGAAGGTGTATACCAACCTGCAGACCGATGACTACATAACCCTTCATGGTAACGGCCCTATAAATGCTGTGTATGACGACAAGACGGGATTCAGTATGAAAGGTCACTTAAGCCTGACGCGAGGAACATTGAAGTTTACAATTCAGGATATATTCCCCAAGGTGTTTGAGATTGCCAAAGGTGGTACGCTTGCATTCAATGGCGACCCGTATCATGCCGAAATGAACCTTAAGGCAAAATATCTGGTGCCGTCGGCATCGCTCAGCGACCTTACAACGGATATTGCCAAACGCAAGACCGTGAAGGTGAACTGCGTGATGAACGTAACCGGAAAACTGTCGGCTCCCGACCTTGCTTTCGATCTCGAACTGCCCGAAGGAAGCGAGGAAGAGCGTGAGCTGCTTGCCAGTGTGGCAAGTACGCCCGACCAAAAAAATATGCAGTTTGTATATCTTTTGGGTGTGGGCAAGTTCTACACATTTGATACCAACAACGCATTGGCCGGTGGAACAAACACGTCTACAGCCGTGGAGTCGCTGATATCAAACACAATCTCGGGACAGCTGAACAATATGCTCGGAAAGATTGTCAATGATGGTAATTGGGATATATCGGGCAATATTTCTACAAGTGAGCGCGGTTGGAACAGCATGGAGGTCGAGGGAATGCTACGCGGCCGTCTGCTCGACAATCGTCTGCAGATAAACGGTAATCTGGGTTATCGCGAGAATCCAATTGCAAACCGTAACTTCATCGGTGATTTTGAACTGCTGTGGCTGTTGAATCCAAAATATAATTGGAATATCAAGGCTTATAGCAAGACCAATGACCGCTATTTCTCAAAGACAGACCTTACGACACAGGGTGTGGGTACTTCTGTTCTTCTTGAGTTTGACCGTTGGAAATGGTGGGGAAAGAAAAAGGACAAAAAGAAAAGGAGCGGACAGGAGAGTGGGGCCGATAGCACTGTTGTTGCTATAGATGAAACTGGGGCAGAAAAAGAGACGGTTGAGGAAACTGTTGATACAGTGAAGACTGAAAATTAATTTTACCTATTTATAATATTATGAGGAATTTTACATCGGTAAATGACATAGGTGACCTTAAAAAGGCACTTGATGAGGCTTTTGAGATAAAGGCCGACCGTTACAGATACTGCGAATTGGGAAAGAACAAGACATTGATGATGGTGTTCTTCAATTCGAGCCTGCGTACAAGATTGAGTACGCAAAAGGCTGCTTTGAACCTTGGTATGAATGTGATTGTGCTTGACATCAATCAGGGTGCATGGAAACTGGAGACCGAACGTGGCGTGATAATGGATGGCGACAAACCGGAGCATATTCTTGAGGCAATCCCTGTGATGGGTAGTTATTGCGATGTCATTGGTGTTCGTTCGTTCGCACGTTTTGAGAATAAGGAGGATGACTATAACGAGGTAATCCTAAATCAGTTCATCAAGTATTCGGGTCGTCCGGTGTTCTCAATGGAGGCGGCGACGCGTCATCCGTTGCAGAGTTTCGCCGACCTCATTACCATTGAGGAGCACAAGATAAAGGAGCGTCCAAAAGTAGTGCTTACATGGGCACCGCACCCCAAGGCTTTGCCTCAGGCTGTGCCAAACTCTTTTGCAGAGTGGATGAATGCTGCCGATTATGATTTCGTAATCACTCACCCCAAGGGGTATGAACTCGATCCCGCTTTTGTAGGCAATGCGCGTGTAGAGTATGACCAGATGAAGGCTTTTGAGGGAGCTGATTTCGTCTATGCCAAGAACTGGGCTGCATACACTGGTGAGAACTATGGCAAGGTGCTATCAACCGACCGTGATTGGACAGTGAGCGATCGCCAGATGGCTGTTACCAACAATGCATATTTCATGCACTGTCTGCCTGTAAGACGCAACATGATTGTCACCGACGATGTCATTGAGAGTGGGCGCTCGCTGGTGATACCCGAGGCTGCCAATCGCGAGATATCGGCTACGGTGGTGCTCAAGAAGATTCTTGAAGGACTGAAGTGAAAACAGTATATGGCAGGAGAACCGCTTGGTTCTCCTGCTGTTTTATTTTGTTCCAAGGTACATCTTCTTCAATATGCCGTCGATGGAGTATTTCCCGGGGCCGGTTATGTAGAGTAGTACAAAGATGGTGAGGTACATGAGCGAGAGTTCTTTTGCTGCCAACAGGTCGCCCGAGTGTATCACAAACACCGCAATGCACATTGTGAATATCATTGGGATAAGGCAAAGACGGAACAGTGCTCCAATTATGAAACCCAATGAACAGAGAATCTCGGCAAACAGCACCAGCCACAGTGACAGTGTGCTGCCGATGCCAATGGGGTTTGGGAACGTGTATGGCGCCTCGCTGTAGAAATGTATCTTGGCAATGCCGTGGGAGAGGAACAGGAACCCGAAGATGATACGTGCGAAAAGTATCAGCATTGATTTTGTCGATGACGAAACCGGCTCGCTGAACAGCCATTTGAAGAGTCTTCTTTTATACATGATATGCGGTGTTTTTTATGGAACACCGCATATCTTCTTTTTGTTCGTTATTAAGGATAGGATTATTTGAGTTCAAAACGCACGTTGACCGTCAAACGGTATGTGTTCTTTCCAATACTGATTACAGGTTCGGCGATTTCGTTCTCGGCAATAGCGTCGCTGTCGGCGTTTATCTGCGCGCGTTTCATATACAGTCTGGGCTGTGCCTGGCCGCTGTTCATCCAGTAACTGATGGTAATTGCCTTGCCGGCCTCCTGACCAATGGCTCCCGCGAGCATCTGCGCCTCAGCTTTTGCCTGTTGCATGGCTTCAATGCCCAATTCGTTCTTCAGTTCCTTTTCACCGGTATATTTGGTGCGGGCAAGCTCAATGTCCGAAATCTGACGCTGTTCAAGTGATGTAATGACATTCTGCATGGTGGTGGCGTCATTGAGTTTCAGCATGTATGTAGCTTCGGTCTGTGTCTTTATGTTCTTTGAAAAGGATTTGTAACCTATCTCACTGCCCATGTAGTTGATTGTAAGGCTTTGTGAAATGTCAATCTTGTTGGCCTTCAGTGCTTCGAGCATAGCCTCCTGCATCTGCTCGAGTGTCTTCTTGCCTTTGTAGTCCTTTTCTCTTATGGTTATTTGCAGATATAGCTCGTTGGGTGTGACCTCGCGTTCAACGGTTGTGCTGATGTCTATATATGCATCGGTATTTGTCTGTGCTGTTCCTATGGCGGGGAAAGCAAGCAGTAGTAGGGTGGCGATGATGCCTGTTGCAATGATACTCTTTTTCATGTTGTCTGTAATTAGGGGTTATACATAAAAGTTGTAACTCGCATGTAAGTTTATGGCGAGTTGTCGCAAGTTTGCATTTTTTGTCGTATAAAACAAAATATACAACCTTTTTTAGCACTTTCCGGTTGGAATTAATCTTTTTTAATGCCTTGCTTGCGGTACTCAAGTGGTGTGGCACCTGTCTTCTTCTTGAAGAAGGTGGAGAATTGCCCAATGCATTCGAAATGTAGCTTTGATGAAATGTCGGCAATGCTCATGTTGGTAGTGTGTAGCAGTTCCTTTGCTTTGGTCAGTTTCAGTTCCAAGCGGTATTGGCCCGGTGAGATGCCGCATTTCCTCTTGAACTCGCGGCGGAAAAGCGAGTAGCTGATGCCGAGTGAATGCGCAATCTCGTCCAAGGGTTGGGTGCCGGCCATGTCTTCCTTCATTACAGTCTTTGCCTGGTTGATGATGCGGGTGATGAATGTGTCGCCATAGGTGTGGTTGAGGTCCTCATAGTGTATGCGCCCGATGAGTGAGATGGCAAGACTGGCAATGACCTGTTGGTAGCCTTTCTTGCCGTTTTCGGCAATGTCGAGTATCTCGTGGAAAATGTTTATGATCCTTTCGTCTACGCCAACCCTGAAAACGCAGTTCTTGAAGGTGAAGAAGCCTGCCCTGATTTTGTCGTCCATGAAAACGCCGTTGAAACCAATCCAATGGTCGTCCCACCCGGTGTCGGCGTCGGGGGTAAAAGAGTGCCACTCGCCAGGGAATAGCATGAACATCATTCCGGCTTCAATTCTGGTACGTGAACATGAAGCGCTCTCAAAGTATCCGGCTCCACGGGTTATGTAATAGAGTTGGTATTCGTTGAGTACGCGTCGGCCGTTTTCCTGAAAACTGTAGCCGGCGGGTGGTATTGACTGTGGATAGCACTCTCCCGGGCGGACATGACGGAACCCGACGGTTGTGACAGCAAGCCCCCACGATCTGTCACGTGGAGTGGGTTGCAGGTAACTGTAGCGTTCTACTTTTTCTTTGTCGGGTGTGTTCTCTGTCATGGCTGATATATGTAGTTGGGCAAAGTCGCTGTTTGTTATGCAAAGGAAACAATAAGTTTCGAGAATGCAAGAGTGAGCGGTGAAAAAAGCACGTCGTTACCTCTTATTATTTCCGTTGGCTGTGGTTTTTCAAACAAAAACGCTCTTTACGTGTTCTATTGCTGTATTCATATAAAATGTGACAAGTTATGAAAAGAATTTCAAAATTTACTTTGCTCCCGGCTTTGGGTATGTTGTTTGCCATTGGTGCCAATGCGCAGAGTTGGGTTGAGCTTTCGGGTGATGCGACACCTGTAATCTGTATCAGTGAGACGGTCAATGAGGCTCCCGACGTGGTTGAGATTTTCCAGACAACGCAGAGTCCTTATCACCACGACCCACGTGCCCCACGCTTCATTCTTGTTGACCAGAAGGGTAATTGGGGACTTGGTATCGGCGGTTATCTGCAGACAAAGATCGAGTACGATTTTGACAGGGCGGTGGACAATGTTGATTTCTTGCCGTCGGCAATTCAGCGTGGTGGTGCGCCGTCGAGCCAGTTCAGAATGGATATGACAAACTCTGTCATTTTCCTTAAACTTGTTGGTACAAGTCGTCTACTTGGCGATTTCGAGGTTTTCACGTCGGCCAATTGGCGTGGTAGCGGTCTTGGCTTGCAGTTACAGAATGCCTACATGAGCACCAAGTATCTGAAAATTGGTTACTCGGTGGGTTCGTTCATGGACTTGGCTGCCATTCCTGTGACAATTGATTATGGTGGTCCTTGCGGTATGACGTTCTACCGTGCGACACAGGTTATGTTGCGATATGGTTTCGACTTCGGTCTTTCAATGGGTATAAGCCTTGAGGCGCCCGATGTCAATGCTACAGAGAACGAGACCTTTACCATTGATGCGCAGCGTGTGCCCAACATTCCTATCTACGTGCAGTACAACCTGTTCAATGACCCGCAGAACCATATACGCCTGGGTGCAATAATGCGCGATATCTCTTATGTGGATAAGGTAACAGGTAAGGATAATGACAAGGTGGGATGGGGTGCTCAGGCCAGTTTGATGGCTACGATGGCAGGTTTGCAGTTGCGCGGACAGTATACCATTGGCGAAGGTATCGGCTCATTGGTGAACAATATCTCGAATGTTGGCGTTGATGTCGTTCCCGATCCTACGACTCCCGGAAAGGCCATGATGCTTACAAGTGAGTCTTGGTATGCTGGTTTGCAGTACAACTTCAGCAAGCGTTTCTTCGCTTCGGCAACCTATAGCCAGACAATACTGCGTTCACGCAAAGGATATGCCGAGGCAACCCCCGGTGGATACCAGAAAGGACAATATCTTGCAGCTAACTTCTTCTATAATGTGACCGACAATATGCAACTAGGTATTGAGTATCTGCATGGTTGGAGAATGGATTTCAATGACAAGACATATAATGCGAACAGAATAAACCTGTCGGCAAGGTACGATTTCTAATGATAGCCTGTGCGACACGCAATACAGCTCCGCATCCTCACGGATACGGAGCTTTTTTGTATTTTTTATGCTTTTTGTAAATATATATTAAAGAAGTTTGCGGTGCGTAGGGGCGATTTTTCCAGTATAATATTTTGTTTTATGAAAATTATGGATATTTTTGTAACAAAATTACGACATTGCGGTAATGGGCGTGTTTCCTGTTGTGGCATATGTCGTGTTGACATGAAAAACATTATTCAAAATATATGGATTTCTTTAACAACATTGTCTCTTACGTGTCGGAGCTCAGTTCACTGGAACTCTCCTATATGTTTGTGATTGCTTTCATGTTTGCTCTTGCCATCATTGACCTTACGGTGGGCGTGAGCAACGATGCTGTGAATTTCTTGAGTTCTGCGGTCGGTTCAAGGGCTGCGAAAATCAAACACGTGCTTATTGTGGCTGCTGTCGGTGTCTTTGTGGGTGCTTCATTCAGCAGCGGTATGATGGATGTTGCACGTCATGGAATTTTTGACCCAAGTTTCTTTACCTTCCAGAATGTGATGTGCATTTACCTTGCGGTGGTAATCAGTGACGTGTTCCTGCTCGACCTCTTCAACTCGCTTGGTCTGCCCACATCTACAACTGTGTCAATGGTGTTCGAGTTGCTTGGTGCATCGTTTATCACTGCATTGCTTTCTGCGTCGGGTAGGGGATTGAGCATGTTGAATACCGATAAGGCAATGACCATTATCATATCGATATTCCTTTCGGTTGCCATAGCATTCATATTCGGTCTTGTAGTGCAGTGGATTTCGCGCGTGATATTTACATTCAACTATCGCAAGAAACTTGGTTACAAGATTGGCCTGTACGGCGGTTTTGCATCTACAGCAATCATCTACTTTATGATTGTGAAGGGTTTGAAAGGCAGTTCACTCAAGGCTATGTTGCCTGTTGCCGTGCAGGATTTTGTATTCGAAGATACAACCAAATTCATTTTGTGTGCATTCGTCGTGCTTACGTTGCTGATGCAGTTGTTGCATTGGTGCAAGGTGAATGTGTTGAAGGTTGTGGTGCTCATGGGTACATTCTCACTTGCCATGGCATTTGCAGGTAACGACCTTGTAAACTTCATTGGTGTTACACTCGCCGGCCTTGAGTCGTTCCAGGCATTTGTGTCAAACGGTGGTGACATGGGTATGACCATGGGCTCATTGAACCTGCCTGCGACAACGAACATTCTGTTCCTTGTTGGTGCCGGTGCAGTAATGGTCTATGCACTCTTCACAAGCAAGAAGGCGCGTAAGGTGTTGCAGACATCCATTGATCTTTCGAGCCAACAGAACGAGGAGGGCGACATGTTCGGTACATCATCTGTTGCACGTAACCTTGTGAGGGCAAGCACCAAGATGATTGATGCTGTGTCACGCAATACACCCGAAGGTGTGAAAAAATGGATTGGAAAGCGTTTTGCTCCACTTGAGGAGCGCGAGGATGTGGCATTTGACCTTGTGCGTGCATCTGTGAACCTTGTGCTTGCCGGTCTGCTCATTGCTGTGGGTACATCGCTCAAATTACCTCTTTCTACCACATACGTTACATTTATGGTGGGTATGGGTTCTTCACTTGCCGACCGCGCATGGAGCAGGGAGAGTGCCGTGTATCGCGTTACCGGTGTTGTGTCGGTAGTCGGCGGTTGGTTCATTACAGCCGGTGCTGCGTTCATAATTGCGGCTCTTGTTGCAACTATAATGAACTTTGGAGGCATTGTGGCAATGTACATAATGATTGCTATTGTCATCTATCTGCTCATTCGTAGCCACATCAACTATAACAAGAAGAAATCGGCCGAAAAGGTTGACGAGAAGATGAATCTAATTCTCAAGTCCGAAGACCAAGAAGAGGTTTGGGAGAACCTGAAGGCTCATGCTTCTGAGACTCTTGCCCACACTCTCGAATTCTCGGCCGAGGCATACAAGAAGATGTTCGAGTCGTTCTCACGCGATGCATTGCGTCCATTGAAGAGCACTTTGATAAAGATTGTAGAGGAGAAGGCTTTGATGAAGAAGCAACGTCGTTCCGAGACACGCGGTTTGCAGCGTATTGACCAGCAGATGGCCTTTGAACGCAGTACATGGTATCACCTGTGTACCAACAGTTGCCAGCAGATGCTAAATACCCTTACACGTATCGGTGAGCCTATGAGGGAGCATGCCGACAATAGCTTCAATCCGTTGTCTAAGGTATATGTTGAGGAGTTCTCTCCATATTGTAACAATGTATATAATGTATTGAAGGATATCAATACAATCATTGCTTCGGGTGATTACACCAATGCCGAGGAGGTGTCTTCAAGAGCAAAGGAGCTCAAGCATCAGCTTGCTAACCTGCGTAAGGAGCAGACAATGCGTCTGCACCAGAGTGGTGGTAGCTTGAGAATGGACTTTGTGTACTTGAACCTTATCCAGGAAAGTCACGAGTTGCTCAGTGAGGTGCGTAACCTGTTGCGTGGTGGTAACAAGTTCTTTGCCCTGCAGGTGACATCGCCCGAGGAACCTAAACTCTAAAGAGTTTTGTTGATTATACTGCCGGCAAGGGTTAAAATTTGATAAAATGGCCTTTGCCGGCATATTTTTTACTATTTTAGCAAAAACGAATATAACGATATGAAATTCATAGGACCTCATGTATCGGCAAGCGGCGGTGTCGAGAATGCTCCGCTCAATGCAATGGCTGTGGGCGCCAATGCCTTCGCTCTCTTTACAAAGAACCAGCGTCAGTGGGTTGCAGCTCCGCTCGCAGCAAAGAGCATTGAACAGTTCAAGGAGAACTGCCGCAAGGGTGGCTTTTCCTCTAATCAGATATTACCTCACGACAGTTATCTCATCAACCTGGGCAATCCCGATGAAGATGCGTTGCAGAAATCTCGTGCAGCATTCATTGACGAGATGCAACGCTGTGAACAGCTTGGGCTTACTATGCTCAACTTTCATCCCGGAAGCCACTTGAACAAGATATCTATTGAACAGTGCCTTGATGAGATTGCTGCAAACATAAATCTTGCACTCTCAAAGACAGTCGGTGTGACTGCTGTAATTGAAAACACAGCGGGACAAGGCAGTAACGTGGGTAACAGGCTCGAAGAGATCCGTTATATCATTGACCGCGTAGATGACAAGAGCCGTGTCGGTGTGTGCATAGATACCTGCCATTTCTATTCTGCAGGCTATGATATTGTTGGTGACTATGACGGCGCTTTCGGTGAGTTGGAGAGAGTCATTGGTCTTGAGTATCTGAAAGGTATTCACCTGAATGACACCAAGAAACCTCTTGGTTCCCGTGTCGATAGGCACGATAGTGTGGGTATAGGTCTGCTTGGTATTGATTTTTTCAAGCGTTTTATGAAGGATACGAGGTTTGACAATATTCCTATTATTCTTGAGACGCCCGATGAAGATCGCTGGGCCGAGGAGATAGCGCTCTTGCGTTCATTCGAGTAAAATGGTTCTGATATAGCATTGAGGGCTGCATTGCGATTGCAATGCAGCCCTCAATGCTATATTGGTGTATCGGTTCAATCATTGAACTTGCTTGTGATTACCTCTATTGGAATCTCATATTCTGTTCCTCCACGCAGACGTACACTGCTGATGCTTATGTCGTGCATAATCTTTACAATCGAATTGTTTGAATCCTCGGTTGTGCTTACAGGGATGAGTACAACCTTGTTCCAATCTGGGTTCTCGGCCTCCCAATTGCTGTTGTTTTCAACTCCCTCCTGATATTCCCTGTGGCATGCCTTGATGAGGCTGGCGATATTGCTGAAGGTGTACTCGTTTGTGCTTGATGTAAAGCCTGTGATGAACGAGGTCTTGCTGTCGGCAAGCTTGTTCTTGAGGAAGAACTTGTACATGTCGCATTTTCTCACCATTAGAAGGGTGCTGTGTGGCGTCCTTGTATGGCCGGCGGTCTCGTTGTAACGTGTGAATGTTATCTTTGCCGAGTTGATTGTGTCGGGACCTACAATGTCAAGAATTGGTAATGTTACCTCAGTGTAAAGTCCTGCAGGAGTCTTCAGGTATGTGTGCTCCTGTATATTTGCAAGCGGTGTGAGGTCGTCGTTGTTGAAATTGTTTACCTGTAACACCTCTTTGCCCGAGTAGAACGGTGCCGAGAGAGCCTGTATTGAATCGCGCTCACCGGTGCTGCTTTCTATGTAGCGCTTGAAACCGATATCTAATCGCGCGCGGTATATCTTGAGCACTGTACCGTCGCCCTGTGTACATTTCACGTATACGCCCTTAAAGACATCCTTTATGAACACCTCGGAGTTTGCGAAATATTTCTTGCCAATATGATTGCCTTCGCTATCCTTCTCGTAGTATTTGCTTATGAAACTGTTACCTATGCTGTTGGGCAGTTCTATCTCGATGTGACGTGAATAGTTCTCGCCGTTGAGTATGGTGTCGTGGAGCGAGTAGTCAATGGCGTTGTATGTCTTCTTTGCCAATGGCTCAGCGTCTGGGCTGTAGAACTCTGCAGGATCGAGATTGGTGTAATATGGGGTTCCTTCCTCAAGAGTGTTATCAAGTGCGTATACCTCGCACTGCATTGCATTGAGTGAGTCGCCGTAGTACTCCTCGAAATAAAGGCGCAGCTTGGTGTATGTTGCCGAGTCGCCTTCCACGCCGCCTTCTTTAGGGTCGGGGAAACCATAGTCCTCGTTGCATGCGAACTGTGTTATGAATCCCGATGTGAATACAGTTTCCGACTCCTCGTCTGTGTAACGGCCAAGATATACCTCGTTTGTGTTGGCAAGTATAGAGTCGTTGGCCATTATGGTTTTACTGGTGGCATGGAAAGTCTTTGTCTCTGCAGTGATTATATCCTGCTCAGGGACAATGCTGCTGCCGACAGATTCAGTACTGTCATCGCACTGCGCAAAGGTGAGCAGTGTTAATATAGCCAATAGTGTATATGTAAGTTTTTTCATATATCTTGTTAATTCTTATGAATAAAGGTTAACAGGTGGTCTATTTATCAATCAAGCAATGCCTTGTGGCATTGCTTGAAGATTGTGTTATCCCATAACTTTGTCATAGAAATCATTGCATGCGGCTGCATATTCCTCTTCGCTGCATCTGGGCTGTACCGGTTTGCCTAGTGATTGTGCGTAGTCGATAAGTTCCTGTGGAACATTGTCGCCGTTGACTATCACGCCGTCGCAGTTCCTGATGGCAAGTTTCGCAAGTTCGATGTAGGTTACCGGAGTCTGAATCTCTTTTGTAAACTCATCTTGAAGGTCGTTATTGAAAATCTTCTGTGCAAAATTGTCGGGGAAATCGCTCTTGAAATTATCGTCGTAAAGCGAAATGACAATCTTTGAATCGCGGAACGATGGCTCTTCACTGTATGAACTCTTTACATACAAGGGGACCAATGCCGAAATCCAGCCGTGGCAGTGTATTACCTCGGGACACCAACGCAGTTTTTTCACTGTTTCAAGGACGCCGCGTGCAAAGAATATTGCGCGTTCGTCATTGTCGCTGTAGTCGTTGCCATCGGCGTCGCTGGTCATCTGACGATTGTGGAAATAGTCGTCGTTGTCAATGAAATAGACCTGCATGCGGGCTGTTTGCAACGATGCCACCTTTATGATGAGCGGGTGGTCGGTGTCGTCAATAATAAGGTTCATACCCGACAGGCGTATTACCTCGTGCAACTGGTTGCGTCTCTCGTTTATATTGCCCCACTTTGGGGTGAAAATCCTGATCTCCTTACCCATATCCTGTGTTGCCTGTGGCAAGTTGCGGCCAATGACCGACATGGTTGACTCTGGGACAAATGGTGTGATTTCCTGGGAAATGAATAAAATTTTGTTTGCTTCCATCTTAAATAAATCACGAGTGTAGTTCGTGCATTGCAAAATTACTAAAAAAATGCCAAACTGGCAAGTTGATCACCCGCTTTTAATGCTTTTTGTGACAAATAGTAACCCTTTTGTGCGGTTTTGTACTCTGTTTCGTGCTTTTTGTGTATAAAATGATGCCTTTGGCATTTGAACTGAAAACTGAAAGGTGAAACGGAAAAAGTGAAAGCCCCCTCTTTTGTTACTGCCTGAGTGGAATATTTTTATTTTATTATTTCGTTTTGTGCTTATTTGTTTGTTACTTTGCAGTCGCAAATGAAAAATAGGTTTCAGAAATCATAAAATCATTGGAAAATGAAGGTTGTCAGTACTATTATTGAGTTGAAAAATCTTCTTGATGTCTTTCGTGTAGAGGGGAAAAGTATTGGTTTTGTTCCGACAATGGGAGCTTTGCACAATGGTCATGCCTCACTTGTAGAGCGTTCAGTGCGCGAGAATGATGTTACGGTGGTGAGTGTCTTTGTCAACCCCACACAGTTCAATGACAAGAACGATTTGAAGAACTATCCCCGTACACTTGATGCCGATTGTGCATTGCTCGAACGTGTGGGTGCTACATTGGTTTTTGCTCCAACGGTAGAGGAGATGTACCCCACCGAGGATACACGTCAGTTCTCTTTTGCACCGTTGGATACTGTTATGGAGGGTGCATGTCGTCCGGGGCATTTCAATGGAGTGGCACAGATTGTGAGCAAACTTTTTTATGCGGTGGAACCTCGTAAGGCCTATTTCGGCGAGAAGGATTTCCAGCAGCTTGCCATCATACGCGAGATGGTGCGTCAGCTTTCAATCAATGTTGAGATTGTGGGTTGTCCTATTGTGCGCGAAGAGGATGGTCTTGCTATGAGCAGCCGTAATACTTTGCTCTCCGAGGATGAGCGTGAGCTTGCTCTTACAATATCAAGCACACTCTTTGCAAGTGCCGATTTTGCCCAGGTGAATACTCTTGCTGCGACAAAGGCCTTTGTGGAGGATATGATAAACGATACAGATGGGTTGGATCTTGAGTATTATCAGATTGTAGACGGCAATACATTGCAGGAGATAGAGGAGTGGGACGACAGTGATTATGTGGTTGGTTGCATTGCATTGTTCTGCGGAAATGTAAGATTGATTGACAATATAAAATATAAGGAGGTAAAGTGAGATGTTGCTTCATATGCTAAAATCAAAAATCCATTGCGCTACGGTTACCGAGGCAAATCTTCATTACATGGGTAGTATAACCATTGATGAGGAGCTGATGGACGCGGCTGGGCTGCTCGAGAGTGAGCAGGTGCATGTTGTCAACAACAGCAATGGAGAGCGCATTGTGACATATATAATCAAGGGAGAGCGTGGCTCGGGCGTCATTTGTCTCAATGGTGCGGCTGCACATAAATTCCAGCCCGGTGATGTGGCTATCATCATGGCTTATGCCACAATGACTCCTGAGGAGGCTGCAGTATTCAAACCTAAGGTGATAATCCCCGATCGTCACAATAGGATATGATACAAAAAAAGATGAACCAGTGGTTCATCTTTTTTTGTATCAATACTTTACCGTTCATTCCAGTACTACCAACACTGCGCCGTCGGCAACAGTATCGCCCTTGGCAACCTGTATTGCGGTGATTTTTCCGTCGCGGTCGGTGTTGATGTTGTTCTCCATCTTCATGGCTTCTAGCACAACAACGGTCTGCCCTTTTGATACCGTGTCGCCTACATTGACCTTGACATCAATGATAACACCCGGCAGTGGGGTCTTTATGCAATGTCCACCCGCAGGTGTGACAGAAGCTGTAGGTTTTGGCTGTGCTGTTGTGGTTGCCGGTTTTGCGGCTACAGGCTGCACTTTGACAACCGGTTTCTCTTCAACAGGCTTTTCCCACTCTACTGTGTACTCGGCACCATTGACTGTTACCTTTGCAGTTGTGTCGCAAACCTCGTTTATGGCAACTGTATACTCATTTCCATTGATTTTATATTTGTACTCTTTCATGGTCTTTACTTGTTTAGGTTGTTCCAATGCTTGTTTATATAGGTGATGGTGAGCACGCCGCTCTCTTTGTCGTGGACATTGTCGCCCATGTATGCTGCCAATGCCATTGAGATGGCTGCTACAACTGCGCCGTCAATATTCTTGTTCTCTTCCATATTGCTGCTTTTTAAAGTGGTATGTTTCCGTGTTTCTTCTTTGGCAGGTCCTGACGCTTGCTTTCGAGCTGTGCAAGTGCGCGTATCACGCGGAAACGTGTGTTGCGTGGCTCAATTACATCGTCGATGTAACCATATTTCGCTGCCTGGTAAGGGTTGGCGAACAGGCGGTTGTACTCGGCCTCCTTCTCGGCAATGAACGCCTTGGGGTCTTCGGCCTCCTTCGCCTCCTTTGCATACAGTACCTCGGCAGCGCCGGCAGCACCCATTACTGCAATCTCGGCACTTGGCCATGCATAGTTGAGGTCGGCACGTAACTGTTTGCAAGCCATGACGATGTGTGAACCGCCATATGATTTGCGCAGAGTTACTGTCACTTTGGGTACGGTTGCTTCACCAAAAGCATATAGTAGTTTTGCTCCGTGCAGAATCACCGCGTTGTATTCCTGTGCTGTTCCGGGCAAGAAGCCGGGGACATCTACAAGTGTTACAAGCGGAATATTGAACGCGTCGCAGAAACGGACGAAGCGTGCACCCTTGCGCGATGAGTTGCAGTCGAGCACACCTGCATATTTGCATGGCTGGTTGGCTACTATACCTACCGACTTGCCGTTCATGCGTGCAAAACCAACGATGATGTTCTGTGCATAGTCGCGGTGTACCTCCAGGAACTCGCCATTGTCGACAATCTCTGCAATCACACGGTACATGTCGTATGCCTGGTTCGGGTTGTCGGGGATTATGGTGTTGAGTACGTCGTTTGTGCGGTTGATTGGGTCGGTGCATGGTATGTCGGGCACGCTCTCCATGTTGTTCTGTGGAATGTAGCTCATAAGCTTGCGGATAAGCGTCAAGCCCTCCTCTTCGGTTTGAGCAGTGAAGTGTGTTACGCCCGATTTGCTTGCGTGTACGCTTGCGCCGCCAAGTTCCTCCTGTGTAACCACCTCGCCAAGAACGGTCTTTACAACCTTTGGACCGGTGAGGAACATGTATGCAGTGCCTTCCATCATTATTGTAAAATCGGTGAGAGCGGGGGAGTATACCGCACCGCCTGCGCATGGGCCAAAAATGCCCGAAATCTGTGGAATTACACCCGATGCCATGATGTTACGCTGGAAAATCTCGGCATAACCGGCCAGGGCGTTGATTCCCTCCTGGATGCGTGCGCCGCCACTATCGTTGATGCCTATGACAGGAGCGCCCACCTTCATTGCCATGTCCATCACCTTGCATATCTTTTGCGCCATTGTCTCGCTCAGCGAGCCACCGGTTACAGTGAAGTCCTGTGCAAAGACATATACCAGACGTCCTTCTATTGTTCCGCTACCAACGACAACTCCATCGCCAAGGTACTGTTTCTTCTCCTGCCCGAAGTTTGTGCACCGGTGTGTGACAAACATGTCCATCTCTTCGAAGCTGCCTTTGTCGAGCAGCATATCTATGCGTTCACGTGCAGTGTACTTGCCACGTTCGTGCTGTTTCTCAATCGCTTTTTCTCCACCGCCAAGGCGTGCCTTTGCACGCAGGGCTACTAGCTCTTTGATTTTTTCAAATTGCTTGCTCATGATATCCTGTTTAATGATTTTACGATTATTGTTGATTACTCCTCGCAGAGTTCGGTGAGCACTCCCTGTGTTGATTTTGGGTGTAGGAATGCTATGTGCAATCCCTCTGCACCGTTTCGCGGAGCTTTGTCAATGGTGCGTATCTCTTTTTCTCCACACTCGGCAAGTGCGTTGGTTACACCGTCCTCTACTTTGTATGCTATGTGGTGTATGCCCTCGCCGCGGTTTTCAATGAATTTGGCTATTGTGCTCTCGGGCGATGTGGCTTCAAGGAGCTCGATTTTTGTCTCGCCAACCTTCAGGAATGCAGTGCGCACCTTCTGGTCTTCGACGGTCTCAATGTTGTAGCATTCGAAACCTAGAACCTGTTCGTAGTAGGGTAGTGCCTCTTCGATGCTTTTTACGGCGATGCCCAGATGTTCTATTTTTGAAATCTTCATATTGCGATATCTAATAGTTTCTTCTTTACGCCTTATGGGCGCATTCTCATCTCTCGCTATTGCGAAGATAATACTTAAAAACGGAATAACAAGATTTTGCAAATCTTTTTTGGTTATTCCGTTGTGGTATACAATGTGCGCTGGGTATATAAATGAGCAATCCCCCCACCGGGTGATGGGGAGATTGCTCATGAAGAGGCCTGTGCCTCTTGGGTTCTTGTTTCAATTACTTGATGTCGGTCGTCTCTTTCATATCCACCTCGTTGCCGTTCTTGTCATAGAAATGATATTCAAGATATGTCAACTTCTGGTCGGGTACGACTCTGATTCCAAATCCGTATCTCATCTGCCATTTGCGGTAGAGCGAGATGAAGCCTTTTTTTACAAAGGCATCGATGTACGGATGCACGTGTAATTTAAATCGCTTTATACCTGTGGTCTTCACCAAGGTCTCTATTTTACTCTCAAGTGTCTCGGTAAACAGTACCGATGGCTGTATCTTGCCTTTTCCGTGGCAAACGGGACAACATTCTTCAACCTGCAGCGATGTCGCCGGACGGACTCTCTGGCGTGTTATCTGCATCAGACCGAACTTGCTCAGTGGCAGGATATTGTGCTTTGCCCTGTCGCGGCTCATGTTTTCCGTCATTCTCTCGTAGACTTTCTGACGGTTTTCGGCTTTGTCCATGTCAATAAAGTCGACCACGATGATACCTCCCATGTCGCGCAGACGTAGTTGGCGGGCAAGTTCGTCGGCGGCTCCCAGGTTTACCTCGAGCGCATTTTCCTCTTGATTGCTTGCGTTGTTGCGTGCTCTGTTGCCGCTGTTTACATCAACTACATGCAATGCCTCGGTGTGCTCGATGACCAGGTAGGCTCCGCTCTTGAACGAAACGATTTTTCCAAATGAGGATTTGATCTGTTTCGTTATTCCAAAGTGGTCGAAAATGGGCAACTCTCCGCGGTAGAGCTTGATGATGTTCACGCTTTCGGGTGCTATTACCGAAACGTAGTCTCTAATGCGCTTGTAAACCTCAATGTCGTTGACGTGTATGCTTTCGTACGACGGGTTGAACAGGTCGCGGAGCAGTGCGAGGGTTCTGTCCGACTCCTCATGCACCATTGTCGGTGGTTTTGTGCTCTTTTGCACCTTTCCCACGAGTGATTCCCAGTTGTTGATCAATGAACGCAACTCGCTGTCAAGTTCAACAACTTTCTTGCCTTCGGCGGCAGTGCGCACAATTATGCCAAAGTTCTTTGGCTTGATGCTCTGCATCAACTGTTTGAGGCGTGTGCGCTCCTCGGGGGACTTTATTTTTGACGATACGGATACCTTGTCTTCAAATGGTATCAGTATCATGAAGCGTCCTGCAAAGGAGAGCTCGCAAGTGAGTCTTGGCCCTTTCGTGTTTATGGGCTCCTTGGTAATCTGTACAAGAATCTCCTGTCCGGTCTGCAGCGCTTCGCTAATGTTGCCTTCCTTCTTCTTCTCGGGCATTATCGATGCCTTGGCTATGGGAAAGCTTTTCTTTCGGTCGCTTGTAATTTGTTTCAGATACTTCTGAAGAGAGTAAAATTGCGCGCCTAAATCAGTATAGTGCAGGAATGCTTCCTTTTCTGAACCAACATCCACAAAGCAGGCGTTCAAACCGGGCATGATTTTCTTTACGCGCCCGTGGTAGATGTTGCCCACTGAAAATGTTTCTGTCTGTTCCTCCTTGTGGAATTCAACCAATTGCTTCTCTTCGGTGATGGCAATGGCAACCTCCTGGGAGTGAACATCAACAATTAGTTCACTTGTCACAATACTGTTGTTTTTGTTTTGCGCCTCCTTTATATCAAGGCGAGGCACTTTGCCTTGTATCTGGGTGCCGTTTTTTAAAAAACGGTTTCTAAAACAAAAAACAAACTTGAGGCGTGTTTATTCTGCTTACAAGTTTGTTTTTTGTGCTTTGACAGACTTTCACTTACTTGCTCTTATGTCTGTTCTTTCTCAGTCTTTTTTTACGCTTGTGCGTAGACATTTTATGTCTTTTTTTCTTTTTTCCGCTTGGCATAAGTTTAAAATTTATTGATTAATCACTATTATTTTTTTACTTCATTCATGAATGTCTTGGCTGGCTTGAAGGCTGGGATGTTGTGCGCTGGAATAGTAATTGTCTTTTCCTTATGTATGTCGCGCGCAGTCTTCTCTGCTCTGTGCTTGATGATGAAACTTCCAAAACCGCGCAGGTATACAGACTCCTGGTTAACCAACGATGTCTTTACAGTCTCCATAAACGATTCAACAGTTGTTAAAACCACCGATTTCTCAATTCCTGTCTTCTTCGCAATCTCATTAACAATCTCTGCTTTTGTCATCTTTCTGTGATTTTTTATAATTCAACGCTTTGGTTTTAATTTCGGAGCACAAATATACAGCATTTTTTATTCTTACCGAAATTTATGCTCGCTTTTTTTGTAAAAACATAACATTTTGGCTCTTTGGTACTTGAGTCGGACTCTTGTTTTTCTGTTTTTGACCCCAAAACGTCATTTTTTCAAGTCGTGTACCAAAATATGTGTGTAACATTTGAAATAGGTCTATATTTTTTATAATTTTGCCGGCGGTTATTTAAATATATATAATTATGTCAGTAAATAAAGTTATTTTAATAGGTAATGTGGGCAAGGAGCCAGATGTGCGTCATCTTGACCGTAATGTGGTAGTCGCAAATCTGGTTCTTGCAACTACCGAGCGTGGTTATACCCTCCAGAACGGAACACCTGTGCCCGAGCGTACCGAGTGGCACAACATTGTGCTTTGGGGCGGATTGGCCGAGGTTGCCGAGAAATATGTACACAAAGGTGATCGCATATATATTGAAGGTAAGATAAGGACCAATACCTACGAGGATCAGAATGGTATCCGCCGTTACAGGACAGAAATCCTTGCCGAGACCATGGATATGCTGTCGTCGAGAACAACAGGTGCTCCAACTGCTGACGGACCGGTTCAGGGGCTCTAATTTCTAATTAAAATCTATTGTTTTGGATATATTTACGACTGCTTTTCTGCAGGTCTATGCACTCTCATCGGCAAGCGTCAGTTTTAATATGCCGTCGTTGGGAGGCGTTGTTGCGGCCTGTATCGCTGCGTTGCTGTTGCTTTGTTCTGCTTTTGCTTCGGGTTCAGAGATTGCGTTCTTCTCGTTGACAAGGGAGAACCTTGATGATATGGCTGAGAGTAAGTCGGCAAGGGACAAACGTGTCATTGAACTGTTGAAAGAGCCTGAGAAATTGCTTGCAACCATACTCATTGTCAATGACTTTGTGAATGTAGGCGTGGTCATGCTACTGAATTTCTTCTTTATGCAGGTCCTTGATTTCGGGCCTGAGGCAGAGTGGCTAGAGTTCCTGTTGATGACTGTGTTGTTGACATTCCTGCTGTTGCTCTTTGGAGAGGTCATGCCTAAGATATACTCGAAGAGCAATGTGGTTAAGTTTGCGAGGTTTGTGTCCGGTCCAGTCTATGTGTTGTCGAGTCTTCTATCTCCGTTCTCAAAACTTTTGGTGCGTTCAACGGCGTTTACCCAGCGTATAGTGTCAAAGAAACAACACTTGCTTTCGGTCGACGAACTTGAGCAGGCGTTGGAGCTTACCGATACAAAAGAAATCGGTGAACAGAAGAATATGCTCGAGGGTATCATACGTTTTGGTGACGAGACTGTGAAGAATATCATGACATCGCGTCTTGATATGGTTATGCTCGATATACGTACATCGTATTCCGAGGTGCTCAAGTGTGCTGCCGAGAATGCCTATTCGCGTATTCCGGTCTTTGGCAAGACGCAGGACGATATCCGTGGCATTCTGTACATCAAGGATCTGTTGCCGCATCTTAACCGTGGCGGTAGTTTCCGTTGGCAATCGTTGATACGCCAGCCGTTCTTTGTCCCCGAGACAAAGAAAATTGATGATTTGCTGTGTGATTTCCAGACGGTGAAGGTGCATATGGCTGTCGTTGTCGATGAGTTTGGCGGTGTCTCGGGCTTGATTACCCTTGAGGATATCATTGAGGAGATTGTTGGAGAAATCAATGACGAGTTTGATGAACCCGATACCTCGTACGAGAAGGTCAACGAGCATACTTATCTGTTCGATGGACGTACCTCGCTGTCCGATTTCTACAAAATAACATCGTTGGACAGTGAAGATTTTGAGGAATTTGCCGGTGAGGCCGACACGCTTGCCGGTATGTTGCTTGAGGTCAAGGGGGAATTTCCCATGTTGCACGAGGTGATTGTGTGCAATGAGGTCTCTTTCGAGGTGGTGCAGAAGGACAAGCATCGCATTGCTAAGATAAAAGCTGTGTTGCCGTCGGCAATGGCGAGCGGGGTTGAAATGACAGGTGAGGAGGAGTAGGGATGCCGCTTCTTAAGCAATATGAACTCTCGGGCATACGTGTCCTGGCGTGGAAAGTGACCGAAACGGTTGAAGAACTACAGGGAATGGTATCACCTGGTATTGCTGCTCGGGCATGTGAGGATTTCACTTCGGAAAAACGTCGTGCCGAATGGTTGGCGGTGCGTGCTCTGCTCAGCAACTGCTTGGATGTTGACGCTCGTGTGGTGTATGATGCAGCGGGGAAACCTTCGCTTGAAGGTTTTGACGGTGAAATAAGCATTTCGCACACCGGCGGCTATGTTGCCGTGGCGCTTTCGGCCCATGGCAGGGTGGGGATTGATATTGAACTGCTTTCACGCAATGTCATGCCTGTTGCCGCCCGTTTCATGTCGGTGGATTTGCTTGAAACCCTGCAACCGGACGAAAGAAATTTTGTGGCTCTTGTCCATTGGTGTGCCAAGGAGGCACTGTATAAGATTGTTGGTAATCTGGGCGGGAATTTCAAGGATAATATATATGTCGGTGCGTTTGAACCAAGTGATGAAGGGCGGGTGTCGCTTGCCCTTGTGGGGCTCGGCGATGTAGGTGACAGGGCGTTTGTGGCTGATTATGCTGTGGTTGAGGAATTGCTTGTCGTGCTGTGCCGCAAGGTGGTATAGGCTGTTTTCTGCATTCTATTCCATATTTTACGATAAAAAGGACGCTTTTTTTGCTGTGCTTGCGAAAAAAACATGGCAATGGTATGTGTTTTTCAATAAAAAATGACAACTTTGCAATATGAATGAGTTGTTGTCACAGGTTGGTTTGTTGGAGATAATTGTCAAAGGAGTTATCATTGGTGTGGTGGCTTCTGCTCCTATGGGTCCGGTAGGCGTCCTTTGTATTCAGCGCACGTTGAACAAGGGTCGTGCCTATGGTCTTGTTACCGGTGTGGGAGCGGCATTCAGTGATATCCTTTATGCGTTGTTGACCGGCTATGGTCTGAACCTGCTGTATGATGTCATCAGCAATCCTTCAACAGTGTATTGGATGCAGTTGATCGGCGCAATAATCATGTTTATTTTCGGTTTGCATACATTCCGTCTGAATCCCGTGCAGAACACGCGTAATGTGAGCCACAACAAGAGCAGCCTGCTGCGTAACGGTATCACCGGTTTCTTCATCACCTTGTCGAATCCTATGATTATTCTGCTGTTCGTTGCACTCTTTTCACCGTTGAACTTTGTGATTCCCGAAATGTCACTCGCCGACCAGTGTTTTGGCTATATGGCGATATTTGCCGGTGCAATGTTGTGGTGGTTCTTCATAACTTATGTCGTTAACAAGTTGAGAGCGCGCTTTGATGTGCGTGGCATATTGATAATCAATAGAGTGATTGGTGGTGCTGTGATGGTTGGTTCGTTGGTTGGAGCGATACTCATAGCAACCGGAACTATTTCATTTCATTAAAAATACTTTTAGTTTTGTTTGTTTCAAGGGAACTTCGAAAAAAGAATATAGCGGAGTATCTGCTATATATGTGGCAGGTCGAGGACTTGCTGCGTGCAAATGAATTGTCGCTCGACAGAGTAAAGAGCACTATTGTTGAACCATATGCCTTGCCCGATGAACAGTCGGGCGAGTTGCTGCAATGGTATGCCAATCTCATAGACATGATGCATCAGGAGGACGTCAAGGAAAAAGGACACCTGCAGATTAACAGGAATGTAATCATTAACATGTGCGATCTTCACTTGCGTCTTCTAAAGTCGCCAAAGGTACCATTCTATTCGGCAGCCTATTACAAGGCGTTGCCATTTATTGTGGAGTTCCGCACCAAGAGCGAAGGACGGGAGAAGAATGAGCTTGAGAATTGCTTTGACGCGCTCTACATGGTGTGGATGATGAAACTGCAGAAGCGTGAGGTAAACGAGGAGACATTGAAGGCAACAGCCGAGATTGGAAAATTCATATCAATGCTTTCACTCTATTTCAAGGAGGACGAGGAGGGTAAGCTTGACCTTGAGAGTGAAGAATGAGATAAAACACGAAAAACACATTTAAAATGAGTAATATACAGGAAGAGATAGGACGTAGAAGAACGTTTGCGATTATTTCGCACCCCGATGCCGGTAAGACAACGCTTACCGAGAAACTGTTGCTTTTCGGTGGCCAGATTCAGGTTGCCGGTGCAGTAAAGTCTAACAAGATCAAGAAAACCGCGACATCGGACTGGATGGAGATTGAGAAACAGCGTGGTATCTCGGTAACGACTTCGGTTATGGAGTTCGATTACGAGGGCTACAAGATCAACATCCTCGATACTCCGGGTCACCAGGACTTTGCCGAGGATACATTCCGCACGCTTACTGCAGTTGACAGCGTAATAATTGTGGTCGACAGCGCGAAGGGTGTGGAGACACAGACACGCAAGCTCATGTCGGTGTGCCGCATGCGTAACACCCCGGTGATTGTATATGTGAACAAGATGGACCGCGAGGGACGCGATCCGTTCGAACTGCTCGACGAGCTTGAGAGCGAGCTGCAGATTGCAGTGCGTCCACTCAGCTGGCCAATTGACCAGGGTGCACGTTTCAAGGGTGTATATAACATTTACGAGCAGAAACTAGACCTCTTTACACCCAATAAGCAGCGTGTGACAGAGAAGGTTGAGGTGGATGTCAACAGCGAGGAACTTGACAAGAATATCGGTGAGGACCTGGCGTTTAAACTGCGTACCGACCTTGAACTTGTAGAGGGTGTATATCCCGAGTTCAATGTACAGGATTATCTCGATGCAAAGGTTGCTCCTGTCTTCTTCGGTTCTGCACTCAACAACTTCGGTGTGCAGGAGTTGCTCGACTGCTTTGTGAAGATTGCCCCAAGTCCACGTCCTGTGCAGGCTCTAGAGCGAGTGGTGAACCCCGAGGATTCAAAGTTCACAGGTTTTATCTTCAAGATAACCGCAAACATTGACCCAAACCACCGTTCGTGTGTGGCTTTCTGTAAAATCTGCTCGGGTAAGTTTGTCCGCAATACACCATACCGTCACATACGTTTGGGCAAGGAACTCCGTTTCTCTTCACCCACGCAGTTTATGGCGCAACGCAAGAGTACCATTGAGGAGGCTTATCCCGGTGACATCATCGGTTTGCCCGATACCGGCAACTTCAAGATTGGTGATACACTCACTGAGGGCGAAATCCTGCATTTCAAGGGCTTGCCAAGTTTCTCGCCCGAGATGTTCAAATACATTGAGAATGCCGACCCAATGAAGACCAAGCAGCTTGCAAAGGGTATCGACCAGCTCATGGGCGAGGGTGTAGCACAGTTGTTCGTGAACCAGCATAACGGCCGCAAACTCATTGGTACAGTGGGTCAGTTGCAGTTCGAGGTTATCCAGTATCGTCTTGAGAACGAGTACAATGCCAAGTGCCGTTGGGAGCCTGTAAGCCTGTACAAGGCTTGCTGGATTGAGAGTGACGACCCTGCTGAACTTGAGGCCTTCAAGAAACGCAAATACCAGTATATGGCAAAGGATATCGAAGGACGCGATGTGTTCCTGGCCGACAGCGGATATGTGCTGCAGATGGCTCAGAACGATTTCAAGTCAATACGTTTCCATTTTACAAGCGAATTCTAAAACCTTTTGAGTATGGGTACAATTGCCGACGAAGTAAAGAAATGCATTGAGGTGATGCGTGCGGGTGGTGTGATACTTTATCCCACTGATACAGTTTGGGGCATTGGTTGTGATGCAACGAATGCCGATGCCGTGAAGAAGGTTTTCGAGATAAAGAAACGCTGTGACAGCAAGGCTATGCTGTTGCTCGTGGACAGCGCCGACCGTCTTGCGCGTTATGTGGGCAATGTGCCCCCTGTTGCGTGGGACTTGATAGAGCTCAGCGACAAGCCTTTGACAATAATATATGACGGCGCACGCAATCTTGCCCCCAACCTCATTGCCGAGGATGGCAGTGTGGGTATAAGGGTGACAAGTGAGATGTTCTCAAAGGAACTGTGCTACCGTTTCCAGAAGGCGGTCGTTTCCACATCGGCCAACATCAGCGGTGAGGAGACACCGAGCAATTTCAGCGAAATCAGTCCCGAGATTATAGATGCTGTTGACTATGTTGTCAATTACAAGCAGCTCGAGAAGGGTAAGGCAAAATCTTCGAGCATAATTAAACTTACAGAAAACGGAACGGTAACCATTATAAGACCATGACAGGTGAGAAACAGCAACCTGATCTCATAGACCGCTTTAACAGCTGGCGTGAGAAACATATTTCGCATAAGCAGTTTGTGCTTATGTTGAGCCTTGCTGTAGGTGTGCTTTCTGCACTTGCGGCCTATTTGCTGCATCACTTGATACATTTTATCCAGCATCTGCTCACCGGTGGCTTCGACGCCCACACATTCAACTGGCTCTATCTTGTCTTTCCAGTAATAGGTATCTTCATTACAAGTCTTTTCATACGCAAGGTAGTGCGTGATGACATCAGCCACGGTGTTACCAAGGTGCTCTATGCCATTTCGTGCCGCAAAGGACAGATACGTAGCCACAACACCTGGTCGTCGTTGATTGCCAGTGGAATAACAATTGGTTTTGGTGGTTCGGTGGGAGCTGAGTCGCCTATTGTAATGACCGGTTCTGCAATCGGCTCAAACCTTGGCCAGCTTTTCAAGATGGAGAAGAAGGTGATGATGCTGCTCATCGGTTGCGGTGCTGCCGGTGCGGTGTCGGGTATCTTCAAGGCTCCTATTACAGGTCTTGTATTCGTGATAGAGGTGCTGATGATAGACCTCACCATGTCATCTCTCTTGCCGTTGCTCATATCGAGCGTAACAGCAGCCACACTCTCATACATACTCATGGGAACAGAAACCATGTTCAAATTCAACATGGCCGAGGCTTTTGACCTTGCGCGCGTTCCTTATGTATTGTTGCTTGGTATTGTGTGCGGCTTGGTTTCGCTCTATTTTACCAAGGTCACGGTGAACGTGGAAAAGTTCTTCAAGAGATTCAAGAACCCGTATGTGAGGTTGCTCATTGGTGGAAGTGCTTTGAGTGTGCTCATCTTCCTTTTCCCGCCGCTCTATGGTGAGGGATATGAAACCATCAAACTTTTGATTGATGGCTCGTCCGAAACATCACAGTTGATACTTGAGAAATCGCTCTTTTTCGACCATACGCATCTGGTGCTATTGTTCATGTTCCTTGTTGTGGTTTTCAAGGCTTTTGCATCGACGGTCACCAACTGCGCCGGCGGTTGTGGTGGTATCTTCGCGCCAAGCCTTTTCCTGGGGTGTATCACAGGTTACCTGTTTGCAAGCCTGTGTAACATGACCGGTTTCGGTGTCAAGGTCATTGAAGAGAATTTTGCTCTTTACGGAATGGCTGCGTTGATGTCAGGTGTGTTCCACGCTCCATTGACAGGTGTTTTCCTTATTGCCGAATTGACAGGCGGATATGACCTGTTCCTGCCTTTGATGATGGTTTCGGTTTCATCGTTCCTCACAGTGAGGCTTTTTGACAGCAACAATATCTACGCAGTGCGTCTTGCACAGCGTGGTGAACTCATCACTCACCACAAGGATCAGGCCGTGCTTACAACACTGAAGGTGGCCGATGTGGTTGAGAAGAACTTCCTTCCAGTCACTCCCGAAATGGATTTGGGTGCCCTTACATCGGTCGTGGCAAAGACAAAACGCAACATATTCCCGGTACTCAATGCTGCAAAGCGCCTTGTGGGGGTCATATATCTCGACGATATAAGGCATATGATGTTCCGTCAGGAGCTCTATCACCGCTACTCCGTGGCATCGCTCATGCGCGAGGTGCCCGAGAAACTGAGTATCGAGGAGCCAATGGAGGTTGTAATGCGCAAGTTCGAGGATACCGGTGCGTGGAACTTGCCGGTTGAGGATATAACAGGCGAATACATAGGCTTTATCTCAAAGTCGGCCGTGTTCACCGCCTACCGTAATACATTGTTGGAATTTACATCTGATTGATTATGCAGAATTTGAGAATAGTATACCTGGGAACACCCGATTTTGCGGTTGAACCCTTGCGTCGCCTGCTCGAGAAGCAGCGCGCATGTGATAGTTGCGGTTATGAGATTGTGGGTGTCATTACTATGCCCGACAAGATGATTAGCAAGCGCGGTAACCAGCTCTTGATGAGTCCGGTGAAGCAGTATGCGGTGGAGCAGGGATTGCCTGTGTTGCAGCCTGTATCGTTGAAGGATGAGGCTTTCCAGAACGAACTACGTGCCTGGGGTGCCGATTTGCAGATTGTGGTAGCCTTCCGTATGTTGCCCGAGAGCGTGTGGAACATGCCGCGCCTGGGTACATTCAATCTACATGCATCGCTGTTGCCACAGTATCGTGGTGCTGCCCCAATCAACTGGGCCATCATTAATGGTGACAAGGAGAGTGGTGTGACCACATTCTTCCTCAAACATGAGATTGACACCGGTGATGTTATTTTCCGCGATGTTGTTGCCATTGATGAAAATGACACTGCGGGAACATTGCACGACAAACTCATGCTACAGGGTGGCGACACCGTAATGCGTACCGTGGAGGCAATTGTCAATGGCGCTGTTACCGCTTTGCCACAGAGTGAAATGTATATCAATGAGAGCGAACTGCGTCCGGCACCAAAGATTTTCCGCGATACCTGCCACATCGATTGGCAGGGTAGTGTTGATAGCGTGTACAACTTTGTACGTGGTATGTCGCCCTATCCCGCTGCGTGGTGCGAGCTTGTGAATGCAAACGATGAGGCTGTGGCTCTCAAGGTCTATGCCGTGTCAAGGGAATATGTGCAGCACGACAAGGCTGCTGGCACCATTGTTACCGACGGCAAGAACTACATCAAGACTGCTGTTGAGGGTGGTTATGTATCGCTTGATGAGGTGCAGCTTGCAGGCAAGAAGCGTATGCCGGTTGCCGACCTTCTGCGCGGCTTCTCTGTTGAGGGAATCAAATGTGTAAAATAAATTACATTCATTGAAATAGTGCAATATCGCGGTGCTGCAACGTCTGCAGCACCGCGATATTGTGTTATAAAGAGCTTTTTTTGTTAAAATATTTGGATTTAAGACAATATTTTCTTTCCTTTGCGCTGTAATTCAATTATAAACCTGTAAAACCTATTGCCTATAGAAAAATCTCTACTTCAATCTTAACAGTAGAAATAATGGATAAATTAAAGCAGATGACCGATGATGCATTGGTCACACTTTATTTGGAAGGCAATAATTCAGCATTTGATGTTTTGCTGAACCGTCACAAAGACAGGTTGTTCAACTACATATTCTTTATAGTACGTTCAAAGGAGGTGGCCGAGGACATCTTCCAGGAGACCTTTGTCAAGGCTATCGTAACCTTGCAACAGGGACGTTATACCAATGACGGCAAGTTTGCTGCATGGATAACACGCATTGCCCACAACCTTGTTATAGACCAGTTCCGCATCGAGAGGAACGAGAATGCCGTATCTAACGATGTGGCTGAGTTTGATTTGCTCAACGATGCACGCTTGTCTGAGGGCACGGTCGAAAACCGAATGGTTAATGACCAGGTTCTTGCCGATGTGCGCATGCTTGTCGATGAATTGCCCGATTGCCAGCGCGAGGTGGTCTTTATGCGTTACTATCAGGATATGTCGTTCAAGGATATTGCTGACATCACAGGAGTGAGCATAAATACGGCTTTGGGACGCATGCGCTATGCCATAATGAACATGCGCCGCATTGCTCAGGAGAAGAATGTATCTCTGGTGCTTGAGTAATATTTTAAGCAATGATATAGCAGTTGACTCAGTATGTCTCTGTAAATGTCATCCCGACAGAACGGAGCGACGAGGGATCTCTAAAACCATGCTTGAGATATCTCCCATATGGTCGATATGACATAAGCGCTCAAATTTAGCGTTAGGGGTCAACATCGATATTATTACTATTTTAAAAAGAGTAGCAAGAATTTATATATCCCGCAAAGAAAATTTTCTTTGCGGGATATACTATTTATGATTTTGGCGCGTTAATATAACAGAAAAAAGAAACAAGCAACAATATAACTGTTGACCCACGACCTCTCTTCAATGTCATCCCGACAGAGCGGAGCGACGAGGGAACTCTAAAACCATGTTTGAGATATCTCCCATACGGTCGATATGACATTACGCTGAAATTCATCATTTTGGAACAACTGCTATATTATTGCCCACAATGAAGCTGTTTTAAATAAAATGCCTATGGATAAAACTTCTACTCCTAAATTCAAGATTGACGGTTCTGTTATCAAACAGGCGTTGAAAAATGAGAAATTTCCAAAGCCCAGTGTCTCATCGCTTGAATTCCTCAAGAACTTTGCAAGGAATTTTAGAGTACAAGGAGGCATTGAAGGGGATATAAGGGAAATGGTACTTAACTGAATAATGCTAGTGACTAAAAAGCAAATTTCTGCGTTACGCTTGTCTCCAAAATCCTCATTTACTTCAAGTAAACTCCGGTTTTGGAGCCTTCGCAAGCCTTGAACTTTGCATTTTATTCACTACCTATAGCAGAGGGTGACTTGGGGTTACCCTCTGTTGTTTTTTGTATGAACGATATGGCTGTTGTCCAATACCGCCATTTGTACTGAGCCGTTGTTGGGAGTAATTATAGATTAAAGGTATAAATTCTTTAATCTTTTTCAATTAATAGATATTTTTGAAAATAATTCTTTTTTTATGAAAGTTTTTTGGTTTTTGCGGGTCTAAGCAAGTAGAAACAAGAAGCTTCTAAAACAAAAAAACTGATGGATAATACTGAAAGAAAATTTACTGAAATGGTTAAGGAATACCGCAAGACGATTTATACCGTCTGCTATTTCTTTTCCAAAGACAAGGACGAGGTCGATGACCTTTTTCAGGAGATACTTATAAATCTTTGGAAAGGTTTTAAGAACTTCCGTGGAGATTGTGATATAAAGACTTGGATTTGGCGTGTAAGTCTCAATACTTGCAACAATCAAGAACGAAAGAAGAAAAGTAGTGTACAGACTGTTCCTCTTTTAGTAGATATAGATTTGTATCACGATGAAGACGAAAACAGTAAACAAATTCAGATGTTGTATGACAGAATTAACCGCTTAGATGTCTTTGATAGAGCCATCATTCTTCTTTGGCTGGAGAATATGAGTTATCAAGACATAGCCAACGTTGTCGGTATAACGCTGTCAAACGTAACCACCAGGTTGTTCCGCATTAAGGAGCAGTTGAAATCAATGTCAAACAACTAAATTAAGAATTATGAGCCAGAGTGAATATGAATTCAAAGAGTTAGAGGAACTAAAAAAGCAGTTCGATCTTTTGGATAGTAAACTAGAAAAACAGCGCATTGTCAGCGAAGATATTGTGAATGGGGCAATCAAGGAGAAACTATCTCACATTGAAAAATGGTATAAAAATAGATTTACTACATCTATAATATCTGCGCCCATCATAAGTGTTGTTCTTTTTGTAATGTATTTGGATAAAGGTATTGAGTATTGGGGTATCAGTCTATTTGTTTTGGCGGTAGGACTCATTGAATATATGTTGAATCGAAGATGCTATAATGCACTTGATATTGACAAACTGCCATCAATGAGTATGACAGATGCCCAGGAGAGAATAATCAATCATAAACGACTCCGCTCGAGGACCGAGAAGATTATGATACTCCCTTATATAGCACTTATTGCTTGGACAATACTTGTTGCATCCAGCTTCGGTTTGAGTGTCGAGGTCTTTGCCATTACTACATTTGCCATGGGGTTGTCTATGATTTGGGGATATAGCCAGCAAAAGGCGAATAGGAAACGTCTTGATGGTGTATTGCAGCATATTCGCACACTTCGAGGTGAGAATTGAGGCATTATTAAAATTTAGAGTGTATGTCACCGGTGTTAGCAGATTTGCTAAACATACGGTTAATAATAAACTCGCGCTCGGTCAAAAGACCGGGCGCGAGTTTAATTTATAGCAATATCTTCAGATTACTTGATGTTGCTCTTCTCCAAGCCGTAGCCCTTCTTCTTGTCTACAATCTTCAAAAGGAGGGAGATTACAACTGCGATTGCACCGAAGAGTGCGAATATTGACATTGGCATTGTGTAGTCGGTTGTGCCGTTTGCAGTGTTGGCTGCGATTACATTACCGATGAGTACGGGTACCATTGACAAACCGATATTCTGGATATAGAATATGATTGCATAGGCCGAACCGAGCTGCTTCATTGGGATAATCTTTGGCACTGAAGGCCACATAGCCGATGGAACCAATGAGAATGCAATACCCAAAAGAATCATTACAATCACAGCGAACCACCATACGTTGAGCAATGGCATTGCAAAGAGAATGTGTACGATTGTGAGCAGTACTGAGCCGATGAGCATCAATGTCGCGCCCTTACCGATGCGGTCGTAGAGTGAACCGAACAGCGGTGTGAGCAGCATTGTACCGAATGGCAAAAGGCCGGGAATCATACCTGCGAGGTCGGGTGTCACGCCATACTTGATGATCATGAGGTTGGTAGCGAACTTGAGGAATGGGAACACTGCTGCATAGAAGATGAGGCAAAGGAATGTGATGAGCCAGAATCCCTGGTTGCAGAAGATTACCTTGAGGTCGCTGAACTTGAACTGCTCCTCGCTCTCACCTGCGGCTCCCTGACCGGCGATAGAGTTGTCAAGTTTCTTGTCCATTACGCAGTACACGATGTATGAGATGAGTCCGATGCAGAGAGCCGAAGCACCGAACATTACAGGTGCCGATACTGTACCTACGCTCTGCGCAATTGGCAATGCAAAGAACAGGGCGCATGCTGTACCCACACGTGCAAGAGCAACCTGCAAGCCCATGGCAAGTGCCATCTCGTGGCCTGTGAACCACTTTGCAATGACCTTTGTCACTGTGATACCTGCAATCTCGCAACCCATACCATAGATGGCAAAGCCAAGACATGCGATGACAACCTGTGTCGGCATGCCGAACATCTCGCCACCGAAGGTGTTGTCAACGGCATACCACTTGATGGCTGCACCAATGAACATGAGGGCTGTACTCATTACACCGGTGAAACGCACACCCATCTTGTCAAGGATGAGACCACCGAAGAAGAGCATCAACAGGAATACGTTGATGTAACCATATGCACCGGAGAATATACCGTAGTTGTTTGATGTCCAACCCAAACCGTTGATGGTAGATGACACTGTGAGTTCCTCTGTTGCAGTGTCGCCGTTCTCGGCAATATATTCTTTAAGGTAGGTGTTGCCTACTGTGATTGCCTCCTCGCTTTCAATTGCGGGGCATACCTTCATGAGTGAATCGGCCGAAAGGTATGTGCCGTTTTCAAAATATACCAACTTGCCCTTTGTGGTAAGAGGCGCTTCAAGTGGGCCCATTACATCGGTGAAGAAGTAGGCCATCATCATTGTGAACGATACAATGATGAGCGCTGTCCAGCGCATGGCCTTTGAATCGTTCAGCCTTTTCTGTAGTTTCTGTGTTGTAGTCATAGTAATTTATTTGGTTTATTCTGTTTTTCTTTTAGTTTCTTCTCTTCATTGCATTTCGCTCAGAATGACATCGGCTTGTCCAATTAAAGCCATTTTGCCAACCAAGCGAAGAATGTGCGCTGCCACAGGATTCCGTTCTGTGGTTTGAGCACCCAGTGGTTCTCGTCGGGGAACAGGAGCAACTGTGCAGGAATGCCCTTGAGACGTGCTGCGTTGAAGGCTGCCATTGACTGCGACGAGAGGATGCGGTAGTCGCGGTCGCCGTGGATGAGCAGGATTGGGGTGTCCCATTTGTCAACGAACTTGTGTGGTGAGTTTGCGTATGAACGCTTCACGCCTTCGCTCTGCTCGTATGGTGCGCCGCCAAGGTCCCAGTTGGTGAACCAGCTCTCCTCGGTCTCATAGTACTGCTGTTCCATGTTAAAGAAGCCGTCATGTGCAATGAATACCTTGAAACGCTTCTCGTGATGGCCGGCAAGCCACATTGCCGAGTAGCCGCCAAAGCTTGCGCCCACGCAACCCAAACGGTCGGTGTCGACATATGACTCCTTGCAGATGTCGTCGATGGCAGTGAGCAGGTCGCTCATGCAGTTACCACCGTAGTTGGTGCTGATCTCCTCGTTCCACTCAAGACCGAATCCTGGGAGGCCGCGGCGGTTGGGGGCAATTATGATATAGCCGTTGGCTGCCATAATCTGGAAATTCCAGCGGAAGCTCCAGAACTGGCTGACGGGCGACTGAGGACCGCCCTCACAGAAGAGCAGTGTGGGGTATTTCTTGTTGGGGTCGAACTGGGGAGGGTATATTACCCACGAGTGCAACTGCTTGCCGTCGGTGGTGGTGCACCAGCGTGCCTCTAC